>DAOLDD010000008.1:0-119562 GCA_035327585.1 Kiritimatiellia bacterium | reverse complement strand
GCCGTCGGCGCCGAGGAATAGCGACCAAGACAGAATTTTCGAGAACCGCTCTAGTTGGAAGCATTTTGCCGAAACTCGTTGCAAATCAAGGCAGCCTTTTCAAAATGGCAGGCTGGCAGGAAGCCGACTGATCACCTGTTCGACATATAAGGAATACAGCATGACTGATGACACGACATCGCTATCCGTTGATTTGTCTGGCGCCGTTGAAATTCGGCAGAACCACATTAAACATGAGGCGTCTGTAAGGTCGGTCGGTTTACTCTACTATCTCGGCGCATTTTTCATGTGTTTGATCGGCATCGTAGGTGTGGCAACACATTTCTCTGCGACGGAATCAACCGCCCCGAACTCGTTATTGATCAATGTACTGTTAATTCTGGTTGGTTTTCTTCAGGCGTGGGTTGGCTCGGGCATCAGACACTTGAAATCGTGGTCACGACTGCCGGCAGGCATTCTCTCTGGAATTGGACTTCTAGGGTTCCCGATAGGGACATTGATCAATGCCTACATACTATTCCTGCTATTTTCAAAAAGGGGTACAACTGTATTTTCGCAAGAATATCAGCAGATCATTGCGATAACACCGTCAATCAAATACAGGACATCTGTTGTTGTCTGGATCTTTTTAGTGCTGTTGATTCTGCTCATCATGCTGGCGTTTGTACTGCCACTATTGAATAGATAGCCAAATATGTCCCGCAAGGGGGACGCCCGAAGCCGGGCGCCCTGTGGCTTGTCGTTGGGCGCATAAAATGAAAATAGCGTTGGATTTCAATAGGGATGAATGGGGACGCTCATCGCTTAGTGCGACTATACACACGGGCGACCCCTCACGGATATTGAGCTTTGCCCGCTTCGGCGAGGAATTCTGGTGGGCGAAAAGTCCTTTGGCTTCAACCGAGCATCCCTACTCGGTCCTATATCACCATGTTAATGACGCGACCAAGCGACAGGTAATTGTGACGTGCGGATCAGTAATTCAGGAATGTGTGATACCTGTTGGCTTTGACCCTCAGGGGCCGACGACTGCTGCATTTGAGTTATCAACTCCGTCCATCATTTACGAACATGGCGGGCATGCGCTCGGAATTATTGTCATTCCCAAGACTGAAACCAAAACAATGCGCAACCGCATATGGAAAATAAAGGACTTGGCGCGCATCAAAGGCCAAACACTATTTGACGATGCGCTGACGCACGGAAGAGCGGGACATTTCAGGACAACAGACAAGTCGATCGCGTAACCGGCGGGTCACCGTACGGCTCACCCGCGGCGGGCTCGCCGTCCGGTGACTTTCGACGTTGGGTGAAGAGAACAAACGGGAGGAAGATCAAATGAACGTGGAGCAACTGGTGGTATTCTTGTTGATTGGGGGAGTCGCCGGATGGCTGGCCGGTTTGATTACGAAAGGCGGCGGATTAGGCATCATAGGATGTATTGTTGCCGGTGTAATCGGCGCGGTCTTGGGCGGCTGGATATTCGGTGTCCTGGGCATTTCAGTGGGCGGGAAATGGGTCGGCCCGCTCGTGACGGCAACCGCAGGTGCTGTCGTACTGCTGTTCGCCATGGGTTTCATTCGGAGAAAATAGAAAATACCCAAGTCTGGAGCGCAAGCGATCGCAAGGGTCAGACATACACTATTCACCATGGTCGACTCGCATGCGGACTGCTGCGGTGATTGCGAATGGGACCTGGTGAATATCTGGGTCGAGGACGAATGATGCCCGCCCGACAGGGCCCCGACCCTCGATATATCCGCGGTTAAAAATGAGCCCACCAGCGACTGCACCGATCCCAGATCCCATTCGCGCAAATTCGCGTCAATTCGCGGTGGTCCTTCTTCGGGTGAAACCGCGGATTAAACGGATTAAGCGGATTAAGGAGGGGTGACCGCCTCTCCATTTGTGAAATCTGGGGTATCTGCGGTTTACAAATCCGGCCAACGACCCCGCCCCGCCCCTTGATTAATCCGCGATAATCAGCGCAATCCGCGGCTAAAAATAGTCCGCACCGCCGATACCGCGGTGGACGGATGGGCGCGGTTGCGCTACACACGTCGGCCTGTGATTGAATTTGTCCAGGCCCGGGTCCAGTTTGGCGCGCAGGAAATTTTCCGCGACGTCTCGCTGCGCATTCTGCCGAACGAACGCGTGGGCGTGGTGGGGCCGAACGGAGCGGGCAAGAGCACGCTGTTCGCGCTGATCACCGGCGAACTCGCGCCGGACGCGGGGTCGGTGGACGTCCAGCGCGGCTTGCGCATCGGTACGGTGCGGCAGCAACTGCGCCCGCACGCGTTCGACGGGTCGCTGCTGGATTTCGCGCTGCAGGCGCGGCCGGAGTTCGATGTGATGGTCCGGCGCCTGCATGAGATCGAGCATGACCTGCCGGGCCTGACCCCGGAACAGCGCGAGCCGCTGCTGCGCGAACACGGCGAGTTGCAGTCCCGCTTCGAGCATCTCGGCGGCTACACGCTCAAGAGCCGCGCGGAAGCCGCGCTGTGCGGTCTCGGCTTCGTGCCGGCGGAACTGGAACGACCCTTCCGCTCGTTCAGCGGCGGCTGGCAGATGCGCGCGGAGCTGGTGCGCACGCTGCTGGGCGACCCGGACCTGCTGTTGCTCGACGAGCCGTCGAACTATCTCGACTTGCCCGCCATCGAGTGGCTGGAGAAAACGCTGGAGGCGTTCCAAGGCACGGTGTTGCTGGTCTCGCACGACCGGTTCCTGCTGCGCTCGCTGTGCCAGGCCACGGTGGAGGTCGCGGGCGGCATCGTGACGCGCTATCCGTGCGGCTACGACGAGTACCTGGTGCAGCGCGAGGAGCGGGTGCGCATCCAGGAGGCCGCGGCGCGCAACCAGCAGAAACGCCGCGACCAGATCGAGCGCTTCGTGGAGCGCTTCCGCGCGAAGAATACGAAGGCTTCGATGGTGCAGAGCCGGATCAAGATGCTCGACAAGATGGAGGAGATCCGCGTGCCGCAGCTCGTCAGTGACGCGGCGTACCTGCGGATTGCCGAGCCTCCGCATTCCGGCGCGGAAACGCTGCGGCTCGAAGGCGTGGGGCACACGTACGACGGCGCGCGCTGGGTGTTGCGCGGGGTGGATGTGAACATCATGCGCGGCGATAAGATCGCGCTGGTCGGGTTCAACGGCATGGGCAAGACGACGCTGCTCCGCATCCTCGCGGGTGCGATCGAGCCGGCGGAGGGGCGGCGCGTGCTGGGCCATCTCGTGGTGCCGGGCTACCAGTCGCAGGATTTCGCGGAGACGATGCCGCCGGACCAGACGGTGTACCGCGTGGTGAAGGACGCGAATCCGGAGCTGCCCGAGCGCCAGCTTCGCACGATGCTCGGCGGGTTCGGCTTCGAGGGCGAGGCGATCGACAAGACGGTGGACGTGTTGAGCGGCGGCGAAAAAATCCGCCTCGCCTTCGCGCGTCTGTTCGCGCGTCCGCCGAACCTGCTGTTGCTGGACGAACCGACGACGCACCTCGACATCCAGGGCCGCCAGACGCTGGAGCGCGCGCTGCGCGACTACGCGGGCACCGTGGTGCTCGTCAGCCACGACGTGACGTTCGTGCGCAACGTGGCGACCAACATCATCGCGCTCCAGCCGCCCGGCATCCAGCGCTACGTCGGGGATTACGATTACTACCGCGAGCGGGTGGGGTCGTCGGGGGCGCCGCCGCCGCCCGTCGCGAACGCGGAAGATTCTTCCGCGCCGACCGGGACGTCGAAGAAGGAGCAGCGCCGGTTGCGGGCCGACCAGCGGCGCGAGGTGCAGCAGAAGACGCGCGCGCTAAAGAAGGAAATCGAGGCGCTCGAAAAGAGCATCCAAACCGCGGAGGCCGAGCGCGCGCAGGTGCTGGCGGACATGGAGTCGGGCAAGGTGACCAGCTACAGCGTGGTCAACCAGCACCTGACGGCGCTACAGGAGCACATCGACGCCGACACCGCGCGCTGGGAGGAGGCCTCACTCCAACTCCAGCAGGTCGAGGCGGAACTCGCCGGCGACGCGTAGCGGCGGGGTTGCTCCCGCTGGCGCCAGTCTGCCTCTGTAGCGACGGGATTGCATCCCGTCGGCTGGAATCCGACGGCATGAAATGCCGTCGCTACAGTCGATCGGACACAATTTTTGCGAACCGCCAGACCTTCCGCTACGGCAGGAATTTCGCCTTCTTCAGTTTTTCGGGCAGATAGTGGTCGAGTACGAAGTTCAGGCCGTGTTTGGCGAAGGCCTGTTGTTCGATGCGGACGCCCATTTTGAGCATTTGCTCCAGCGCCTGCTGCCATTCCTTGTAGTGCTTGATGAATGGGTCGTTTTTGAGCGCGTCCTTCGCGCGCTTGATGTCGGCCTCCTCGAGCGGATGCGTGGCGTCCTCGAGGTCGTAGTCGATGATGTCCTGCGGGGTGACGCCGAGGTAGTGGCAGGTCGGCACGCAGAAGTAGCGGTTGATGTGCGCGGCCTGGCCGGAGCCGACTTTCAGCGTGCGGTAGATGTTGCAGTAGCCGTACGGGTCGCCGTCGGTGAAGGCGAGGACCGGGATCTTCTGGTCGTCCGCGAGGCGGCGGATGAAGCGCCGGCACGCGCGCGTCGGCACGCCGCTCATCGAAATGATCACGCAGTTCGCCTTCGCGTAGTAGCGGTGGTGCACGAGGCGCTGGAACAACGACGCGGTTTCAACCGTGAGCACGAACTTCGCCTTGGTCTGGAAGCGCATGTGCTCGACGCGGGACGGGATGCTCCACGCGCCGGTGCCGAGCTTGGTGCAGTCGATCTTAATGTCCTTGCCGGTGTCGGGGTCGCGGTCGATGACGACGATGGGCCCACAGACTTCGCCGCCGCGCTCTTCGGGGATGTACCCAAGCTGCTCGCGGTTGATCGCGAGCATGGCCTCCATGTCGTCGAGCAGCGTGTCGGATTCAGGTTGCTCGTCGAACCGGCATTCGCCCCAGCTCTTCGAGTTGTAATAGATCTCGCGCTTGCCCGCGATGTCGTCCTTGTCGAGCAGGTCGTTCTTCGTTGTCGCGAGCAGCCGCATCGACTGCGCGAACGTTTTGACCGTGTTGTAGGACAGCGTGCGCGTCGCGGTTTTGTTGAGGATCTCGAAGTGCCCGCGCTTCACGTCGTATTTCACGTTCGCGAGCGAGCGGATCGGGAACCGCATCGACGGCTTCTTGTGTTTCTTGACGACGTCGGTATGGACCTCGGTCGCGACCTCGACGATTTTGCGCGAGGCGGCCTGCTTGCTGATGACCTGGATTTGGGATTCGCTCATGGCAGTCCTTGATTGGAGATGATCGTAAAACCTTCGAGTCGCGCGGCTGCGACAAGCCGGCGATCGTTGGAGATGAAATGAATTGATTCTGATCGACCCTCCGCCGCTATCGCGGCAGCGGCCAGTTGCAATGCATCGGCCGCGCGCAATTCGTGGACGCGCAGGAAGCGCAGGGCCATTGCGCGAACCGTTTCAGAAGGCGCCACTTCCGTCCACGACGTACGCATGGAGTGCAAACGTAACTCGGCTGCGGCTGCTTCCGCACTGGTGAGCAACCCCCGACGTTCGTTGTTCCAGATGGCCGAATGACATTCCACCACGGTTCCCCACCAGGTGGTGATTCTTGCATCCTCGTCGAGCGCGCGGGTTGCCGCGGCTGAATGGGCATCGTTGATCAGCAATGATGCCAGTGCGGACGAATCCCAGTATCTCACCGCCCCTCCTCGCGTTCGCGGATAATAGCTTCGCTGAGGCTGAATCCACTTTGTGCCTTGGGCGGTGGTTCCTTAAGAATCCAATCAGGAAGTTTTCCCGAACCCCTCCGGATGATCCCGCGGCGTTCCATGTCGTCCAGCCGCCGGTCCAGGTCCGTATCCCCCGCGGCGGGCATGGGCGTGAGCCGGGCCACGGGCTTCGTGCGATCGAGAATGGTCACCGTCTCCCCGCGCTTCACCTGTTCCAGCAGTTTGCTGAGGTTGTTTTTCGTGTAGGATATGGTGGCCTGCTTCATATGGCCAACATAGCCATGTGGCACGAGGTTGGTCAAGTGTTCGCGACCCGCTTGGGATTCGCGTCCGCTTGACATGCCGCCCCTGCGCGCCTAGTTTGTCCGCTTCTTTGCCCGCAGGCGGCGTAGCTCAGCCCGGTAGAGCAGGGGACTCATAAGCCCTTGGTCGGGGGTTCAAATCCCTCCGCCGCCACCATTCGAAAACGCCCGTATAGTGCATAGAAATGCAGATTTTACGGGAGATTATTTGCGCGTTGTCGACTGCCTCATAATATCCCCCTAAACGACCGCCGAATGTTTCAGTTTCAGCGGCATTGCCGCCCGGGGGAGGCCCAAGGCCTGTATGATGCGCGCCAGACGATGGCGCGCGGGTTGGCGTCGTTCGGAAGTCTGCGAGACGTGTTCACGCGCCGCTTCGGCCCGTAGGTTTTCAAGCTCGCGCTGCGGAGGGGATACGGCCGCGGAGCACATCAAAAGCGGGCAAATCGTTTCCAGCGTCAGGGTTTCTTCGGCGCTTTGCGGGTTTCGAGCAGCGCGCTCATTTCCGGGTTCTTCAAGATGCGCGCCCAGTCGCGGGCGGTGCGGCCGGTGACGTCCTTAATGTCTGGATCTCCACCCGCGCGCAGCAGTTTCTCCGCAATGTCCGTCCAACCGCTTTTTACGACATGGTGCAGGAGGGAAAACCCGTCGCCGTCGAGTGTATTGATCTGACTGGCGCGCAGGCTGCCAACGTCCAGCGCGCGCAGGATCGCCTTTCGTTCCTGCTCGATCCGGAGGTAGGTTTCCACCCGGTGCAGTTTCTGCTCTTCGAAATTCTGCGCGGCACGAAGATCGCCCGATTGGGCGGTCATCTGATGGAGCCTTTCGTTCACGCGGTCTTCCAGCGTGATCACGTTGGCAAACCCCGCGCCGGTGGTGATGGGCTTTAGTTGTTTCGTCTTAATGGCCTGATTTCCCGCGTTCGCCTTCTTCCGTTTTTGTTTCCTGGGCTTCTCCTTCTTTTGTTTGGCTTCGGCCCGGAAGGAGATGGACTCGAGTACGTTCCCGAGGCCGGGGGGCGGGAAAGCCGCCGCCGGACAGGCAAGGGCGAGGCAGAATAGAACTGGCCGCAACATGTTCATCACGTATCCGACTCCTTGTTTCGAAGTTCCGTCGTCCGTCGGTGGTCACCAGTCATAAAGCCGTCTTCCGCGTCCGGCGACCCCGGCTTGGGGAGTCCGGAATCAGTTCAGCGACCCGCACGACAAGGTTCGACCCGTAGGGAAATCCGGTGAGATGCAACAACGTGTCGCCCGTGCGGGAGTTGCGCGCGAAGGTGACCGGATCGCCAGTGTCGACCCAGCGCGCCCTTCTGAGGATCAGGGGCAGGCCCGCGACGGTTCGGGGACCGGCTCCGCCCGCGCCCGCGGTGACATGGCTGTGGCCCTGGATGGCGAGGTCGAAGGCGAAGTAGTAGCAGCGCCCGTCCGCTTCGAGAACGAAATCGCGTCCGCTACAGCGGAGGTCCATCGGTCGGCCCCTGCGAATAATTTCGCCGTGCAACGCCATCCAGCGCCCGACCACGCGCAGCGCGGCCGATTCGTATTCGGGCAGCCGGCCCTGCGCCTCGGGGCCGAGGTTCAGCAGATAATTGGCGCCGACTTTGCGCGAGAGGCACAGGTTGGTGATGATCTCGCGCGGGGAAAGAAAATTGAAGTCGTTTGCGCCGATCCCCCAATGCGCGTTCATGGTCTGGCACATCTCGCCCGCGAGATATTTTTTCCAGCCGCGCCGGTCCGGTTTTTGCGGCAGGGCCTGTTCAAACGTCACGCCGTCGAGTTCCGGGTGTCCGGTCGCGCCGAGCGCCGAGAGGCCGGTGTTGTTGATGATCATCGCATCGGGCTGCAGTCGGCGGATCATCCGGTACAGGCGGTCTTCCTTCCAGTCGGCCCCTTTGCGCGACCAGTTCCCGTCGAACCAGAGGCCGCCGATTTTCCCATAGTGCCGGCACAGGACCTCCACCGACGCATGCAGATAGTCGAGATAGCGAGCGAAGGCCTTGTCGGAACACGTGTGCGATTTTTCCCGCCAGTCGAGTGTCGTGTGATAGAGGAACGGCACGATGTCGTACCGGCGGCAGGCGTCGACAAACTCCGCCACCAAATCGCGAGCCGCGGGCGAGTGGGGGGCGTCAAATGTTGAGAGGCCGCGGGTGTCGTAGAGCGAGAAGCCCTCGTGGTGGCGCGTGGTCAGCGTGATGTAACGCGCCCCGGCGTCACGCGCGAGGCGGGCGAGCGCATCGGCGTCAAAATCTTTCGCGGTGAATGTCGCGAACAGGCGGTCGTATTCCGACTGCGCGATGGGTTTTAAGCGCTGGATCCATTCGCCCTGGCCGCGTTGGGCATACAGGCCCCAGTGCACAAACAGGCCGAAGCCCATCCGCTCAAAGGCGGCGATGCGGGGCAGCGGCTTCGGTTCAGCTTGTTTTTTAACGTTCATGGCAGTGTCACATCCAATCGGTAGTAGCCGTCGGCCGCAGCCGCTGATCCCGTAATGGTGATGGGTTGTCCACTCGCGGCCATATTGGTGAACGGTGGCAGCGTTTGCCACGCGCCGTCGATCAGATTGGTTGTGAAAAATACCGAATAGAGGCGGTTGCTCACCGTGCTCCATTGGATGATCGCGCCACCGCCGCTTGTTTGCATGCCGGCAACTTCAAAGCGGGATTGCGGGTCGCGCGGGTCAGTGCCGGCGATTACTTCGTCGATGTCGGACATGCCGTCGCCATCGTCGTCGGGGTCCTCCGGATCGAAGAGCCCGTCGCCGTCCGTGTCGATGCGCGGGCCGAGCCACATGTAATCCATAAACAAATCGCTGCGAGCGGGTGAAGAGCCGAAGAAACCGACGCCCACGCTGCTGGCCGCCACGGGCAGCGAAGTGTAGGCGAGCGGCGTCACGAGCAGCGGGCTGCCATCCACATAGACCTGAATTTGGAAGTTTCCAGTCAGGTCGTTGGTGTGTTTGTCGATGCGATAGGTGTGGAAGCCCGTTCCCCGGTAATCATTCGTCGTCAGGTGAATGGAAAATGCATTCATGCCCGCGCTGTTGTTGACCAGCCTGAGGCCATCGTCGAACCACATCAGCAGGGCCGTGCGGCCGATGCCGCCCTCGTCACGCACGCCGAGCCCGACGCCGCCGAGTATGGGCGTTTGGGTGGCCTGGGTGGCCTGGATGGAGGAGAGCAGGTTGATGCGGGATTCAAAGATCCATGTCCGGTTGGCGGCCAGGGCGTTGATCGTCCTGCTGATCTGGATGCGTTCGTTGGCGTTGGTGCCGTCATCCGTAATGCGGAGCAGGCCGTCGTTGGTGAGCGAGCCCGCGTATAGCGCCGTGCTGCGGACCCAGGTGGACTGCGTGGGCGGCGGGCTGTTGGTGTAGGGATTGTAGGTCCCGTTATACGCGACCGTTTCCACGATCGATTCGGGCGCATCCCACGCATTGAAATTCGCCACCAGTTCCGAGGTGCGCAGGTGGCGCGTGTAGAGGCGGACCTGGCCCAGCTCGCCGACCAGGTTGGTTCCGATGTGGATTCGGTTCGAGCCGTTGATATCCGCCATGGCATTGGTGAAGAACGACCAGCCAAACGTGCGGCCGGCAGCGCCGTCCAGCAGCTTGCCGTCCACGACGAACGTAATGAGGTCGGGCGCCCCGTCCACCACCACGCCGACGTGATGCCAGGCGCCGAGCCCGAACACGCCGGCATCGGTGTCCATGGCGAACTGGCGTGTGCCGTCGTTGATCGTGAGCCGGACCAGGCTGTTGGTCGTGTGCAGCATGAAGCCTTTGCCGGCCGTGGTGCGCGTGTTGAGCAGGACCTGGCCGTTGGCCAGCGAGTTGAACTTCACCCAACATTCCAGCGTGAATCCACCGTCGGCCGCGAGACTGGTGAGCGACGGCATCGGCGCGGAGGTGCTGGCGGATGCTCCGAATTGGTCGAGCTGGATGGCGAGGCCGTTGGTGGAGATCGTGTTCGCAGTCCACTGGTTCCACATGCCCTCCAACAGGTCGGCGGGTACTTCGTGGACGCGCGCGATGTGTTTTTGTGTCTCGGTGACCCAGTAGCGGCCATCGTGTTCGATGAAGTCGGGATAGCTCATGCGCACCGTGGGGTTCGGGTCGTACAGCAGGACTTCCGGTTGCGACCAGCGGATGCCGCCATTCGTTTCGATGCCCCCGGCGATCCACGCGGGGTTGCGGTTCGGGAATCCCGTGGTGCTGTTGTTGTGGTACCACATCACATAGCGCCCGTCGCCGGTCCGCCACACCTTGATATTGGCCCGCGGATTTTTTACGAATCGGCCACCGCCGGGTTCGTAGGGAAGCGGCAGCGGAGTGGGCCAGGACAGGCCTTCGTCGGTGCTGATCGAGTGCATCGCATAGCCGGTCGTGGTGCGGTACACGCAGTAGAAGCGCCCATCGTTCATCGGAATCATGACGTGCTCTTCCTGCACCGAGCCGTACAGGTTGTTGCGGATGCCCGCCTGCCCTTCGGGGCGCATTTCCCAGTGCAGGTTGGTCGGGTTCATTTCCGTGAGCAGGTTGGTGCTGACCACCACCCAGCCTTCGCCCTGGCTGATGGCCAGCGGATTGGCGGTCCCGCCGGGATTCAGCCGGAACCCCTCGCCCAGTTTGGTGAACGACGTGAAGAAGTGCCCGTTGGTGGAAAAGGGCTTGCTGACGCCCCAGTGCAGGTTGACCTCGCCGGGCGCGAACCCGAATTCATTGTTGTTCGAATCCACGAGGGTTTGGCGATAGGGAATTTCGTGGCGGGTCGACCAGGTCTGGCCAAAGTCATCGCTATATTTGAACGCATAGGCGCCCAGGGTATCGAGGCGACGTCCCGGCGGGTTGGTAACGACGGTGGGAAAATCGGCGCGCGTCGTGTTGTACACATAGAGGACATACACGCGACCGGACGGCGTGATAAACGGGACGGCCCAGGACGCCTCTGATCCGGAACTGGGCTCAATCTGGACGAGGGGCGACCATGACAAGCCCTGATTGGTGCTCACCGTCGCGGCGATGTGCTGGCCGACGCCGCCTTCGTCGTTGGTGCCCGTGGTCAGGGTGAGCAGCCAATGGTTTTGGCCGTCGAGGCTCTGCACGATGTAGGGCTGGTCCGCGTAGAACTGGGTGGGAACTTCGAGCCCGTTGGTGATGTTGCGCCAGTCCTGGGCGGAAGCCTGCGCGATTCCGGCGGCGAAGGCCGCCAGGAGCAGAGCGGGTTTCAGAGACAAGAACCGCAAGTGGTTTTTTTTCATCCGTAATCCAGAAGACCGAGCGAGGGGCGATGTTTGACATGTCAAAATAACCCCAAGCGGGGGATGTGTCAAGAGGGCATGGCGGGACCCGGATCCGCGCGCAAGCATCGCACGATGCTGCTTCCGGAGGGCCCGGCTCCGTCCGGGCCGCCGCACTGGTAGGGCGCGTTGGCCCAACGCGCCGAAGGAGCGGCGGCTTCCTCCTTCGCGCGTAGCGCTACGGAGGACATGTGAGCCCAGCCGCCCGACCGTCACACCGCTTGTCGCCAGCGCCAGCTAAAGTTCCGGCGATTCGGGGCGCGGGTGGAAGACTCGACCGAGCAGGCGGGCGGGGGTGCGGACGAACAGTTCGTGCAGGAAGCGCTCCGTTTTCATGGCGCGCGGTTCGGGCAGACGGGTGCGCAGCCATTGGGCGACGAGGACCAGCAGGAAGAGCAGGCCGTAGAGCAGGCTGTAGCGATTCCACTCCCAGGGGCCGATCGACCGGGTCCATGCGCCAATGGCATCGAGCATCACCCCCCAGACGATGGGCATGATTCCGGACGCGAGCGCGCTCAACGAGGTGAACAGCGCCAGGAAATGGCTGCGGCCCTGCGCCGGCACAAGGCCCATCAGCAGGCGCATGTTGGCCAGGCCGTACAGGGAGACGGACAGGGCGGATGTCGCCTGCAACAGGAAGGCGACCCCGTTGTTGAGCGGCAATACCCGCGCGCCGAGCGCACACCACAGCAGGTAGTGAACGCCTTGCGAGGCCCCCGACAGCGCGAGCAACGGACGGCTGCCGACGCGATCGGCCATGCGCCCGAAAAGCAGCAGGCAGGGCGCGGCGATCAGGCTGGTCAACACCACCAGGTTCAACGCATAGCGGTCACTCACATGGTGGTGGTCGCGCAGCAGTGGAATCCAGAACACGCCCGAACCTGCGTAGGCCGCAAGTACGACGAGGTTGAACAGCAATAATCTGAAAAATGGCGGATGTCGCAGGATGGCGCGCCAGGGCGGGGCGGCGGCCGAGCGGGATTCCGGGGGCACGGGCACGTCCGGAATCCGGCGCAGGAAGACCAGGCTCGCGAGCGCGCCCAGGGACCCGAGTAGAAACAGACCCGCGTAGGCGAACGATCCTGATCCCGGTCCCATCCACCACGCGGCAATCGCGCTGGTGGTGAGCATGGCAAAGGAATTGAGCACTTGTTCGCGACCCAGATAGCGCCCGCGCACTTCCTCCGGAATCCACTGCGACAGCCACGGCAACCAGCCGCACATCGAAATGCCGCGCAGCGTGTGGAAGATGAAGAGCAGGAAGAGCATCAGGACCGCGCGGGACCCCGCCGGGACGCTGGAGGGGAGCAGCGGCACCGCGGCCATGAGAAATAGGAAAACCGTGCGCGCGCTCCAGCCCCGCAACATGAAAGTCCGGTAGCCCACGCGTTCAATGAAATGCGCGGCCGGCAATTGGAGCAGGGACAGCAACGGGGGCAGCGCGGCGAGAATTCCCAACACGGTGGCCGTTGCCCCGAGGTGCTTGAAATACAGCACCATCGGTGCGCCCAGCAGGAGGGTTACCGGGAATGTGTTGCAGACGGCGAAGGCAAATCCGTTGCCCGCCCCGCGCGGCAGAGAGGGGTGCATGGTGAATCGGTGGTCAGGGTAGGACCGCAGGATGGTAGAGCACGGCATTGGTTGTCGAGCCGGGATCAAGCGGCAACGACCACCGGTTGATGCCCTCGGGATCCGCCGTGTTGGGAATGCTGTTGCTGGCGATCAAGGTCCAGGTGTCCGCCGCCGCCGGGTCGGTGCCGCGGTACAGGCTCCACGGTCGCTGTGCGCCGGTGCGTCCGCCAAACCACTCCAGCGTGATCATGCCGTTGGCGGTGGCATACCCGGTGAGGCGCAGGTGTGAGGCGGGATTCGTCGGGTTGGTGCCGCTCAGGAATTCCGCCCACCCGGTTACGCCGTCGCCGTCCTCATCGCCGTCCTCGTGCGCGGCAAAATCATTGGTCACGCCCACGTTTCGCCACCACCAATAGGGTATGCCGCGCGCGGTGACTTCATCGCCAGCGGCGGGCGTTATGAAGGTTGTGCCCGCGGGCGTCCACGTCGAGGCCTGCGGATTGCTGGCCCGCACCGCGTAGAAATACTGCCGTCCGGGCAGCAGGTTGCTGACCGCGACGTGAATGCGGCTCCAGGTGTCCGTCAAGACGAGGACCGGGGAGACGGCGTTCCACGCGGACGGATTGGTCCATCCGTCCGTCACGCCCCAGTAGGCGCGCACTTCGTAGTTCGTCAGAAACGCGTTTACATCGGCGTGCAGGGTGGCCGCGACATTGGTCACCGGCGCCACCACAGCGTTGGTGATCACGCCTTCGTTCGGGGGAAACCACTTCGCCGTCAGATGGGCGTGCAGCAGCACAAAGTTTGACGGATGCAGCGTCCCGTGGATCGCAATCACTTCCGCGATGTCGCCGACGAGGGGATTAGCTATGGCGTTTCCCCGGCGTCCGAGATAGAGCGGGACCGGATTGTTGAAGGATGCCGTGGGATTGTTGCTGGAGATGGAGACCAGGCGGCCGAGTTCGTAATAGCGCCAGTCCGTCGCCGTGCGACTCCACGTTCGCACGCGGGCATCTCCGCGCACGCGGCCCAGATAGTTGCTGGAACTCCACCGGAACTGGTCCACCTGCTGGCCCAGCTCCCAGTCGCCGCCGGCACCGAACGAGCCTTTGGCCAGCACCGTATTCGCCGGCGCCGACGAGGTGTGGATGGTGATCAGCGTGAAGGGGTCCGACTCAAAACGTCCGGCGAGGACGTTGGTAATTTCCATCCAGTTGGTCAACGCGAAGCGCACAACGGGGTGGCCGTTGAGACTGTCCGGCGCAACGGTGGGCCGCAGCAGGGGATTGGTCTGCGCCACGTGGAAGGCATGGGGCGACTTGTCCGGCCAGACGGCGATGGGCCCGGCATTCGTGAAGTCGGTCGCATCGAGCCAGAGATGCAGCCCGGGCACTTCCGCGGCGGTCCAGGGGGGCACATGGAGCGTGGCGGACCAGTCGGAGCGGATGCCGTCGACGGTGGAGGTGGCGGCCACGCGGAAGTAGTAATGCGTGTCGAACGCCCAGGTGAATTCCGCGCGCGTGCTGTTATCCGGAAGCGCCGCGACCTCGACAAACCCGGTCGGCGACCCCGTCGCCCGCTCTACCACGAAGCCGGTTTCCGCGTTGAACGTGTCGGCCCACGTGAGTTCCAGGATGCCCGCGGCACGCGAAGCCGCGAGGGCGGTCGGCTTGTCGGTCAGGGCGAACGGCGTGCGGAACACCGCCCGGACCGACCGCGAAGCGTCTCCCGCCTGGTGCGCTTGAACCCACACGTAGTGATAGGTGTCGGGCGTCAGGTTGGTGAGCGTGAGCGAGGGAACGAGCGCGGTATGAGTGGTGGTTGCGGGCATGACATCGTTGGTGGAAAGAAGGACGAAAAACCCATCCGCTCCCGCGGAGCGATCTTCCCACGTGAGCGTGGCGCTGGTGTCGGTGATGTTGCTCGCGACGAGGGCCGCGGGCTGGGCGAGCGGGGCTGCCCGGTTCAGGAATTCATCGGGACTCAACGCGGCGCGTGAGAGGCGCAGTTCATCCAGACGGCCGTTCCAGCGATTTTCGTCCAGGACCGCGGGGGCGGCCGCTGTTTTGCGCGCGCCGATGGCGAAACGGTTGTTCTGGCTCAAGCCGCCGAGTCCGGGCGCCGTCGCGGCGAGTGCGCCATCAATATAGAGGCGGAGCTGGCCAACCGGCGTCGCATCGTGGTCCCACACGGCGGCCACATGATGCCACTGGCCATCGATCAGGGAATTCGTGTCCACGACGCTCACGATGCTGGGGCCGTTGTCCGCCACGAAAAACATGCGCCCGGCGGTGTTCATGCCCAGATACCAGCCGACATAGGCGTAGTCGGGGGCGAAGGCGGGGCCGTGCCGGGTCGTGGCCAGCACCATGTCCTGCGTCGGCGTGGTGTCCACCCGAAGCCAGCCCTCGAAGGTGAACGAGTGCCAGTCGCTCATCTCCGCTTCCGGGGCCACGCCGCCGTCCAGGACCGGATTGAGCATGGACCCGAAGTTGGCGTCCGGCTGGCGGCTGTTGCGGAAGGGACCCGGTTCCGGATTCGGCAGCGGTTGCGCGACGAACAGGCCCGAGTTGATGCCCTGGACGGTGGTCAGGTCGAGCGAGCCCACCTGGTCGTGCTGGGTGATGGAGGTGTCGTCCAGCGGCCAATACGCGGCGGTGCGCGGGAAGGGAAAATCGTGGCGCAGGCCCACACGGGACCGGTGCATCAGCGACGCGTCATTGTCCGGCAGCCAGCTGCAGCCGCGGAAAAACTGGTTCGAATTGCGATTGCCGCGGAACGGCTCCGCCTGGACGCGCGTGATGTCGAGGTATTCAAACCGCTGGTATTCCGAGCTGAATGGATGATCCATGAAGATGCCGTTGGGCCCATGGTCCAGCATCGACGGATGCGCATACACGTCGCGCACGAGCAGGTGTTCCCAGAGGTTGGTCGCGCGGTCGGAGGGATCACTCAGCGACGCGCCGTGGATCGCGCCCATGTCCCCGCTGTCCGAGCCGGCGCGATGGATGCGCAGGTGGCTGAATTCGTTGTTGAAGCTGCGGTGCGCGCCGATGTCGACCACGGGGTTTTCGGTGGTGTAGTGACCGCGCAGGGTGATGCCGTAACGCGGGCTGTTAAAAATTTCGCCGTGTTCGACCCGCGTATGGTTCGCGTTAAAGAGCAGCACGCCGCCGTTGTACACCGGCTGGATCGGCTCCTCGCCGACATCGTGGATCATGCAGTTTTCAACCGTGTTGAACTCGGTCAGGCGGTTCGTGGGCTGGGTGAATCGATTGTAGAAATTCATCAGATAAATGCCGCCCGAGCCGACCTGCTCGATCCAGCAATTCCGGATGGTGGAGTGGCGCAGGCGCGCCTGGCCCATGATCGCCATGCTGCCGGCATTCGCAATGCGGCAGTTTTCGATGACGATGCGCTCCGCGTGCTGGAGGCGGATGAGTCCGTAGAGGGTATTGGCCTCCGGGCCCACGTAGCGCGTGTAGCGGAATGTAAACCCGGAAAAGGTGATGTTGCTGGCGAGATTCTCGATATCCCCGATGACGCTCATCAGCGTGAGCGCGGTCGGCGCGCGAATATCCGCCTGGGTCGGGTCGCTGTGGCGCGGAATGTAATAGAGGGTTTGCGCCGCGCCGTCGTGAAAGAACTCGCCCGGCTGGTCGAGCAGCTCATAGATGCCTTGAATGAAGTAGCGATCCTCCACGCCGATCAATCCATTCGTTGCGGTGATGAGGTTGAGCTGCAGCGTGCGGTTGGTGCTGTCCGCGGCGAGCAGCGATCGAACGCTGGTGCCCCAATCGCGGCGCTTCGCGATGCTGTCGCTGAAGATCCAGTGCACCGCCTCGGCCCCGGGCGTCAACGTCCACACGTCGGGGTTCAGGTCGCCCGTTTTGTACACGAGGCTGGAGTGACTTCCGCCCTCGCTGTTGAGGTAGGGGCCGTAATGAATCGGATACTGCGGGTCGCGCGTGGCGGGTCGGTTCGGTGTGCGCGCTTTCCATGCCCTGCGTCCGTTTTCATAGACGGAGCCGACCGGCCCGGGCACATTCAGGTGTTTCCAGATGTTGTTCGTGTGCGGCGTCCATGCGGACAGCCGCGGGCTCCCGGCAAACTGCACGGACCCGATGTCGCCCTCGGGTCGATAAATCACGCGGTAGCCGTCGCGCCCGGAATCCTGCGTCGTGAACACGGGGTTGTTGGTCAGCAGGTATTCACCCGGACGGAACAGCACCTCGACATTTCCGGAAAGCGGGCCGTTGGTGCTGAACAGCGAGCGAACGCGGTTGCGCGCGCCTTCCAGCGAGGCGAGCGGCCATTCGACGGATCCCGGGTTGGCGTCGCTGCCGTTGGTCGCGACATAAAAGAGATGCTGGCCCGCGGCCCCTTCGACCGCACCCAGCAGGGCGACCAGTGACCAGGCAATACGCGTCACCTTCACTTCGGCTGCGCCTCCTCCGAACCCAGCGCGCGATAGGCGTCGGCGAAACGCACGCCCAGCAACCAGAGTCCCTGCGAATTAAAGTGTACGCCCTCGATGGTCGGCAGGTCTTCGCAGGGCACGACGCGCAGGCGCGGGGTTTCGTGCTCGGCTTCGCGCAGGCCCTGTTTGATCGCGCGGACATGCTCGGCCGGGCCCGAGATATGGAAATCCATTACGAGGGCGGCGAGGTCGGGCTGGTTGAGATCCGTGCGCAGGTTATGGACCAGGGCCTGCAGGCGCGGCTTGTAGCTCCGCGCGGCGTCCAGCGTTTTGACATCGCTTTCATTCTGCACCCAGAGCAGGCCCTCGACGCGCACGTCGCCGATGTCGCCGCGGCGCTTGAGCAGGTCGATGGCCCGTTTGGTGGAGCCGGTGAGTTCATTGTAGAGATGGCGAAGGTCGCCGCTCTTGCTCTTCAGTTTGTTGATTTTATTGAGGGCCTTAAGCTCTTCGGTGAAGCCGGGCCGGGCATGGTCCTTTTCCCAGGCCACGATGGGGGTGCCGACGCTGATCGCCGCTTTGCAGATCGCGATCACGTCGTCGGGATGGCGCTGGGCGAGCTCACGCGCGAAACTGATTTCGATGCCGAACCCGCTGTCGCGCGGGCGCGCCTTGGCCCCTGCGCCACCGGCCGGAGGCAGCGGCAGCCAGTCGCGCTCGCCATAATAGATCAACGCATTGCGGATCGGCGCGCGCTGGGCGGGTTCAAGGTCGTCGAGGTTTCCACGTCCACGCGCATTGGACTGGCCGGACAGGATAAAGAGACGCGCGGTCCGGCCCGTCGCCGCCTCCGCCGTCACGGCGATAGCGAGGCCGCAGAGGAGCGCGGCGAACGTGATGCGGGATAAGCGATTCATGGCGGCGGCTTTCCGGAAAGTCCAATGGAGGACGCCTCGGCCTCGCGCGCGACGCGGTCGAGATTGCGCACGCTGACATACGGAACGAAACCGATGTTGCGCATGGACGCGTAGGCGGTGCGAATCGTGTCCGGCTTTTTCGCGTAGTCCACGCCGAGCACCACCTTGCCCGCCCGGCGAATGGCGCGCGCGTTGTTGCGGTTTTCCACGCACCAGTCCGCGTCCGCCGGTTTGTCGTGGGCGATAAAAAACACCGATTCGATGCCAATGCCATCCATCGCATTCAGGTAGTGCAGGTTGGGTTTTTGTTCCCAATGAGACCAGGTGTAGAGCTCGGGACAATTCTGCGGGACGATCTTGAACACGGGGTCGCGCGCCTTGGCGTAGGCCGAGATGCGGGCGATCAGCGCGACCATGCGGTGCGCCAGGTCCTCGCGCGTCGTGCCGGGCTCCGCGGCGGAAAGCGGGATTTCCTCATACGCCGTCACGAGGTCCAGATAGGCGCCATTGTACCCGGCGTCGAGGGCCTGATCGATGCGCCCCCGCACGACGGGCCACCAGCCCTCGTCCCAAAATTTGACGAAGTATTCATCCGGCCAGCCTTCCACCACGCTCGATTTGAGCGCGGCGGGGACGGCATCCCATTCGGGCCGGTATGTTTCAATGGACCCGATGGCAAAGTACGCGAGGACCATGCGGTTGCTCGTCTGTAGCGCTGCAATTTCCGCGCGCGTAAAATAGTCGGCGCCTCCGTCGCGCCCCAAATCTATGACGGCGAGGTCCACCCCGGCGGCCTCGATCTCCGCCAGCTTGTTGTCGCGGTAGTTGGTCAGATGAAAGACCCACGAACGGACTTGGTGGAATGGATCGCGGCTGCGCCGGAGCAACGGTTCCGCGAGCAGGGCGGCTCGTTCGCCGACGGCCTGCTTGCGGCGCGGATGAATGTCTTGTGGATCGCCCAGGTCGAGGATGTCCACCAGCGCGATATCATCCAGCGCGTTGGCGACTTGGGCCTGTGCGTCGCGCACGAGCTGCCAGGCCGTTTGTTTTTCCGGATCGGGCGGCGTGTAGGCCGGCAGATTGACGAGCAGCACGGGCAGGGCATCCGTGTCGAGCAGGGTGCGCGTGGCGTCAATGAAGGCCGTCAGCGCCTGCGCGTATTCGCGCGCCGCCTCGAGCGACTCGGCATCCGATTCCCCCTGGTACCAGAGCAGCCCGCTGATGGGCATACCGGCGAGCGGCGCGAGCAGGTTGGTAAAGAGCGCGCTGGGCGCGGCGCGGGACAAGCCCCACGTTGCGAGGCGATGCGAGCCATACGGCAGGAACGCGCGCTCATCCACGGCGGCGGCCGCATGTACGGCGGGGTCGTCCGCCAACGCGCGCAGCCGGGCGCCGCGTTCGGTGGGCGGGAAGGCCGCTGTGGGAATCCAGGCGTCGATCGACGTGCCGCCCTTCGCCGCGACAATCACGCCGACGGGTTCGTTGGTCATCCGCCGCGAGAGCGCGGTCCCAAACGAAATCGCGACGGCTGACATGGCTTGTGCATTCGCCGGCGTGATGTCGGTCCACGCGGCTCCGGTCCACATGCGCAAGGGTCCCGCTGCGCCGGTTCCGGCGGCGAGCGCTTCCGCCTCCGCTGCGTCGTGGACCGACATGGCCATGTTCGATTGTCCGGCGCAGAGCCAGAGGGACCCCACGGCGACCTCGCGGAGCGTGTGCATCGTTTCGTCCACCTGGAGCGTGAGGTCTCCGCGTGCCCCGGCGGGCAATCGCTGCAGCGTGAGGCGCCAGTGTCCGTTTTCATCCGCGCGCGCGGTGGCCGTGATCCGGGCAAACTGGATGCGGATCTGCGCGCCGGGCGTGGCGGTACCGTGGATTGGCAGCGCGCGATCCGCCGGCAATATGGCGCGATCCGACAACCACGCGGGCCAGTTGGGCGTCGCTTCCACGGCCTGGATCGTGCTGATCATGACGGCGACCATGAGACCTATGCTTCGCATGTGGATGTTTGCGTGGGGGGCATCTGCCGCCACGCTGAGTACTTTGCACAGAACGTAGGGGCTTGCTTCTGACATGTCAAACGATTAGGGTGGGCGGATGGTATGCCGACTGTTATGCGCGGGTGGATGGGCCCTGGCCCTGGCGCTGCCGGGGTGGGCGGGCGAGCCGGGCGAAGGAGCGCCGTTCCAGTACGCACAAGCGCCGTTGCTGTTGGGCGCGGAATCGGTGGAGGACGGGCTGCGCACGATCGCCTTGCAGGACCTGCCATCGCCGGAGCCTGCGCATCCGCTTCGGCTGGCCGGCGTCACGCCGTTGACCGAACGGTTGTGGCGGATCGCCCTGTCGAATGTGGAAAGCAACGTGGTGGAGACGGAGAACGGACGCTATTTCGGGGCGGGCACCAAGTTCGGCCTTCGCGTCTACACGCGCGACATTAGTTTTGCCGGCGTATTGGGGCTCAACCAGTTCTATCCGGAGCTGATGAAGAGCTCGCTGGAAGTCACGCGCCGCCTGCGCTTCAAGCTGGGGCTGATGGTGTCCAAGGGCTATGCCGTGCCCGGCGTTGACGCGGCGTGGCAGGAACTCGATTTGGAGGAGCGCGAGTTCCTGCAACACTATCATTCAAATTCCTACACCCGTCGCACCGACGATGTCATCTGGTTGTGGGCGGCGTCCGATCTCTTCACCAAGCATCCCGCCATCGCGGATTACACATGGCTCTACGAAACCGGCCGTCGCTGCTTTGAGGAATTTTACGACCCGTTTTTTGACGCGTCCGACGGGCTGTACCGCGGCCAGGCGACGTTCGTGGATATCCATTTTTTTACCCATAAAACGGGTGGATATCCCCAGGACTTCTCCGTGCAGGATTGCGTGCGGGTGAAGGCGCTCTCGCTCAACTGCCTGTATGTGCGCGGCCTTGAAACGATGAGCCAGGCGGCCCGTCAGCTCGGCCGGACGGGGGACGCCGCGGCGTGGCAGGGCCGGGCGGACGCCCTGCGCCATGCGATTAATACGCAATTGCGCAATCGCGAGGGGTACCTCGTCTACTTTAAGGACCCGCAGGGTGCCTTGCAGGAGCGGCGTGAGGCGCTGGGCATTGCGCTGGCGGTGCTGCTGGACATTGTGACGGGCGATGACGCGAAGAAGCAGCTTGGGGGGTATCCGGTCACCGATGCCGGGGTTCCGCTGTTTCTGCCGTTTTTCGAGCACGAGGCGCGCGTATATCACAACAACGCCGCCTGGCCGTTTGTCGATACGCTGTTCCTGTGGGCGCACGAAAAGGCGCATGGCGTGGATCGCACGGCCGAAAATGCGGCGCTGCTGGCGCGCACCTGCGTGGGGAACGGTTCGTTCCACGAGGTGGTGGATTTCGCGACCCGGGAACCCAAGGGCTCCGGCGCCCAGTTGTGGTCCGCGGCGGCGTTTTTGAATGTCTGTTACCGGGCCGGCCTCCATGATTTGACGGGTGCCGGGTCGGCTGCTAAATTGCCCCGTAACTGACACGTCAAAAAAGTCGGACACCGTGGCGAATTATTCATTTCCAGAGGAAGGCGGTCGCGTCGAGCCCAACGGGGCAAAAACGCTGACCCGCAAAATTTACGAGGCGCTTCGATCCGACATCCTGACTGGCCGCCGCAAACCGGGCGACCGGCTCGTACGCAAAACCGTTGCGCGCGAAATGGGCGTCAGTCCCATGCCGATCACCGAAGCGCTCTACATGCTGGAACTGGACGGGTTGGTGGAGAATGTGCCGATGTACGGGTGCCGCGTGCGCCCGATGACGGAGGAAGACATCCACAACGACCAGATTCTCCGCGAGGCGATCGAATGCCAGACGGCCCGATTGTGCGCGGAGCGGGCCACGGAGGCGGAGCTGTCGCGCCTGGCCGCCGCGGCGGTGCGGGTGGACCGGTTGATGGCGGAGGGCGACCCGCAGTCCGTCGTGGGCATGAATCTTCATTGTGATTTTCACCTGGAAATTGCGCGCAATGCCCGCTGTGCCATCCTCGTGGAAGCCCTGGAGCGCGTATGGTTTCGTCGCAACATGCGGCTGAACTGGATCAACGCGACCGCTTGCAAGCCGGTCCCGTATGACTGGCATCAGAAGCTGGTGGCCGTGCTCAAAAAGCGGGACCCGGATGCCGCGACCGCCGCCATGCGCGACCACACGCGCTGGGGCCTGGAAAAAGAACATCAGGCGCTCGAGCTGATCCAGAAACAACTAGCGCTGGAATCGGTGGTCTAGCCCAGCTTACGCGCGCGCTTCGCGCAGCGCCGCCGCGGCCGCCTCGGCGAGAAACACCACGTCCAGCCCCAGGACCAGCAGGTTAAACCCGGCGTCCTTCGCCGATTGGATACGCTCCACCGATGGATGAACGATGTGCTGGCCCGCGGATTTGCCGTGGCGGCGACAGGCGTCCAGGAAGCGATCGAGTGCCGTGCGCATGTCCGGGTGGTCGAGTTGGCCGCAGATGCCCATCGACCCACTGAGGTCCATTGGCCCGATGAGCGCTCCATCGACGCCGTCCACCGCGAGAATGTCGTCCAGCGCGTCAATGGCCCGGTGGTGTTCAATCTGCACGACCACGGCGGTTTCTTCGTTGGCCCGCCGGATATACGCCTGAAAATCGACGCCGTGTTCGCAGGCGCGCATGTAGCCGAAGCCGCGCTCTCCCGTGGGCGGAAACTTAGCCGCGCGCACGGCGGCCTCCGCCTCGGCGCCGCTGGTGATCATCGGCACGACGATGCCTTTCGCGCCTGCATCAAGGCAGCGCCGGATCCAAAGCGGGTCGTTGCAGGGGATGCGGGCCACGGGGGCGACCGGGTAGGCCGAAAGCGAGCGGAACAGGCCTGTGGCGGACTCCAGGTCTTGAGCCCCGTGTTCGAGGTCGGCGCAGACCCAATCGAATCCCGCGCGTCCGAACACCTCGGCCACCGCCGGATGACCGATTTGGACCCATCCGCCGAGTGAGAGGGTGCGTTGCTGGAGTTGCTGGCGAAACGTGTGTGGCATGTTACCTCAGGCAGGGAGGGGGGGGATGGGCCGACGCCACATCCGGGTTCAGCAGATCCATCTGGTCCAGCTGGGATCGGGTGGCATGATGAATATTCATCAGCACGCGCTCGGCCATGCGCCGACATGCTTCCGCCGTGGAGCTGCCCACATGCGGGGTCAATATCACGTTTTCCAATCGCCGCAGATCCCGGTCCGGATCCACGGGGCGATACGGCTCGTGCTCGAATACATCCAGGGCCGCGCCGCCGAGATGACCGTCCATGAGCAGGTCGAACAGCGTTTGTTCATCCACGATCGGTCCGCGCGAGGTATTGATCAACCATGCGCCAGGTTTCATGGCATTCAAGCGGGCGGCATTGATAAAGTGCCGGTTCGCCGGGATGGATGGAATGTGGAGCGATACAAAATCAGCCCCGTCGACCGCCTGTTCAAACGTGGGCACCCGCCTGCGAAACGGTTCATCGATTTCCGGGTAGTCGCCGCTCACCGAGCGATCACAACCGATTACTTCCATGCCGAACCCGCGCGAAGCAATGGAGGCTACGCGCCGTCCGATGGCGCCGCATCCAATGATCGCGAGTCGCCGCCCGCTGAGCTCAATGCCCACCCGCGGCGCCCAAAGGCCCACGCGCATGGTGTGATTCGTCTGTGCGATATGGCGGGCCGCCGCCAACATCAGTCCCATCGTATGCTCCGCCACCGACAAATCCAAAACACCCGGCGTGTTCGTGCACAGAATTCCTCGCGCTGTCGCCTGGGCAAGGTCGATCCCATCAAAGCCGACGCCGAACCGCGCGATGATGCCGCCCGGTGAAAGCGCTTCGTACAACGGTCCGCTATAGCGATCCGTTCCGAGGACAACGGCCAGGGCGCCGGATTCGCGTACGGCGTCAGCCAGCGCCAATTCCGCTGACGGCGCCGCGCGACACAAGAATTCCCTTGCGTCGGCGGCATTGAACACAGAGGCCGCTTTCCTATACTCTGGCTCCGTGATCAGGACGCAGATCGGTTTTGTTGTGGCGGGGAAATTCATCAGCTAAACCGATTTATGACATGTTGAACATCTGTTTGCAATTGATATAACCTCAAATATTTGAATGTAAAGTTGTGTTGTTGCTGCATTGACATGTCATAGTTCGTCTGTCACATTTCGTTCATCTGGAGGAGCTCGCGTGGTGATCGGTGTGCAAGGAGAACAGACCATGAACCGTATATGGCGTGCCCGATTCGTTGGTGCTGCACTGGTTTCATTCGCGATCTCAGGTTCGGCGTGGGCCGATACCGTTGCCTATTGGCAATTTGATGCGGATGGCAGTGGTACCTATAGCAATGCCTCCGTGGGTGGCCCGGCCTATAATTTGGTCGCCGTTGGCGGGCCCTTCTCCCAGAGTGCGCTTTCGGCCGTTAATCCCATCCCGAACCCTGACGCCACGCCGGGGTTTGTCGGGTCGCCCTCCGTCAACTCCGGAAGTTTGTTCTCTGTGGCCAACCAGACGCGCTATATGCGGACGTCGGGTGATGCCACCGTGGAATTGACGTTGGCGGGTTCCAGCACATGGACCATTGAGGGCTGGTACAATCTCTATGCGTTGCCCGGAACCACGCTCGACATTATCTGGACCACCCGCGACTCAGCCTCGGGCTTTGCCGGCATGACGTTGCAGATGAACACCGCCAATCAACTGGAATTTGTCGTTCAACAGGGCGGCGGCATTTCCACGAACCTGGTGACGAGTTCCGGGACGTCGACCGGCGAATGGCATCATGTGGCGCTGACCTATGATGCCGGCGTGGGAAATGGAACGTTCGATCTGTACCTGAACGGCGTTTCCGCGGGCGTTGTTGAAATTCCGGTCGCCATGACGCCCGCCACCGTGGATACATCCGATCTCGGCTACCTCGCGTTCGGTGGGCGCGCGGCCTCCTCGAACTCGGTCGCGGGCCGCCTGGACGAATGGCGGATTTCGGATCAGGCGCTGACCCCGGATCAGTTCCTGAATTACGTCCCCGAGCCCTCCACGTTTGCACTGATCCTCTGCGGTTTGGCCATGGCGTGGCGACGCGGTCGGCGAAATGCCGGACGCGCGGAATAGCGTGGTTCTCCCGCTCCCCGCGGGAGTGGGTTGTGGGGGAGGGCTCCACCTTCCGGCACGCGTCCCGGGCAAAGCGTCGAAGAGTTCCCATAACCGTTCGGAGAAAAGCGACGCCAATCAGACACTAAAGGGACTCCGGTTCACGTTATCATTTTGACATGTCATATTGACGTCCCTATACACGAACCAACAGAAAGCGCAGGCGATGATGGAATCCAAGACGAAGCGATGGGTGGGTGTGGCTCGATGGTTGTTGCCCGTGATGGCGCTCGTGCTGCCGGATCAAGCATCCGCTCAGACGCCGGCGACGTTTACCCCGTTGGACCGGCCGGCGTATGGCCTGTACACCCTGATCAGCCGGCCGCTGAATTTTACGGCGGCGGATTACGCCGGCTTGGGCCAAAACTTTCGTTTTCTGCACGGCAATCTTTCGCCGGAGCAATTTGACGCGATCCGGAAGGTGAACCCTGCTTTCAAGGGGTTGCGCTACATCAACAGCACCTACACCCGGTTCGATGCGGATGTCGGCGTGGTGGAGTCCCGCTATCGCATGGGGCTGAGCATGCATCTCGCCGCGCAGACGCGCGACGCGCTGGCCCCGGACACGACCTCGTTCCGGGTCGAGTCCCTGGAGGCGGGCAAGAAGGGGCGCAAAGCCACCATCGCGATTCGTGCCAGCACGGTCGCCGGCGATCTCTCCTCCACCAATCGCGACCAGCCCAGCACGAAGCATTATGTGTTCTGGATTCGGATCGGCGATGAATTGATGCGGGTGAATGCCTTCGATGAAAAGTCTGGCGTGGTGAAGGTGACGCGCGGTTTCTCCGGGACCACGCCGGCCGCGCATGCGACGGGCGCGAAGGTGTTTTCGCCGATCTATCTGGGTTTCAAGCGCGGGAACAAAGACAAGTATCCCGGCCAGCATCCGGGCGGACCCGGGGACCGCCTCCGCTATGTGCTGGACCCGAACAGCGCGGCGGGTTGGAAATATTTTTCCGATCAGGTCGTTGTGGCCATGACGGAAGGGCGCACCGATGGCGTGTGGCTCGACACGTTGAACGTGGGCGACTTTAATCTCTCCGACTGCCTCGGGCGCAAGGTGGAGCCGTGGGATTTTCGGAGCGGCCGACTTTACAAGCCCGACGATTTTCGCGAAGGGCAGGAGCGCAAGATGGATTTCATCCAGCGGGATGTGAAGGAGCGTCTCGGGCGCTACCCGATGCTTGTCGCGAACAATCTTAAACCTTCGTCCTTCTATCCAGGCAGCGGCGGCATGCGCCGGCTGTTGGAATCCACGGAGGTTAAACCGCGTCCGCTCGACGGGTTTTGCATGGAAGGCGGTCTGTCGTGGCAGAAAGCGGATGAGGAGCACGAGGTTAACACCTGGCGCAGTCGGATCGTGATGCTCATGGATGCCGCGCAAAATGGACTGGCCGCGATGCCGATCTGGGGTGGCGCGGGCGGCCAGAGCGTGGGGTCGGAACCCGATACGCCGGGGCGCGACCGGGCGGAGCGCTTTGCCTACGCGAGCTATCTGCTCGCGGTGGAAAAAGAAGGACGCACCCTGATGGGCACCTACGCGATCTATCAGGCGGATGGCCGTCGCTTTGTGAAGGTGCACCCGATGTACTTCTACCCGATTGGCGATCCGGCGGAGTCGGTCAAACCGAATGAATTCGACCGCTATGCGCTGAACGAGGGCGCGGTGTATCGCCGCCGGTTTACGAACGGCCAGGTGTTGGTCAATGCGTCGGACATGAGCCAGCGCGTGGACTTTGAAGAATCGTTCATCGACCCGGACACGGGCAGGCGGGTGAGCGGAATCGACATGGCGCCTGGGACGGGCAAGATCTTGTTGTCGGCGAAGGGGGCCCCATGAAGTCGATTGTCGGATGCCTCGCACTGGCGGCGCTGATGGGATCTTTTATTCCGGCGCAGGCCGCGCCGGGCGCCCGCACCGTTCGTCTGTTTATCCTGACCGGCCAGTCCAATGCCGGCGGCAAGGGGGTGGGCAGCGAACTCCCCGCGGAATACCGGAATCTGGGCCCGGATGTGCTGGCGTTCGGGAAGGGGTTTAAAGAACTGGCCCCCCTGCGCCCCTATCCGCGTAAAGGTTTCGGAACGGACAACACCGCGTTTGGCGCGGAAATCACCTTTGCCTACTTCGCGAAAAAGGCATTCCCGGACGACATCATTTGCATCGCAAAGCAGACGGAAGGCGCGTGCTCCATCGTGGCCTGGGACAAGCACTGGCAGCGCCCCGAATGGAAGAGCGATCTCGCCCGGGTGAAGAATGAAAACAAGGAACCGCAATACCCGGACCTCATGCGCGTGATTCAGGACGCCCAGGCTGCGCTCAAGGCGCATCCCGGCGCAGGGACCGTTGAGCTCGCCGGTGTGCTCTGGGTTCAGTCGGAGCGCGACGACAATCATCCCGGCACGGCGGCGGACTACGAGAAGAACCTGCGCGCACTGATTGCCAATTTGCGGGCGGACACGAAGGTGGCGGACCTGCCGTTCCTGTTTGCGGACGCCAATGGCCGCCAGAACCTGGAGGTCCTGCGCGCGGGCATGCGCCGCGTGGCGGCCGAAGTGCCGAACACGGCGCTGGTCTCCATCGAAGGCCTTCCTCGCGGCGACAACGTGCACTACAACGCGGCGGGGCAGGTGGAGTTGGGCCGCCGTTTTAGCGAGGCGTATCTCAAGATGGTGGGCCGCCCGCTAAAACCGTGAACTGATTTCCATGCGCTCTCTTCTTTGCATCGGCGTGATTGCCCCACTCCTGACGGGTGCCGCCTTCGCGCAGCCGACCTCCCGCGTCGCGCGTCCGCCGAATATCGTCCTGATCCTGGCGGACGACATGGGCTATTCCGATCCCGGCTACATGGGTGGCGAGGCCGCGACGCCGAACCTGGACCGGCTTGCGCGGGACGGCGTCACCTTCCTGAATTGCTTCAACAACGCGAAGTGCGCGCCGTCACGCGCGGCGCTGATGACGGGCATGAACGCGGTGCGCGTGAAAGCCTTCCGTTCCAAGGGCAATATTCGCGACAACCACGCGGCGAGCATGGCGGAAGTGTTGGGCGCGCGCGGCTATGTGACGATTCTGGCCGGCAAATGGCATATCGCCCCGGATCCGTGGGAGGTCGGATTTCAGCACCAGTTCGGCAGCCAGATCACACCGTACTATTTCAGGCCGGGTCCGGCCGGGAAGCGCGGTGGGCTGATGCGCAACGGGCAGCCGGTCGACCACGCGGCTTTGCCGGACGACTGGTATTCCACGATCGCCTATACCGACTTTGCCATGGAGTCGATTCGCGAGGCGGCCCTGCCCGTGCAGAAGCCGTTTTTTCTTTTTCTTTCCTACCACGCGCCGCACGCGCCCTTGAGCGCCCTGGAGGAAGACCTCGCGAAATATCGCGGGCGATACGACGAGGGCACGGACGCCGCCGCGCAGCGTCGCTATGAGCGCATGGTGGAGAAGGGGATTGTGGATCCCGCCATCTGGTCCCTGCCGCCTCAAGAAAAGCACGGCAGTTGGCGCGAGGGAAATGAACCGCCGCGCTGGAAGGATTTCAGCGACAGGGAAAAAGCGCTGTTCCAGCGCAAGTTGGAATTGACCGCCGCGATGGTGGACCGGATGGACCGGGAAATCGGCCGCCTGCTGGCCTTTCTTGAAGAGACCGGCGAGTTGGAGCGTACGTTGATCATCTTCCTTTCCGACAACGGCGCGACGCATGAGATGGGTGTATATGGCGGCGTGGATATGGAACGCCTCACCGACGCGTCCCTCGCGCAACTGGGATTGCGCAATGGTCCGGCGGGCGGCACAGCCGGCCCCGTGGTTGCGCGGGTACAGAATGTTCCGCTGCGCGGATACAAGACGACGTTGTGGGATGGCGGCATGCGTTCATCGATGATCGTGCACGGCCCCGGCGTGCGTGCGGCGTCCAACGGGTTTGTGCGGACGCCAGTGGATATCATCGATCTCGCGCCCACCTTCTATGAGGTGGCGGGCGCGGAATATCCGGCGACCATCGGTACGCGGTCGTTGCTGCCGATGGACGGGGTCAGTTTGGTTCCCTTGCTGAAGGGTGAACCGCTGCCGTCGCGCGAATTGTTCCATGCCTACAAGGAAGACCATGTTGTCCGCAACGAGCGGTGGAAGCTGTTTGGCCGCTACAATCAGCGCAAGCAGGATCACCGCTGGCAGCTTTTCGATTTGCAGGCGGACCCGGCGGAATTGAAGGATGTCGCCGACCGCCACCCGGACGTTGTATCCAGCCTCGCCGCCCAATGGCAGGCGTGGAACCTGAAGCACGGGGTGATCGCGGGCTATCAAGCGTATCGCGCCGGCAAGGAGGATCGCGATGAGGAGTAGAGGACATCCCGGAAGCTGTTTGCGGCTCGGTGGGACACCTCGCCCTACCCACCGCTGCATGGGAAACCAAAAGGAAGGCGGGGCGAGCCGTCCCGGCGAGCCGGGTTATAGGCTGGTCCCTGGGTTCGTTGTGCGGCGAATCCTGTGCGGGTTGCTCCTGTCCGTTTCGACCCCGGCTTTTGCTGCCCATCTGTTTATCCTGGCGGGTCAGTCCAACATGCAGAGGCTTGATCCGGCCTCATCCTTCACGCCCGCCGTGGAGGCCGCGTTCGGGAAGGAACGCGTGATTGTGGTGCACGATGCGCATGGCGGACAACCCATCAGCCGCTGGTGTAAAACCGCCGCGCCGGACAAGCGGAAAGGTCACGAAAAGGCGGGCGATCTGTATGACGGCCTGCTCGCCAAAATCCGCACGGCGCTCAGCGGCCGCGCGATCACCTCCGCCACGCTGGTTTGGATGCAGGGCGAGGCGGATGCGCGCCGCATGAGCGGGGCGCAGTACGCGCGCCACCTGCGGGAGCTGATCGCCCAATTCGAGGGGGATCTGGGGCACCCGGGCCTGTATGCGGTGATTGGTCGATTGAGCGATCACGGCCTCACGCAGCCCAAGTACACGCATTGGGCCGACATTCGAACGGCGCAGGTAGCGCTGGCCGACGCGCATCCACGGTACGCCTGGGTGGATACGGACGATTTGAATGGTCCCCAGAACCTGCTTCACTACGGCAAGCGTGAATATGTGGAGCTGGGCGCCCGCTTTGCGACGAAAGCCATAGAACTCATCCAGTCACAGGAGACCCCGCGTGATCGCTGAAATCTGCATCATCCCGAAACCTGCGCGCCTCATCGATCTGGGCGGCGTTTTTGTAACCGGGCCCAATCTCTCCATCCGCACACCAGCGGGCGATGTGGCGGCCGCTGTGCTCGCGACACGATGGGCTGCGGAGGCGGGCATGGCCATCGGCATTTCGCTGGCATGGAGCGCGTCCGCGCCCGACGGGACCGGGATCTTGTTGGAGACGGCGTCAGACGTCGTGCCCGGGCCCGAGGCGTACCGCATGCAGATCACTCCCGAGCGAATCCTTATTCAGGCGCGTGCGCCGGCGGGTTGGTTTTATGGGCTTCAGAGCCTGCGCCAGCTCCTGCATGTCGCGATGGTCGACGCGGGCATGGGTGAGCGACTCTCGCTGCCGTGCATCGAGGTGGAGGATGCCCCGCGCTTCGCCTGGCGCGGCATGATGCTGGATGTCTGCCGGCATTTTATCCCGGTGTCCGACGTCAAGAAATTCATCGACTACCTCGCGCTCTACAAGTTGAACCGATTCCACTGGCACCTGACCGAGGACCAGGGTTGGCGCATTGAGATCAAGAAATACCCGAAGCTCACGAAGATCGGTGCGTGGCGGAAGGAATCGCTCATCGGCCATTTCAAGGATACGCCCGCGCGGTACGACGGCATCCCGCACGGCGGGTTCTATACGCAGGATGATATTCGCGAAGTCGTCCGCTATGCGGCGGATCGTTTCATCACCGTCGTGCCCGAAATCGAGATGCCGGGCCATGCCCAGGCGGCGCTCGCGGCGTATCCGGAATTCGGCGTGACCTGGGAGCCCGTTGAGGTGCGCACGACGTGGGGCATTTCGCCGATCATCTACAACCCCTCTGAGAAAACGATCGCCTTCCTGCAGGATGTCCTGGAGGAGGTGCTCGCGCTTTTCCCGTCGCCGTTCATTTGCATCGGCGGCGACGAGGCGCTCAAGGACCAGTGGAAGGCCAGTCCGACGGTTCAGGCGCAGATCAAGGAGCTGGGCCTGAAGGATGAGGACGAATTGCAGAGCTGGTTCATCCGTCGCATGGAAACCTTCCTGAACGCGCGCGGCCGCCGGCTGCTCGGGTGGGACGAAATCCTCGAGGGCGGGCTCGCGCCGAATGCCACCGTCATGTCGTGGCGCGGAGTTGAGCCCGGCATTGAGGCCGCGAAGCTGGGGCACGATGTGATCATGTGCCCGCGCACGCACTGCTATTTCGACCACTACCAGGCCGGTCCGGAAGGGGAGCCGCTGGCCATTGGCGGGCTCACGACGCTGGAAAAAGCGTACGGCTACGAACCGATCCCCGAAGGCTTGCCGCCGGAACACGCGCACCTTGTGCTCGGGGCGCAGGCGAATGTGTGGACGGAATACATGCCGGACTTCCGGCACGTGCAATACATGATCTTTCCTCGCATCACCGCGCTGGCGGAGGCCGTGTGGTCGCCGGCCGGGCCGCGGGACTATCCGGAATTCCTGTCCCGTGTCCGCGCACACGAGGTGATCTACCAGCGCTTCGGCCTCCGGTACGCACCGCACGTATTCAGCTCCGCCCGCACCATCGGGTTGTCCCATCACCCCAACCCTCTCCCTAGGGAGAGGGCGAATGTCAACTTGAGTGGGGTTTAAACGACACGAGATCCTACCGGCGATCAACGCCGCCCCGCGCGCGAATCACGGCGACGATTGATGGAAGAGCGCATCCGCTGACAGCGGCTTCAGGAGGCCGTGGTTTGCCTTCCAGAGAATGCTGAGGCGTTCGTTCCCGAAGCCCTCGTAGTATTCAATCCGGATGGGATGCAGCCCCGCCTGCAGCGCCACAATGCCTTCCTTATAGTGGACGCCCGCACGGTTGGCTTCGAGCACCTCGTGGCCGCCCACCGAGATGCGCAGGCCGTCGTCCGCATGCGCGGCGAAGGTGTAGAAGCCGTGTTCAGGCGCATCGATGAATCCTTTGAACACGTAGGCGAATTCGAAGTCGCGCCGACTGTCCTCAATGACCGGGACGGGCATGGCGCCGCGTTCCACGGGGGTGAAATTCGGAAAGTCCGGCAGTGCCATCCAGCCGCCGGGCTGGTGCGGAATCTCTGCCGTGACCGCAGGGTTCTCGTAGTAGCTGTAGGCAACGCCGGGCGTCAGCGCGGCGCGGTCGACGAGCGCCGGAACAAGCCCGCCGACATTGCGGAAGGCCGTCGTTTTCACGGCGCTGCCGCGCCCGTCGCGATAGGCCCGCGCCTTGATCGTGTGGTCGCTGGTGATGACGAACGGCTGCTCGTAGCGCGGTGATGTTTCGTTGGGCTCGGCGCCGTCGATGGTGTAGCGAATCTCGCCGTCTTCGTCGGCGCTGTAGATTCTGATCGTGCGCTCGACGACAAAATCGCCGCCGGGCGGCACGAGGGTAGGGGGATATACGTCCTCGGTTGCGGAGTCATCGCGCTCTACGACGAGCACGCCCCACGGCTTCAGCGCTGGCAATTCAATTGTGTCGCGCACACCGCTGCCGAGGATCGTCTCCTGGACGAGCGGGTTGTAGTCCTTGAGTTTTTCAGCCGTGCTGTGCGCCTGTTCATCGTAGGGCGCCGGCGTCAGCAACCGGTAGAGCACCGGCTGGTTGCCAAAGAACCGAATGGGGTCGATGCTCAGCGATGTCGGGTGCGGGTTTTCCGACCAGTCCACCAGGTGCACGACAACGGGCGCGTTGGTGTCGCCCGGGATCGCCCGCACGAAGGCGTGCACATCCGTCCCCTTCTTTCCGGCCACGCGCACGGGCAGGCCCGCATCGGGAAAGGGCTGGGGCCCGGAGAGCGGCATGACACCGTCCTCATATCCGTCGAGCCAGCGGGCGATGCCGCGCGCGAAACCAAAGAGATCGGCGTACTGCTCGGGTTCCGCGTAAATGCGGGGTTTGCCCGGATTAAAAACATCCCACGGCGCGATGAGGTGTCCGCCCGCGGCGTAGGTGGTGGCGATCACCTGGCGCGTGAGGTGTTCGTCCTCGCTCACGAGCGTGAAAATCTGCGCTTTGCCCAACCGACGCGCGTCCAGGATGCGGTTATAGATCGTTTCGGGCTGCGCGGATTTGGCCGGCAACTCCGCGATGCCGAAATCAAAGGGGTCGTGCGGGAATTCGCCCAGGCTGCGGCCGTCGTAATTGTTCGCGGAAAACGAAATGGGGCGCTTCGCATACGCGCGCAATTCGGTGTGCATGTCGCGATAGAATTCGCTGACCGATTGCCGCTGGAACGCCTTCATGTCGGCCTCCAGGTCGACGCCGGCCGCCCTGGCCTTGTCCTGGCAATGCGCGCACCAGCAGCCGCCCCAGGCCACCGCCGGATAGTTGACGCCGGGGTCATCCATTTGGATCGAGTCCACCCCGGCATCAATCATGCGTCGGGCTTGCAGGAGATAGGCCTCGCGGTACTCCGGACTGTTGACGCAGCCCCACCACGGGATGCGCGGAAAGTTGAGCATCCAGGGCGCGGTGACCAGTTGGCCGGCCCGGTCGCGGATGCGCCCGCGTTCGCGCTCCTCCGGCGTGCTTCCTTCGACGGTGGCGGAGCTCAGCGTGCCGTTGAAGGCGTAGCCTTTGCCGCGGCACAGCGCGATCCAGTTGGAATCCTGGTTGTACACCCAGTCGAGGCGGGTGGCGTGGAAAGCCGCGGCGGAACGAAACGTGTCGTGGGGTTCCCCGTCGCGCCGGGCGCGACTGGAAAAACTCACATCGCTGTAGCGCGGCGCGCCGATCGGCCGCACGGAGGGCTCGGCCATGATGCTCACCGGCACGGGACGCCCGGGGTCGGACGCAAAAGCGGTGGAGGTGGTGAGTGCGGCGGAGAGCAGCAGGGCGCGGGTCGGGTTCATATCGTTGTCCTTTCGATTCACGAGGAAATTACCGTTGTTCCTGGCGCTGGGCGGCGGCGAGGACATTGATGTGCAGGGCCTCCGCGTACACGTTCAGGCGGGTGACGTCGGGATGGATGTGCAACATGGTGTCGCCATTCACCTCGCGCAAATGGGGGCTGAAGCGCGCCCAGCCGAACTGGCGTTGCTCCGCGCCGTCACACAACCGCCCGTCCACGACGAAGAGGATCAGCTTGGGTCCGCCATCGACGATGATGCCGATCTCATGCTGTGCCCCGACGCGCAGCAAACCCGATTCGCAGCGCCCGCGCTGTTCAGTCTGTCCGTCGTTGAGGATCAGCTCCACGGCTCCGTTTTCCCCGGTGACCACCGCCAGCCCCTTGCCCGCGCGCGTGCGGCTGTCGAGCAGCACCTGGCCCGGCGCATCGGACGTCAGGCGCAGCGAGAGCATCAGCGTGAAGCCGGCGCGCAGATCCAGGCGACCGTAATCCGCGCGATGGACATCGCGCTTGAGAAATTGCGGGTACACCGGAGCGGTGCACGTCGCCGGCATCGCCGTGTTCGATTCCGGGAGCGCCAAAATCCGATGTGCGCGTTCGCCCGGCGGCTCCGGCGCCCACAGGGCGTTGAGCAGCGGCGCCGGAATTTCATGCACGCGCGCCACGTCCTTCTGGGTTTCCGTCAGGAAGTAGCGGCCTTCCTCTTCAATCAGATCCGGGTAGCTCATGCGAACGTAGGGGTCGTCGTCGTATAGAACAATTTCCGGCTGGGACCACGCGATTTCGAGTCCGTGTGGAGTCTGGACCTCCTGTCCGCCGGAAAGCCAGACCGGGTTGCGGTCGTCGTAGGTGCGGCCGCCGTGGTTGTGGAACCAGTACAGATAGTTCCCGTTCCGGCAGCGCCAGGCGAAATTGGCGGCCCGCGGGTGTTTCATCAGGCGTCCGTCCGCGTAGCGTTTGTAGCGCGGTGTGCTCCATGTGTGTCCGCCGTCCCGGCTGTAGGCCTCAACGGGGTGTCCGTCGATGGAACGATACACGACATAGAGCGAGCCGTCGCTCATCACGCAGTAGCTCTGCTCTTCACTGATCGGGCCGCCGCCGGGCGGCGTCCGCAACCCGACATCGCCGTCCGGCAGCGTCTCCCAGCGGATGCGCGCCGGGTCGGGTTCGGTCAGCAGGTTGTCGCTCTTCAGGAGCGCGCCTTCTGATTGGGCAAAAAAATCCGCGCCCATTTTGCCCACCTTGATGAACGGCACATAGGCCGCGCCCGCCCGTTCAAAGGGCTTCCCGACATTCCAGAACAAGCGGATCTTGCCCGCGTACACATTTTCACGGTCGCACGCGAATTCGCGCACGGGAATCACGTAGCGCCGGGGTGACCAACTGCGCCCGTGATCGTCGCTGAATTTGAAGACGAAGTAGCCGAGGGAATCGACGCGCTTCGACGCCTCGCTGCGATCGTGCCAGTGCACCTCGCGCACGTTGTCCGTGTTGTGGTTGTAGAAAATATAGATCCGGCCATCCCGGTTCTTCAGCATTACGGCATATGAATTTTCCGGGCTGTTCGCATCCTCCACCGGAACGGGCGCGCTCCATGTCCGGCCGCGATCCGTGCTGCGCATCGTGGTCACGTGCTGGCCGCGTTCGCCCTCTTCGCCGGGGCCGGTGGTGACGCAGCACAGCCATGCGCCGTCGTCGGTCTGCACGATGTAGGGCTGGTCACTGTAGGAGAGCGTCGGGATTTCAAGACCCGTGGGCAGGTGGCGCAGGTCGGGGGCATTCATGGGAGGACTTCGCTTTCATCTTCTATGTTGATGGGTTCAAATTCGGTGGGCGCGACCTCGGCGGTTTCGGCCTCGAGGTCGGGTGCATCAGGCCGTGAGCGCCCAAAGGGAAAATCGTCACGCAACCCGATGCGCGACGATTCGATTCGTCCCCCATCAAAGGACTTACCAATCCCGCTGACGTTTTCCCACCGGGCGCTTTCACGGTTGGCCGGTTTGTTGGAGCGGACCTTGCGGCCGCCGACCTTGCCGATACGGATGTCGCGGAAGATTTGATTCATTGTGCGGTCGGGCCAGTCGAGGAAGATGCCGTCCGGCGCGGCATCATTCATGCCCGGCGCCGCGGACACGTTTTGGATCGTGATTTGTTCAAAGGTGTTGATGAAGGAGCCGCCTTTCAAGTTGGTCCCGGCGAGGTGCACCGCGCCCATATCGCCGCTGTCCTGGCCGCAGTCGTACACGCGGAGATGGTGGAAATGATTGCCTTCCGCCGCCTGCATGTCCGGCATATAGGCCAGCGGGCCTTCCTCGCTCATCGTGTGGCCGCGCACCGTCACGGCATACCGCGGGGACCGGAATAATTCCGAGTGCGACACCTCGTTGAGGCTGCTGTTGAAGACGTTGATGCAGGCGGCGTAGAGCGCGATCTGGCCGACGTCATGGATTCGGTTGTTCGTCAGCACGTGGTTGATGCTGTGGCCGCTTTCGGTTGTGTTGAATCGATTGCAGATTGTGATGCCGTTGATGCCCATCTGCTCGATCCAGCAGGACTCCACCCGGTTGTTCCGCGCCTCGCCGATCATCATGATGCCGCTGCGCCCGGAATTCCGAAGATGACATTCGCGGATCTCGACCTGCCGCGTGTTCATCATCCAGATCAGCGCATGGTCCTGACGGCCCCAGTCCAGCGTCCACCAGTGCAGCGTGGGGGAGCGGGTGTTCGTGTATTCCAGGCGCAGGCCCTGGAAAACGAGCCGTTCCACCGGTTGCGCGGGGCTGTCGCCCTCCACGCGGATCAACTCCATCAGCAGCGGGAACTCGACCTCCATCTCCATGGGCGTCATGCCCGGCGGCGGGATGAAAAACAGACGGCCCGTGCGTTGCTCCATGAAGAATTCGTTCGCGGTGTCGAGGTAGGGCAGGGCGTCCTCGAGAAAATAGCGGGCCTTGTCCAGGATCTCGGTGGCGTCGCCCATGTTGTTGAAATAGATGCGTCGCGTCGAGGCATCCACCTTGGTCACGCTGCAGATCCAGCGATGCCAGTCCGCCTTGCCCCACGGGAACACCTGGATGCGCAATTGTTCCGCGCCGTTGCCCAGCGGCGTGACGTCGGAACCGCTCCATTGCAGCCAGCTCGTGGTGACGCCCTTCCCGCGCTGGCCCTTGGGCAGTCCGTTTGCCGAAACGAGATAAGGTCCCTGTGCGGTCGGAAACTCGGGTTGGTGAACGTAGTTCGGGTGTCGCGCCTTGCGGAGTCGTTCGCCGTTCGCATACAGCGTGTGGATGGTTGGCGCGCCCCGCACGCCGGTTTGCCAGATGCCGTTTTGGTGGTGCACCCAGTTCGTGAGGCGGTGGCTGCCCAGGATACGTGCGCTGCCCGGCTCGCCGCTGCTGCGGTAGATGACGCGAAATCCATTAAATCCCGAGTCGCGTGTCGTGAAACGCAGCGGCGTTCGCAAGCGGTAGTCGCCCGGCGCAAGGTTCACCACGATGTCGCGGGTCATCCGCTGGTTGATGTCGCGGACGGCGGCCTGCGCCCGCGCGACGGTGCGGAACGGCTGTTCAAGCGTGCCGGGGTGTTCGTCGCTCCCGTCCGGCGCGACAAAAAAATCCCCGGCCTGCGCGCCCGCGGCCAGCAGCCAGAGTCCTCCCCACAGTATGAACATTCGCTTCATCCGTTGGGCACAAGCATAGGTGGCGCGCACGGCCCCAACCACCGCCCATGCATGCACATCCGGGCCAAGCGGACGTCAATCAGGCCACCCGCGTTCGCATGTCCCGTTTCGATGTGCGCTGACCCTTTTCCGCGCGGAAGTTGACTCGGTTTCCCGCGCCGCCGGGCCGCAGGATGGACGCATGAGTCTTCCATCCATGCGAAAGGGTGCGACGATGTGTGCCGTATTGATGACCTTGCCATGGGGCGCGTCAGCCGGAGCGCCGGTGGATTCGCGCGAGAACCTCTGCCCGCAACCCCTTCGCATCCGTGCCCGCCCCGGGGTGTTCCTGTTGGATGCAACGACCCGGGTCCTCGTCCAGCCCGGCGCGCCCGGCGCGTGGGCGGCCGCGGAGGCATTGGTCGCGGCGTGGCGCCGGCCGGTCGGCCTGGGACCCCCGCAGGCCGGCGACGCATCGTCCGCGGGCGCGGGCGTGATGCTGTTCCAGGCGCCGTCCGGCGAGACGGCGCCCCTGCCGCCCGAAGCATACCGGTTGCGGGTGACGCGCGAGCGGGTGGTGGTGGAGGCGAACGACGCCGCGGGCGCCTTTTACGCGGTGCAGACCTTGCGCCAGCTCGCGCCGGAGGCGCTCTGGGCGGGACGCCCGCTCGTGATGGGACGGCCCTTCCTCCCCGGCGTGGAGATCGAAGACGCCCCGCGCTTCCGCTGGCGCGGATTGATGATCGACGAAAGCCGCCACTTCATCGGCAAGCCGTATGTGCTCAAAATCCTCGATGCGATGGCCGCGCTGAAGCTGAACCGCTTCCACTGGCATCTCACGGATTCTCCGGGCTGGCGCATCGAAATTAAACAACTCCCGGAACTCACCACCGTCGGCGCGCGCGGCGACCACAGCAATGCGGAGCGTGCGCCGCAGTTTTATACGCAGGACGAGATCCGCGAAATCGTCGCCTACGCGCGTGCGCGGCACATCGCGGTGATTTCCGAAATCGAAATGCCGGCCCACAGCACGGCGGCCCTGCGTGCCTATCCGCACCTGAGCTGCACCGGCAAACCGGAGTTCATGTACTGCGCGTCGAACCCGGAGGCCTATCAATTCCTCGAACGGGTGCTCGACGAGGTGCTCGCGCTCTTCGATTCGGAGTTCATCCACATCGGCGGCGACGAATGCCCGACGTCCGTGTGGAAGGAATGCCCGCGCTGCCAGGCGCTGATGAAGCGGGAGGGGCTGACCGACGAACGGCAGTTGCAAAGCCGCATGATCCATCACTTCGACCGCTTCCTCGCCGGACGCGGCCGCCGCCTCGTGGGGTGGGACGAAATTCTCGAGGGCGGACTCGCGCCCGGCGCGACGGTGATGTCGTGGCGCGGCGTGGACGGCGCGCACAAGGCGGCGGCCATGGGGCAGGATGTCATCCTGACGCCGCGCACGTATCTGTACCTGGATTATCCGCAGACCGAGACGCCGGACGGCTATTCCTATTTCGCCATCCAGGTGAATTCCCCCGAGCGCATCATCGCCTTCGATCCGCTGGCCGGATTCGAACCCGCGCACCAGCCCCGCATCCTGGGCCTGCAGGGCAGCCTCTGGGGCGAGCACGTGTTTGACGGCGACGACGCGGAGTGGAAGCTGTTCCCGCGCCTGTTCGCCGTGAGCGAGAAGGCCTGGGCGTCGCCCGGCGGTACGTGGGCCGGCTTCCAGTCGCGCATGGAAGCGATGCGCGGGCGGTTTGCCGCGGCGGGATATCGGATCGCGTCCGCGGAGGAGCCGGCCTGGTATCGACCGCTGGACCGCTGGGGTCCGGGCCGGCTGGCGGCGGCCTGGTCGAATCACGTCTGGGACATCAGCGCGCGCGTCCAGAAGCCGGGTGACTACATCGCACGCTTCCACTACACCGGCGGGCAGCACGGGTTCAAGATCCGGAACGCGCGTCTGTTCGCGGACGGCGCGCCGGTTGCCGGGGATCTGCGCGAATTGCAAGCCCGGCGCCCGCACCAGCGCGCGGTCGATTTCGTGCTGCATCTGCCGGCGGACGTGAAGGCGGCCTCGATCAACTTGCACGCCGAGTTGCAGACGGATGGCGGGGCCGACACCGCGGGCGCGCTGTGCGTGCTGCCCGTCGAGCAGGATCAACCCGTTGCGCGGCGGTTCCGATGAACCGTGGGCCGGGCAGGGCTGGACCGTGCACCCGATGAAACACGTCCTTCTGGGCTTCGTGGCGGCGTGCGGGCTCGCGGCGGGCGCGGCCCGGGCTGAAGCGCCGTCAACCAAAGGCGAGCCGACCGGCCGGTTTTTGATCGCGGACCATGCGCCGTCGGCCGCGCCCGCATACGAACCCATCCCCCTGGCCGTGACCGCGCGGGCCGACGGGTCGCTGCGCCTGCACGGCGAGAATGCGGAGCGCGGAATTGGGATCGAGGCGACCGCCACGCCCGGCGCGGACGGCGGGTGGGCGATGGAGGCGGAGGTGCGCAACCTGCGCGGCGGCGACCGGGCGCTCTGGCTGGAGTTCCGGCTGCCGCTGCCCGACGGGCCCTGGCGCTGGTGGGAAACCGTGCGGACCACGCGAATGGCGCCGGCGACCGGCGTGGTGTCGACCGCCCTGCATCCCCTGCCGACGGTCAGCGGCCCCGCCGGTACGTTCACCCTCGCGGTTCCGCCGACGCATCCCGCGGCGGTGTTGGGCGGCGCGGACGCGGACGGGTTGTGGCTGCGCTGGCCGCTCGGGTTGGTCCCGGAGACGCGTCCGCCCGGCGCGGCGCGCGTGGCCTTTTTCGTCCGGCGCAGCGCCTCCCCCTGGGGCTTGCGGGATGCGCTGGCGTGGTATTACGAACGGTACGCGGAGTATTATCACCTGCCGCCGGAGCAGATGCGCAAATGGGACCACGACATGCTCTGGGGGCGGGCCGGCGATTGTTCCCGCATGCCGCCCGGCCGGCGCGACGGGCCGTGCATGGCGTACTACAATTTTTCCGGCAAGGTCCGCCTGGCCGATGAGATGGATGGCCGCACGGAGGCCGGCTTCCGGCGCGTGCTGGAAACCGCGCGCCTCTCGCTCACCTGGTATGACGAGGACCCCCTGCGGGCGCGCGCGATTTTTCTGAACAGCATCCTGCATGATGCGAACGGCCGCCTGTCGTACACGCCCGACGGGAAGTCGTACAAATTCGCGATGAACGCCGATCCGGATCTGCTGCGCGACCGGGAGGCCCCGAACCAGGGACGCTTCCTGCTGGACCAGATCGTCGCGCACGCGGAGGCGGGCCGCATCGACGCCCTGCATTTCGACACGGTCGGCCGTTGGGGGCGTCCCCTGAATTACCGGCGCGAGCACTTCGCCTATGCCGCGCATCCGCTCGTCTTTGACGCGGAGGGCCGCGTGGGCCTGTACAACAAACTGTCCCTGTGTGAATTCTTCGCCGCGCTGCGGGTCGAGGCGCGCCGCCTCGGCCTTCGCGTGGAAGCCGCGGGCATGAAGCCCTATCCCGTCGGCGGCGGGCACATCCCCGAGTTCGGCGCGGACGGGCGTTTTTTTACGGCGGCGCTGATCGACAGCGGGTGGCACGAAGGGAACTTCAAGACACTCCCGTCCGACGGCTACGCGCTGGAACGGATGTACGCCGGGCGGAAGAGCTACCGGATTTCCAGCGGCAACCTGCTCAAACGCGGGCGTCCGCCTTCGGAGGCGGAAATCCGGCGCGCGCTGGCCCAGAATACCGCGTGGGGCATCGGCCTGCCCATCTGCGCGTCCTACATGGCGCAACCCGGAACCCCGGATTACGACCAGGACTACGCGCTGTATGCGCGGGACGCGGCCCTGTGGGCGCGCTACGCGCCCGTGAATGAAGCGCTGCGACTGGCGGGCTGGGAACCCGTCACGCACGCCCGCATGAGCGACGAGTCGCTGACCTGCGAGCGCTTCGGGCGCGGCGCGGAGCTCTATTTCACGGTTTGGGGGCCGTCGGCGAAACGCGGCGTGCGCCTGACGATCGATGCGACGGCCCTCGGGTTGGATCCCTCGACACTGGACATCGAGGAGTTGATCGCCGGAATCCAACCGGAGGTCGCGTTCTCCGGCGCGCAGGCCGCGCTCGTATTCGACGTCGATCCCGCGTGGGTCCGGGTCTTCCGCGTTCGTGAGAGCGCCGCGCCGTAGAGTGGTTGTCCTGAACCCCCGTGGGCGGCAAGGGCCTGCCGCCCTCCAGGTGGCAAGCCTTGGTCATGGAGGGCGCCGCGCCGTCGGCGCCGAGGAGTAGCGACCAGGACAGAATCACTCTAAATTTGCCGCAGCGCGCTGGGCAGGCGGCCGAAGCGTTTGAGGAACGTGCGCGAAAAATGGGAGGGCGACGAGAAGCCGCAGGTGTAGGCGACGGCTTTTACGCTCGGCGGCGATTCCGACGAAAGATTTTCGTACGCCTGTTTCAGGCGGGTTTCCAGCACGGCGTGATAGATGGACTCCTCGCGCTCGCGGCGGAACAGCCGGTTGAGGTGGCGGACGCTGAGTCCGACATGGTGGGCCACTTCCTGCGCGTCGATCTTTCGGGCGTGATTGCTGCGGATGTAGCTGAGCGCCATTTTGACGAGGCGCGCCTCGCGTGTTTCGGCGCGGCCCTCCATCGCGGGCTGGCCGAGCGTCGTTGCCGCATAGGCGCGGAACACATGGACGATCCAATAGGCCATGTAGGCGGACGTCTCCTCCAGCGCCCACGGCGTCATGCTGGGCCGGGCGAGCGCCTGCAGCAGCGCGCACCAGCGGGTGATGCCGCCGTCCGGCGTGACCTGCCGCGCCGCCAGGTGGGCATCCGCCCGCAGGCGATTCACCGCGGCCGAATCCTCCACATCCTCCACCAGCACGGTGGCGCCGATCATGAAGCCGGCCTCCTCGCAGCGCCAGCGGTGCGTGCGGGTGGGCGCGATGACGAGCGCCTGGCCCGGGCCCACGTCATACATCCGGGATTCCACCTGGAATGAAAAGCGTCCGCTCAGCGGAAATTCAACCTGCACATCCTCGTGGCAGTGATCGCCGTAGCCGTCGCCCCGCGTATAGTGCCCGCGCTCCAGGTGGAGCAGGGCGGGTCGGATGCGGACCCCTTGCAGGCGCTGCCCTGGCAGGGCCGCCAGCGCGTCGAGCAACCGCAGGTTCAGCCGGCGAATGACCGCCGGATTGCGCAACTGCCGCTTGAGCGCCGCCGACAAACCGGCGGCTTCCCGGCTCGGTCGTTGAATGGAACGTTTGCTGGCCACGGGATAAAATGTGATCCAAAGCATAGGCGGAACGCCCCGCTCCGACAAGCCATCCCGCCCGCCACTCGTCCTCGATCCGCCCGGAAAAGATTTTCACCACGGCCTGGGATGCCGCAGATATCACAGATGAATTCGTGAAAATTCGTGTCCATTCGTGGTTGAAATCCGGGAGGGGAAACCGCGGATTTCGCGGATTATGCGGATTGGATGGGGGTCGTGGCAGAATCGGGGGTCGGCTCCTCTTTAACCGCAGATGGCGCAGATTTCCCAGATGGGGAGAGGGGGCATCCGGAAATCCGCGCCATCCGCGAAATTCGCGGTTCCCTCCGCCAGATGATGAACCACAGATAAACACGGATCGACACGGATGATCTGTGAAATCTGCGCCATCTGCGGTTGAAAAGAGCCCGCCCCCGACACCGCTCACTCCTCAATTAATCCGCGCTAATCCGCAAATTCCGTGGTTAAATTCCGAATTCCGCCCGCCCCCCGTTCAACGTTCAATGTTCAATGTTCGATGTTCCTCCTCGCCTTCGCTCCCCCCCCATTCAGCCATTGCCAGCCGCCCACCTCTTCCTTGCTCTCCGCCCCCCGCTTTGCCTACACTCCCACGCCAGTCAGGCCGTGCCCACCGGTGGCCACAAAACCGGTCGGCGCGCTCCTGATCGTCGAAAGTGACATGCAGGGTGGAGTAGGTGGACAGGCGGAACAAAATGAGCGCAGCGAAATTGCAGCTATGTGCGGAATGACCCCATCGTGCCCCTCCGGTGCGGTTTCGGTTGTAAATGGATCGCCAAGAGAGATATTCATGTTAAAGCCTTCATTTGTAAGCATCTATAGTGGTTGTGGTGGACTTGACCTTGGTTTTCTTCAGGCCGGCTATCGCTGTCTCGGAGCTTTCGATGTTGATCCGTGTGCTATCTCTACGCACAAGCGAAATATGCCAAGTATTCCAGCCCACATCGTAGACCTCTATGAATTCAAGATCACCGATGTTATAAAATCAAATCCCGATGTTCTGGTTTCAAGCCCGCCTTGCCAAGGATTCTCTACGGCGGGCAGGCGTCGCCTAAATGACCCGAGAAATCTTCATGTACATATTTCAAGCGATATAGCACTAGCCCTGAAGCCCACGGTATTCCTGCTCGAGAATGTGCGCGGAATTCTTGCGCCTCCGCATGACAGACACTGGCAGAAGTTGATCGCATCGCTGCGGCGAGGCGGCTACAAGACCAAGGAACTGCTGTGTGATGCATCTCATCACGGTATTGCTCAGATGCGAAAACGAACAGTCCTCGTTGCATGGACTGGAAGTGCGAATCCAGAATTCAATCTTGAAATATTGCCGAAGCTAACAATTCGAGATGCCCTTAAGGGGATCAATGGCGCGACAAACAATGATGCGCAATTTCTTCGTCGGGGCTCCGTCGAGGACATAATTGCAGGCAGAATCAAGCCGGGGCAGAAGCTCAGCAACGTCCGCGGAGGTGCGGCATCGGTACACACATGGGACATTCCCGAAGTTTACGGTCGAATAACGGCACACGAGAGAACCGTGCTTGAAGCCGTAAGACTCTTGCGAAGGCGAAACCGCGCCAGGGCGGCTGGCGACGCAGATCCGGTATCGGCAATAGCCATTCGCGAAGAGCTGAAAATGCCAGTTCATCATCTACTCTCGAAATTGATTGCCAAGAGATACCTCAAGAAGGTGGGTCGAGAATATGACTTGACGCACACGTTCAATGGTAAATACAAAAGGCTAGATTGGGACGGAGTGAGTTACACGGTGGATACCCGGTTCGGAGACCCAAAGTACTTCCTACATCCGGACGAGAACAGAGGGCTGACGGTCCGCGAGGCAGCGAGAATCCAAGGTTTTCCGGACACCTTCGAGTTTCAGGGGAGCGAGAAGCACCAATACATGCAGGTGGGAAACGCAGTACCGCCTCCCTTGGCGCTGTGCCTAGCGGAACACATCAAGCGTCATCTATTGTCGAAGGGCGCGACAGGAAAATGACTAGTGTATTTGAAAAAATTGCGGAGTGGTCTGATGGCGACTTCAATGAATTGCATCAACTGATAGACTACTATGCGAAAACGCGGTATTCGGACTATCTTCCGACCGATGGGCCGCGGAAGAATTTTATGGCGCGCTTTGAGGAGGCTTTCCGTTTGCTTCCAGATGACCAGAGCCGCAAGACGTTTATGCGTCTGATCCCCGAAATCTTTTACATCCAAAGCAGAGAAATCAGCTCTCTTTACAGGGCGGTTTTCAAAAATGAAATTGCCAGATGGCTGGTCGATCTCGGTCGCATTGATATAAGCGCCCGTGACGCCGGAAAACAAATAGCGGCTGCTGTCCGTACCTCTTGGTTCTGCCCCATCACAGATAGCATGCAGATCGCCAACTTTTATCATGTAAATGGCATCGAGGGTGTTGACTATCGAACGGATTGGCGATCCATTCAAAAATTTGGAACGCCCGACAGGATTGACGCCTACATGAGTCAATCCAAGCTTGAGCGTATCGTGCTGCTTGAAGACTTTGTAGGTACCGGTTCACAGATCAGAGAGGCCGTCACATTCGCCGCCAACGGGCTAAAGAAGCGCTATCCGGTGCTCTTGGCGCCCCTCGTGATCTGTCCGAAAGGTGACGCCATCTGTCGCGAGTTGGTAAAACAAAATCAAAATCTAACCTATACGCCGCTCATACTGATACCACAAAGCTTTATGTTGGCAAAAAAGGAGGTGCTTGATGAGCATAACCTTTTCCCGTCGTTACGCCTATTGATTGAATCAAGCGCCGATATTGTTAGGGGGAGCAGCGGAGCTCAATGGTATGGTCCGTTTGGATTTAAGTCATCAGGTGCGTTGTGCGTGATGTATAGTAACTGCCCCAACAACACGCTGCCGATTATACATCGATCCTCTGAGTTGTGGACCGCCGTTTTCCCGCGAAGTTCAAGGGTGGACTAATGAAAACAGAACGAAATCCTTTTCACGAGCTTTACGTGACCGAAACGGCCGGCCCCAAAGAATTCGTGCAGTTATTCAGTCCGTATATGATTGAGCACACTCAGCTCTTGTTCCAGCCCGGCAATGTGGTCCTAAAGGCAACGCAGGGGTGCGGGAAAAGCATGCTGCTGAACCTCTTGAAGCCGGAAATACGACTGGCATATCGACGTGCGAATGCAGAGTTCCCCGTACCCCCGGAGCTGCGCCGATTCATCAGCGCGGGTATAAATCTCACTAGAAGCGGGATAACGTACCTAGGACAACGCCCGATTGGACGAAACAAAGAAGACGATCTCCGACTCTTTCCTCTCTATTTTGCAGACTTCTTGAACTACTGGGTAGTGGCGGACATCTTGAAGACGCTCCGCTTCTTGATCGAAAACCCAGAGACGGTGGATGATACCATCGACATAAACAGGCTCGACATTTATGCTCAACAACTAGCCGCTGATGACTGTTGGTTTGGATTCCTTGATGGTGCCAACAATTTCAATGACCTTGTCAGCGCCATTGCGACCCGAATCAGGGCTTATCGAAGCTTTCATCAATTCAATACCCAACATCTCCCGCAGAATATTCAGAGGACAAAAACGGCCATTGGCTATCCGATTTCACGTGCGGTTTACTACATGCGTGAAGCCAAATTGCTGCCCGGCGAGTACAACGTATTCATCCGAATCGATCAGCACGAGGTCTTGTCACGAGGCGACGATCTACGGCCGGAGCTTGGCAGAGAATATCGAAAGATAATTAACAAGGCTTTGAGTACGCGTGATCCGCTGATTTCATACAGAATCGGGACGAGGCGCTATGCGTGGAGGTACGAAACGGAAATATTTGGGACAACCGCTGGGCACCTGGAAGAAGAGAGAGACTACAGGATAATTGATCTTGATGAAAAGCTCCGCCGCACGGAGGACAAGGCAAGTTGGGTATTCCCCGCATACGCAGAGGACATATTTCGCAGGCGACTGCTCTCGGCTGGAGTGGACGTTAGTCCAGATTCACGAAAGGAAAGCCTGACGGAGCGTGTTTTTGGATCATCGATGCGCCCAGAACGTGCGATGAAGTATTACGTTGGTCAAGGCACTGCGGACGACACGCTAGATATTGATCCCGACTGGCCAAAAGAGTGGGCCGACTTTCTCCGGCAATTGTTTATAAAGCACCCCCTATCGGCCAAGCTAGCAGAAGCGTGGTTGAGACAAGAGGGTGGACAAAAGAGGGGCAAGCGAAGGTGCGACTCACCACCGCCGGCAAAGACCCCTTATCCATGGGACCGACGCCAATGGTGGAGGAAAGAGAGGGTGCGCCAGGCTCTCTTGCAGGTGGCGTCGAAAAGAATACAGAGATTTAGGTGGGCGGGATCTGACAACATCTTGTCGTTGAGCGCGGGTAGCACGCTGGTTTTTGTCAGCATCTGCCAACATATTTGGGATGCATTTCTCCGCTCGCAGAGAACCGTGCCCGACGAGGATCGGGTTGCTCTAGGCGCTAAAGCCATTCCGCTTAACGTGCAGGCAGTTGCCATACACACAGCAAGTACGCATTGGTTCAGAAAGGTATCAGAAAAGCCGTCCGGCAGTGATAGAGAGCGTCTGGTTGGTTATCTCGGACGCTTGTTTCGTCACAAACTGCTATCAGATCGGGCAATGTCGTATCCCGGCTACAACGGTTTTTCTATAGCCGAAGAGGAATTGTATGCAGACGAACAGGTTCGGATGATACTCAATGACGCCTCAGACTTCGGAGACCTATTTGACGCACCGCATACAACAAAGCTGAAGGACAAGAAGCCTCGAAGAAAGTGGTATCTCAATCCGATTCTTTCACCATACTTTCAAATACCTGAAACCCACGTCAAAGAACCGATGTACATCTCTGCGAAAGTCTTTCGAGAATGGTTGGTTCTGTCGGAAAAGGGCGATGCGCCTGATTTCAATAATCTTGGTGCTGCTCATGATGACAATCTCGATCTGTTCGAGCACTTCATGGGTCGGGGCGAAGAATGAACCAATTTGCTTTTCGACCGTGGGGACAACTGTCATGGGTGTTGTCAAAGCTCCCCCAGCACAAGTGGGGTTTCATTGGCTCAATGTGGTCCGAGGAGCGTTGCTTGAGTGCGTGGGAGGTCATGGCCAAAGAGAATTTGCTTTTGTCTGCGTATCTTGCAAAAGTGCAGTCCGAAGATTCGATCTACAAGAGGCAGGTACATGACCGCATCGCAATTCGAACTGCCAAATATCGATCATTGTCGGGCGATCCAAGCTGCATCCATTCGCACAACCTGTTTGATCCGCTAGGCAATATCTTCAACCCGATAATGGAGTATGCGAAGTCTTGCGGGCCTAACTTGGTGTTGGACATATCCAGTCTACCAAAGCGGTTTTTCTTCCCGATTACGAAGTGGATGCTGAATTGTAGAGCGATCAAAAATCTTATAGTAGTATATACATTGCCCAGAAAACATCCGGGAGTCCTTGCGGAAAATTTTCAACCCTGGAAAGCAATACCATCATTTGATGGTGAATATGGCGATCATGATGCGAAGGATCTAATACTGAGTATCGGATATCTAGCTAGTGGTCTTCCTGACCATCTGGATGAAGAATCTTCTAGCCCGCAGATACACTTGCTCTTTCCTTTTCCGCCAGGGCCGCCATCCTTTCAGCGTAGTTGGGAGTTGGTGAGACGATTAAGGACGAATATTAATCCGGAAAGAATACTGACAAAGCAAGTGAATGCAATCGACCTGAACGATGCCTATGATCATATATTGAGCATCTCTGATTCGGGACGACGTCCGGTAGCATTGGCGCCATTCGGCCCCAAACCGATTTCGATGGCAATGGCAATTTTCGCCAGCAGATTTAACCAGCCCGTGTTCTATACTCAGCCTGAATCATATCACCATGATTATTCCATTGGGGTTGCCAAAATAAATGGAACTCCACAGATATATGCCTATTGCATTAGACTAGACGGTCGAGATCTGTACGATTCTGGTGCGACTCACTTGGCCGTAAGTCGTGACGGGAATTCTTTAGACCGCTAGCTGACGCGGCGGAGTCAGGGGCGGCGGCCCGGCGGATGGGTCACAGGGCGGCGGGGTCAGACGTGCGCTATGGCGTGAGGGGGGGACACGCGAAGGACGAGGCCGGGGGTGGCGGATTTGGATTTGATCCCCCGGGCTGATTCGGCGGGGGTTACTTCATCTGCGGGATCATGATGCCGCGCATGATGATTTTGTTGACCATCAGGAAGATGATCAGCGGGAAGATGGAGGCGAGCAGGACGGAGGCCATGACGTAGTTGAAGCCGGGGTTGCGGGACTGGAAGTCGAAGACCCAGACCATGATGGTCCACATCTCCTGGTCGGGGCAGATGACGAAGGCCCACATGAAGCCGTTGTAGGTGTTCACGAAGGTCATGAGCGCGATGTAGGCGAGGATGGGCTTGATGAGCGGCATCGCGACGAGGCGGAAGGTCTGCGCCTCGCTGGCGCCGTCCATCTCGGCGGCTTCGTAGAGCTCGCGCGGCAGCGAGTCAAAAAAGCACTTCAGCAGGAAGATGCTGTAGCCGTTGGCGATGGTCGGGAAGACGAGCGCGGCGAACGTGTTGAGCAGGTTCATGTCGCGCAGCAGCAGGAAGACGGGGATCATGCTGACCGCGGGCGGGAAAGCCATCGTCGCGAGGAACAGCGTCAGGATCTTGTGCGATTGCTTCATCGAGAAGCGCGACAGCGAGTAGGCGGCGAGCGGGTTGATGGTCAGCGCGGCGATCAGGCTCAGGAGAATCAGGTACACCGTGTTCTGCACCGCGCGCCCGCGGCCGACCATGTAGTCGGTGACGCGCTGGAAGGACTCAAGCGCATAGCTCGCGCGCAGGGCGGGGACCCGGCTGGTGACTTCCACATAATCGTCCAGCACCAGCGGAAGCGGGATGTCCTCGAACTGCGCAAACGCCGTGTTCCAGCGCGCGTTGAGGGCGGCGAGGGCGTCGGCGTCGGGGCGTCCCGCGCCGTACCGTTCGCGCAGAAACCGCGGGAAGGCCAGCTCGGGGGCGTCGAGCTGCAAGTCCGCCGCGGGTATCGCGCCGGAGAAGGTGAACTCGGACCAGAAGCGGCCGAGCGTGTCGTTCGCGGGCCGGCGAGCGGGCAGCGGGACGTCCGACCAGGCGGCGTGGGCCTGACCCGACAGGCGGGCGAGTTCGGCGAGGGTGTCGGCGTCGATGCGGTCGCCGGTGGCGCCGATGTGGGCCGCCAGTTTCTCCCGCACGACGGCCCGCCATTGCGGGGCGTAGGACGGTGGAACGGAAAGCAAACGGCGCGGCCAGCGCTTGACCAGGAAGTCATCCCAGTCGCGCCGGATCGCGGCGTGTGCCGGCGGCTCGAACGGGAAGCGCAATTCGAAGAAGCCCTCGTGCGACGTTCCCCAGTTCGCGTTGAGCCGGGCGATGTCGTCGTCGTAGCGCGTGCGCAGGAACTCATGCCAGTAGGTGTCGGAGCTGATGACCAGCTTCTGGGCGGCGGGCAGTTCGCGGACGAAGTCCCGCCACATGCGGCCCTTGGGATCGTCCGAAAGCCGCCACACCGGAATCGTGATGTTGCCGGGCGGGATGACTTCCAGCGTCAACAGCGTGGGGTAGTCGGTGCGGAACTCGTGGTTCATCACCGCCAGCGCGAGGGCGTCGAGGTCCTGCTCCGCGCGCGCGCGTTCGCGCGCGTCGGGAAACTGCTGCACGAACCACGCGGGCCGCTCGGCGGCGTTCGTCCACGTCGCGCGGAGCGCCTCCGCCTTCGCCCGGTAGCGGCGGCGCACGAAGTCGTAATAGAAATCCTCGACGCGGAACTCCTTCACGAGCACGTCGCCCGGATCGAGGGTCTGGACGAAGGCGTGGAAGTCCTCGCGCACCGCCGCGTACGACGCGGGGGGGAAGCCCTGTTCCGCGAGCAGGGCCGGCTGGCGGGCGAGGAAGCCGGTGTCCTCCTTCATGGATCCGTGGTTGCTCCATGCGTTGAGCCGGTGGCGGCTCGCGACGAGGTTGATGCGCCGGGAGTAGCTGAAGAGGTGTTTGAGCGCGAGCTCGTTCGGGTCGAACAGGTAACGCGGCACGAGCGCGTTGTCGCGCAGGTCGAAGCGGTTGCTCATCGCCTGCCCGAACACGAGCAGCATCGGATAGAGGATCGTCAGCGCGCCCAGGGTCAGCAGCAGGTAGAACCACCCGCGGGTCAGGCGCTGGTTCCACGTGCGGTGCCCGATTTTCGAGAGGATCGGCATCAGGAGGCCCTCCTGAATTCGACCTTCTTGAGGATGCGCAACTGGATGATGGTGAAGCTGACAAGGAAGCCGCCCAGCAACCAGGCGAGGGCCGTTGCGTTGCCGAAGCGCAGGAAGGCGAAGGATTCGAGGAAAATTTGCAGGCCGATCACATTCGTGTCATACGCGCCGCCGGTCAAAATCAGGATGTTGCCCATGCCCTGGAACGCGTTGATGAACGCGCCGACGAACTGGATGATGATGAGCGGTTTCAGGCTCGCGAGCGTGATGTGCCACATCTTGCTCCAACTGCCCGCGCCGTCGATTTCCGCCGCCTCGTACATCTCCTCGTCGAAGCTGCGCAGCGCGGCGAGGTAGATCAGGGCGCCGCTGCCCATGCTCGCCCAGACGAGCGGGAACGCGAGCATCCATTTGTTGATCGACGTGTTCTGCAGCCAGTTGACCGGATACTGGATGTTCCAGTTGAACGTCGCGTTGAGCCCATGGATGAGGTCGTCGATCCGGAACGCCGCGAGCACTTGGTTCAGGAATCCGTCCGCCGCGGGGGAGTAGTAGATTTTCCAGATGAACAGGACCACGACGCCGCCGAGCACGTGCGGGGCGTAGTAGATCACGCGGAACGCGGTGGAGAAGCGGCGGATTTCCGAGAGCAGGATCGCGAGGATGATCGGCGTGATGAAGCCCAACGCGAGCACAGCGAAGACGTATTCCACCGTCGCGCGGATCATCGTGGCGAACTGCGGGTTCGTGATCACGCGCACGAAATTCTCGAAGCCCACGAAGGTGGATTCCGACAGGAGGCGCACGTCCTGGAAGGCCATGATCGAGCCGCGGATCAGCGGGTAGTAGGACCAGAGCCCGATCAGGAACGCCGCCGGCAGCAGCAGCAGGAACCCCATCGCGCGCTTGCCGAGCGAGAGCCGCTTGGTGGGCGGCGGCGCGGAGGCGTCCCGGCTCCCCCGGTACAGCGTGTAATAGATCAGGAACCCCACGTAGAGGAAGAAGACCGCGATGATGAGGATGAACCAGACGCGGTAGTGCCGGACCAGCTCGTCGATCCGTTCCTCCTGCTCATAGACCTGGCTGTTGGCCAGCGCCTCGGCCTTCTTCAGGCCGTCCGCGACGGAATAGGTGGGGTCGATGACGAGCTGGCTGAGCAGTTCGGTGCCGAAGACCTGCAGTTGGATGCGCGAATAGCCCTCGTTCGCGGGCATCAGCGCGAAATTCGCCGGGTCGTACAGCTCCTCCCAGATCTTGATGCTGCCCGCGGGAATCTCCGCGACGTATTCCTCCAGGCCGGCGGCGATCAGTTCGTCGCGCGTGCAGAAGTTGAAGAAGCCGCGCTCGGTCAGGCTGATGACCTTGTGCTTGTCGTACTTGAGGAAGTGCGGGTTGTCGCGCGGCACATAGAATTGCGCGGCGTAGTCGAGGATGTACTGCGCGCACACCCGCACGCGGTCGCGCCCGCCCTCGCGTTTGCCCGTTTCCGCGTAGACTGCCCAGAAATGGTGGGAGGTCAGGCCGCCTTTTTCGGGCAGGGGCATGAACCCGACGAGGCGCGAGTCGATGTCGGTGGATTCCAGGATGGAGAGGAAATCCTTGTGGCGCGAGAACATCGCCACCTCGCCGTTCACAAAGAGTTCCTTCCAGTCCGCGTCCTCGCCGATGGCCGCGCGGGCGCTGCCGGTGATGAGGCGCGGGTCGGCGCGCGATTCGATGGTGACCGTCGTCCCGCAGTGCGAACAGGCGGCCGTGATGGGGAACGTGAGGGTGGCGTCGGCGCCGCCCAGCGAAATCGGTTCCCCGTCGGTGGGGCATTTGACGAAGGGGGCCCAGAAGAGGTCCTTCCAGAGCTGGAGCGCGCGCCGGCCGGCCTCATCGTTAAACGCGGCGCGCTCCGCGGTGATCACGTTGGTGGGATGGAGCCGAGCCGCTTCCTCCGGGGTGAGCACCTGGCCCGCCCGCGACAACTGCACCGTGCGCGAGGCTTCGCCGCCGGCGGCGAAGAGGTAGCCCTGCCACATCCAGCCGTCCGGCATCGTGCAGAATCCCTTGCGGCCGGCCGGCGTGCGGGCGCCGGCGATGACGGCGGTCGGGTCGGTCAGTTTCTGGCTGACCCGGAGCAGTTCATCGAACGTCTCGATGGGTTTTTCCGGGTCGAGGCCGTGTTGGCGGAACAGGTCTTTCCGGTAGATGATGCCCTGGATGTATTCGTAGCGGGGCACGAAGTAGATGTGCCCGTCCTCCATCATGATTTCGCGAAGCGCGCGCGGGATGTGGTTCCACGGCTCCCAGATGATTTCGTCCACGCCTTCCGTCAGCTTGCCGTCGCCGTCGAGGTCCTTGTAGATCCATTCGTCCAGCGGTTCGAAGAAGCCATTCCGCGTCCACGCCTTCGCCTCGTGGTGGAAGACGCGCAGGATGTCCGGGGCGATGCCGCCCGCGATGGCCATCAACAGGCTGCCGCGCGAGACGTTGGGCAATTCGAGCTGCGTGTGGCGCGTGTAGCGGACCTGCGGGTGATCCTCAAGCAGCGCCTGGAAGATCGCGTACTCCGGCTCGTGCGAGTGGGGCAGGTCGTGGATCTTGATGGTGTAGACCGGCGCGTTGGTTTCCAGCGGGCTCGCGGGGTCGGCGGCTGCCCCGGCCGCATGGAGACAGACCAGCGCGACCATGAAGACGCACCACATAGAAATATCGCCGCGTCCTGCCATTCTCATTTCCTGCGAGCCCAACCTCGTTTCGTGCCCCGTCCCCGCGCGCTGCGCCGTCCACTATACGCACAGCGATCCAAACCCCGCGATGACAAGGCGCAATCATGACACGGCGGCGAAAAGGATGGCAACCAAATATGACATGCCAAAAAGTGTTGCGTTCGTTTCGCGTTGGCGGTACGTTGCTCGGTGAAAAGACAATCAAATTTTATCAATTCTTTCGGTGTCGCGCGGTGGAGCAGAATCGTTGAACTGTATTATGATATGTCATAAACAGCGTCCGGGTGGGTATCTTTGGGGGAGTATGCCGTGAGGCGGTTCATCCTGTTTGGGGTGGTGGTGGTCGGATTTGGTGCGTCGGTTTTCCTGCTGGTGCGCCGGTCGGGCGAATCCGCGACGCCCCCGGTTGAACGCCAGCGTGCGCTGGCGTTGGGATTCGGATTGGGGGCGGCCGTGAGCCGGGACGTACCCGGCGGGCAGGTGGTGGTGGTGGACTATCCGCGTCTGGACGCGATGCTTGCGCTGGCCGAGGCGCGGGTCGCGGGCTTGGTTCGGGCCTTGGAACCGGCGCGTTACCAGGTGGTGCGGGTGCCGGTGGATGATCTGGTTTTGGCGTGTGAATTGGGCGCGCGAGGCGAGCCGCTCATGGAGGGGAATTTTACCCTCCAGGCATACACCCGGATGATGATGGAGTATCCGGATGCGGTGGCTGTGGTCAGTTTCATCGGGATACCGGAAGGCCTGAACGGCGTTTCGCGAAAGGGCGGATTGCCGCCGCTCTACGCGAATTCGGCGTTGGCGGAGCAGGGGATGTCGTCGCCACTGGTTCGTGCGATTGCCAAACCGCGGGCGGAAATCTGGCGGCCCGAATGGGCGCCGACGGGAACAATTGAGCAATGGTTCACACAGGGGTACGATTTGATCCGGCATGAAAACTAATCCCCATCCAACCCGGTTCCTGCGGTGGAACACGCGTGGATGCCGCGGGGCGGGCTTCACGGTGCTGGAGCTCCTCGCGGTGATTGCGGTCCTGTTTATTCTCGCCCTGCTGTTGATGCCTGCTTTTGTGGACGCCCGCGCCGGCGTCACGCGCATGAATTGCGCGAGCCGGCAGCGGCAGGCGGTCAACGGCATTTTGCTGTATGCGGCGGACCACGGAGGTTTTCTGCCGCCCGTAGGAAATCACCGCAACTGGAAGGGACTGGGCCGGACCGAGTGGTGGCTCTATCCGCGCTGGGTGGGCGCCTACATTGATTTTCGGTCCCTGGGAACGAATTTGATGCAGGTCATCCGGTGCCCCAGCATCAAGAATTCCAACATCGAAACCGGCGGGATCGGGTTGAACCATGACGAACTGGGCATCTGGCTGGGTCCCGCCAGGCAGGAATTTGAGGCTGGGTTCCAACCCCAGATGCATGATGTGCGCAAACCGGCGGACACGGCGGTGCTCGCCGATGTGGGCTATCTCCAGAATCCGACGGAACTGAATCCGGCGCTGTGGCGGTTCACGCAGGACAATGGAGGCGCCCACCTGTTCAGGACGCCGAATAACAGCGATTACAACACCGATCCGCAGCGCGCGGTGAACCGGCACGGGAAAACCATGGTCGCCGCCTACATGGACGGGCATGTCGGGATTCAGTCCGTGACCAATCTCGGATTCCAATACACGCGCAACCACGCCCTGGCGAAGTGGGATTTATAGGGCCCCGCGGAAATCATCGGAAGACAGCTCCGGCGACGGAGCGCCGGAGCTACAACCGGCGGTGACATACCAATCACCAAAGATAGGTGGCATCTATTCGGTGGCGCGTGTGCGCCCCGGAAACATACCCAATATGATCGAGACCTGGTATTTCGCGCTGTAGTTCCGCCGCTCTGTCGGCGGAAAAGTTTGACGAATGGAATGATTTCCGCGTTACGGCAACGCGATGCGCCAGAACAGTTGATTCCCGTCGTTGGTCAGCGTGATCAACTGGCTTCGATTTGTCGCGAGAACGGACTGCACGGCCGTCCAGACCCCGGTGAGTTCGGGCGTGGCTTCGACCAGGTAGGTGACGTTGGACTGGAGGAAGTCGCCGGTGATCAGGAGATTTGTTCCGCCGGAGGCCGCGATGGACGTCGCGGCGGGAAGGCGGTCGACGACGATGTCGTCGATGCGGAAGGTGGACGCCACCCCGACGGGGCTGTTCATGTTCGCGATGGCGAAATCGACCCGTGTGATGTCCTGCATGGCCGCGGCGAAGGCTGATTCATCCCCGCCGACCCAGACACCAGCCGCCTTGTTTTCCAGCGAAAAGAAGAACTGATACCAGACGCCCGTTGCGGCGACGAAGGCCGAGAGTGAGCGCGTGAAGCTGTTCGTGCCGCTGAACAGGCGGAAGGTAAGCCCGGCGGGCAGGTCGTTGACGCCCTGGAACTTGAAGCCGACCAGGGTGATGCCCGCGGCGGCGTAGTTTCCCGTAAATGCCGCCGTCTGCAGTGCACCCGTGGCGGCCAGCGTCGTGTCGCCGGGCACGAAGTTTCCCGGGAACACCGTGCGCGCGGAGCCGCTGTTGACCTGCCAGGCCTGGCCGGCGGTGTTGGTCCAGCCGTTCATGCCCGCGCTGAAGGTTTCGATAAAAGGTTCCGCGGCCTGGGCGGTCGCGACGGGCGCACACAGCGCCAGGATCAGGCGTCCGATTCTGGAGGAGATGCGGGGCATCGCCGTTTTTCCACCCCTTAAGAACGCTCGGAACCGGAGGGTATGAGTTGTTTTCGGAGCGCGGTGAGCGCGAGCACACTCAAGGCGAGAAGCGCGAAGGTGCCGGGCTCGGGAACGGCTTCCGAACCATTGAGTTCAACGGGATCGTCGGTCAGCCTGAAATTGTCGATGAAGTAGCTCTGCTCCACGCTGGTGTTGCGGGTGATCTGAATGTCGATGTAGCTGACGCTGCTCATCATCGCGCTGAACTCGGCGCTCGTTCCGAAGATCGCCCAGGTGGAGTCGTACACCAGCGGGACGGAGAGGTCATAGTACCAGGCTCCGGCCCCGCTGTCCAACTGGGGCAGGAGGTTCCGCTGGAATGTGTTCACGCCGTCACTGATGATGATGGAGAACGACGAGGGCAGCACATCCTCCGGCAGGAAGTCGAAGACGAATTGCTGGTAGCCGGGATAGAGGGTGTTGTAATTGCCGACCCAGGGTCCGGTGGGGGGCGGGGGATTGGGATTAATGCCGTCGTCGACGGTGCCGTTGATGCGGAACGCATCGGTGGCCGGCGCGAAGGACGAGGCGAAGGCGCCTTCCAGCGAGCCGTTGACGGTGCTGCCGACCAGCGCGTTGTGGCTCACCGCCATGTTGCCGGGGTCGCGATCCACCCAGTCGGGATCGCTGTCGAAGGACTCGATCAGCAGCACCGCCGCCGGGACAGGCTGCGCCGCCGCAAGCAGCAGGAACAGGACGGCCGCGCCCAGCACTCGAAGATCGATATGTCGTGTCGCGACCATGACTAGAATCTCACCCGCATGAGTTGTCCCGTCGGCGTCCGGTGATACCAGTAGGCTTTGCCGGGCGTAAATCGTTCGCTGGAGGTGGTGAACGTGGTCAGGTCGAACCATGTGCCGTTCGGATGGCGCTGGAGCGGTTTGTAGGAGCCGTCCGTCTGTGGAATGTAGATGACGTCGGCCTTGTTGAATTCGATCGAGCCCGCGGGGCCGCCGCCGGAGGATACGACGTTGCCCGCGGCAAATGCGGTTGAGATCGGGAGGTATTTCCCCTGGGAGAGGCTGAGGATGGCAAAGCCCGGCGTGTTGGAGCCGTCGCCTGCGGGAATCGCGTTCGTGTGGATGGCCTGGTTGCCGACCGGACCGATGAATTCGGCGCTCGTGGCGGCGCCGAGTCGCTTCACGACAAAGCCCTGTCCCGGCTGCAGCGCGTGCGTGGCGGGCGGATTGCCGGGCAGCTTCGTCACCCATACTTTGGAGGCGTTGAGCCAGATGTTGCTGTAGGAGCCGTTCGCGTTGAGGATGAACACCTCATCGCTGTCGCCCTCGGTGGCGTTGCCGTCCAGCGCCCCGGCAAGCCGGTCTCCGAACGCGCCGGCGAAGCTGAGGTTCGTGCCGTAATCCACCGGTGCGGCCAGCGTGCTGTAGCCCTGCGGGATCGTCGGCTTGATAATCGCCCAGACACCGTTTGACTTCGGCGATTGTCCTTCCAACACCACTTCAAAATAGCGCTGGCTGCCCGATGCCGCGACCTGCTGGGTGGCCAGCGCGGCGACCGCTTCGGCGCCGCTGGCGGTCTTGCTCCACGAAACGGCGCCATCGCCGAAATTCCCGACGGTCGTGAAGATATCATAGGTAATGTTCTCCACGGCCTGCCAGACCAGGGTGGCGTTGCCGCTGGAAACCGGGCTGATGTTGGTGATGGCAATGGCCCAGTTCGTCAGCGAAACCGGGATGCCGGCGCCGTCCTTGGGCTCGCCAATGGCGCCCACATAGATGCGCATGGAGTAGGAACTCGTGGCGCTGCCGATATTCCATGCGTAGATGCGCATCGGGTAAACGCCCGTCGCGCCGGGGGTCCAATTGAAGGTGCCGGTCGTGCCGTGGTCGCCCGGACCGTCCGCCGTGGAGAACAGGCCGCCCGGAATTACCGCCGCGATGAACGGTCTCGAACAATCAACGTTGGTGCTGATGAGCGAGAAGGAGATGGCGCTGCCGTTGGTGCCCACGCGATCCGCGATCACCTCAAGATATGGCGCGGGGGCGCCGGGGCAGATGACGGTGGTCGATGCGGTTTTCTCATTGTCGGAGGGCGCGGATTCGACCCGCCGGGGCAGCACGGTTACGCGGTTGGTGATGATGCCGTGCTGGCCGGGCGCGATGACATTGAGCGTGAGCGTTTTCGTGGCGCCCGCCGCGAGGTTGTTCAGCGTCCAACGGACCACCCCGGCATTGTGCGTGCCGCCGTCGCTGCTCGATGAATACACGACGTTGGCCGGCAGATGGTTGGTGACGTGGTAGGCGCCGGCCGTCTCGGGGCCGGCGTTGCTGATCACGATGGTGTAGGCGTATGCGGTGCCGACATCGACCGTGAAGGGCGTCGAGGTGACGGAGGCAACGGCCATGTCGATCGGCGCGGAGGTCGAAAAGTTCAAATACAGATCCCCGCCACTTTCGCTCACGTTGAAGGTGCCCTCGTAAAACGCGGGCGCAAAATTCGTGGTGGTGAACGCGAATTTGTTCGAGGCATAGCCGGACACGGATCCGCCCTCCGCGATCATCCAGCTCATCGGGGCGGTTCCCGTGAAGTTGGGCAGGGTGGCGAGAGCGCAGGATACGTTAATCGTGATGATGCCCGAGCCGATGGTGATGACGCCCGCGCCGCCGTTTACGCGGATCAAATCCCAGTTCACACCCGCCGTGCCCGTGCCATTGGTGATGTTCCATTCGTAGCGCCCGCCGTTCAGGACCAGGCTGTTGGTGAGCAGCAGCCGGCCCACCGAGCCGCCCGCCGGACTGAGCGTGCCGCTGTCGAGGGTGACCTGGTTAACCGTGCCGGTACCCGCGAGCGTGCCGCCCGCCACCGTGATCGCGCTGTCCGCGATCGACCCGTTGACGGCCAGGCTGCCGTTGCTGACCACCGTGCCGCCCGAATAGGTGCTGCTGCCGCTGAAGGTGAGCGCGCCCGAGCCGACCTTCACGATTGAACCCGCCCCGGAGATGGTCCCCGCATACGCCGCGGGACTCGTATTGTTGCCGCCGATCGTCAAGGTCGCCGAACCCAGGGTGACGTCGCCGCCGCTGGAGCCGCCGCCAGTGATTGATCCGATAATGGTGTTGAAGCCGGTGATATCCAGACCCGCTCCGGCGGTGTTGGCCAGTGTGACGGCGGAGTTGACGCCGAAGGCCCCGCTGACGCCGGACACGCTCGCCACGCCGGCTTTCAGCACGCCTGCGTTTACGATCGTCGGTCCCGTGTAGGTGTTTGCCCCGGAAAGGGTGAGCGTGCCGGCTCCGGATTTGGCGAGCCCGCCGCCGCCGCTGATGAGTCCGCTCAGCGAAAGGGTGGCCGCGCCGCTTTGGATATCGAACCCGCCACTCCCGCCGGTTGCCAGTGCGAACGGTTTGCTGCTGGAGGCCGTTCCGCCGCTGTAGTGCACGGTTCCCGTCGTTCCACTTGAGCCGAGTGTGACCGCTGCGGCGCTGTTGCCCAATGCGCCATTGGCGCTGGCGTTGTTCACCGCGGCCGCCTCCACGCCGCCCGAAAGGATGCTGAAGGCGCCGGAAAATGTATTCGCGCCCCCAAGCACGAGCGTTCCCGCGCCCGTTTTATTGAACGCGCCAGACCCCGCGATGATTCCACCGTAGGACAGGGCCGTTCCGCTGGCGACTTCGACGGTGCCGTTGCCGACAAGTGCGATGCCGCGGTTGGCGTGCAAGGTCAGGCCGGCCGTCGATAGCAGGGTTCCCCCGTTGAAGGTGATGCGGCCGGTGGTGGGCGATCCCGGCGTTGCCCCCAGCGCGGAATCCGCCGCGATCGAGAGTTTGCCGCCCGCGAGCGTATTGCTGCCGGAATAGGTGTTTGCCCCGGAGAGCGTGAGGGTGCCGCTCCCCAGCGCCCACAGGTTGCCGGACCCGCTCAGAACCCCGCTCAGCGTCTGGTTGACGCTGCTCTGGTAGCGAAGCAGGGTGTTATTCGTGATGGCCGCTGCATACGTTCCGCCACCGAGCGACGCCGCGCCGCTCAACCAGAGGAATCCACCGTCGATCTTGATCGGCCCGGTGAAGGTGTTTGTTCCTGTGAGCGTCAGCGTGCCGCCGCCGCCGCTGGACATATGGATGCCGCCGGCGCCCGAAATCGCGCCCCCAACGCTGAAGCTGTTGTTCAATTGGATGGTGCGTACGTCTGCGCCGAGCGAAACGGGCCCGTTGAATGCGCTCACGGATCCCACGCCGGCGAGTCCATGGATAAAATTCCCAAAAATATTCAAGGCATTGGTCAGCGTGCGGGCCGCGCCGTAGGAGAGCAGTGTAACCCCGTTGCTGGCGATGGTGATCGGACCGGAACCCAGGGCATTGTCGTGCGCGTAATGAATGCGCCCGGTGTTCAGGATCGTGCCGCCGCTGTAGGTGTTGTCGCCGGAAATGCGGAGCACTTCATTGGCAGGCGCGCCGCCGACCTGGCGGGTTACGAGCGCGCCGACGCCGCTGATGGTGGAGGCGATCAGGGTGGTATTGGCGCCGCTGGTGGAGAAGGTGAAGAACGAATCGGCGTTGATGGTAATTCCGCCCTCCAGCGTCCAGAGGGAGACGGTCGAGCCATTCTTGATGCTGCCGCCGTCTAATCGGAGATCATCAATGGTGATGGTGTTTACGCTGGCGGTGCCGGCAAACATCATTTCGCCAGGCAGGGAATCGATCGTCAGGGAGTCGCCGGCAAAGGTGAAATTTCCTCCGGCCCGCGGGGTGCGGAGGAGAAAGCCAGCCGTGGAATAGTCGTTGCCTCCGACGGGCGCCGTGCCGGACGACCAATTCTGTGCCGTATTGAACGAGGAGAGCAGGAAGGGATCGGTGTTGGTCATCGTGACGCTGATGCCGTATGCCGACTGCACGACGCACGCCACCGCCACGAGCGCGATGAGGCGCGCAGGCTTCACCAAATACGCCGATCCTCCGTCGGTTGCGGCGAACCTAATCAGAGCTGTGCCCATTAACTGCTTCCCCCGCATATACCCCGCCCATACTTGACATATCAGAATACCGATCTTTAGCATTCTGTAAAGGGATTAGTTTTGCCCCGTTTGCGGCGGGTTGGAGCGCGGTGAGCCCCGGTGGTCCCGCGCCAGGGCGCGAAATGCCTTTTCGCCAATAATTATGGCGAGATCGCGCCGCAGGGCATCCCACGGCAGGCCGATGCGCGGGTGTCTGCAAAATAATTCTGGCGGGATCTTGAATAAATGAATAAGAATCTATTTTGACATGGCAAAAAAGCAGCAACTTATTCTGGTGATGACCGACACCCAACGCGTGGACATGGTGGGGGCCTACGGTCTTCCGGCGATGAAAACCCCGGCGCTGGACCGACTGGCGTCTGAAGGCGTGCGCTGTGAGCGCGCCTACACCTGCCAGCCCGTCTGTGGTCCGGCCCGGGCCGCCCTGTTCACCGGGACCTGGCCGCACATTAATAATGGGTGGTCGAATGGCATGGCGCTGGATGCCAGGAGCCGCTCCGTCGGCCAGCGCGTGCGCGATGCCGGCATCCACGCCGCGTATGTCGGCAAGTGGCACCTCGACGGCGGCGACTACTTTGGGGAAGGCGTGTGTCCGGATGGCTGGGACCCGAAGTACTGGTACGACATGAAGTGCTATCTGGACCAGCTCACGCCGGAGCAGCGGGTGGCGTCGCGCCAGGAAAAAACCATGTATGAAGGGGAGGGGATCCCCGCTGATTTCACCTTCGGCCACCGCGTCGCCAGCCGGGCGGTCGATTTCCTGTCACGCCACGGCGAGGAGCCCTTCCTGCTGGTCGTGTCGTTCGATGAACCGCACGGGCCGTTCCTAGCCCCGAAGAAATTCATCGACCAACACGCGGACACGAAGCTGCCCTGGCGCGAAAACATGGCCGATCCGCTCGCGGACAAGCCGGAGCATCAGCGCGCGTGGGCCGGAAAGGCGCTGCACCGGGAGCCTGCGCCCGGCGACGCGGCATACCAAAGCTACTTTGCATGCAATTCCTTTGTGGATAGTGAAATCGGGCGTGTGCTGGATGCGATCGACCGCCATGCGCCCGACGCGCTGGTCATCTATACCGCCGACCACGGCGACATGCTCGGCAGCCACCGGCTCACCAACAAGGGGCCGGTGATGTACGACGAGATCACCCGCATCCCGTTCCTCGTCCGCTGGCCGGGGGTGATTCCACCGGGCAGCGTGTCGGCGAACCTCGTGTCCCATATCGACATCGTGCCGACGATTCTCGACGCCTTCGAAATTCCGCAACCCGCCACGCTCCATGGGCGCAGCATGTTGCCGATGTGGCGGAATCCCGCGACGGTGACGAACGCGGAGGTCTTCATCGAATTTGGCCGCTATGAGATCGACCACGACGGATTCGGCGGCTTCCAACCGGTGCGCTGCGTCCGGGATGCGCGCTACAAATTGGTGATCAACCTGCTCTGCACGGATGAACTCTACGACATGGAGCAGGACCCCGGTGAGTTGACCAATCTGATCGAGAGCCCCGCGCACGCGGCGGCGCGCGACCGGCTGCACGACCGGCTCATCACATGGATGAACGAGACCCGCGACCCGTTCCGCGGCTACTACTGGGTGCGCCGCCCGTGGCGGAGCGACGCGCCGCCGCCGACCTGGGATTTCACCGGCTTCACCCGCCAGCGCGAGCCGGAGCCCGGCGAGACGCGGCAGCTGGATTACGACACCGGACTGCCCTACGCACAAGCCACCCGCCGGAAAATTGTGCCGGACTACGCCTGATTCGACATGGACCTCACCGCACTCCTTACGTTTGTCGGCTTTACAGCACTCGTGGCCGTGATCGCGGGGCGGGTGACGCGTGGAACAAACCTGGACAAGTCCGGCGGATTTTTTCTCGCGGGGCGCAGCCTGCCCTGGTTCGTCATCGCCGGATCCATGGTCCTCACCAACATTTCCACCGAGCAGCTCATTGGCCTGAACGGCAACGCATTCATGCACGGCGCGTCTGTGATGGCGTGGGAGACGATTGCCGCCGTCGCGATGGTGGCCATGGCGTTGTTCTTCCTCCCGAGATACCTGAAGAGCGGCATCACGACGCTGCCGCAATTCCTGGAGCAGCGCTTTGGCCGCCTCATGCGCAGCATGATCTCGCTCGTGTTCCTGACCGCGCTGACGCTGAGCTTTCTGCCGTTCGTGCTGTACTCCGGGGCCATCGGCATGAACAGCCTGTTCCACGTGGATGTGGCGCTGGGCATCAGCCCGCAGGCCTCCCTCTGGCTCATGGTGATTGCGTTGAGCATCGCGGGGTTGTGCTACGTGGTGTTTGGCGGCATGAAGGCCGAGGCGACGGCGGACAGCATCAACGGGATCGGGTTGGTGCTCGGTGGCTTGCTGATCCCGGTCCTTGGCCTGGTGAAACTCGGCGACGGCAGCCTGGGCACGGGGTTTCGCTCTCTCACGGAGAGCCGCCCGGAATTGCTGTCGCCCATCGGCGGCCCCGAATCCAGCGTGCCGTTTTCCACGCTGTTCACCGGCATGCTGATCATCAATCTCTTCTACTGGTGTACGAACCAGGTGATCATCCAGCGTGCGCTGGGCGGGAAAAGCCTGGCGGAAAGCCAGAAGGGCGTGCTGTTTGCCGCCGTGCTGAAAATCATCGGCATCTGCATCCTCGTCCTGCCCGGCATCGTCGCGTGGCACCTGCTCGCGGCGGGCAAACTGGACGTGGCGCACCAGGATCTCGCCTATCCGCGCCTCGTGGCCGCGGTGTTGCCCGGCTGGCTGACGGGTTTTTTCGGGGCCGTGATGTTCGGCGCGATTTTGAGTTCGTTCAACAGCGGGCTCACCAGCGTGACCACGCTGTTCGGCATGGACATCTACAAGCAGTTGGTCCGCCCGGCCGCGACCGATCACCAGGTGGTGCGCGCGGGGCGCCTGTTTGGGCTCGCCATTGTCTGCATCTGCATCGCGATCGCGCCGATGATCGCGCAGGCCCCCGAGGGCCTCTATACGTTCATGCGGAAAATGATGGCCTTCTTCAACATCCCGATTCTCTCGATCATCCTGCTCGGCGTCCTTTCGCGTCGCGCCCCCGCGTTCGCGGCCTACATCGCGGTGCCGGTCGGCATCGTGTTCTACGGCTGGGTCGGGTTCGTGCACGACGGCGCGGTCTGGGGCCTGAAGATCCACTGGCTCCACGTCGCCGGGCTGAACCTGGTGCTGATGCTTTCGATCATGGCGGTGGTGCGCATCCTGAACCCGTTGCCGCATCCGGTTGTTCACCACATTTCTGATGAAGTGGACATCACCCCCTGGCGCCATGCCCGGCTCGCGGGTGCGGGCGTCATTGTGCTCGTTGTGGCGCTCTATCTGGTGTTGAGCCAACTGGCGTGAAGGGAACCGGCATGAACGCGAACGCACTGCGAAACTGGATCGGCCTCGCAACCCTCTGCGCGGTGACATCCGCCGCGAATGCGGCGGATCGGCCGAACGTCATCTACATCCTCGCCGACGATCTCGGCATCGGCGACCTCGGCTGCTACGGCCAGCGTCACTTCGAAACGCCGCACATCGATCGCCTCGCGGAAGAGGGCGTACGCTTCACACAGCACTATTCCGGAAGCGCCGTGTGCGCACCCTCCCGCTCCGCGTTGCTGACCGGCCAGCACACCGGCCACACGCCGATTCGCGGAAATGCCGCGGTACATCCGGAGGGCCAGCAACCGATGCCCGCCGACACGCGCACGGTGGCCCACCTCTTTAAAGACGCCGGCTACGCGACCGCGATCTTTGGCAAGTGGGGGCTCGGCGGGCCCGGCACCGCGAGCGAGCCGCTGCGCATGGGCTTCGACCGCTTCCACGGCTACAACTGCCAGCGGCACGCGCATTTCTACTATCCGTATTATCTCTGGAACGACCATCAGCGCGAAATGCTGTGGGGTAATTTCGGGATGGAGCGCGGCGACTACGCGCCCGACCTGATCCAGGAGCAACTGCTCGCGTTCGTGGAGGCCAAACGCGAGCAGCCGTTTTTTGTCTACTACGCGCCTGTCCAGCCGCACGCCGAACTCGCCGTGCCCGAGACCGAGCTCGCACCGTTCCGGGGGCGTTTCGGGGAGGAAACCCCGTATGAAGGCGTCGATGCCGGCCCGAATTTCCGCAAACACGGCTACGGCTCGCAGGCGGAACCGCGCGCGACGTATGCGGCGATGGTCAGCATGCTCGACCGCTACGTGGGTGAACTCGTGGCGAAACTGGACGCACTCGGCCTGGGCGACAACACCGTCATCTTCTTCAGCTCCGACAACGGCCCGCATCGCGAGGGCGGCTACGATCCGGCGTTTTTCGAGTCGGCGGGGCCGTATCGCGGCATCAAGCGCGACCTCTACGAGGGCGGCATCCGCGCGCCGCTCATCGCCCGGTGGCCGGGCCGCATCCCGGCAGGCGCGACCAGCGACCACCTCGCGGCGCAGTGGGACATGATGCCGACGTTCGCCGACCTGCTGGGCCTGCCTGCGCCCGCCGAAACGGACGGGCTGTCGATCCTGCCGACGTTGCTCGGCAAACCCGGCCAGCGCGAGCACGCGTTCCTCTATTGGGAGTTCCATGAGAACAACGGGTGCGTCGCCGTGCGCAAGGGCGACTGGAAGGCGATTCGCCGGCAGGTCGCGCTCGATCCCGGAGGCTCTATTGAGTTGTACAATCTCGCGACCGACCCGGGCGAAACGACTGATGTTGCTGCCCGGCAACCGGCTCTCGTCGCGGAGTTCGATGCGTTGCTGCGCAACACGCGGACGGTCTCGCCCGTCGCCCGTTTCAATTTTCCATCGCAGGAACCCGCGGCCGCCGGGGCGGAGGCCGCACCATGAAACGGAGGCTGCGCAGCTGGATGGGCGGTGCGTTTCTCGCCCTGAGTTTCGGCCCGCGCGCGATGGCCGCGTGGGAGCACGTCTCCGTTGTCGTAGAAACGGAAGACGCGCGACCGGTTGCGGTGCAATATGCGCTCCAGACGAATGCCCAGGGATTCGTTGAACTCGACGTGCAGGTGCGCAATCCCAACGTCGAGCCCGTCACGCTGCGCCTCATCGACATCCGCATCGGCCTGGGCGACGTCCCGGCCGCCGCCGACGTGTTGTTCGGCGGCACCTGCATGGGGCGTACGCCGTTGTTCCGGACGACCGTGGCGCACGCGGATGAAGCGAATGCGCGCAGCGCGATGTTTGCCCAAGTGCGCGTGGCGCCGGAACGCATCCTGTTCATCGGCGCCTCGAGCTGGCGCGTGTTTATGCCCTACATACGGTTCCGCGACGGGGCCTGGCGGGTGCAATCGGACGCGGAGCGCAAGGTGCTTCCACCGGGCGGGACGGTTCACTATGAGCGCATCCTCCTCGCGGAAGCGCGCGACGCGCACGATCTGCTGGACCGCTTCGGAACCGCGATCGCGGCGGAAAACGGGATTGCGCGCGTGAAGGATGAAACGTTCACCGGTTGGGCCACGTGGGACTACTTCGGGCGGCTGTTCACGGCCGACGATGTGCTCACGAACCTGGCCGCACTGGGCGCCGTGCATCCCGGGGCGAACCTCATCCAGATTGATGGCGGCTGGTGGACGGAGCGCGGCGATTATACCTCCGTCCGGACCAACCTGCCGGGTGGCATCCAGGCGCTCGCCGCAGCCATCACGGCGGCGGGAAAAATGCCGGGCCTGCACTTCGACGGGTTCCGGGGTGATGCCGCCGCGGAAATCTGCCGCACGCATCCCGGGTATTTTCTGCACGATGAGCATGGCGCGCTCATTGTCGACGAGCAACGCAAGCCGGATCGGGTCATGCGGTACACCTTCTTCGACTATTCAAACCCGGACGCGCGCGCCTATATCGCCGACTGCATCCGGACCATGCGCGAGGCGTGGGGCATCCGCTACTTCAAGGTCGACTTCATGCGCTACGGCATGGAGGAGGGCATCCGCAGCAGCATCCACAACCTGGGCGCGATCCGGGCCCATGACCCGTCGCTCACCAGCGTCGAGCGCTTCCGGCTCGGCATGCAGGCGATCCGCGAAGCGATCGGGCCCGAGAATTATTTCCTCGGTTGCTCCGCCTTTATCGGGCCGGCGATCGGATTTGTGGACGGCATGCGCACCGGCGCGGACATCAGCCCGCAATTCGACCACTTTGCGCCGCGCGCGCTTGGCAACGCCGGTTTCTACTATCTGCTCGGCAAGGTTTTTAACGGCGACTGCGACTACCTGGTATTTCGCGCGGCGGAGGATGAGGACGCGCGGGTCAGTCGGGACAAGGGCAAGAGCGGTGGCACACTGACGCTTGCCGAGGCCCGGATGTGGGGCGATTTCGCGAAACTGTACGGCAACGCGCGCCTGGCGAGCGATCATCTCCCGCTGCTGCGCGCGGAACGCCAGGCGTTGCTGGGTGAATCCATGGCGCATCCGTTCATGGATGAAGTCATCCCCGTGGGGCTGTGGGATCATGCGGCGCGGGGCGACGATGCCTTCGCGCGCCTGGTCGCCCGCAGCGGCGACGCTTTGTATGTCGGCTTGTTCAATTGGGAGGATCAGCCGAAGTCCTTCCCGCTCGACTCGCTCGGAGCGGGCGCGACGCTTCAGGATGAGGCGGGCGCGACGATAGACGTCACGGACGGTGCGGCCGTGTTGGCGTTGGACGCGCGGACCTCCCGCGTACTGCGCTACATCGGTCCGCTCGGTATCCGGGAATTGGTCCACGCCTTGTCGAGGTAATCCATGAATATGCAATCACTGCTGCAAGGGGTGGTCCTGGTGACCACCTTGTCCGTTGCCTCCGCGCGGGGTGAACCGTCGTGGGCGGCCTTTGTTCTGCGTGCGGAAAAAGAGCCGAAGCTGGTCGCGAAATACGCGGCGGTCAGCACGGCGACCTATAAAAGCGTGGCGGGCACGTCGCTCAAGCTGCATGTATACCAACCGACGAATCTGAAACCGGGCGAGACCCGGCCCGCGCTGGTGTACTACCACGGCGGCGGCTGGCTGCGCGGCGGGCCGTCGGTTGCGAACCCGATTCTGATCTATCTCGCGTCGCGCGGCGTGGTGGGCATTGATGCGCAGTACCGGTTGTTGCCGGGCGAGGGCAATGGCAAGGCCAGCGGTCCGCAGGACTGCCTCGCGGATGCCAAGTCGGCGATGCGCTGGGTCCGCGCCCATGCGGCGCAATACCAGATTGATCCGGCCAACATCCTGGCGGGCGGATCGTCGGCGGGCGGACACCTGGCGGCGGCGCTCGCGACGATTCCGGGCTATGACGATCCCGCCGACGATCTCACCGTGCCGGTGATGCCGCGCGCGGTGCTGCTGCTCAACCCGGCGTTCGACCTCGTAACAGGGTGGGGTACCGGGCGTCGGCACGCGCAGGAGGCGGGCCTCGATCCCGCGGCGTTTTCGCCCGCCCAGCGCGTCACCGCGGAGCTGCCGCCCTTTCTGATCCTGAGCGGTTCCAAAGACGGCGTTTGCCCGCCCGGCGTCTGCAAAAATTTTGTCGCCGCGATGCAGAAGCTGGGGAATCGCGCCCAGTTCGTCGAATTCCCCGGCGAGAAGCACGGGTTCTACAATCCCAAGCGGAATGACGGCGCCAACTTCAACCGCGTGGTGAAGGAGATGGATGCCTTTCTCCAATCCATCGGTGTGCTTTCCGCGCCGGAAGGGAGCGGTTCATGGTAAACCGCACCGTCATCCTCGTTGCACTGGCCCTATCGGGTGCGTCGCTGTCGGCGGCGCCCGTGCTGGTGCTGTACGAAACCGCGCGCGACACGGACCTGCGCCTCTCGCGGGTTTCCGCGCCCGCGTGGACCAACGTGGAACCGCCGCTGATGAAAGTTCCGGCGGTATTCGTCGATACCAAGCCGCGCTTCCAGACGATCGTTGGATTCGGCGGCGCGCTAACCGACGCCGCGGCCGAGACGTTTTATAAATTACCCGCTGAGGCGCAGGCGGAAATCCTGACGGCGTACTACGATCCCGAGGCCGGCATCGGCTACACCCTCGGCCGCACGCACATCAACAGTTGCGATTTCTCCACCTCGTCCTACGCCTACGCGGAGGTGGACGGCGACGTCGCGCTGGAGCATTTCAGCATTGAGCGCGACCGTCGCCATCGCATCCCGCTGATCAAGGCGGCGCTCGCGAAAACCGGCGGCACGCTGAAACTCTTCGCCTCTCCCTGGAGCCCGCCGGCCTGGATGAAAACCAACGGCAGCATGTTGCTGGGCGGTTCCCTCCGGCCCGAGTATTACGAATCGTGGGCTTCGTATTACGTGCGCTTCTTTGCCGAGTACGAAAAGGAGGGCATTCCCTTCTGGGGGCTCACCGTGCAGAACGAGCCGGGCGCGGGGCCGCGCTGGGAGTCCTGCATGTATACGGCGGAACAGGAACGCGATTTTGTCCGCGATCATCTCGGCCCGGCGCTCGCGCGGTCGCCCTATCGCGACCACAAGCTGATGGTCTGGGACCACAACCGCGGCTACCTCTACCAGCGCGCGATGACGGTGCTGGATGATCCGGAGGCCGCGCGCTACGTGTGGGGCGTCGGCTTCCACTGGTATGGCGGCGACGCGTACGGCAACATGCGGCTGGTCGGCGATGTGTATCCGGACAAGCACCTGATGTTCACCGAAGGCTGCATTACCAAATTCGATCCCGCGCGACTCGGCGAATGGGAGATGGGCGAGCGCTACGGCAAGGCCATCGTCAACGACCTCAACAGCGGGGCGGTGGGGTGGACGGACTGGAACATCCTGCTCGACGAGACCGGCGGACCGAACCACGTCAGCAATTTCTGTTTCGCGCCGATCATCGGCGACACGCGGACGGGCGCACTGACGTACATGAATTCCTATCACTACATGGGCCACTTCTCGAAGTTCATCCGCCCCGGCGCGCAGCGGGTGGCGGCGGCGTCGAACAAGGACGCGCTGCTCGTGACGGCGTTTCGCAATCCCGACGGAACCGTGGCGACGGTGCTGCTGAACACCGGCGACGAGGCGATGGAGGTCTATTTTACGCTGGACGGCCGCCGTACGTACATCGCGAGCAAACCGCGGTCCGTGTTGACCGTCGTGGCACGGGAGCAACCATGAGGATTCAACACGTGTGCACGATGGTGATGGCCTGCTGTGCGGCGCAGGCCGCGGACGTTTCGTTTCATCCGGGCGAGCGCGTTGTCGCGCTCGGCGACAGCATCACGCACGGCGGGCTCTACCACCGCTACCTGGATTTGTTCTACACCACGCGATTTCCGGATGCGCCGCGGCATTTTATGAACGCGGGGATCGGCGGCGACTGGGCCGGCGGCGCGCTGGCTCGCCTTGAGTGGGATGTGCTGGCGAAAAAACCGACGGTCGTCGCCATCATGTTCGGGATGAACGATGTCGGGCGCGCGCTGTACCAGGTGGAGGAACCCACGGCGGAACAGCTGGTCCAGCGGCAGGAGCGCCTCGACCGCTATCCGAAGCAGATGGCGGAACTGGTGGATCGAATCCACGCATACGGCGCGCGCGTGATGTTGCTCACGCCTTCGCCGCACGACGACACGATGGCGGCGGACGCGCCCGCGTTCAATCGCGTCAACGACGGCCTTTCCGTCTACGCGGAACAGGCGCGTCGGATCGGCGCGGAGAAGGATGTTCCCGTGGTGGATTTCTTCCAGCCGATGCTGGAGCTGAACCTCGCGCGCCAGGCGATGGACCCGCGCTTCACGCTGATCAGCGGGGATCGCGTGCATCCCGGCCCGGTGGGTCACTTCATGATGACCTGGCTTTTTCTCAAGGCACAGGGCATCACCCAGCCGGTCATGGACGTGGCGGTGGATGCCGGCGCGGGCAGCGTGGTCCGGTCGCTCAACGCGGAAGTGAGCGAGTTTGTCGTCGACGAGGACGGCGGCCTGCGTTTTGTGTGCCGTGCCGGCGCGTTGCCCTTTCCCGCGATGCCGGAAGTGCAGGGCGCGCACGACCTGTTTTCATTCAACGAGACGTTTAATCAGGAGCGGCTTGCCGTGGAGGGGCTGGGTGACGAAGCCTTCCTGCTGGTCATTGATGATGTGCCCATTCGAACCTACACCGGCGCCGAGCTGGCCGCGGGCATCAACCTGGCGCTGGAAACCAACACCCCGCAGCACGCGCAGGCGGGAGAGGTCGAGCGGTTGTGGCGGAGGAAGCACGCGGTGGAAAACCAGTTGCGGGATATTGTGTTCAGCGAGTCCCGCCTCTGGGGCACGCGCCCCCGGCCCATCGTGCGCGAGGAGATGCGCCCGCTGCTGGAGGCCGCCATCGCGCAGACCCGCGACAACCCGGCGCTGCGTTCGGTCACGGTGCGCTATGAAGCCTATGACACCTTGAAGGTGCGTGAGGATCAGATCGTGGAGGAACTCGATCACGTGATTGAGGGGATGCACCGTGCAGCCCGTCCGTTGCCCCGCACGTACCGGCTTGTCCGTGATCCGGCTATTTAGGGAGATGTCCCGTCGGGACAACATAAATTTCGAGAACTGGGAAATGATTGGGAGGTGTACGTTGAAGACCGCATCCATTCCGCTCGTTGTTGCGTCCCTGGTGTTGAGTGTCGTCATCGGCCTGGTGATCAGCCGCCAGGGGGGCGGTGGCGCCGGTCGCGGCGCGGTCGCGCGCGCCCCGACGATTGGCTTGTCGCTGGACACCCTGAAGGAGGCGCGCTGGCAGCGGGATCGCGACCTGTTTGTTAAGCGTGTCGAGGAACTGGGTGGCCGCGTGCTTGTGCAGTCGGCGAATAGCGATGACACCCGGCAGATCCAGGACGTGAACGCCCTGATCGCGCGCGAGGTGGATGTGCTGGTCATCGTGCCCCACAACGGGGCGGCCATGGCCGAAGGCGTGCGTTCGGCCAAGCTGGCCGGCATACCGGTCATTGCCTACGACCGGATGATCACGGAGAGCGATCTCGATCTCTACCTGAGCTTCGACAACGTCCAGGTGGGTGAACAACAGGCGCGCTGGCTGGTCGACCACCTGCCCGGCGGCCGCGGCCGGATCGTGCGCATTTATGGTGCGCCGACCGATCACAACGCCGTGCTTTTCAAGCAGGGGCAGGACCAGGTGCTGAAGCCGCTGATCGAGAAGGGATTGATCGAAGTGGTGCATGAGGACTGGACGGTCGACTGGGATCCCAGCAATGCCAAGAAGATCATGAACGCCGCCCTGACCCGTGCGGGTACCGACCTCCAGGGAGTCCTGGCCTCCAACGACGGCACGGCGGGTGGTGCGATCCAGGCGTTGCGTGAAGCGGAGTTGGAAGGCCGGGTGCTGGTGACCGGGCAGGATGCCGATGTCGTGGCGTGCCAGCGCATCGCCCGCGGCACCCAGTCGATGACGATCTACAAACCGCTCCCGCGCCTGGCCCTCGCTGCGGCGGAACTGGCCATGAACCTGGCGCAGGGCCGGCCTGTCGTCGCACGCGCGGCGCTGCCCAACGGATTCCGCGACGTGCCCGCCGTACTGGAGGCGACCATCGCGGTGGATCGCAACAACCTGCGCGAGACCGTGATTGCCGATGGCTTCCACAGCGAGGCCGATGTCTTTGGCGCGGCGTCCGGGAGTCCCTGACGATGGGCGGGGAACTCCAGCCCCTGCTGAGGATGAGCGGGGTTACCAAGCGCTTTCCCGGCACCGTCGCGTTGCAGGATGTGTCGATCGACCTGCGGTCCGGCGAGGTGCATGCGATGTGCGGCGAGAACGGCGCGGGCAAGTCGACGCTGATCAAAATTATATCGGGGCTCTGGCCGCACGGGTCGTACGAGGGCGAACTGGAGGTCGGCGGCTCCCCGGCGCGCTTCCAGGGCATCCACGATGCGGAGCAGGCGGGCATTGCGGTGATCTACCAGGAGCTGGCGCTGGTTCCCGGCATGACCGTGGCCGAGAATATCTTTCTGGGCCACGAGCCCCGGCGGGGCGGGCGACTGGATTGGAACGCGATGCTCGTCGGCGCGCGCGACCTGCTGGCGCGCCACGCGCTTCAGGTGGATCCACAGGCGGTCGTGGGCGAACTGGGGGTCGGCCAGCAGCAATTGGTGGAAATCGTCAAGGCGCTGGCGCGGAACTCGAAGATTCTGTTGTTGGATGAACCCACGGCGGCGCTCACTGAAACCGAAGCCGATATCCTGCTCCACATCATTGAGGGCCTGAGGGCCCGCGGCATCGGCTGTTTCTACATCTCGCACCGGCTCCCGGAAGTGTTTCGCATCGCCGACCGCATCACGGTGCTGCGCGACGGCCGCAGTGTGTCGACCCGGCCGGCGAAGGGCATCCGGCGCGAGGAGGTCATCCGCGATATGGTTGGCCGCGACATCCACGATTTTTTCCCGCGCCGGGCCGCGCCTCCCGGTGTTCCGTTGCTGGCGGTGGACGGGCTGTCCGTGGCGTCGCGCGCGCAGGGGCCGGCGGTGCTTCACGACATTTCCTTTTCGGTTCGCGCCGGCGAGGTGCTGGGCATCGGGGGGCTGATGGGATCCGGCCGCACGGAGTTGCTGACGCACCTGTTTGGAGCGTATGGCCGGCGCATCGGCGGACGGGTGCAGCTCAAGGGGAAGCCCTGGCGCGCGGAGAGCCCGGCGCAGGCCATCCGGGACGGCGTGGTCCTGGTCACCGAGGATCGCAAGGCGCGGGGCCTGGTGCTGGAACAATCGATCGGCTTCAACCAGTCGCTCTCATCGCTGGGCCAGTTCACCCGCTTTGGCCTGTTGCAGGCGCCGCCCGAATGGGTGCGCAACCAGCAGTTGATGAAGGCGCTGGCCGTGAAGGCGGCGCATCCCGAGGTGGCGGTGAACAGCCTGTCCGGCGGCAACCAGCAGAAGGTGGTGCTCGCCAAGGCGATGATGAGCGAGCCCGCGGTATTCCTGCTGGACGAGCCGACGCGCGGCATTGATGTCGGCGCCAAGATCGACGTGTATGAACTGATCAACCGCCTGACCGACGACGGGCACGCGGTGATCATGGTGTCGAGCGAGCTGCCCGAACTCATGGGCATGAGCGACCGGATTTTGATGATGAGCGAAGGGCGGGTGGGCGGCGTGTTCGCGCGCGGCGCCGCCTCGGCGGAACAACTGATGGCCGCGGCGATGGCCGCGCACGAACCCCAGGCAGCGGAGTAACCATGCAACAATCCACGGTGCGGCGTTTTTTTGCGATGGGCGTCGCGTTGATCCTGATCAGCGCGTTTTTCGCGTTGCATCCCCAGGGCGGCCAGTTCCTGGGCGCGCGCAATCTGTCCAACCTCTCGATTGAGTTGTCCATCACCGCGGTCCTCGCGCTGGGCATGCTGCTGGTGCTGCTGCCCGGCCTGATCGATCTGTCGGTGGGCAGCGGCGTGGGCCTGTTGGGCGGGGTGGCCGCGGTCCTCATCATGCAGCCGGCCAATTTGATCCCGGGCGCCGGGGCGGGCTGGTCCGCGCCCGCGGCGCTGGCGGTCACCCTGGCGGTCGCCGTGCTGGTGTGGACGGGCATGGGCGCGCTCATCATGCGCTTCCGCATTCCCGCGTTTATCATCACGCTCGGCGGCCTGCTCGTGTTCAAGGGCCTGCACTGGGCCGTGATCCGCAACGCGACGGTGCCGGTTGTGCCGGGCGGTCAGGAAAACGCGTTTTCGCTGCTGACCACCTATTATCTCCCGCCGTCCGCGGGCTTCGCCGCCTGCGGCATCGTGGCGCTGGCCCTCGCCTGGAGCCGCTGGCGCCAGCGCGCGCAGCGGCGCCAGCACGGGTTGCCCGTGCCGTCCGCCACGCAGGATTTTCTACAGGTCTTTGTCAGCGTCCAGGTGCTGGTGTTGTGCGTGCTGGTCATGAACCAGCACAAGGGACTTCCGTTCCCGCTGCTTGTGCTGGGTCTCACGGCGCTGCTGGTGCAGGTCCTCACGCGCCATACCCCGTTTGGGCGGCACCTCTATGCCATCGGCGGCAACGAGGAGGCGGCGCGGCTGTCCGGCATCAACGTGAATGGGCGCGCGATCCTCGCCTTCGCCGTGCTCGGCGGCATCGTGGCGCTCACCGGCTTCATGCAGACCGCGTACGGCGGCTACTCCACGACCACCGTCGGCAACCTGATGGAACTCGACGCCATCGCGGCGTGCGTCATTGGCGGCACCAGTCTGAAGGGCGGACGCGGCAGCGTGCTCGGCGTCCTGTTCGGCGCGCTGATCATGGCGGTGCTGTTGAACGGCATGACGCTGCTCGCCGTGTCGCCCGAGATGAAGCTCATCGCACGCGGCATCGTCCTCGTCCTCGCCGTGTGGATGGACGTCGTCTTCGCGCCGCGCAGCGCGTAGGAGCGAACCGCTCCACCTCGTTCATGCGGAGCAGCCGATCGGCTGTCGTACAGGCCCGCGCATCACCCGTGACGGATGGGCCGGAAGTGGACGCGCGTGGGCCGGTCCGCCGCGTCGCCGAGCAATCGGCGGCGTTGTTCGTGGTAGGCCTCGTAGTTGCCCTCGAACCATGTCACCGAACTGTCGCCCTCAAAGGCGAGAATGTGCGTGGCGACCCGGTCTAGGAACCAACGGTCATGGCTGATGACGACCGCACAGCCGCCGAAACTCAAGAGACCTTCCTCCAGCGAGCGGAGCGTGTCGACGTCGAGGTCGTTGGTTGGCTCGTCGAGCAGCAGCAAGTTGCCGCCGCCGCGCAGCAGTTTGGCGAGATGCACGCGGTTGCGCTCGCCGCCCGAAATCTGGCCGACCTTCTTTTGCTGGTCGCCGCCCCGGAAGTTAAAGCGCCCGCAATAGGCGCGGCTGTTCATGGAGCGCCCCCCGAGGTCGAGGAATTCCATGCCGCCGGAGATCTCCTCGTACACCGTGTTGTTCGGATTCAGCGTGTCGCGCGACTGGTTGACATGGGCGACGCGCACGCTGGGGCCGACGGTCAGCGTGCCTTCGCTCGGTTGTTCGTCGCCGACGATCATGCGGAAGAGCGTCGTCTTGCCCGCGCCATTGCCGCCGATCACGCCGACGATGCCGCCACGCGGCAGGTCAAAATTCACATTCTCCATCAACAGTCGATCCCCGTAGGCCTTTGACAGGCCAATCGCCCGCACGACGAGGTCGCCGAGGCGCTCCCCGGAGGGAATCTGGATTTGCAGGCTGTCTTCACGCGTGTCCACCTGCTGGCTGGCGAGTTCCTCGTAGCGCTGGAGACGCGCCTTGTTGCGCGCGCGCCGCGCGCCGGGATTCATGCGCACCCAGGCGAGTTCCTGTTCCAGGAGCTTGCGCCGCGATTGCGCGACCCTGGCATCGCGATCCTGCAGCGCTTGTTTCTGTTCCAGCCAGGCTTCGTAATTGCCCTTGTAGGGATAGGCATGCCCGCCATCGAGTTCGAGAATCCACTCGGTGACGTTGGACAGGAAGTAGCGGTCGTGCGTGACGACGACGATCGTGCCGGTGAATTTTTTGAGAAATTCCTCCAGCCAGGCGACGGAATCCGCGTCCAGATGGTTCGTCGGCTCGTCCAGGAGCAGGACATCCGGATTTGAGAGCAGCAGCCGGCAGAGCGCGACGCGGCGGCGTTCACCGCCCGAGATTTTCGTCACATCGGCATCCGGCGGCGGCAGGCGCAACGCCTCCATCGCCAGTTCCACCTGGTGGTCGAGTTCCCAGAGGTCGTGCGTGTCGATGATGGTTTGCAGGCGGTCCATCTCATCGCCGAGCTTCTCCTTTTCCGTGTCCGTGAGGTCGCCGCCGAGCAGCCCGCAAATTTCGTCGTATCGCTCCAGGACGCGCCGCGCCTCCGCGACGCCGTCCTGCACGTTGCCCATCACATCCTTGGCCGGATCGAGTTGCGGTTCCTGCGCGAGGTAGCCGACCTTGGCGCCCTTGGCGACCTGCATGTCGCCCATGAAGTCGCGGTCGATGCCGGCCATGATGCGGAGGAGGGTTGATTTGCCCGCGCCATTGCCGCCGATGACGCCAATTTTCGCGCCGAAGAAGAAGGCCAGCGTCACATCCTCGAGGATGGTGGTCTTGCTGTACTGCTTGGTGACGCGTTGGAGATTGAAGACGTATTCGCCGGCCATGGAAGTTCCTCCGTCGGGCGCGCAACGATACGTGAGGCGCGCGCGCGGGCAAGAGGAAAGCGAATCAGAGGCGCTGGAAGCGAATCTCGCGGATCGTGATTTCGTCCGCCGGGATGCGTCCGCCGGGGCTGATGATGCGCAGGGCCTGGATGCGGGACCAGTCGAGCTCGCGGTGAAGCCCCTGTTCCTGCGGAGCCGCGGGGGCGCCGTCCCCGGCGTGTTCCCGGGTGATGGCGCCTGCCGGGAAGAGCGAGAGCGGGATGCTGACGGTGGTCCAGCCGTCGCCGGCCGGCGGGGCGTGATGCAGGAGCCAGACATCCGAAAGCGCCGACGGCGCGCCATCCGGTTGGTCCATCAGGCCGATGGAGAGAAAGGAGGCGATGCGGGCCGGTCGAATTTTGAACACGATCCGCATATCCGCGCGGTGGCTGGCCACATCGATGGGGCGCCGGAGCGTGAATCCCGCATAGGCGTAGCGTCGGCTTGGGAAGCGCAGCCGCCAGTCCAGTCCGTCGCCGTCCCAGCGTAGTTTCTGGCGGGTAAGGAAGGGGGGATACACCTCGTCGATATGGAGGAGGCGCGGCGAGTCCAGCACGTTGATCCTGCGCGGCGTGCTGGGATTGGGCGGCGGCGTCAGCGACGCGGAGGAGGGGATTGGCGTTTCGGGAAATGGATTAAGCGCGGACGGAATGCTGCTGCACCCAGCCAACAGGCTGGCGAACAGGCCTAACATGGTGGGGGCGACACGCAACCGGGGCTCCTGCCCGGCAGCATAGGGAGCCGCGCGCGACAAGTCATTTGCTAAAGCGGTGCGGCCGCAAAATTTGGATTCCCGTTGGCCTGCCGGAGGCGGCCGGGCCGATGTCGGTGTCGTCCGGCGGGGTGTCGGTCGTCTGGCAATCCCTGCGCACCAACGATGCTTATCGCGTGGAATCGACCACCAATCTAAATCCATCGGCCTGGGTGACCCGTGAAACGTTCTCCGCGACTTCCGGCGTCCAGGTTTCAACCTACCCGATGACCAACGCGACGGAGTTCCTCCGCATCACGTTGGACTAAAAACCCGGGGTCACGACATTCCCCGGTTTCCGGTTTGAAGAATGCATAAGTCGTTCGCAGATCGTGAAGGAATTCGACAAGTGGAACGACCCCACCGGCCTTGCGCCGGTGGTGAAGGAGTGTTGTCCGGCTACCGGGCAGAAACCCGCCGTCGGTCGCGACCCGGCGCCCGCGCGCTCGCGCGGGCGAAAACGCGTGCGTTTTCGCATCCGCGATGCGGATGCGCCGGATCGCGCAAGGTTGATCTCGTGTCCGGTAGCCGGGGAACTTTTGCTCCTGCGGGGCGAGCCCGCAGGGGGCAAGCCCAAAACCAGGGAATGTCCTCAAAACCCGGGGTCGCTTGAGAACTCCGCGCCTCGGCGGCAACCGATTTGGGTTTGGGGCTTCACCGTGCGGCCGGATTGCCAGCTGGGTTCAATGAGGGTGGCGCGCGGGTGGGCGGGCGGGCCTGATTCGCCGCGATGAATCATGCCGACGAGCATGTCGATCGCGGCGGCGCCGACGAGGTCGTTGTGCTGGTGCATGCCGGCCCATTCGGGCTGCGCGGCGCGCCATTCCAACTGGATCAGCCCCAGCTTTTCCGGAATCCGCCAGCCCCCGGCTTCCAGCCAGCGCCGCACGGCGTTGTACAGCGTGAAGACCGCGTCGGGCCGGTGCCGGCGCATCCAGGCGCGCAACCGCGCGGGCGCGCGCTTCGGATCGCCGAATTGCGTGAAGGGCGGCAGGCGGTCCCCGCGCGCGAGGTGGCGCTGCCCGATCAGGAATCCCGCGGTGAAGCGCCCCTCGACCAGGCGGTCAATCACCGGGTCGAGGACCAGCGCCGGCCGCCGGTAGCCCAGCGCCAACGCCTGCTCAACCGCCAGCAGCGCGAGGCCGTGGTGATCGACGCAGGCGAAGGAGATTGCGGGGTCGTGTGTGCGGACACCGGTGACGACGGCGGGGAACCGCCCGACGACGGGCTGGAAATGGGGCGGCACCTGGTTTTCGTCCATCAGCCCGACCAGCACCACGCCGCGGATGCCGCGCGCCTCGAGAATCTGAATCCAGCGCCCGCCGTCGATGCCGGGCTCGTGCAGCCAAAACGTGTCGAGCGAATAGCCGAGCAGGCCGGCGCGCCGCTCGCAGCCCTTCACATACTCGGGGATCGTTGGATGCGTGCGGAAGGCCGCGGCGTCGCGGTTCGCGTTGAACAACGCGAGGGTGGCCTGGCGCGCGCCATGGCCCTTCAAGCGCATCTGGGACATCAGCTCGCCGAACGCCGGGTTGCGCTGGTAGCCGAGCTGGCCCGCCGCGGCCTGGATGCGCGCGCGCGTCGCGGCGGGAATCGAGGGATGATTCCGCAGCGCCAGCGACACCGCGTTGCGGGAAACCCCCGCCTTCCGCGCGACGGCCTCCATGGTGATTTTCATGCCGCCCATCCTATCCCGCCCGCGCGCATTGCCAAGCACCACTTTACTGTAAAGCCATGTCCGTCTGTTCGCGGCGGCGTGAATGTGTCTTTATTCGCGGCATACGTGAGGGACTCCATGAGCAACCAGGGCGCGGCGAAAATCGTGGAATACATTGTTCAGGGCCGGACCTATATCGGCATCGAAATGGGGTCGACCCGCATCAAGGCGGTCCTGAACGGGCCGGACCACGCGCCGATCGCCGCCGGCGGCTTCGGTTGGGAGAACACGCTCGCCGACGGGGTGTGGACCTATTCGCTCGATGAGGTGTGGGCGGGTCTCCAGGCGTGCTTCGCCGACCTCCAGAAAAATCTCCACGCGCAGCACGGCGTGCGCCTGCGCCGCGCGAAGGCGCTGGGCATCAGCGGCATGATGCACGGCTACCTCGCGCTTGATGCGGAGGACCGGCTGCTGACGCCGTTCCGCACCTGGCGGAACAATATCACCGGGGCCGCCGCCGGGGAATTGACCGGGTTGTTCAACTATCCGATCCCCCAGCGCTGGAGCATCGCGCACCTCTACCAGGCCATCCTGAATGGCGAGTCGCACGTCGGGCGCATCGCGCACATGACCACGCTGGCCGGATATGTCCACTGGAAGCTGACGGGGCGGCGGGTGATGGGCATCGGCGAGGCGTCCGGGATGTTCCCCATCGACATTGCGGCGCAGGATTTCAACGCGCGATTCACGGAGGCCTTCGACGCGCTCGTTCGGGACCGGGGATTCGGCTGGAACCTGCGCGACCTGCTGCCGGAGGTCCTGCGCGCCGGCGAACCGGCCGGCGAACTGACGGTCGAAGGCGCGCGGCTGCTCGATCCGGCGGGTGAACTCGAAGCAGGGATTCCGCTCTGTCCGCCCGAAGGCGACGCGGGAACGGGCATGGTCGCGACGAACAGCGTCGAGGTCCGCACGGGAAACGTGTCGGCCGGCACGTCGGTGTTCGCGATGGTGGTGCTCGAAAAGGATCTGTCGCGCGCGCATCACGAAATTGATCTCGTGACGACGCCGGACGGCAAGCTCGTGGGCATGGCGCACGCGAACAACTGCACGTCGGATTTCAACGCGTGGATGGGACTCTTTGGGGAGGCGGCGAAGCTGCTGGGCGTGACGATTTCCGCCGACGACCTGTTCAACCGCTTCAAGCAACTGGCGCTCGAGGGCGATCCCGACTGCGGCGGGCTCGTCTCCTACGGCTACATTTCCGGCGAGCACATCACCGGCTTCACCGAGGGGCGTCCCCTGTTCGCGCGTTCGCCGGACAGCCGCTTCACCCTCGCCAATTTTATGCGCGCGCATTTGTCCTCCGCGCTTTGCGCGCTGCGGGCGGGCGTGAATGTGCTGGTGCAGGAGGAACGGGTAGAGATCGACGAGATACGCGGGCACGGCGGATTCTTCAAAACACCCGGGGTTGGCCAGCGCATCATGGCGGCGGCGCTGAACGTCCCGGTCTCGGTGCTCGCCACGGCGGGCGAGGGCGGCGCGTGGGGCATCGCGCTGCTCGCGGCCTACGCGGTCCGCGCCAATCGCGAGGAGACCCTCCCGCAATTCCTTGCGCCCGTATTCGCCGGTCAAATGCAAAAAGCGCTGGTTCCCGATCCCGCCGACGTGGCCGGCTTTGCGAGGTTCCACGACCGCCACCGCCAGGGGCTCGACATCGAACGGGCGGCGGTCGCGGTCCTGTCGTGAGGCGAGGAGAGCAGCCGTGAAATTCCAGAAACTGCGAAGTGCGGTGTGCGAGGCGAACCGGGCGATCGTGCGCGCCGAACTCGTGGTGCTCACCTGGGGCAACGCGAGCGCGGTGGACCGGGCTGCAGGCGTGATGGCGATCAAGCCGAGCGGCGTCGACTACGACGCGCTGCGTCCGCAGGACATCGTGCTGGTATCGCTTGAGGATGGCACGGTCGTCGACAGTTCGCTGCGCCCGTCCTCCGATACGCCGACGCACCTGCACCTGTATCGCGCGTTTCCCGCGATCGGCGGCGTCGTGCACACGCACTCGACGCACGCGACGGCGTGGGCGCAGTTGAATCGTCCGTTGCCCTGTTTCGGCACGACGCACGCGGACCATTTCCACGGCGCGGTGCCCGTCGCCCGTCCGCTGACGAAGGCGGAGATCGACGCCGGCTATGAACACGCGACCGGCGTGTCGATCGTCGAGACTTTCACCCGGCTCGGTCTCGATCCCGCGCACGTGCCCGCGGTTTTCCTGCCCGGCCACGCGCCGTTCACGTGGGGACCCGACGCGGCCCACGCGGTGGACAACGCGATCGCGCTGGAGGCGGTGGCGAAGATGGCGCTCCTGATGGGCGCCGCGGAGCGGGACCTGCCGCCGCTGGTCCCGGAGATTCTCGAAAAACATTTTCAACGAAAACACGGTCCCAAGGCCTATTACGGCCAGTCGGGACATCATGGAGGGTAGGGCGATGACAAATCCATTCAAGGGCATGGAAGTATGGTTCGTGGCGGGCAGCCAGCATTTGTACGGCCCCGGCCCGCTGAAGCAGGTCCAGCAAAACGTCAACACGATCGTGCGCGGACTCGCCGGGTCGGGTGCGCTGCCGTTCAAACTCGTCGCGAAGCCGATCGTGACTACGGCGGACGAAATCACCGCCGTCTGCCGCGAAGCCAGCGCGACGCCGTCCTGCGTCGGGCTCGTGTTCTGGATGCACACGTTCTCGCCGGCGCGCATGTGGATCGCCGGCTTGCAGGAGCTGACCAAGCCGTTCCTGCACCTGCATACGCAATTCAACCGCTACATCCCGTGGTCCACGATCGACATGGATTTCATGAACCTCAACCAGGCGGCGCACGGCGACCGCGAGTTCGGCTACATCTGCACGCGGCTCCGCAAGTCGCGCAAGGTCGTGGTCGGCCACTGGGAGGATCCCGCCGTCGCGGGGCGGCTCGCGTCGTGGATGCGCGTGGCCGCGGCGTGGGCGGACAGCCGCAAGCTCAAGGTCGCGCGGCTCGGCGACAACATGCGCAACGTCGCGGTGACCGAGGGCGACAAAACCGAGGCGCAGATCACGTTCGGCTATACCGTGAACGGATACGGGGTGGGCGAATTGGTGAAACGCATGGACGCGGTGACGAATGCGGCGGTTGAGAAGCTGTGCCGCGCGTACGAGGATGAATACGTCCTCGTACCCGAACTCCACGCGGGCGGCGCGCGGCGCGACGACCTGAAGGTCGCGGCGCGCATTGAGTTGGGGTTGCGCGCGTTCCTGAAGGAAGTCGGCGCGCATGCGTATACCGACACGTTCGAGGATCTCACCGGTATCCGCCAGTTGCCCGGCATCGCCTCGCAGCGCCTGATGGCGGACGGCTATGGATTCGGCGCGGAAGGCGACTGGAAGCACTCGGCGCTGGTGCGCGCGTTGAAGGTGATGGGCCACGGTCTGGGCGGCGGCACGTCGTTCATGGAGGACTATACCTATCACCTGCATCCGAAGGGGAACCGCGTGCTCGGCGCGCACATGTTGGAAATCTGTCCGAGCATCGCGGCGGGCAAGGCGTCGTGCGAGATCCATCCGCTCGGGATCGGCGGCAAGGAGGATCCTGTGCGCCTTGTGTTCGATGCGAAACCCGGCGCGGCGCTCAACGCCACGGTGGTGGATATGGGGGATCGTTTCCGGATGATCGTCAATCCCGTTGCGGCGGTTGCGCCGCCCGAGCCGCTGCCCAAGCTGCCGGTTGCGCGCGTGGTGTGGAACCCGAAGCCCGATCTCGCGGCTTCGGCCGCGGCCTGGATCCAGGCCGGCGGCGCGCATCACACGGCCTTCAGCTACGACGTGACGGTCGAGCAACTGCAGGACTTCGCCGCTCTCGCGGGCATTGAGTTCGTCGGCATCGGCGTGGGGCCCTGATCGGGCTGCGTTTTGCTGCCTTGAGCCCCCGCCGTTTTCAATGGCGAGGCGGTCATTTCGTGATAGGATGACCGCCTTTTCATGAATAACGAAGTCCGTCCGACTTTTCGCGAGGCGCTGGATCGCTTCGCCGCGCTGGGCGTCGATGTTGAGCGCGCCATTATCACCGCACTTGCCGTACCCATATCGCTGCACTGCTGGCAGGCGGACGATGTGGCCGGGTTCGAAGTCAAAACCGGCGCCACGGATGGCGGCGGAATCATGGCGACGGGGAACTACCCCGGCCGCGCGCGCAACGGCGACGAGGCGCGCGCCGACCTCGACGAGGTGATGCGCCTGTTGCCCGGCACGCATCGGGTCAACGTCCATGCGCTGTACGCCGAGACCGGCGGGAAAGCCGTCGACCGCGACGCGCTGGCGCCGGAACACTTCGCCGGTTGGCGCGACTGGGCGAAGCAGCGCAAGATCGGCCTCGACTTCAACCCGACCTACTTCGCGCATCCCAAGGCCGCCGGCCTTACCCTGTCGCACCCGGACGCGGCGATCCGCGGCTTCTGGGTCCGCCACGGCGTCGCCTCGCGCAAGATCGCCGAATCGCTCGCCCGCGACCTCGGAAGTCCCTGCGTGAACAACCACTGGATCCCCGACGGCGCGAAGGATTCGCCGGCCGACCGGTGGAGCCCGCGCGCGCGCCTCGTCGACTCGCTGGACCGCATTCTCGATCCGAAGCACGGGGTCGACGCGACGCGTTGCGTGGATGCCGTCGAGAGCAAACTCTTCGGGCTTGGCAGCGAGGACTATGTCGTCGGGTCGATGGAGTTCTACACCGGCTACGCGCTCTCGCGCGGCCTCGTGCAGTGCCTCGACATGGGGCACTACCACCCGACCGAGGGCATCGCCGACAAGGTCTCCGCACTGCTGCAGTTCCAGAAGAAGCTGCTGATCCACACCAGCCGCCCGATGCGGTGGGACAGCGACCACGTGGTGATTCTCAACGACGACGTGCGCGCGGTGTTCTCCGAGATTGTGCGGGGCGGCGCGCTGGACCGGGTGTACGTGGCGCTGGACTTCTTCGACGCGAGCATCAACCGGATCGCGGCCTATGTGATCGGCGCGCGCGCGACGCGGCAGGCGCTGCTTGCGGCGCTGCTCGAGCCGATTGGACGGTGGAAACAACTCGAAGCCGACGGCAAACTGGCGCGGAAACTGGCCGAGATGGAGGCGCAGAAGGCGCTGCCGGTCGGCGCGGTGTGGGACGAACTGTGCCGGCGCGCGAATGTGCCGGAAGGCGCGGCGTGGATGAACGACGTGGAGCGGTACGAACAGACCGTGCTGGTTGGGCGGACATGAATGGACTCGCGACCATCACGGCGCTCTCCCGCGAGTTCGGTACGCCGGACTACGTGCTGGGCGGCGGCGGGAACACGTCCGTAAAGACCGCGGAGACGCTCTGGATCAAGCCGTCCGGCACGCAGCTCAACGAGATGACGCCGGAGCGGTTCGTGGCGATAGATCGAAAGCGGCTCGCCGCGCTGTATGCCTACCCGCCGGCCGCTGATGCGGCGGTGCGCGAGAACGACGTGAAGGAGTTGATGCTGGCGGCGCGGGTCGACCCGAATGGCGGACGTCCCTCGGTCGAGACGCCGCTGCACGACATGCTGGAGGCGAAATTCGTTGTACACACGCATCCGGCGTGGGTTAACGGGTTGACGTGCGGGATGACGGGCGAGGCCGCGGCGCGCCGTCTCTTCCCGGATGCGTTGTGGGTGCCGTACATTGACCCCGGGTTCACGCTGTCGATGGATGTGAAAGCGCGTGTGGCGAACTATCGCAAGCAGCATGGCGCGCATCCGGCGGTGATTCTCCTGGAGAACCATGGCATTTTCGTGGCCGGCGACTCGGCGGAGGCGATTCGCGGCCACTATGCCGCCGTGATGACGGCGCTGCGCGCGGAATATCACCGGTCCGGCGTGAGCTTGGAATTGAAATACCGGTCGCCGACGATTGAACATGAAGTGAAGGATGTGTCGGCGATCCTCGCGGATTTGTTCGAGGGCGATACGCTCGCGGTGGCTGCCAGCGCGCCCTTTGCGACGGCCGATGGACCGCTCACGCCGGACCACATGGTCTATGCAAAGGCCTTCCCGTATCGCGGCGCATTGACGCGTGAAGGATTCGCCGCGTACCGGAGCGAACGCGGGTATTTGCCGCGCATCATCGACACCCCGGAGGGTGTTTTTGCCGTGCGCAACACCGTAACCGCCGCTGAACTTTCGCTCGCCCTTGCGCGCGATGGCGGCCTCGTGCGCCAGCTCGCCGCGGCTTTTGGCGGCGTGCGTTACCTCGACGATGCCGCACGCCGCTTCATCGAATCGTGGGAGGTCGAGTCCTACCGCGAGCAGCAAGCCATCGCGCGCGGATAGAGCGGTTCTCAATTGTTTCGTCCTGAACAGCCCCTCACCCTGGTTGGGGTGAGGACACGAGTCAGTACACCCGCGAGAAGGACAAAACGTGGGAGAATCACTCTGGCGCTGGTCGCGGTGCCCCATCTGCTTCCGGCTTGCGGCGCGATGCGGCGGCGCCGGCGTCGGACTCAGGATCGCGGCGGTCGGATGAAGGGTCGGACGTATTTGGCGATGTGCGCGGCTTTTTCGCGCTCGCCGGCGGGATTGAGATGGCAGTGGTCGGTCCAGTTCCGGCGCGAAATGACGGACGCGGGGAAGGGCGCGAAGCCCAGGTCATGCTTCTCCGCGAGTTGTTTGAGGATGCGCTCGTGGCGAAGAATTTGATGCAGCTCTTCCGGTTTGTTGCGGTATCCGTCCGGCGCCGCGCGGAAGGGCACCAGCAGGACATCCGCGCCGCCGGCCCGCGCCGTCCGGATCAGCGCCTCGATGTTGTGGAGGAACGCCATGTGCCGGGGCGAAATCTCCTGCGGCGTCTCGATAAGATTTCCGCCGGGTTTGAACCAGGGGGCGGGCGGTTTGGCGCCTTCGCGGATCACGAATTGACCGCCGCGCAATTGATCGACATAAAAAATGTTGAGGATGAGCGCGCTGGAGACCCGTGATAGCGCGAGCCAGCGCCAGCCGTGCGCGAGCGGGCGGAGGTTGACCATCGGCTGCCGCCAGTTGCTGTAGTCCGGATGATAGAACGGGAAGGTGTAGGCCTGCGCGTCATTGCCGCCGGTGTTGATGATGACGAGGTCGGGCTGGTAGTAGTGGAATTTGAAGTGATAGTGCGTGAGCAGTTCGGCCGACGTGCCCCAGGTGAGGCCGGCGTTGATCACCTCAACGTCGCGCACGCCCTCGGGCAGGTTCGTCGAGAGCAATTCGTCGAGGACCGCGGGATAGGCCTGATGCGCGCGCCCCACGCTGCCGCCGTAGGTCGTCGAGCCGCCAAGGCAAACGATCCGATACACATCATCCTGGCGGTCCAGCGGCACCGCCTCGCCGCGGTAGCCGTCCTCGTTGTGTTGGGGGCCGAATTGTTCCGACACATAATTCGGCGCGTGGATGTACTGCAGATAAGGATGCGGAATCGTCTTCTGCATGCGGACGAGTTGCTTTTCCTCGTGGCCCAGCAGGATCAGGCGACCGGTGGCGAGGTCGTCCGGCAGGATTCGCGCCGCCAGCCACTCGCAAAGGCCGACAAGCAGCAGGATGAGGATGAGCGCGAACGCGCGTTTCTTGGCTGGAGTCAGTGCCGCGGTGTGCGCCGGGCGTTGCGGGGAAGCATCCATGCGCCGCCCGCTATAGTTTTTACGTAGTAAGTAGTCAACGCCCGATTCGCCGGGCGGGATGGGCACGGGTCATCGTTTGACGACCGCGATCAGCAGGACGATCCAGCCCGCGATCAGGCACAGGCCGCCGAGCGGGGTGACCGGACCGAGCCAGCGCCAGCCCTCGATGCCGAACAGCGCGCGCGTCGCGAGCAGGTAGATCGATCCGGAAAACAGGAGGATGCCGATGCTCCACAGGGCGCCCGCCGCGAGCGGCAGGCCGCCGGCCGTACGCTCCGCGAGCCAGGCGGCGGCGAATAGCGCGAGGGCGTGGAACATCTGGTAGCGCACGCCGGTTTCAAACGACGCGAGCGACTCGGGGGTGAGCCTCCCCTTCAGTGCGTGCGCGCCGAATGCGCCGAGGATGACCGCGGTTCCGCCGGCGATGCAGGCGGCTGTGAGCAGGAAACGCATACCGCTCATCGGACACCGGCCAGGCAGTGGTTGAAGGCCGAGGTGAGGTCGGTGTGCGCGTACTCAAAGCCCGCCTTGCGGAGGCGCGCGGGTTCGACGCGCTGGCCGGCGAGCATCATTTCGCGCGCCATGCCGCCCGGCAGCAGGTGCAGGAGGAAGGCGGGAACCGGGAGGAATGTCGGCCGATTCAGCGCGGCGCCGAGCGCCTTGGTGAATTCCCGGTTGGTGACCGGTTCCGGGGCGACGGCGTTGACGGGGCCTTCCAGCTCGTCCCGCTCCAGCGCGAACTGGATGACGGACACGAGATCGCTCAATTCGATCCAGCTCATGTATTGGCGCCCGCTGCCGAGCGTGCCGCCGAGGCCCGCGCGGAAAACAGGCAGCATTGATTTCAGCAGACCGCCCGCCGCGCTCAACACGAGGCCGATCCGCAGGTTGACGACGCGTATGCCGCTGTTGGCGGCGAGATCCGTCGCCTTTTCCCATTCCTGGCAGAGCAGGGAGAGGTAGCCCATTCCCGGCCCGGCGGTTTCCGGCAGCCACTGTTCGCCGCGATTGCCGTAATAGCCGACGCCTGAAGCGGAGACGATGACGCGTGGCCGCTGCGTCAGCCCCGCGAGCGCTTCCATCAGGAACTCCGTCGCCTGTACGCGGCTGCGGTGGATGCGGCGTTTCTTTTCCTCCGTCCAGAGGCCCATGAGCGGCTCGCCGGCGAGATGCACCACGGCGTCGAGCTTCTCGAGCCCCGTCCGCTCGACGCGCCCCGTCGTCGGATCCCACGTGATGTCGCCGCGCGACCGATCCGGGTTCCTCCGCACCATGCGCACGACATAATGTCCGGACGCCGTCAATTGGCGGACCATCGCCGAACCCACCAAGCCACTTGATCCCGTGACCAAAATCTTCATAGTGCAGCGAACTGTATTCGGGAGCACGCCGCATGTCCAATCGTCCATCCAACGCCGTGTATATTCCCCCCGGCGGTCCGCCGCAGGGGCCGGGACCGAGCCGGGCGATTTATGCGGCGATGGGCGAAGAAGCGATCTTCCGGATGTGCCGCGACTTTTACGACGAAATTGGGCGCTCGCCGATCCGACCGCTGTTTGCCGAGGACCTGCCGCAGGCCTCCGAAAAGCTCGCGGCGTTCCTCGTGGGCATCACCGGCGGCCCGCCGCTTTTCCACGAGCGCTACGGCAACCCGATGATGCGCGCGCGGCACCTGACCTTCGCGATCGACGAAGCCGCGCGGCGGACGTGGTTGGACTGCTTCTTCAAGACCTTGGAAGGCGCGGACCGGAAATACGGTTTCCCCGCCGAACATCTGCCGCACTTCAAGCAGTGGCTGGAGGAGTTCTCCGCATGGATGGTGAATCGGAGGTAGGGGGGGCGTGTAGCGGGTAGCGAGGGGAACTTCTTCACCTGCCGGGCGAGCCGGCAGGGGCCGGGAGAGGCGCGCCGCGGGTAGCGAGGGAACTGCTTCACCGGCGGGATCCGGCTTCGCGGGGCTACGCCGGGACAAGCAATGCTGCCGGGGTCGGGGCGCGGTGTTGTTCACGCCCCCGTCCGCCTTGCGCGGACGGCTTGCCCGCCAAAGCGCGAAGCGCGACGGCGGGAGCGGAAGTTCTGTCCGCTACGCCGCACGCGGCACGACTGGCCGCCCCCGTCCGCCTCGTGCGGACGGAGCGGAAGTTCTGTGAGCTACGCCGCGAATTCCACCGCACCTTCACCGTCCCAATCAAACGCTGGACGGGGCGTCCGAATCAATGTATGCATTTATGCATGCGCACAACCATAGATATGCCTGACGCGCTTCTGCGCCGGGCCAAAATCCGCATGGCGGAGCGGGGCACGACCTTCCGTTCGCTGGTGATCGACGCGTTGGAACAATCGCTGGACGACTCGCCGGCGCGTCCCTTTAAGCTGCGCGAGGCGTCGGCCGGTTATGAGGCGGGCCGGAAGGAGCGGGTGTCACGCAAGGCGGTCAACAAGGCGATTGACGAAGGGCGTGAACCCCGGCGGCCGGCGTGATCGCGGTGGATACCAATCTGCTGGTGCACGCCCACCAGCGGGAGGCCGAGTTGCATGCGGAGGCGAAGGCGGCAATCCGCAAGCTGGCGGAAGCGCCGACGCCGTGGGCGGTCTGCTTCCACGCGTTCGTTGAGTTTTACGCCGTCGTCACGCATCCCCGCCTGTGGCGCGAGCCGTCGACGCCGGAACAGGCGATGGATCAGATGGCCGCCTGGCGGGAATCGCCTTCGCTTCGCGTGCTCGCGGATGGGCCGGATGCGCTGGACGTTTTGGCTTCGATCGTCGTGAAGGGCAAGATCCGCGGCGGTCAGGTCCACGACGCCCGTATCGCCGCGTGCTGCCTCGCCGCGGGTGTGCGCGAGTTGTGGACCGTGGATCGCGATTTCAGCCGGTTTCCCGCGCTGAAGACCCGGAATCCGCTGGCGTAACATTCGCCCGAAATGCGCGATCAATTTGTGCGCGTTCTCGTTCTCTTTCACGTTCACGTACGCGTACACGAAGGATCGGAGAGTCGTGTACGGGAACGTGTACGAGAACGTGAACGGGGGGAGGGGACGGGCCTTCCGAATTCCCATCCGGCAAATCCCGTCCATCCCGTCCTCCTCAATACGTCAGGACGGCAAGACCGGGGACTCGCGCGAATTCGTTCGCGTTGCGTGTGGCGAGGGGCTGGTCGTAGGTCAGGGCGGTGGCGGCGATCCAGAGGTCGTTCGCGCCGATCAGTGTGCCGGAGGCGCGGAGGTGGCGGTAAAGGGCGCCGAATTGCCACGCGACGTCCGGCGTGAAACCCAGCAGGGAAAATGGGCGGATAAATGATTCCCACCTGGCTCGATCCGAGCCGAGTGATGTCCCGGCCGCGAGTTCGCCCGCAATCGTGAACGTAATGGAGAGCGGGGCGTCCGCGTGCTGTTCGAGAAAGGCGGTGGCTGGTCCGGAGTCGCCCCGCCGCAATTCACGCTCGAAGTCGACGAGGAAAGTGGAATCCAGGATCATGGGATATCCGGCGGGCGGTCTTCCGCGTTGAGCTTGTCGATGGCATCCAGATCAGCCTCGGACAGCAGCGGACCCGTGGACCGCCGCTGGGCCAGCAGTTGCCGCGCGGTCAGTGTCGTGCCCGGAATCGGCAGGCGGCGAATGACCTCTGAAAAGGATTCACGAGGCGAGAGCTTCGCCGCACGCAGCCGGTCGTACGCATCCAATTCCAACGATATGGTCTTGGTCGGCATATGGACTACAATACACGGCCATGCATGGAGAATCAAGGGCGAGTGACGAGTGCGAGGGGCGGGGGTGCGAGTAGCGTCGAGCGGGTAGCGAAGGAACTGCTTCACCTGCCGGACGAGCCGGCAGGGGTCGGGGAAGGTCGTCTTGAAGGGGGTGTAGCGAGGGGACTGCTTCACCGGCGGGGCAAGCCCGCCGGGGTCGAAGCGGCGGTTTTATTCTCGGCCCGTCGGGCTTGTTCGGGCGGCGGGAGCGGAAGTTCTGGGCGCTACGCCGTCCGCGGCACGAATGGCCGCCCCCGTCCGGCTTGTCCGGACGGAGCGGAAGTTCTGGGCGCTACAGCGTATTTTTCCAAACGCGCTCAGCGAGTGCGTCTACAGAAGACGAATCTTTCCTGTAGAGGGGGGGATTCGAGGACGACGACGAGTAGGAGGACGAGGACGAATCACCCCCCGAGGCGCCAGATCAGGAGGGCGGTGAGGAGGGCGAGGGCGATGCCGGCGACGCCGAGGGTGCGGAGGTAGCGTTCGGTGCCGGCGAGGGCGCGCAGGACATTCTTCAGGCCGGCACGCGCGGCCGTGCGCGCTTCATCCGCGGCGCGAACCCGCGCGCCGAGGGTCGGGCGGTGCAGGCGATAGAATCGCACGGCGCGGGCGATGAGCCACGCGCCGATGACCAGTACATCGCCGGGCGGTACTTCCACTGCGCGCTTGCGCACGAAGAAGATCGCGGCGACCGCGGCGAGGACGCCGGCCCCGATGGGCCAACTTAAGGCGCCGGCATATTTCATCGACGCCGCAATCGCTGTTTTCTCCGGCGCGAACTGCGCCGCCACCCACCACGGAACGGACACCATGAGCGCGAGCAGCGCAAGCCACGGGAGCCAGATGCCGCGCGCGGCGAGATGATGCGCATCCGGCGTGTGCGCAATTTTCTTGCGCAAGGTCCACAAGAATCGCGCCATCAGGAGCGTCGTTCCGATGGCGCCGAGCGACAACAGCACGGCCAGCAGATCCGCCCAATCACCGGGCGCTTCGGCGGCCGCGGTCTTCAAGAAAACTTTCGCCGGCGCGCCGCTGGTGAATGGGAAGCCCGCGAGCGCGAGCGCGGCCAGCGCGAGTCCGGCCCAGAGGGCCGCGCGCCCGGCCGCGGCGCGCGGCGCGCTGGCGGCCATGCCGACGCCGAGGAACAACGCGCCCTTGGCGAGCGCGTGGTGGACGGCGTAGAGCGCGACGGCGGGGAAGACGTATTTCATGGCGTCGGGCCGCGCGAGTCCGATGCCGACGGCGAGGATCATCAAGCCCATCTGGCTGATGCTGGAGTAGGCGAGAACGGCCTTGGGCTGTCGCTGCGTGACGCCGGCGATGGCGGCGCCGAACGCGCCGATGAGGCCCGCGACGATCATGGGTTCGCCGAGGTGCGGTACGCCGACCGCGCCGAGCGGCAGGACGACCATCCAGCCGACGAGCCCGGCCTTGATCATGGACCCGCTCAACACGGCGCTGGCGGGCGTGGGCGCGACGGGATGCGCGAGCGGCAGCCAGACGTGCAGCGGCACGAGCGCGGCCTTGATGCCGAAGCCGAGCAGCGCCAGCACCAGGATGGTGTCGCGCCGCGGCGAGGCGATGACGGCGGCGCGCACGGAATCGAACGACCAGTCGGTGGCGGTGGCGGCGATGAAGGAGAAGGCGGCGAATTGCAGGATTTCGCCGAGCAGCGCGAGCGCGAGGTAGATGCGGCCGGCGAAACGCGACTCGCGGCGGCCGTCGTGGATGACGAGCGGATAGGATGAAAGGCTCATCATGGCGAAGAAGAAGTAGAACGTGCCGATGTCCTGCGCGAGCAGCAGGCCGAGGTTGCCGGTCATCGCGAGCCGGTGGAAGACGTGGTAGCGAGCCGCGTGGTGGTCGTGCGCCATGTAGTGGCGCGCGAACCAGGTGGCCGTCGCCCAAAGCAGCGAGGCGAGCAGCAGGAGCGGCGCGTTGCCGGGATGTATGCCGAATCGCGCGCCGAGGATCAGCGCATCCACCCGGACCTCGAACGCCGGTCCGAGCGCGAGCAACAGCGTGGGCAGCGGCGCGAGCGCGGCCCAGCCGGTCGCGGCGGGGCGAAACGCGAGCAGCAGCGGCAGCAGGATCGCCAGCGCCGTCAGGCCGGGCAGCAACGCGTCTGGAATCGCGAGGGTGTTCATGGCACGAGATACTCCCGCGCGCTGATGAGTTTGACCCAGCTCAACGGGCTCGCCGGGTGTCCCGCGAAGAGGCCCGCGAGCACGACCAGTACGGCGGTCGTGACGGGCGGGATCAGCAGCCAGAGGCTGATTTCAAAGCGGCCATTTTGCGGGTGTTCATGGGGCCAGGCGCGGAGTTGCGGTTTGAACCAGACGCGGTGCAGGATCGGCAGGAAATACGCCGCGTTCAGCAGACTGCTGCCCGCGAGCACGCCGAGCACCCAGTACTGGCCCGCGACGGCGGCGCCGTAGCCGAGGTACCACTTGCTGATGAACCCCGCGAGCGGCGGCACGCCGATCATGCCGAGCGCGGCGATGGTGAACGCGCCCATGGTCAGCGGCATGCGCCGCCCCGCGCCGTCCAGCTCGCTCACCTTGTGCACGCCGAGCGCCTCGGCGACGTTGCCCGCGGCGAAGAACATCGTGATTTTCATGATGCCCTGGTGGACGAGGTGCACGAGGCCGCCCAGCGTGGCGACGGGTCCGAAGATCGTGACGCCGAGGATGATGTAGGAGACCTGGCTGACGGTGGAGAACGCGAGCCGCCGCTTGAAATCGTCCTGCGTGAGCGCGCGGATCGACCCGTAGAGGATCGTGATCGCGGCGAGTGCGGAAAGGCCGGGCAGCACGCCGAGGTCGTGCGCGAAGTCGATGCCGTACACGTCGTACACCACGCGCACGATGCCGAACGCGCCGGCCTTGACGACGGCGACCGCGTGCAGCAGCGCGCTGACCGGCGCGGGCGCGACCATGGCTTCGGGCAGCCAGCGGTGCAGCGGGATCAGCGCCGCCTTCACGCCGAGTCCGCCGATCAGCAGCGCGAAGATGACGATGAGGTGCCAGCGATATTTGGGGTCGAGGTCGCCCAGCGCCCCGGTCGCGTTGAAGTCGAACGGCCCGACGAGCACGTACAGCCACAGCAGGCCCGCGAGCATCGCCGCGCTGCCGCCGAGCGTGTAGCGCAGGTACATCGAGCCGGCCTTGATCGCCTTCTCGGTGCCGCGGTGCACGACGAGCGGGTAGGTGGTGAGCGTCAGCAGTTCGTAGAACACGAAGAAGGTGATGAGGTTGCCCGCGAGCGAGACGCCCATCGTCGCGGTGACGCAGAGCGAGAAATAGCCGAAGAAACGGCGGCGGTTCGGCGAGTCCTCGAGATAGCCGATCGCGTAGATCGTGGTGAGCAGCCAGAGGCCGGCGGAAAGCGTCGAGAACAGGATCGTCATGCTGTCCGCGCGCAGCACGAAATCGAGCTGCGGCATGAACCGCCAGCGCGTCTCGTACACGTGCTCGTGGAAGACGCCCCACACCATGAAGATGACCAGCGCGATTTTCGCCAGCGCGCCGAGCAGGTTGAAGAACGTGCGCGCGCGCACGCGCTCCTCGCCGAGCGCGAAGATCACCACCGCCGTGACCAGCGAGGTCATCAGCACGAGCAGCGGGAGGCTGGAATTTAAGGAGGGCATGGGGGGGCGGTAATCAGTGACCAGTAAGCAGTGACCGGTAATCAGTGACCGGTGACCAGTTGGGATGGTTTTGCAACGTCTGTAAAAGCGATGTGGAGGCACTTTCAACGTCTGTAAATTGCAGACGCTGTAAAAGCGAACCGGTCACCGGACACTGATTACTGGTTACTGACTTCCTCACAGGGCCTCCGTGAACCAGTTTTCCGGGAATGGGGCGCCGATGGCGGCGATGGCTATGGGGAAGACGGAGGCGAGGCCGAGCAGCAGGGCGAGCAGGGCGAGGGCGAGGGCGGTGTATTCGAGGCGGCGCGGGACGGGGTGCAGCGGCGGGGCGCCGATGGGCGTGGTGAGGAAGGCGAATTTGACCATGCGGAAAATGTAGCCGGCGGCTAGGAGGCCGCCGCCGATCATGATGGGGGCCCACCACCACTGGCCGGTGCGGATCGCGGCGGTGAGCAGCATCCATTTCGCGATGAAGCCGCCGCTGGGCGGGAGGGCCATGATGGATACGCCGGCGGCGGCGAGGGCGCTGATCGTGACGGGCATGCGTTCGCCGAGGCCGCGCAGCGAATTTTTGTCGTCGCGCCCGACGGCGTGCAGGATTGCGCCGGCGGCCATGAACATCGCGGCCTTCGCGCAGGCGTGCGAGAGGGCGTGGAAGATGCCGGCGATCCAGGCCTTCGACTGCCATTCGGCGTCGCCCGCGCCGGGCATCGCGACGGGGAAGAGCAGGAAGAGGTAGCCGATCTGCGCGACGGTGGAGTAGGCGATCATCAACTTGAGGCGGTCCTGGGTGAGCGCCTGGAGCGAGCCCCAGAGCACGGCGGCGGCGCCGAGCACGCCGAGGATCGGGGCGACGGCCGCGAGCGCGGCGTCGGTGTATACGGTGAACGAGGTGCGGAGCAGGATGTAGAAGGAGGCTTTGACGACGAGGGCGGAGAGCGCGGCGCTGACGGGGGCGGGTGCGCTGGAGTGCGCGGGCGGCAGCCAGAGGTGCAGCGGAAAAAGCGCGGTTTTGGCGATAAGGCCGACGATGAGCAGCGCGAGCGCGGCCTGGCCGATCGGGCCTTCGCCGAGGCGTCCGTGCAGCAGGGCGAGGTCGAGCACGCCGGTCTGTGCGTAGACGAGGGCGACGCCGCCCATGTAGGCGAGGGAGCCGAGCATCGCGACGAAGAGGTAGCGCACGGCGGCGGGCAGTGCGACGGGGCCGCCCTGCATCGCGACGAGCGCGACGGCGGAGAGGCCGATGACTTCGAGGGTGACGTAGAAGTTGAAGAGGTCGGCGGTCAGGAAGAGCGCGTTGAGGCCGGTCCACAGCAGGAACCAGAGCGGCCAGAACGAGGCGCGGTCGCGCGCGCGTTCGAAATAGGCCGAGGCGTAGAGGCTGATGGCGCCGCCGATGACGGCGGTCATGGCGAGCATGAGCACGGAGAGGCCATCGGCGAAGAGGTCGATGCCGAGCGGCGCGCCCCAACCGCCGAGTCGATGTCGCAGCGGGCCTTCCGCCTGCACGAGGGCGAGTACGAAGAGCGAGGCGCCCGCGGTGGCGAGCGTACCCAGCGTGCAGGCGATGGCGCGCAGGCGTGCGCCGCCAAGCGCGGCGAACAAGGCGGTCGCGAGGGGCAGTACGACGGGCGCGGCGAGCCACGTAGAGTTGGAGGCGGGTTCAAGCATCGTGGCTTGGATCCTCCATTGGAAGTTCGGCGCGGCCGGTGACGTCGAGTACGCGGCGGATCAGCAGCAGACCGAAGGCCGTCGCGCTGACGGAAATCACGATGCCGGTAAGCACCATCGCGTGCGGGACCGGGTCGGCCGGCGTGTCCGCGCCTCGGTAGGCGACGGCAATGAAGAGCAGGAAGAGGCCGGAACTCATGACGTTGAGCGCGGTCATTTTCCGCAGCAGGTGCGGGCGGATCAGCACGCCGTAGAGGCCGATGACGAGCAGCAGAACCGCAGTGATGAGATAGAGCTGCATCGCGGTCATGGTGTGCTCTCCCCTCTTAAATCGGCCTCGGCCTCGGTCTCGGTCTCGGCCTCGGACCCCGCCGTCAGCCGGTCAAAGAGCACGAGCAGGATCAGGCCGATGGACAGCGTCGCGGCGCTTTCAATGAGGAGGATGGCGAGTTTATCGGTCGCGCCGGGGAAGTGCAGGAGCTCGCCGGTCAGCGCCCACGCCCAGCAGGCGCCGGCGAGAAAGACGATGAGGCCGAGGCCGAGACCGAGGCGGAGACCGGGGTCGATACGGAGATGAATGAGCCCGGCGAGCGAGGCGAGCACGAGGCCCGCGCCGATGATGGAGCCGGCCTGGAACGCGCCGCCGGGGCGGAAGCCGCCCGCCCAGAGGATGTAGCCTGCGGTCATGGCGAGGGCGGGCGCGAGGATGCGCAGCAGGCCGACGAGGATCGGGTGAGCGGGGCGCTGCACGGCGGAGGGGCCGGGTGCGAGTGCGATGGCGCCGAGGCCGGCGATCCAGAGTACGACGATTTCAAGCATTGTGTCGTAGCCGCGGAAATTGAGCAGCACGGCGGTAAGCGGATGCGTCACGCCGCTCTCGTCCATGCGCGCGGCGACCGCGGCGGCCAGGTTTGGCGGCTCGGCGGGCATGGTCCAAACCGCGCGGAGCAGCGTGGCGAGCAGGGGGAGCAGGCCGAGCGCGAGCAGGGCGCGTTGCCAGCGGGCGATGTAGGCGCGGGTCGCGGACATGGCTATTCCTCCTCCCGGTCGCCGCGGTCGCGCATGGCGCGCACGGCGCTGAAGAGCAATGCGCCGGTGATGCCTGCGCCGAGCGCGGCCTCGGCAAGCGCGATGTCGGGCGCATTGAGGCGTGCCCAGGCGAGCGCCATGAGCAGGCCGTAGACGACGAAGTACATCACGCCCTGGAACAGCGTGCGACTGAAGATGGTGCGCACCGCGAGGCCGATCAGGATCGCGCAAAGGAACACGTCGAGCACGATGGGAAGTCCGTTCACGGCTTCCTCCACGGTTCAATGCCGTTGCGCAGCGCGCCGCGCGCGATGAGCAGCGAGCAGGCGGAGGCGCTGATGAGGAGGAGGACCCAGATCAGGAAAATTTTACCGGCCACGGCCCACGAGCCGGATTGGATCGCGAGGGCGGCGCCGATGAACCCGAGACCGAGGTTGTCGGCCTTGGTCAGGGCATGCAGTCGCGTGAACAGGTCGGGAAAGCGCAGGAAGCCGACGGTGCCGGCGAGGAAGAAAAAAGCGCCGACGACCATGAGGCCCATGCAGAACAGGTCGAGCGTATTCACGCGTCGTCCTCCTCCGCGGCGGGGCGCGGCCAGATGCGCTGTGTGTAGCCGACGAGCGTGACGGCGGCGAGCAGCGCGCAGACGAGCGCGACATCGCGAAGCGCGGGTTGCTGCTGGAGTTCCGCCAGCAGCAGCAGGATCGCGGTCCCGGTGGTGCCGAAGATTTGGATGCCGAGCATCCACACCGGCGCGACGCGGCCGCGGAAGACGCCGACCAGGCCGGCGGCGAGATTGCCGAGCAGGAAGATCGCAAGCAAGTACCCGAAGGTTGTCATGCGCGCGCTCCCGTTCCCGGCGGGTGTTCACCGAATAAATCCGCCACACGTGTTTCGAGTTCCGTGGTGCTTGCGAGCAATTCGTCGGGCGAGCCGAACAGCGCGTGGATCTGGAGGGCGGAACCGCGCAGGTCCGTCGACAGCGTACCGGGCAGCAGGCTGATCACATGGGTGAAGAATATGCGCGCGGTCGGATTCGCGATGCGTGCGTGATAGTCAAACAGCGTGGGTTCAAGGGGCATGCGACGCTGGAACGCGCGGCGCGCGACGTCCCAGCCGCCGTGGATTGAGAGTTTTAAGAAAAACGGAATGAAGCGCATCAAACCGGGAAGCGAGCAGCGCCAGGCGCGTTTTTCGAGGTGAAAAAGCGGACGCGCCAAGAGGGCTCCCGCGATTATGAATCCGCCAAACCACCAGCCGTCCGCCCGGCCCTCATCAAGCACCCACCAGAGCAGGATCAGCGTGGCCAGCCGGCGCAAAAAGGCGCCGGCTGCCGGGATTGGGTTGTTGGTTTCAGTGCGCATTTGTTCATCGCGGGCCACAAAGGTATGCGAGGTTGCAATGAAGTCAATGAGGACCGGACGAAAACCGGGGGCGGAGCATGCAATCGCGCCCCCGGCGGGCTTGTCCCGCCGGAGCGAAAGTGCTGTCCGCTACTTCGCGCGCCGGGCGATCAGGGGGACGGTGATGGCGATGATGAGCAACTCGGCGAGCACGGCGCTCCAGAGGCCCAGGGCGAGTCCGCTGGTGAAGCCGTAGGAGTGAAGGCCGACGCCGAGCAGGTTCACGCCGATCCACGCGAAGAGCACGATGATGACGCCGAACACGCTGCCTGCGGCGATCCCGGTCGGGCCGATCATGCCCGCCCAGCGCGCGTGGAACAGGAGCGCGCACCAGAGGACAATCAGCAACGCGCCGTTTTCCTTTGGGTCCCAACCCCAGAAGCGGCCCCACGACTGGTCAGCCCATACGCCGCCGAGCATCGTACCGAGGAAGGAGAAAATCAGGCCGAAGGCGAGCAGGCCGTAAATCGCGCGCGTCGCGGCGCGCAACTTGGGATGCCCATCGGGCAGGCGCAGGGCTTGGAAGAGATAGACGTGGCCGACGAGGCCGGCGGCGATGCAGCCCGCGTAGCCGATGGTGATGGTGACGACGTGTGTCGAGAGCCAGAAGTTGGAATCGAGCACCGCGACGACCACGCCCAACGTGTCGCCCTGCGCTTCGAATCGTTTGGAGATCATCAGCAGCGCGAGGCCGGAGAGCGAGGCGAGGAAGGAGCCGAGTCCGTTGCGCTGGTACCACTCGACGGCGAGACCGAGCAGCACGCAGACCCACGAGACGAAGATAAACGTCGCGTAGAGATTCGTCATCGGCGGTCGGCCCATGATCAGCATGCGCCAGACCAGGCCAATGGTGTGCGGAATGAGCGCGATGAGAATGCCGACGAGCGCGGTGCGTCGCCAGAGCGGCTTCTCGCGCAGCAGGGCCAGCAGGGCGACGAGGAACCCGAGGCCGTAGACGAGTTGCGCGCGATAGAAGGGGTCGATGCGGTTGTAGCGGACTTCCAGGTCGAGATAGCGCAAGCCGCGGCTTTCCTCGGCGCGTGATTTCACGGAGCGCGCGACATCGGTCGCCGCGAGTTTGAAGTCCACCGTGCGCCCGTCGACCCACGCCTGCGCCATGTCCTGGAGTCGGTTGAGTTCGCGTCGGGTGGTGTCGTCGAGCATGCCGAACGCGAGCTTGTCCCACGGGCTGACCCACTGTTCGGCGCCATGCGCGGAGACGGGCAGCAGCGGGATCGGCAGGTTTTGATAGTAGCGATTCCAGTTGAAGAGCGTGGAGGACAGGGTGAAGAGGTCCGATTCGTCGGGCGTCCAGGATTCGGACGGCTTGGCGGCAATTTGTTGGATTTCGGAGGCGAAGCCGTGCGCACGTTGGTACACGTCGAGGAAGCTGAAGGTGTCGCGATCCGTGGGCAACGCCAGTTTGGCGCGAACGGTTTCGTTGGTGACGGTGAAGTCGGGGTGGGGCAGAGCGAAGCGGAAGCTGGCCGCGAGCGAGCCGTAGGTCGACAGGTTGTGGTAGACGCGCAGGAATTCCTTTTCGAGCGGCGTGCGGTCCTCGTTCTTGTGTTCCGAAGCCGCGACCGCGAGTGTGCGGAGTTTGTCGAGGCCGGGGCGAAGGTCGTCGTAGGTGAAGCGGCGGCCTTCCAGTTCACCGAGGCCGATGGCTTCGAGCAGTTCCGGATTGTTGACCATGAAGACCCGGTCGTACTGGCTGGTCTGCGGTGTGAAGAGCAGGCGGGCGAGCCACTCGATGGCGGGTTTCCTGTCGAACGTGCTGCGCCCGGAAAATTGCAGCAGCCGCAGCCGGGCGAAGGAATCCATCGGCATGACACGGCCACCCTCCTGCACGGGGAGGTGGGCGAAGGCGGTGTAATCCGAAACCTGCGCGGTTGCGGGGGTGGGGACGAGCAGGATCGCGAACACAAGAGCGAGACCGAGGCGGAGGCCGAGACCGATGGGGAAGAAGCGCATCATGCGGGGACCTCCCGGGTGCGGCGCGCGCGTTTGATCATCATCGCGACGAAGTGCCAGGAGAGGCCGAGGACGATGATGCCGGTGGAAACGTAGGGAATGAGGCGTCCGTAGTTGTGCGTCACCGCGAAGGTGGACCATTGTGTGCCGTCAGGTTCCTCGCGGTAGGAGGCCTGGTAGAGCGTGTAGCCGCGGTCGCGCAGCGGTTTGTTCATCGAGATGACGAGCTCCCGCTCGACGCCGTCCGCGTTCACGGAGACGAGACTGGAGAAGTGGCGCGCCATTTCCGTGCCGGGATGCATTTCGCGGCGGAAGTCGATCAGGGAGACGACGAAGGGAAGCGGTTCGCGTTCGCGGCGCAGGGCGACGTGGTAGTCCACGCCGTTGTGGTTGAACGTGCGGGGTGTTTCGTCTTCGCCGAACAGGATGGCGCGGACCGGTTCGCCGCCATCCGGCGCGATGGTGAGGAGGGCGCCGGCGATGTTTTCGCCCGGCTCCTTCGCGAGGCGCGTCGGGCGCAGCGAGGTGACGCCGAGTCGGCTGACCGCGGGATTGGTCTGCGGCGCGGTGGATTGGAAGGCGCGCGCGTTGCGGTGGTATTCCTCGACGGTGATCGTGAGCCCCGCGTCGTCGAAGCGGCGCACGTCGCCGGGCCGCAGGTGGTCCGCGCGATACGCCATCACCTCGCGAACCGGGCCCTCCTGCGACCAGACCGCGAGTTCCCAGTGTCCGTAAGAGGCGGAGGCGCTTCCGGTTTCGCCTTCCTGCAGCGTGAGTTGCGATTCTGTGCCGTAATGGTGCGTGACCGCACCGCCAAGCAGCATCATCAGGAGGCCGAGATGGATGAGCAGCAGGCCGATCGGTATACGCTGCTGGAAAACGACGCGCCCGAGGTAGATGAGGAGGTTGATCGTCAGCACGGCGAGCACGAGTTGCGTACCGGGGAACGGAATGAAGCCGCCGATCATCACGATCCACGAGTCGAAGAACTTGTCTTTCGCGAGATACAGCCCGTGTTCGACCTGATAGAGCGTGCCCCAGAACGTGAGGACCATCAGGAAGGCGAGGCCATAAACGGTGATGTCAGCGGAGCCGAGGAACGACCAGAAACGGCGGCTGGGGGGCGGTGCGTCGTTCATGGGCGCAGCGAGCGGCAGAGGGCTTCGAAGGCTTCTTTTTCCGCCGCGAGCAACGCGCCCGGGCCCGTGAATTTCACGAAGATCGTGCGGTCGTCGAGCGGGAGTATTGCGGCGAGCGTGGAGGGCTCGGCGCCGGGCGCCACGTCGGCGAAATCGTAGACGAGACAGGAGAAGTCGCCCTCGGTTTTGAAGGTCTTCGGCGTGCGCGCGAAGCGGGCGATGACCTCCGGCGCAAGGTTCAGGTTGATCTGGCCGGCCCAGCGCTGGAGGTTGCCCTCAATGCCGCCGACCGTGCCGGGGAAGGCGGTCAGCGTGCATTCGACGCGGTTCGGCCCGACGACGAACGTCATGATGCGCATTGGATTCCCGGGCTGTTCGATCCAGCCCGCGGGAGTGGTCCACTGAACGGACACCGGCGCCGCCGCGACGGCCGGTGCGCCGGGCGCATTCATGTCGCTTACGGGTCCCGCGGGCGGTGTGGCCGGCTGGGCCTGCGCCATCGCGGCGACATCCGCCGCGCGTTCGGTGCGCGTGGCGGCCGGCACCGAGATTTCGCGGTAGCGGCGCAACTGCGTATCGCCCGCGCGATCGCAGGCCGTGACGGCGGCCATTCCGAACGCGGCAAAGATGAATGCACTCCAGTTCTTCATGGGAGCGGCAAACGTACCGGTGCGGCGGGGCAAGTCAAGGGAATGAGCCCAAGTCTCTTTATTTCGCCCCGTCCGGCTGGTGCGGTGAGGAGAAGACAGTGACGGTGCGCGAGCCGGCGGTGACGGTGGCGCGGTGCTTGTTCCAGTCGGGTTCGCCGTCCTGCGTCGTCCATTCGAGGCGCCAGGGTTTTCCCGGCGCGGCGGGCAGGTGGTAGTGCGCCGCATGCTCGGTGGCGTTGAATATGATAAAGAGCGAGTCGCCATCCGCGGCCGCGCCGGTGGCTTCGCGGTACCCGTTGAGCAGGCAGGCGACGGTCTGGTCGTGGTGCCATTCGGGTGCGTGGCCGTCGCGGCCATACCAGGCGATATCGGCGCCGCCGCGTACATGCGCACCGGTGAGGAAGCGCGTGCGTCGCAGGCAGGCATGTGTTTTACGAAAACGGATGAGCCGGCGGACGAATTCCATCAGCTCGCCGTGGCCGCGCAGCAGCGACCAGTCGACCCAAGACAGTTCGTTGTCCTGGCAATACGCGTTGTTGTTGCCCTGCTGGGTGCGGGAAAATTCGTCGCCGGCCAGCAGCATCGGCACACCCTGCGAGAGGAAGAGCGTGGCGAGCAGGTTCTTCTGCTGGCGGAGCCGGATGGCGTTGATGGCCTTGTCGTCGGTTGGGCCTTCGACGCCGTAGTTGCGACTGTTGTTGTGGCGTTCGCCGTCCTGGTTGTTTTCGCCGTTGGCGTCGTTGTGCTTCAGCTCGTAGGTGACGAGGTCGCGCAGCGTGAAGCCGTCGTGGCAGGTGACGAAGTTGATGGATTTGAGCGGCGACTGGCTGTCCCGGTCGTAGAGATCGGCGCTGCCGGCGATTCGGGTGGCGAGCGCGCCGAGCTGGCCGGGGTCGCCTCGCCAGAATTTACGGATGTCGTCGCGGTAGCGTCCGTTCCACTCGGAGAACCGGTCGCTGGGGAACGACCCCACGTGGTATGCGCCGGCGGCGTCCCACGCCTCGGCGATGATCTTGCAGTCGCGCAGGACGGGGTCTTCCGCGATGTGCTCCACGATCGGCGGGTCGGGCAGGACTTCGCCATCGCGCCCGCGCGTAAGGATGGAGGCGAGGTCGAAGCGGAAGCCGTCGACATGCATGTGCAGGTGCCAGTAGCGCAGGCAATTCATGATGAAGTCGCGCACGACCGGGTGGTTGCTGTTCACCGTGTTGCCGCAGCCGGTGTAGTTGGAATAGTGCCGCCCGGTTTCGTCCATCAGGTAGTAGATGGAGTTGTCGATGCCGCGGAACGAGTAGGCGGGCCCGCCGTCGCCGCCCTCCGCGGTGTGGTTGAACACGACGTCGAGGATGACCTCGATCCCGGCGCGGTGCAGGGCGAGCACGAGTTTCTTGAATTCCTTCACCTGCTGGCCGTACACGCCCGCGCTGGCGTAGCGGCCGTTCGGCGCGAAGAACGCGAGTGTGGAATAGCCCCAGTAGTTGCGCAGTTCCTTGCGCTTCATGTTTTCCTGGAAATATTCCATTTCGTTGAATTCCTGGATGGGCAGGAATTCGACGGCGGTGACGCCGAGGCGCTGCAGGTAGGGAATTTTTTCGCGAAATCCGCGGTAGGTGCCGGGGTGGGCGACGCCCGAGCTGGGGTGCACCGTGAAGCCGCGCAGGTGCGTTTCGTAGATGACCGTTTCGTTGAGCGGAATCTTGAGCGTTCGATCGTCCGACCAGTCGAACTCATCGCGCACGATGATGCCCTTGGGCACCCACGGCCCGCGCACCGGGTGGCGGCCCGGCTCGATGCCGGTGCGGCTGCCCCATTCAGGCGGCCGGGCCACGGCTTGCGCGTAGGGATCGAGCAGCCACTGTTCCGGATCGAAGAAATTCTTGTGCGCGCCCGGCGGCTGGCCGTCGAGCCGGTAGAGGTAGTACATGCCGACGCGGGCGGTTTTGACGTGGATGTGCCAGATATCGCCGATCCGGTTGTGCTCCGGGCTGAGCTCGAATTCCTCGCGCGGTTCGACCGCGTCCGGCGCGTCAAAGAGCATGAGCCAGACGCGCGTCGCGTGGCGGCTGAAGAGCGTGAACTGCACGCCGTCCTCCACGGGGTGCGCGCCGTACGGGACGGGCATCGGCACGCTGGGCAGCAGGTGGCCGCTGGTTTGGACGGCCCGTGTTTTTCGCGTCGTGCTCAATCCGTGTTTCTTCCTTCGCGCCGGGGCCGCGCATCGGGTTCGCGGTAGAGGCCGTGCAGGGAGCGCCGCGAGTGTTCGACCGCCTCGAGCGGACCTTGCGCGCGGAAGCCCTGGATCACGCCGTCCACGGCCTTGACGATGCCGTCCATGACGCCCTCGGTAAAGCCGGCGGCGTCAGCGACGGCGGGACCGACGCTGTGGCGCAGGCGGAGTTTGATCAGCGGCAGCACGTCGCGAATCAAGGTGTCGCGCGTGACCAGCAGCGAGTCGATGGTGAGGGAATCGAGATGCTTGATCGCGCCATCCACGGTCCACGCGCCGAAATGGCGGCAGCGGTGCATCGCCGCCTGCGCCGTGTTCCACGTGAGCCAGATGACGGAGAGCGCCTGCCCGAGATCCTCCGCCGCCGGGCCCAGCGGCGGGCTGTTGCGATAGATTCCTTCAAAGAGGCGCTGGCCGATGCGGAAATATTCGCCGCCCGACATGACGCGCCAGACGTCGCGCAGGACCGTGGCATATTCGATGAGCGAGGGCCGCGTGACATAGCAGTCCACGATGCAGCTCACGAGCGTGAACTGGTGATACATCGTGAGCGCCGGATGCACGACCGGGAATGGGGGCTCGATCGCATCGCGGACCACCGCGTGCATCTTGTAGCGGGCAAACGCAATGGCCTCCTGGTCGAGGTGTTCGATCAGCCGCTGCCAGGTTTCGTTTTCCGTGCGCCCGATGTCCCGGCGCAGGTCGTCGAGCAGCGGGTGCGCGCCCAGCGTGCTTTCCAGGTCGTAGGCGCGCTGGCGCGTGGTTCGGGCGAGCTCGGCCGGCAAGCCCGGGTGGGCCGCTGCGCGTTTGAGGACGAGAATCAGGTGCTGGACGAAGGTCTTGAGATCCCGATAGGTGGCCGTGGCGGGTGGCGGCAGGGCCGGCGCATGCAGCGACTTCGCTTGCGCGCGCCAGAGCAGAATCCGGATCGTGGCCACCAGCAGGCCGACGGCGATCAGCGCCAGGAACCACCGGGGCGCGTGGGGGTGCAGTCGGTGCAGCAACATGGCGAGGCTGCTCAGTTCGACCGCCATGAAGAGCAGCAGCATGAACGCGAGAAAAACCGCGGCGGCCCTGGCGGCGCGCCAGAGCGAAGACGTGACGGGATAGGAACGCGGTTTCACGCTGGCAGCATTATCGAAGCCGACCGGCGCGGTCAACTGGCTGCGCGGGATTGCGCGAGAGAATATCGAGCGCGGCGATCCGGGGGCCGGGCGGGATGTCGAGCTGATAGGCGATAAAGGCGCCCAGCAGGCGCTCCATTCCGGCCAGCGTGGAGAAGGAAATCGACTCGGCTCTCGCGCGCGCCGGTGAGCGGTCCTCCTGCCAGGCGCCGAGTCGCCGCACCGTGTCGGCCGGCACGCGGAGGAGATCGCGTCGCGCCTCCCGGGCCGCGCAGTCCGGGCACCACCAGACGCCGTCCTTCGCGGAAAACGCCCGCTCGCCGGTTTCCGTCGCGGGCGCCCCACAGGTCCGGCAGGCGCGCAGTTGCGGTGCGTGTCCGAGCAGGTCCAGCAAGCGGAGTTCGTGCCAGCAGAGGATGGCGGACGAAGCGCCGTGGGCGGCGACGTCGTCGAGCGCCGCCTCCAGCCAGTTGAACACGTCGTGCTGCGTCGCTTTTTCCGGCGTGGCGCGGCTGACGAGCGAGCAGAGGTAGGAGGCCACTGCGCACGCGCGCCAATCGCCGCGCAGGCGCTCGCGGGTTTGGAGCGGCGTGACTTCGCGGGTCGCGGGCAGGCCGTCGCGATTCCGGCCGTAGTACAGCAATTCGCATGTATAAAAGAGATCAATCTGGCCCAGGAAGGCGCTTTTCGGGCGCATCGCCCCTTTGATCAGGGTGTTCAAGCGGCCCTCGTCGGGCGTGAGCCAGGTGATGACCCGCGACGTTTCCGTGTAGGGATGCTGTCGCAGCACAATGGCGGGTGTCTTGATGATCACGGTACGGGTCGCTGCGGTGCGGGCCGCGCCTCCGCGTCCGGCGGGCCCACCAATTCGTGCACCAGCTCGACCAGTGACGCGGATGGTGCGTTGACCTGGTCGCCCGGGAATACCGCGCCTCCCGAAACAATGAGGCGCATGGCCTCGCCGCTGGTCATGTTCAATTTCTGAATCTGGGAGCGTGGCACCATGCACAACCATCCGGAGGTCGGATTCGGCGTCGTGGGGATGAACACCGAAACGCATTCCTCGCCGGGCTGCGCCGAGTCGATGAATCGGTTGACCTCGTTCGGAATCACCGCGGTCACGAACCCGACAGAATATATGCCGGGCCGCGGATACTGGATCAGCACCGCCTCCTGGAACATCGTTTTCCGCTGCTGGACGATCGACGTGATGATCTGGCGGGTCGCCACGTAGATGCGATTGATCAGCGGGATGCGCGAAATCAGGTTGTCGCCCAGTTTGTAAAGGCGCTTGCCGAGAATGTTGCGGATCAGGACCCCGACGAAAAACATCACCACGAGCACGATGATGAGCGCGACCACCCGCCACAGCAGCTCGTTGTCGCCCTCGCGCAGATGCCGCGGCAGCATCACCAGCACTCGGTTGGTGATAAAGGTGAAGAGCCAGTTGACAACGAACGCCGTCACCACGATCGGCGTGACGAGGATCAGGCCGACGAGGATGTTCGTCCGGATGCTTTTGAGGATGCCGCGTGCCATGGGTGAGGAATGAAAGGGCGAAAGATAGCGCAGTGCGCGCCGGATATCCACCCAGAAGCAAAAAACCCGCCCCCCTCGCGGAGGCCGGGTTTTTGCATGAACCGTCGGACGCTTATCGGATGAACAGCATCTCCTGGTACGTCGGGAGCGGCCAGATGTCGTCCGCGATGATCAACTCGAGCTGGTCGGCGACCTTGCGGATATCCAGCATCGCGGGCAGGACTTCGTTGCGATAGTGCTTCGCATGGTCCAGCGTGCTGCCGCTGCTCTTGTGCGCGAGCACGTGTTCGAGCGCCGCGATGCCCTTCTCCAACTCGGCCACAAGGCCCGTGAGGGTCTTGAGGGAAGTGGTGTCGGGGCTGCTGATGCCCGCCGCCTTGAGCGAGGCCGCCGTGGCGGCGAGTTCGCCCTGGTAGCGGTACGCCGCCGGCAGGATCATCGACTTGGCGATGTCGTGGCAGAGCATCGCCTCGGTGTTGATGTCCTTGCAGTAGCGCTCCGTATAGATCTCGTTGCGCGCCGCGAGTTCGCGGGCCGAGAGCACGTTGTACTTCTCGAACAGCGCCGCCGCGGTCTTGTCGCCGGTGATGGCTTCGAGGGCGTCGACCGTGTTCTTGAGGTTCGGCAGCCCGCGCTTGGCCGCCTCCTTGTGCCAGGCCTCGGAGTAGCCGTCGCCATTGAAGATGATCGCCTTGTGCTCCTTGATGATCTCCTGCAGGAGCTTCTGCACGGCGCCGTTCAGCTTGCTCGCATCGCCCTTCGTGGCCTTCTCGAGCTCGGTTGCGATGTAGTCCAGCGACTCGGAGACGATCGTGTTCAGGATCACGAGCGGGCCGGAGATGGACTGGCTGGAGCCGACCGCGCGGAACTCGAACTTGTTGCCGGTGAAGGCGAACGGGCTCGTGCGGTTGCGGTCGCCCGCGTCCTTCGGCAGGGGTGGGAGTACGTCGACACCGATCTCCATCGTGCCGCCGGTCTTCGATTTCTTCACCGCGCCCTTTTCGAGCTGGTTGAAGATGTCCGTCAGCATGTCGCCGAGGAAGATCGAGATGATCGCCGGGGGCGCTTCATTCGCGCCGAGGCGGTGGTCGTTGCCCGCGTGGGCCACGGCGACGCGCAGCAGCTTGGACCATTTGTGCACGGCGCGGATGACCGCGGCGCAGAACACGAGGAACTGCATGTTGTCGTGCGGCGTGCTGCCGGGTTCCAGCAGGTTCGCGCTGGCGGTGCCGAGCGACCAATTCAGGTGCTTGCCCGAGCCGTTGATGCCGGCGAACGGCTTCTCGGTCAACAGGCAGGCCAGCCCGTACTTCTGCGCGACGCGCTGCAGCGTGATCATGATCAACTGCTGGTGGTCGGCCGCGACGTTCGCGTTCTCATACACCGGGGCGATTTCGTACTGGCTCGGCGCCACTTCGTTGTGGCGGGTTTTCACCGGTACGCCGAGTTTGAAGAGTTCGCGCTCTGCGTCGAGCATGCAGGCCAGCACGCGCTCCGGGATCGCGCCGAAGTACTGGTCTTCGAATTCCTGGCCCTTGGCCGGCTTGGCGCCGAACAGCGAACGGCCGCACAGCGTGAGGTCGGGGCGCGCGAAGAAGAAGTTGCGGTCGATCAGGAAATACTCCTGCTCGGGGCCGGCGGTGGCGAACACGTAGCCGGGGTCCTTGTGGCCGAACAGCTTCAGGATGCGCTGGGCCTGCTTGTTCAGGGCCTGCATCGACCGCAGCACCGGGGTCTTCTTGTCGAGGGCTTCACCCGTCCACGAGCAGAACGCCGTCGGGATGCAGAGCGTCGTGCCGTTCGGGTTCTCAAGGATGTATGCCGGGCTGGTCACGTCCCAGGCCGTGTAGCCGCGCGCTTCAAACGTCGCGCGGATGCCGCCGGAGGGGAAGGACGAGGCGTCGGGCTCGCCCTGGATGAGCTGCTTGCCGGTGAACTCGGCCACGGCGCCGTCATTGCCGTCCGGGTTCAGGAAGCTGTCATGCTTCTCGGCGGTGATGCCGGTCAGCGGCTGGAACACATGGGCATAGTGCGTGGCGCCCTTCTCAATGGCCCACTCCTTCATCGCCTGTGCCACAACGTCGGCGACGCCTGCGTCCATCTTCGCGCCCTGCTTGATCGTCTTCTGGAGCGCCTTGTACACATTCTTCGGGAGACGCTTCCGCATCTCCGCGTCGTTGAACACGTTCGAGCCGAAAATCTGCTCGGCCGGCGTTTCCATGAAATTCAACGCCTTGCCGCCCGGCTTGTAGGTTGTCACCGCCGCAATCGCGGCCTGACGCGCATTCGAGTACTTCATCGTGATATGCTCCTGTTCGGTTGCTGACTCATATTTCCCTTACAAATAGGGTGACGCAGATATAGCATGCTCCGTGCCATGATGGATAAATGTCGGGCCGTTTGCGTGCACAACCTGTTGATTCACAGCGTGTAGCTATGATTGTACGGCCGTGACGCAAATTTTGTTTCAGCGCTAAAATGCTACAATTATGTATCCGGCATGCTCCGGTTGCTACATGTGTGAAGGGGTGTGGTTTAGCACTCGCGCGCTCGAATACCAAGCGCCAAATGATGGAATCTTGACGTGGAGGGGTAACAGGTTCACACTGAACGCATTGAGAGTGGAGCATCCACTCGGAAGGAGGCCTGTATGCGCATCGGGAAATGGTTGGCGTTATGCGTGGCGGCGGGGGTGTTGATGGGTGGCGCCCAAAGTTGGGCGGAGAGCGCGCATCGGTTGGGCGTTGGCGCGCACTACTGGAAGGCGTTGGACGATCTGGACGAGGATTTCGACGAGGATGGCCTCGCCTGGGTCGCGACCTACCAGTACAAGCCGGGGTTGTTGGGCCTCGGTGTGGACGTGGCGTGGAAGGAGAAAGGCTTCGCGGGATCAACGGAAGATGTGTACGAGCCGCAGGGCTACCTGATTCTCGGGCAGGCGTTGTATGCCGCCGCCGGGATTGGGGGGTACTATTCCGATGGCGATTTCGCGGACGACCCGTTCTATTTCTTCCGGGCCGGCTTCGATGTGGAGTTGTTGCCGTCCATCTTCCTCGACATCCACGCCATGTATCGTTTCGAAAAATGGGACAACGTCAGCGATGACGCAACAAAGCCCGATTCCGACACGATCACCCTGGGAGCGGCCGTTCGCATCGGCTTCTAGATCAACAGGTTGAAATAAATTCCTGCGCGACGCCCGGCAACCCGCTTGCCGGGCGTTTGCGCGCGCGGACGAGCAGTCGCTAACAAAATTCTAACAATTGGACGGCGAGTGTGTCATAGTGGGCGAACTAACGGAGGCATAAGGGGTATGACCAAACGACCACACGGAATTCTCGGGCTGCTGCTGATCTTCATGTTGGCTGCTGGGGGGATCGTATCTTCCGTGGCGCAGGCGGCGCTGGACAACGCGGCGCTGCCGCGCATGAACACCTACGTAAAGAACCTCACAATTGTGGTGTTCGATGTGGAAACGACCGGGTTCAGCGCGGATCGCGACCGGGTGGTGGAACTGGGCGCCGTCAAAATTCGCAACGGCGAGGTGGTCGCGACGACGAACTGGCTGGTCAACCCCGGCCGGTCCATCCCACCCCGCGTCGTAAAAGTACACGGCATCTCCGACGACATGGTCAAGGACAAGCCGGATTTCGCCACAATATACCCCGAGTTCATCGACTTCATCGGGGACTCCATCCTGATGGCGCACAACGCGCGCTTCGATGTGGATTTTGTCCGCGCCGAAATCGTGCGCGCCCAACTGCCCCTGCCGGCGAATGCCGTGATCGACAGCCTCAAACTGTTTCGCCGTTGGTATCCGGACGCGAAGTCGCACAAACTGGGCGAGCTGGCCCAGCTCATCGGACTGCAGGCTGAAGGGCTGCACCGCGGGGATGTGGACGCCGAATTCACGGCGCGCATCATGATGGACGGATTGTCCCGTTACCCGAATGTGAAGACCCTGCGGCAGTTGCTCGCCGATGCGGGTGGTTTGATCGTTTTTTGATCCCTCCACGCTTCGCCCTTTGCGCTCGCGCCTCATCCGCGTTACCGTGGCGCCGTGCAATCGACCATGAAATGGGCCAGTTCCGTCGCGCGTTCGCCAAATGCGAGCGAGGCGGTCGCGCGGGCGTGCAAGGAGGTCCGTAAATCGCTCGGCGCGGATCCGGTCGATCTCGCGCTGTTTTTCATTTCGCCGCACTTTCGCGACGCGTTCACCCACGTGCACGGCTGGCTCCAAGCCTGCCTGCCCGCGCGCGCGGTGGCGGGCTGCACGGGGCATGGCGTCATCGGCGGCGGTGTTGAGGTGGAGGGATTCCCGGCCTTCGCGCTCATGGCCGCCCGGATGCCGGCTGTGGAGATCAGCGTTCACTACACGCATACGCTGGACATGCCGGACGCCGATGCCGCGCCGGAAGTCTGGCGCAATTGGATCGGGCTCCATGACGAAGTACCCCGGCACTTCATCGTGTTCGCCGATCCGTTTGTCGCCCGTGTCGACGCGCTGCTGACCGGGCTCGACTATGCCTATCCGGGCACCGCCAAGGTGGGCGGCCTCGCCAGCGGCGGGAATAAACAGGGCGAGCAGGCGCTCTTCGACGGCCCCCGGGTTTACAATTCAGGCGCACTGCTGGTGGCAATGGGGGGCGCGCTGGAGGTGGATACGCTGGTCGCGCAGGGCTGCCGCCCGATCGGTCGCGCGTTGACGGTGACGAAATGCGAAAACAATGTGCTGTTGGAGGTCGACGGGCAGCCGCCGCTGCGCTACCTGGCGGAACTCGTCGAGCACTCGTCCGATGAGGACAAGGCCTTGATGCGCCGTTCACTCCTGCTGGGCGTGCAGGCCGATGAACCGGACGCGCGGCCCGACGCGGATTATCTCGTGCGCAACCTCGTCGGCATCGACTACAAGCGCGGCATCCTCGCCGCCGGCGCGACGTTGCGGCCCGGCCAGGTGGTCCGCTTCCATTTGCGCGACAGGAATTCCGCCGCCGGTGAGTTGCAGGAGATGCTGGCGCACTATCGCGCACGAGCGCCGGAACCCGTCGAGGGCGCATTGATGTTCTCGTGCGTGGGCCGCGGGCAGGCGTTGTACAGCCAGGCGGGCCACGATTCGCGTCTGCTCGGCGAGCAATTGGGCGAAATCCCGCTGGCCGGTTTTTTCGCCAACGGCGAAATCGGACCCGTCGCCGGCGCCACCCACATCCACGGGTACACCAGTGCATTCGCCTTTTTCCGCGGCACGGAGGCCCGGCCCGAAACATGAGCGCCATCGCCTACTACATCACCGCGCACGGCTACGGGCACGGCGCGCGCTCCTGCGACGTCCTGCGTGCCTTGATGGAGGCGGACCCCGCCCGGCCCCTCGTGATCGTCTCGGATTTGCCGCCGGCCTTTTTCCGGGACCGGCTTCCCGCGGGCGCGTGGCGGCATCGTCCCGGGAGTTTCGACGTCGGCATGGTGCAGCACGATTCCATACGCGTGGATGTGGAGGCCACGCGCGCGGCTTGCGTCGCACTGTTGGAGCGCGCGGAGGAACTTGAGCGGCAGGAGGCGGCGTTTCTCAGGAGCGAGCAGGTGACCGCGGTGGTGTGCGACATTCCCGCCATCCCGCTGCGCGCCGCGCGAATGGCCGACATCCCGGCGCTCGCCATCGGCAACTTCGGCTGGGACTGGATTTACGAGGAATTCATCCCCCGTGATGCGCGCTGGCGCGCGGTGTCCGAACACTTCCGCGCCGGCTATGCCGGGTGCGATGAACTGCTGCGTTTTCCCTTCGCCGAGCCGATGGCCGCCTTCCCGCGTCGCCGCGAACTGGGCCTGCCCGCGCGACCCGCCCGCCCGCGGCGCGAGGAACTCGCCGCGTTGACCGGCGCGGACCCCGGCAAAGCCTGGATACTCCTATCGTTCACGTCGCTGGACTGGAATGCTGAGGCGCTCGCGCGGGTGACCGCGCTCCGCGACTGGGAATTCTTCGCGCTCCAGCCGCTGGCCTGGACCGGGCCGAACATCCATCCGGTGGACCGGCGCGTGATTCCGTTTTCGAGCGTGCTTGCCTCCGCGGATGCCGTGCTCACGAAGCCCGGCTTCGGCGTGCTCGCCGACTGCGCGGTGAACCGGAAGCCGCTCATCTACGCCGAGCGCACCGACTTCCGTGAATACCCGGTGCTGGAGGCTGCGGTGAAAAGGTGCTTCCAGCATGTGCACATTCCCGCGGAGCAGTTGTATCGCGGCGAACTGCGCGCGGCGTTGGAGGCCATCCGCATCGCGCCGCTGCCTCATGAAACGGTGGCCGCCGGCGGCGATGCCGAGGCCGCGCGCATCATCCTGTCGTACGCCTCCCGAGCCGTGGCCCGCTAATCCAGCGTGTCCTTTTGCTCCTCGCGAATCGTCGGCGGCATCTTGCGCACGATGTGATCCAGGAAAAGGATCACGCAGGTCAGTACGACCAGGACCGCGCCCATCCACGTGAAGAGCAGCAGCGGCGGAATTTCGCCCGTCAGCGGCACGCCCGGCGGAAGGTTCGACGTCGTCATGATCGCGGTGACGAACAATGTGATCAGGATCGCGTTTAGATTTCCAAGCCCCTCCATGAGCAATTCACGGCGTGGCGACGGGTGCGGCGGCTCCGTGCCGCGCAGGACCCGGCGCACGGGCGAGAGCAGCAGGATGCCGACGAGCAGGCCGTGGTGGAATGCGTTTGCCGGGAAACCCAGCTCCGTCACCGTGAACCAGATTAACAGGGCGCTCAACATCACGAACCAGCCCTGCAGGCTCACGAGCAGCGCCGGGTAGAGGGCGTCGATGTGGTTCATGATGCCGCGGCCCCAAACGCTGCGCGGCGGCTCCCGCTGCATCGCGCGCACACTCCACAACAACAGCAGTCCCGCGAGGCTCAGGCCGGCGTTGGCGTAAAGCCCCGGCCCGATGAGGGGAAATTGCGTGACCGCCAGCCAGATCGAAAGAGCCAGCGGGACCGCGCCGATCGCCAGCGTACGGCGATAGTACTCAAGGGAGCGCCGGTGTCGCGGGCGATGTTCGTCGTAATAGCGGGGGTTCACGTTTTCGGAGTTCTCGATTGGACCGTGTCCGCGGGAATGATACAGGATGGCCTGCGCCGCAGCAGGATTTTTTCTCAACGCATGACAGACTCCGCCCAACGCGACTGGACCCAGCCCGTTCGATTCGTTCGCGGCGTGGGGGAAAGCCGGGCCGCCCAGCTCGCGCGCATGGACATTCACACCGTTCGCGACCTGCTGTTGACGCTGCCCCGCCGATACGAGGACCGCCGGTTGCTGACCCCGCTGCGCGCGCTGAAATCCGGCGACTGGGCCGCCGTGCAGGTCGAGGTCGTGCGTTCGAGCTGGACCCGCCCGCGTTTTGGGAAGGGCTACCTCGAAGCCGTGGTGACCGATCGCACCGCGCTGGCGCGCTGCCGCTGGTTCAACGCGCAATACCTGCAGGAACAACTGGCGGTCGGCGAAAAGCTGATCGTGTTCGGGAAGGCTGCCGTGCGGAAGGGCGGTCTTGTTTTCGAGCACCCGGAAATCGAGCGCGTCCGCGAGGAAGAGGACGACCTCCTGCACGCCGGTCGCATCGTGCCCGTTTATCCGCTGACGGAAAATCTCGGCCAACGGTCGATGCGCCGCATTTGCTGGGCGGCCATCGAGACCTATGTGCCCGGCGTGACCGACGCGCTTCCCGCCATGACCCGCGACCGCTGGAATCTGCCCGGCCTCCAGGATGCGCTGCGCCAGGCCCATTTCCCCGTCAGCGAGGCCGAGGCCATCCGCGCGCGTGAGCGGCTGGTCTTTGAGGAATTCCTGTGCATGCAGCTCGTCCTCGCCGCCCGCAAACACCAGACCGAACATGTGCTCGAGGGCCGCGCGCTGCAGCCGCGGGGCGAGCGCCGCCAGCAACTCATCGCGTCGCTGCCCTTTCAGTTGACCGCGGGCCAGTGGGCGGCCCTCGCGGAAATCAGGACCGACATGGCCCGGCCGCATCCGATGCACCGCCTCCTCCAGGGCGACGTCGGCTCCGGGAAAACCATCGTGGCTGCCTGCGCCGCCGTGGATGCGATTGAATGCGGGACGCAGGTCGCCGTGATGGCCCCCACGGAATTGCTCGCCCGGCAACACGCCGCCACCTTCAGCCGCCACCTCAAACCGCTGGGCATCCGCATCGCGATACTTTCCAGCAGTTTGCCGCCCGATGAAAAAGTGGCCGTGCGCGCGCAACTGGCGGATGGCCGCGTGCATCTCGTGGTCGGCACCCATGCGCTGATCCAGGACCGCGTCGTGTTCAAGGATCTCGGCCTTGTGGTGATTGACGAGCAGCACAAATTCGGCGTCGAGCAGCGCGGCCAGCTTTATACCAAGGGCATCCAGCCGGACGTGCTCGTGATGACGGCCACGCCCATCCCGCGCACGCTCGCGATGACGTGGTATGGCGACCTCGACGTGACGACGATCCGGGAGATGCCCGCCGGCCGCCAGCCCATCGTCACGCGCGTCATTCGCGAGGAGCAATTGACCGCGGCCTACGACTTCATTCGCAAGCAGGTCGCCCGCGGACGGCAGGCCTACCTCGTGTATCCGCTGGTTTCCGAGTCCGAGCAGCTTGACCTGAAGGCGGCGACCCAGATGATCGAACAGCTGGACGCAGGCCCCCTGCGGGGATTGCGGACCGGCCTCGTGCACGGCCAGTTGCCCGTCGAGCAGCGCGATCGCGCGATGGAAAAATTCAGGTCCGGCGCGCTTGACGTGCTCGTCGCCACGAGTGTGATCGAGGTGGGCGTCGATGTGCCGAATGCCACCGTGATGTTGATCGAAAATGCCGAGCGGTTCGGCCTCGCGCAGCTCCACCAACTGCGAGGGCGCATCGGGCGGGGCAACCACAAATCCTACTGCATCCTGCAGGCCCACGCGCATACACGCGAAGCCTGGCAGCGCCTCAAAGTACTCGAGAAAACCACCGACGGATTTCGCATCGCGGAGGAGGATTTCCAGATTCGCGGGATGGGCAACCTGTTCGGCAGGGAGCAGAGCGGCGGCGCCGTGCTCAAAGTCGCCGATCCGCTGCGCGACACCGCCCTGTTGGAGAAGGCGCGCCAGGAAGCCTTCCGCATGATCGCGGCCGATCCCCGCCTGCGCGATCCCGATCACGCCGCGTTGCGCGAGGAAGCGCGCTCGCTGTATCGCGCGGCCTCTCCGTTCGTGAAGGTGGGCTAGATCGGGAAGGCACGAGAGGGGAACGGGACGAGGACACGAAACGGTTCCTTGCCACTCCTACCTGCCGACTCCCAGCTCCTTGCATACTCCCGACAAATCATCCACCACCGGCGCGCCCAGGGGCTCCAGTTTGCTGCGTGGGTGATAGCCGTCTGCGACGAGCAGGCAGTGGCAGCCCATCGCCACGGCGACCTCGAAGTCATGTCGGGTGTCGCCGATCAGGAGCATGTGGCGCGGGTCAATCGCTCGCGTGCGTATCCAGGCTCGTCCCTGCTCGACTTTGCCGTGCGCATAAACGTCGTCGCTGCCAAGCACATCGCCAAAAAATCCGCGCACCTCGAAGTGTGCCAGCAAGGATTCGAGCGTGTCGTGTTTGTAGGCGGAGAGAACGGATTGCGAAAAACCCGCGGCGCGAAGCGCGGTCAGCGTGGATGTCGCGGCTGCGTGGAGTCGCGCCTCCGTGCGGCGTGCTTCATAGCGGCGGATAAATTCCGCGCCAATGAGATGAAACGGATCGCGCGAAAAATCGAAGCCGAGCCGCGCATAATAGTCGACCACGGGAAAATCAAAAATCTCCTGGTAGCGCGCCTTGTCGAGCTGCGGCAGGTCGCGTTCGCCCAGCAATTCATTCATGATTTCAATGCACAACGCCGTGTCGTCGAGCAGCGTCCCGTTCCAGTCCCACACGACATGCTTTACCGCTGGCCAGCGCGTGTTCATGCGTTTTGCGCGTTCCGGCTGGAGAATGCCGTGCGAATTTCCATCAGCAGTCGGTCCGCGGCTTCCGCCGGATCAGTTGCCTCAAGAATCGGGCGCCCGACTACCAAATGCGTCGCGCCCGCGCGCACCGCTTCGCCGGCGGTAAGTGTTCGTTTCTGGTCGCCCTTTGCTTCGCCCGCCGCGCGGATCCCCGGTGTGACCAGCAGCGCATCGGGGCCCAATGTTTGGCGTAACATCTTGGCTTCCAATGGAGAACAAACAACGCCGTCCGCCCCCGACTCGATTGCCAAGTGGGCGAGACCCCGTACATGGTCCGCCAGCTCGCGTGCGACGCCGGTATCCTTCAGATCGCCCTGTTGCAAACTTGTTAGTGCCGTTACCGCAATCACTTGTGGCCGTGATGGCCCGAATTCTCGGGCGGCTTGCGCTGCGGCCTGGATCATCGCGCGGCCTCCGCCCGCGTGGATGGTGAGCAGTTGCACGTCATGCCGGGCTGCTGACTTGACGGCACGTTCGACGGTGCGCGGGATGTCGTGCAGCTTTAAATCGAGAAATATCGAGGAATTTCGGGCTTTTATGGGTTCCAGCACTGCGGGGCCTTCCGCACAGAATAACTCCAGTCCGACTTTGAACCACTGGAGTGAATTCGGCAGTTTTCCTAATGTTTCCGCCATATTTTTGCGTGAATCGACATCGAGTGCAACGATCAGGGGTGGGGGCAACGTATTCATTTCGTGATCGTCGCACACGAATCGCGTTCGCTCAAGCGATCTTGATGCTGTTGGCGCGCATTGCAATATCTTGATTTCAAACGAGTTGCGTCGCTGCTTTTCGGGGGCCGAATTTTTTTCACTTTTTTTATTAAAACCCGTTGACACTTTGCGCGGTGTTTTATAGCTTCGTCTCCAGATTTCGGGGCTGAAAAGCCGCGTGATCCTTATCAATGAGAGTTGCTCAGGCGCCCGCTTCGAGCTATAGAAGAGGGCGGTTGGGTTTTTTCGTCTCGTTGATCGGCTCTTTGAAAATGGAATACTTGCTATGCTGCTTCGATTTAGAAGTGGTGTGGTTTGTGCGAGGTTATACGTCAGTTTGAGTAAGACAATAGCTATCGAAAGATAGCTCGTCAGAATCTACTGGCGGGCATCCGCAAGGGTGTTCGCTAAAACTCTTTTATACGGAGAGTTTGATTCTGGCTCAGAACGAACGCTGGCGGCGTGGATTAGGCATGC
>DAOLDD010000007.1:0-143113 GCA_035327585.1 Kiritimatiellia bacterium | reverse complement strand
AATTGGCAGAGCACCGGTCTCCAAAACCGGGTGTTGGGGGTTCAAGTCCCTCCTGCCCTGCCAATGAAACGCTGGTCAGGTCAATTTAGTGAATAAACTCGGTCAACTGATTACGGGCACGCGCGACTTCGTGGGCGAGGTGCAGGTGGAGCTGAAGAAGTGCACCTGGCCGACGCGTCCGGAGCTGCTGGAGTCCACGGTGGTGGTCATTGTTGCTGTGGCCATCCTGGGCGCCGTCGTGAGCTTGAGTGACGTCATATTGAGCACACTGCTCCGGGTCTTCACCCGCTAGGGGGCGCGCAGATGGCAGACATGGAAAAGCAGTGGTTCGTTTTGCATACGCTTTCCGGCCAGGAAGGCAAGGTCAAGGAGAGCATCGAGCGCCGCCTCAAGATGGAGGAGATGCAGGACTACATTGAGGAAGTCCTGATTCCGACCGAAAAGGTGTCCGAGACGAAGCGGGGCAAAAAGTCCACGACGACGCGGAAGTTTTACCCGGGCTATGTGCTGATTCACATCCACCTGTACGACGCGAACAAGCAGTTGGTGGAAAAGAGCTGGTATTTCATCCAGAACACCCCGGGCATCATCGGCTTCATCGGCGGCGAGCGGCCGGTGCCGCTGCGCGAGGAGGAAGTCAGCAGCATCCTCAACCAGATTGAGGAGAAGAAGGACAAGGTCAAACCGAAGGTGTCGTTCGAGGCCGGCGAGACGGTGAAGATCAACGACGGACCCTTCCTGAATTTTAATGGTGTGATTGAAGAAATCGACCCCGAGCGCGGCAAGCTCAAGGTGTCGGTATCGATTTTCGGCCGCTCCGCTCCGGTGGAGTTGGAGTACTGGCAGGTGGAACGAGCATAGGAGAGGAATCCGGGCGCCGGTCATTGGTCGCCTGAATCCTGAAACCGCATTATGGCAAAAAAAGTTGTAGCACTTGTTAAGTTGCAGATTCCGGCCGGGCAGGCGAACCCCGCGCCGCCGGTGGGTCCCGCGCTCGGTCAGCAGGGCGTGAACATCATGGCGTTCTGCAAGGAGTTCAACGCGGCCACGCAGAAGGACGCCGGCCTGGTGATCCCGGTCGTGATTTCCGTTTACCAGGACAAATCGTTCAGTTTCATCACGAAGAGCCCGCCCGCCGCGACGCTGCTGAAGCGCGCCGCCGGTATTGCGAAGGGCTCGGGCACGCCGAACCGCGAGAAGGTCGGCAAGGTGACGCGCAAGCAGCTCGAAGAGATCGCGAAGATCAAAGAGAAGGATTTGAATGCACGAGACGTGGACCACGCGTGCCGCCTCATTGCAGGCACGGCGCGTAGTATGGGAGTCGAGGTCATATAATGCCGAAACATGGTAAAAAACATCGGGCCGTAATGGCCAAAGTGGATCGCGCCAAATTTTATGAATTGGCCGATGCAATCGCCTTCCTGAAGGCGAACAAGTACTCGAAGTTCGACGAAACCGCGGAAATTGCGTTCCGCCTCGGCGTCGACCCGACGCAATCGGACCAGAACGTCCGCGGCACGGTGGCGTTGCCGCACGGCACCGGTAAAAAGGTGCGCGTGCTGGTGTTCGCGACGGGTCCGCAGGCGGATGCCGCGCGCGCGGCGGGCGCCGACTATGTGGGGTACGAGGACCTCGTGGCCAAGGTGGCCGGCGGCTGGGTGGATATCGACGTGATCGTGTCGACGGCGGAGTGCATGAAGGAAGTGCGCAAACTGGGCAAAGTGCTCGGTCCGCGCGGCCTCATGCCGAACCCGAAGTCGGGCACGGTTTCGGAGGATACGGCCTCGGCGGTCAAGCAGTTCAAGGCGGGTCGGGTCGAGTTCCGCATGGACAAGAACGGCAACGTGCAGGTGCCGTTCGGCAAGCTTTCCTTCGCGCCCGAGGCGCTGCTGGAAAACTGCCGCACGATCGTGGATGCGGTGCAGCACGCGCGCCCGTCCTCCGCGAAGGGCATTTTTATCAAGCGTTGCACGCTTAGCTCCACGATGGGGCCGGGCCTGCACGTGAACGTACGCGACGCGGTGGCGGCGGTCTGAGGAGCTTGTCATGAGAGCAGAAAAAGCATCCATGTTGAAGGAGGTTCAGACCAAGCTGTCTGGCTCCACATACTTTTTTCTCACCAACTACAAGGGGCTGAGCGTCAGCAAGTCGGAAGACTTGCGCAAGCGCCTGCGCGGCGCGAAGGCGCGGTTCCAGGTGGTGCAGAACAAACACTTCGGAATGGCGGCCGCGAGCTGCGGTCTGCCGGCGATTGATCCCTCCGTGCTGCGCGGGCCCTCCGCCCTCGTGTATGGCGAGGGGGATGTCGTCCAGGCGGCGAAAATCCTGAAGGACTTCATCAAGGAGAACGAGAAACCGGCGATCAAGGTCGGCGGTCTCCAGGGGCAAATCCTTTCATCCGCGGACGTGGAAAGCCTCGCCGCGTTGCCGTCGCGGGAAGTCCTGCTGGGCCAGGTGGTCGGCACCATTGCCGCCCCGATGTCCCGGCTGGTCGGTGTGCTGCAGCAGAAGGCTGCCAGCGTGCTGTATGTCCTGCAGGCGTATGCGGATAAAAAAGGGCAGGCGGCCTGATCCGCGCAACCGAACAATCAACTATCGAACGAAGCGAAGGAGTAAGGAAAATGGCAGAAGCAACGCAGAAAATGGAAGAAATCGTCTCCGCGATCGAGCAGATGACGGTGTTGGACTTGTCGAAACTGGTGAAGCTGCTCGAAGAGCGGCTGGGTGTTTCCGCGGCGGCCCCTGTGGCGGTGGCGGCGGCTCCTGGCGCGGGCGCGGCGGCTGCGGCCCCGGCCGAAGAGCAGACCGAATTCACGGTGACCCTGGCGGCGGCCGGCGCGAACAAGATCCAGGTGATCAAGGAACTGCGCAGTCTCACCAACCTCGGCCTCAAGGAAGCCAAGGACCTGGTCGAGGGCGCCCCGAAGGTCATCAAGGAAGGCGCTTCCAAGGACGACGCCGCGAATATCAAGGCCAAGCTGGAAGCAGCCGGCGCCAAAGTCGAAGTCAAGTAGGCTTCGTACATCGGAATTTCCAACGGTTGGAAAGCGGACGAGGCCGCTTTTCCAATCGTTGGAACTTTTCGTTCCGACAGGTCCCACCGTGTTGGTGGGAGGGCGCGCGCGACGGTTGAACCTCGAGGGCTGGGCTGGCCCGAAGGTGGACGATGGCAAATCGAATTAGTTACGGCAAGCTGACTGACATTATCGAGGCTCCGGATCTCATTGAGATCCAGACCAACTCCTACAAGGACTTCCTGCAACTCGACACGCCGGCCATGAAGCGGAAACGCGTCGGCCTGCAGGCGGTGTTCAAGGAGGTCTTCCCGATCGAGAGCTACGACGGCAAGGTTGTGCTCGACTTCGTGAAGTTCGAAATCAGCGAGCCCAAGATGGGCCCCGTGGAGTGCATCCGCGAAGGCGCGTCCTACTCCGCGCCGCTCTATGTCACGTTCCGCCTCAAGGACGGCGACGAAGTGCGCGAAGAAGACGTGTACATGGGCGAAGTGCCGCTCATGACGGAGCAGGGCAGCTTCATCGTCAACGGCGCCGAGCGCGTCGTGGTCAGCCAGCTTCACCGCTCGCCCGGCATCTGCTTTGAACAGAACCTGCATCCGAACGGAACGATGCTGTACTCCTTCCGCATCATCCCGGATCGCGGTTCCTGGGTGGAGGTCCAGTTCGACACGTCGGACAACCTGCACATTTACCTCGACCGCACGCGCCGCCGCCGGAAGTTCCTGGCGTCGACGTTCCTGCGCGCGCTCGGGTTTGACAAGGACGAGGACATCCTGTCGATTTTCTACACCCTCGAGGACCTCGATCTCAAGGGCACGTCCACCGACGCGGATCTGGCCCACCGCGTGTTGCGTGAGGACGCGATTGACGTGAGTTCGAGCACCGTGCTGGCGCGGCGCTATGAGCCGGTCACCCGTGAGCTCGTCAAGCAGATGAAGGCCGCCGGCCTCTCCAGCGTCCGCGTCGTCAACGTGGCGTGGGACGAGGGGCTGCTGCTCAAGTCGATCCAGAAGGATCCGACCCGCAGCACGGAAGACGCGCTCAAGGACATCTACATGAAGCTGCGTCCCGGCGATCCGCCGACGACGTCGAACGCGAAGCAGCTTTTGAAGCGCGTGTTTTTTGATCCGCGCCGCTACGACCTCGGCCGTGTGGGCCGCTACAAGATCCAGCAGAAGCTGGGCTTGCCGGAGGAGCCCGACGAGGAGAAGGCGCGCGTCCTCCAGAAGGAAGACCTGATCGCCGCGATCAAGTATCTCGTGAACCTGCGCAAGGGCGAGGGCACGGTGGACGACATCGACCACCTCGGCAGCCGCCGCGTCCGCACCGTCGGTGAATTGCTCGAGAACCAGTGCCGCGTGGGCCTGGCCCGCACGGAGCGCCTGGTGAAAGAGCGCATGACGATTTTCGACACGAACGTCGAAAAACTCACGCCACAGAAGTTGATCAACCCGAAGGCCCTGTCCGCGGTGATCCGCGACTTCTTCGGCCGCAGCCAGCTCTCGCAGTTCATGGACCAGACGAACCCGCTCGCCGAGCTGACGCACAAGCGCCGCTTGAGCGCGCTGGGACCGGGTGGTCTGTCCCGCGAGCGCGCCGGTTTCGAGGTGCGCGACGTGCATTCGTCCCACTACGGGCGCATCTGCCCGATTGAGACGCCGGAAGGCCCGAACATCGGTTTGATTTCCTCGCTTTCGACGTTCGCGCGGGTGAACCCGTTCGGCTTCATCGAGAGCCCGTACCGCAAGGTCATCAATGGCAAGGTCACCAGCGAGGTGGACTTCCTGACGGCGGACCAGGAGGAGAACTACGTCATCGCGCAGGCGAATGCCCCGGTCGACGGCAGCGGCAAGTTCGTTGAGAAGACGGTGACCGTGCGGTATCGCGGCGACTTCCTCGAAGTGGCGCCGGACCGCGTGGATTACATGGACACGTCGCCGAAGCAGCTCGTTTCGGTGGCCGCCGGCCTGATCCCGTTCCTCGAGCACGACGACGCGAACCGCGCGTTGATGGGCTCGAACATGCAACGCCAGGCCGTCCCGCTGCTGCGCGCCGAACGCCCGTACGTGGCGACCGGCATGGAGGGCAAGGTGGCCCGCGATTCGCGGATCATCGTGCTCGCCGAGGCGCCGGGCAAGGTGGCGTATGTTTCCGGCTCGAAGGTTATCGTCTCCGTGGACGGCGAAGCGCCGACCAAGAAGACGCCGAAGAGCGACTACCAGGTGTATGAACTGCGCAAGTTCATGCGCTCGAATGGCGGCACCTGCGTCAATCAGAAGCCGATCGTGAAGGTCGGCCAGAAGGTGAAGAAGGGTGACGTGCTGGCGGACGGTCCCGCGACGGACCAGGGCGAACTGGCTTTGGGTCGCAACGTGATGGTCGCGTTCATGCCGTGGTGCGGCTACAACTTTGAGGACGCGATCCTCATCAACGAACGCCTCGTGCGGGAGGACGTCTACACGTCGATTCACATCGAGGAATTCGAGTGCGGCGCTCGCGACACGAAGCTGGGTCCCGAGGAAATCACCCGGGATATTCCCAACGTCGGCGAAGAGGCGCTGAAGAACCTGAACCACGACGGCGTGGTCCGCATCGGCGCCGAAGTGAAGCCGGGCGACATCCTGGTCGGCAAGATCACCCCGAAGAGCGAGACGGAGCTGGCGCCGGAAGAGCGCCTCCTTCGCGCGATCTTCGGCGAAAAGGCCGCTGATGTGCGCGACACGTCGCTCACCGTCCCGTCGGGCACGACGGGCATCGTGATGGACGTCAAGGTGTCGGCGCGCCAGGACAACAAGGACAGCAAGTTGTCCCCGGCGGAGCGGCGCAAGCAGCTCAAGCAGATCGAAGAGGAATTCACCGAGAAGACCGAGCGCCTGACGGAAGACCTGACGGAATCGCTCTCGAATATCCTGCTCGGCGAGAAGATCCCGCTCGATGTGGTCAACATGGACACCGGGGAGGTTATCATCCCGGCGAACCGCAAGATCACGAAGACGCTGCTGCGCAAGCTGGCGGCGGCCTACAACCACATTGAAATCGATCCGAGCCCGATCCAGATCAAGATCCAGGGCATCATCAGCGAATTCACGCACAAGTTCTCCGAGCTCGATCTCGAGAAGGAGCGCTCGCTGGATCGCGTGGAGAGCGGCGACGAAGTCGAGCCGGGCATCATCAAGCAGGTCAAGGTCTACGTGGCCAGCAAGAAGAAGCTGTCCGTCGGCGACAAGATGGCGGGCCGTCACGGCAACAAGGGCGTCATTGCCCGCGTGGTGCCGGACGAGGACATGCCGTTCCTGCCGGATGGATCGCCGGTCGACATCGTGCTGAATCCGCTGGGCGTGCCCAGCCGCATGAACGTCGGACAGGTGCTCGAAACGCACCTCGGCATCGCGTGCCGCCGTCTCGGCATGCACGCGGCGACGCCGGTGTTTGACGGCATCTCCGAGAAGGCGGTGCGCGAACTGATGGTGAAGGCGGGGCTGGATGAAGATGGCAAGACGGTGTTGTACGACGGACGCACGGGCGAACCGTTCGACCAGCGCGTCATGGTCGGCATCATCTACATGCTGAAGCTGCACCACCTGGTCAGCGACAAGATCCACGCGCGCGCGGTGGGTCCGTACTCGCTCGTCACCCAGCAACCGCTGGGCGGCAAGGCGCAATACGGCGGCCAGCGATTCGGCGAAATGGAAGTGTGGGCGATGGAAGCCTACGGCGCGGCCTACGCGCTGCAGGAAATCCTGACGGTCAAGAGCGACGACGTCCAGGGCCGCACCCGCATTTACGAGTCGATCGTGAAGGGCGAAAACGTGTTGGAGGCCGGCATGCCGGAGTCGTTCAACGTGTTGATGAAGGAAATGCAGAGCCTGGTCCTGGATGTCCGGGTCCATCGCGGCAAGGAATAGTCCGGGCGAGCAAACAGCATCGAAGGCGAAGCAGGAACGGAGAACTTTATGGCCGAAAATACCAGCGCAGCGCAGTTGTTGGGGGCGGAACCCGTCACGGGTGGATTTGACTGGGCGAGCATCACGGTGGCCGCGCCGGAAACGGTGCGTTCGTGGAGCTTTGGCGAGGTCAAGAACCCGGAGACGATCAACTATCGCACGTTCAAGCCGGAAAAGGGCGGCTTGTTCTGCGAGCGCATTTTCGGTCCGACGAAGGACTGGGAGTGCTCGTGCGGTAAATACAAGCGGATCAAGCACAAGGGTGTGATCTGCGACCGCTGCGGCGTGGAAGTCACGCTGGCCCGCGTGCGCCGCGAGCGCATGGGGCACATCGACCTCGCGGTGCCCGTTTCGCACATCTGGTTCTTCAAGTGCACACCGAGCCGCATGGGCCTGGTGCTGGACATGACGGCGCGCAACCTCGAGCGCGTGCTCTACTACGAGGATTACGTGGTCATTGACCCGGGCGACACGCCGCTGCAGGAGAAGCAGCTCCTCAGCGAAATGGAATTCCGCGAAGCGCAGGACAAGTACGGCGACGGGTTCATCGCGAAGATGGGCGCCGAGGGCGTGCGCGACCTGATGAAGCGAATCAATCTCGAAGAGATGATTGAGCAGCTCGACCGCGAGATGGCCGAGACGCGCAGCAAGCAGAACAAGAAGAAGCTGACGAAGCGCATCAAGGTGATGGACGCGTTCCGCCGCACGAACACCCGTCCCGAGTGGATGGTGCTCGAAGTGCTGCCCGTGATTCCGCCGGACCTGCGTCCGCTGGTGCCGCTCGAGGGCGGCCGGTTCGCCACGTCGGACTTGAACGATTTGTACCGCCGCGTGATCAACCGGAACAACCGGTTGCGCAACCTGCTGCTCCTCAAGACGCCGGACGTGATCATTCGCAACGAGAAGCGCATGTTGCAGGAAGCCGTCGACGCGCTGTTCGACAACGGCCGCCATGGCCGCGCCGTGACCGGCGCCGGCAACCGCCCGCTCAAGTCGCTCTCCGACATGCTGCGCGGCAAGCAGGGCCGGTTCCGCCAGAACCTGCTCGGCAAGCGCGTGGACTACTCGGGCCGTTCGGTCATCGTCATCGGCCCCGACCTCAAGCTGAACCAGTGCGGGCTGCCGAAGAAGATGGCCCTCGTGCTGTTCGAACCGTTCATCATCCGCCGCCTGAAGGAACTCGGCGTGGTGCATACGGTGCGCAGCGCGAAGAAGATGATCGAGAAGGAAGCGGACGAAGTCTGGGATATCCTGGACGAAGTGACCCGCGGCCACACGGTCATGCTGAACCGCGCGCCGACGCTGCACCGCCTGTCCATCCAGTCGTTCGAGCCGGTGTTGATCGAGGGCGAAGCCATCCGGATTCATCCGCTCGTTTGCACGGCGTACAACGCGGACTTCGACGGCGACCAGATGGCGGTGCACGTGCCGTTGTCCGTCGAGGCGCAGATGGAGTCGCGCCTGCTGATGCTCGCGCCGAACAACATCTTCTCCCCGTCGAGCGGCAAGCCGATCATGACCCCCACGCAGGACATCGCGCTGGGCTGCTACTACATGACGATCGAGTCGCAGGAGGACCGCATTCGCCGCCGCCAGGCCGTGAAGCCCGCGGGCGAGATCGACCATCTGCCGCTGCTGAACGATCCGTACGAGGTGCACACCGCGTTTGACGACAAGGCGCTGCGCATCCATGACCGCATCCGCATCCGCAATCCCGACCATCGCCGCGACACGTATTACGGCGACAAGAACAAGTCGGTGATCGAGACGACGGTGGGCCGCGTGTTTTTCAACGAAATCTGGCCGCCGGCGCTCGGCTACTTCAACGGCCCGGTGCCGAAGAAGAAGCTCGAGGAGCTGATTTTCCGTTGCTACCAGATTTCGGGCCACGAGGAAACCGTGCGTTGCCTCGACCGCCTGAAGGCGCTGGGTTTTGAGTACGCGACGATGGCCGGCGTGTCCATCGGACTGGCGGACATGATCATTCCCGACGACAAGAAGGGGATCGTCGCCGACGCGCACAAGCAGATCGGCGAAGTCGAGAGCCAGTACCGCAAGGGCATCATCACCGACGGCGAGCGCTACAACAAGATCATCGACATCTGGACGCACGCGACGGACCGCGTGTCCGGCGTGATGTTCGGCGCGCTCGAGTTCAACGAGTATGACAAGGGCCGCCGCGACGTGAACCCGCTGTTCATGATGGTGGACTCCGGCGCCCGCGGCAACCGCCAGCAGATCCGCCAGCTCGCGGGCATCCGCGGCCTGATGGCGAAGCCGTCCGGCGAGATTATTGAAAAGCCGATTTTGTCCAACTTCCGCGAGGGGTTGAGCGTGTTGGAGTACTTCATCTCCACGCACGGCGCCCGCAAGGGGTTGGCCGACACCGCGCTGAAGACCGCCGACGCCGGGTACCTGACCCGCAAGCTGGTCGACGTGGCGCAGGACGTGATCATCGTCGAGCAGGACTGCAACACGCTCAACGGCATTGAGATCAAGCCGATCATGGAAGGCGACGAGGAGCTCGTCCCGCTGGCTTCGCGCATCCTGGGCCGCACCGCGGTCGACGACATCCGCGACCCCGGCACGAAGGAAATCATCGTGGCGGCCGGCCAGGAAATTGACGAGAAGGCCCGCGACCACATTGACCGCATCGGCCTCGAGTCGATCCGCATCCGCAGCGTACTGACCTGCGAATCGCGCGGCGGTTGCTGCGCGCGTTGCTACGGGCGCAACCTGGCGACGAGCAAGTCGGGCGCGCTGGGCGAATCGGTCGGCATCATCGCCGCCCAGTCGATCGGCGAACCGGGCACGCAGCTCACGATGCGTACCTTCCACATCGGCGGTACCGCGAGTTCCGTGTTCAAACAGCCGCAGATCATCGCGCGCAACGAGGGCGTGGTGCGCTACCAGGATCTCCGCACCGTGCGGACGCAGGAAGGCACCTTCGTCGTGCTGAACAAAAACGGCGTGCTCGGCATTTACGACAAGGAAGGCCGGGAGCTGGAGAAGTACACGCTGGTCATCGGCGCGACGATCGCGGTCGAGGATGGCGGGACCGTCAAGAAGGGCCAGTCCTTCGTGAAGTGGGACCCGTACAACGTGCCGATTCTTTCGGAACAGCGTGGTGTGATCGAATTCCACGACTTCATCGAAGGCGTCACGGTCAAGAAAGAGGTGGACGAGTCCACCGGCATGGAGGGCATGGTCGTCCTTGAGCACAAGGAAGACCTGCACCCGCAGATCGTATTGAAGGACCCGGACAGCAAGCAGGTGCTGAACTACTACTCGATTCCCGCCGGCGCGCACGTCATTACGCGCCAGGGCGACCAGGTGGTGGCCGGCGCGATGCTCGCGAAGACGCCGCGCAAGATGGTCAGCACCAAGGACATCACGGGCGGTTTGCCGCGCGTGGCCGAGTTGTTCGAAGCCCGCCGTCCGAAGGACGCCGCGGAGATCGCGCGCATCGACGGCATCGTCGAGTTCGCCGGCACGGCGCGTGGCCGCCGCAAGCTCCTCGTGAAGGACCCGGTGACGGGTGACGAGGAAGAGCATTTGATCCCGATGGGCAAGCACATCGTCGTATTCCGCGGCGACCGCGTGAAGAAGGGCCAGCAGTTGACGGAAGGCCCCGTGGTTCCGCAGGAAGTTCTCGAGGTCTGCGGTCCGCAGGAATTGCAGGAATACCTGGTCAACGAAGTGCAGACGGTGTACCGCCTGCAGGGCGTGGACATCAACGACAAGCACATCGAGATCATCGTGCGTTCGATGCTCAAGAAGGTGCGCATCACGGAACCGGGCGACACCGAGTTCCTGTGGGGCGAGCAGGTGGAGAAGCAGTACTTCCTGGACGTGAACCAGAAGGCGATGGGCGAGGGCAAGCGGCCCGCGCAGGCGTCGCCGGTGCTGCTCGGCATCACCAAGGCTTCGCTCGAAACCGAAAGTTTCATTTCCGCCGCGTCCTTCCAGGACACGACGCGGGTGCTGACCGACGCGGCCACGCTGGGCCGCATCGATCACCTGCGCGGGTTCAAGGAGAACGTAATCATGGGCCATCTCATTCCCGCCGGCAGCGGGTTCGGGATGTACCGCAACATCAAGCTGGTTCCGCTGGCCGAGCCGATTTCGGCGGAGGAACTGCTGGGCGACATGTTCGAGGAGCAGGCAAAGAGCGCCGTAAGCGAGGAATAGTTGCAAAGAAGGCGGGAGCTTTGCTAGTCTCGCCGCTCTTTTTGCAAATTCAGAGGAAGTTATGCCAACAATCAATCAATTGGTACGAAAAGGGCGCCGGGTGCCCAATACGAAGAGCAAGTCGCCGGCGCTCCAGAAGTGTCCGCAGCGGCGCGGCGTGTGTCTGCTCGTCAAGACGATGACGCCCAAGAAGCCGAACTCAGCGCTGCGCAAGATCGCGCGCGTTCGCCTGACAAACGGCGTGGAAGTCACCGCCTACATCCCGGGCGTTGGCCACAACCTGCAGGAGCACAGCATGGTGCTCGTGCGCGGCGGCCGCGTGAAGGATTTGCCCGGCGTGCGCTATCACATCGTCCGCGGCAGTCTTGACTGCGCGGGTGTTAACGAACAGCCCGGCTGGGGCCAGCGCAAGCGCGGCCGTTCCAAGTACGGCACCAAGCGGCCCAAAAAAGAAGCCAGCAAGTAGGAATCCCCCATGAGACGTCGTCGTGCAGATAAGCGTGAAAAGGCCCCGGAACTGAAATTCAACAGCCCCGAGGTGGGCGTGCTCATCACGAAGGTGATGACCCGCGGCAAGCGGTCGGTGGCCGAAAGCATCGTATATGGCGCCCTCGATGTGGTGGCCGAGCAGTCGAAGCAGGACCCCATTGACGTCCTGCGCACCGGCTTGGACAACGTCAAGCCGCGCGTTGAGGTGAAGTCCCGCCGCGTGGGCGGCGCGACCTACCAGGTGCCCGTCGAGGTGGATCAGGACCGCCAGAACGCCCTCGCGATGCGCTGGTTGGTGATGTATGCGCAGGGCCGCAAGGGCGTGCCGATGCAGCGCGCGCTCGCCGCCGAGATTCTCGATGCTTCGAAGAACCAGGGCAACGCGGTCAAGAAGCGCGAAGACACGCACAAGATGGCCCAAGCCAACAAGGCCTTCGCACACTACCGCTGGTAACGCGTGGAACGCAGCCGCCATGATTTCCGCCGCCGAGAGTGCCCAGAAGCCGTCTGCCGCGCCCGCGCGGCGTGAGGCGGACGGGCGCACCCACTCGCTCGACGGCATTCGGAACATCGGCATCATTGCCCACATCGACGCGGGCAAAACCACCACCACCGAGCGGATGCTCTTCTACACCGGGCGGGTCCACCGCATCGGGGATGTGGATGACGGCACGACGGCGATGGACTGGATGGTGCAGGAGCGCGAGCGCGGCATCACCATCACGAGCGCCGCGACGACCTGCTACTGGCGCGACCGCCAGATCAACATCATCGACACGCCGGGGCATGTCGACTTCACCGCCGAGGTGGAGCGTTCGCTGCGCGTGCTCGACGGCGCGGTCGGCGTATTCTGCGGCGTCGCCGGCGTGCAGCCGCAGTCCGAAACCGTCTGGCGCCAGGCGCGCCGCTACAAGGTCCCCTGTCTCGCGTTCATTAACAAGATGGACCGGATGGGCGCGCGCTTTGACTGGGTGGTGCAGCAGATTCGCGAACGCCTCGCCGTCGCGGCGTGGCCGGTCCAACTCCCGCTCGGCAGCGAGGCGGATTTCCGGGGCGTGCTTGACCTGATCGAGCGCAAGCTGCTGACCTTTGATGCCGCGACCCAGGGCGCGGACGTGCACACCGGCGAGTGGCCGGAGGAGCTGCGCGAGCGCGCCGAGTCCGCGCGCGCGGCGCTGATCGAGGCCGTGGCGGAGCGCGATGACCTGCTGATGCAGGCCTACCTTGAGGATCTCGATGTGACGCCGGATGCGCTGCGCGCCGCAATTCGCCGCGTGACCATCGCGGGCCAGTTCGTGCCCGTGTTGTGCGGAACGTCGCTGCGCAACCAGGGGGTTCAGCCGCTGCTCGACGCGGTGGTGGACTATCTGCCGTCGCCGATCGACGTGCCGGACATCGTGGGGCACCACGTGAAGTCGGGCGATCCGGTTACCCGCAGCGCGGATGACCATGCGCCGCTCAGCGCGCTTGCGTTCAAAATCGCGAACGATCCGTACGTCGGCAAATTGATTTATGTGCGCGTCTATTCGGGCGTGCTGAAAAAAAGCGCCTCCGTCTTCAATCCGCGCACGCGCAAGCGCGACCGGATCAGCCGCCTGCTGCGCGTGCACGCGAACCAGCGCGAGGACGTCGATCAGTTGTACAGCGGCGAGATCGGCGCGGTGGTGGGCTTGAAACTGGTGACGACGGGCGACACGTTGTGCGCGGAGAACGACCCGGTCCTGCTGGAGCGCATTGTATTCCCGGAGCCGGTGATCGCGATGGCGGTCGAGCCCAAGACGCAGGGCGACCGCGAGAAGTTGATCGAGTCGTTGCGCGCGCTCGCCGAGGAGGACCCCACCTTCCTGTTGAAGACCGACGCGGACACCGGCCAGACGCTCATCAGCGGAATGGGAGAGTTGCACCTGGAAATCATCCGCGACCGGCTCTTCCGCGAGTTCAAGGTGCAGGCGAACGCGGGCAAGCCGACGGTTGCTTATCGCGAAACGGTTCTCAATAAGGCGTCCGCCGAACATGTCTTCCAGCGCGAGATCGGCGGGCACGCGCACTTCGCCGCGGTGACGCTCGAGGTCGCGCCGCGCGAACGGGGCGCCGGAAACGTCGTGGCGTTCGAAGTTAAGGAATCGCAAATTCCGGCCCAATTTCGCGAATTTGTCGAACAGGGAATTGTCGACGGATTAATAACTGGAATTTTAGCAAATTACCCCTTGATCGATGTCGGCGTCCGCGTTATAAGCGGCGGCTTTCATCCGGTGGATTCCACCGAGGTGGCGTTTCGATCAGCGGCCATCATGGCGCTTCGGGAAGCAGCGCGGGCCGCTCAGCCTGCGTTGCTGGAGCCGATCATGGCGGTCGAGATCGTTACGCCGGATGAACATCTGGGCGATGTGATTGGCGACGTCAACGGGCGTCGGGGTCGCATCAAGGAGATGGCGGCCCAGGAGGGCGCGCAGGTCGTTCACGCGGAGATCCCGCTGGCCGAACTGTTCGGATACTCCACCGGGTTGCGATCACTCACGCGAGGGCGCGCGAGTTACAGTATGGAACCGGCGCGGTTTGATGCCGTGCCGCCGAATTTGCAAGAAAGCATAGTGAACAGGTAGAACATGACCGGGCAACGAATTCGCATCAGGCTCAAGGCGTACGATCATCGGGTGCTGGACCAGTCCGCGAGTGACATCGTGGAGACGGCGAAGCGCACGGGCGCGCAGGTGGCGGGACCGATTCCGTTGCCCACGAAGATCGAGCGGTACACCGTTAATCGGAGTCCGCACGTGGACAAGAAGTCCATGGAACAGTTCGAGATTCGCACCCACAAGCGCATGCTCGACATCATCGAGCCGACGATCAAGACGGTGGACGAGCTCAAGAAGTTGAACCTGCCGGCGGGCGTGGACATTACGATTAAGATTTAGCGTTCCGGCGATCAGGTTCCGCGTTCGGGCTGCCGGACGCCGCGGGATTTGCCGCTGAAACCGTGAGAGTATTATGAACGGATTGATAGGAAAGAAATTGGGCATGACCCAGGTGTATGACGAGGCCGGCCACTTTGTGCCGGTCACGGTCATCGCCGCCGGTCCGTGCGTGGTGGTGCAGCGCAAAACGTCCGGTCGCGACGGCTACGATGCCGTGCAGCTCGGGTTTTCGGCGCAAAAAGAATCGCGCGTAGGCAAGCCCAACGCGGGTCGGTTCAAGAAGGCGGGCGTAGCGCCCCAGCGCGTGTTGCGCGAGGTTTCCGTGCCGGCGGACGCGGATGTGAAGGAAGGCGCCGAAGTCACGGCCGCGATTTTTGAGGGCGTTTCGCATGTCGACATCAGCGGCGTGACGAAGGGCCAGGGGTTTCAGGGTGTCGTCAAACGCCACCGCATGGGCGGAGGTCCGCAGTCGCACGGTCATACGTCGCATCGCCGCATTGGCGCCATCGGCCAGCGCACCTGGCCGGCGCGCATCATGAAGAACAAGCGCATGCCGGGCCACATGGGCAACCTGCACGTGACGACGCAGAACCTGCGCGTTGTCCAGGTTCGCGCGGCGGACAATGTGATTCTTGTTGAGGGCGCCGTGCCGGGCGCCACCGGCAGCTTCGTGCTGGTCAAAAAGGCGCTGAAGAAGGCGGCGAAGTAATATGAGTGCGCTACCCGTTCATAATTTGCAGGGCCAGGCGATCGGCCAGGTTGAGATTCCCGAGGTGTTTCTGGCGCCCGCTCGCGCGCGCCAGGCGCTGGTGCAGGCGGTGGTGACGCTTCGCGCGAATGCGCGCGCGGGCACGGCCAGCACGAAGACGAAGGGCGAGGTCGCGGGCCACGGCAAAAAGCCCTGGCGCCAAAAGGGCACGGGACGCGCCCGCGCCGGTTATCGCCAATCCCCGGTTTGGACCGGCGGCGGCGTGGTGTTCGGGCCGAAGCCGCGCAGCTATGCGAAGTCGATGCCGAAGCAGAAGGCGAGCCTCGCCTTGCGCAAGGCGATCTCGGACAAGCTGGAATCGGATGGCGTCCGCGTGGTGGATGCACTTTCCTTTGCCCAGCCAAAGACCAAGGAATTGGTCGCGGTGCTGAAATCGCTGCAGGTGGACCGCGGCGTCCTGCTGGTCACCGATGTGGCGAGCCGCGAACTGCTGCTGGCGGCGCGCAACCTGCCCCGCGTGGAAGTGACCCGCGCTTCGGATGTGAATCCGCTTCAAATTCTCAAGTATCCGCACCTGGTGATCACCCGCGAAGGCCTCAACCGCCTGCAGGAACGCCTGGGCGGCGCGCAGGAGGCTTCGAAATGAGGGCTGCCGAACTCATTGTTAAGCGTCTCGATTTGACGGAGAAGGGCGCGGGCCTGACCGAGAAGCAGAACCAGTATCTCTTTGAAGTGGGCCGCGACGCGAACAAGATTGAAATCAAGCGCGCGGTGGAAACGCTGTTCAAGGTCAACGTGGTCAAGGTGAACACGCTGACGCGCGCGGGCAAGGCCAAGCGGAATCGCCGCGGTGGCATTGGTTTCCGCCCGGATTGGAAACGCGCGATCGTCACGCTCAAGGCGGGCGACAAGATCGACCTGACGTAGGAAGTACCGACATGCCGCTCAAATCCCATCGCCCCATTACGCCGGCCGGTCGCTTTACGGAGCTGCCGGATTTCTCGGAGCTGACCGACAAGCGCCCGGAGAAAAAGTTGCTCGCGTCCCGCAAGTCGAATGCGGGCCGGAACATGTATGGCCGCGTGACGATCCGCCATCGCGGCGGCGGTCACAAGCGTTTCCTGCGCATCATTGATTTCAAGCGCAACAAGCTCGGCATTCCCGCGACGGTCACGGCGATCGAATACGATCCCAACCGCTCGGCGCGGCTTGCCCTGCTCACCTACAAGGATGGCGAAAAGCGCTACATCCTGGCGACGTTGAACATGAAGGTGGGCGACGTGCTGCTCGCGGGTCCGAAAGCGGAACCGACGGAAGGCAATTCGCTCCCGCTCAACAAGATTCCGGCGGGACTGCCGGTGCACAATATCGAGCTGTATCCCGGCAAGGGCGCGCAGTTGGTGCGCGGCGCCGGCGGCGCGGCCGAAATCATGGCGATCGAGGGCGGTTTCGCGCAGGTGAAGCTGCCGTCCGGTGAAATTCGCCTCGTGCGCGAGACGTGCAGCGCGACGGTGGGCCAGGTGGGCAACCTGGAGCACCAGAACATTTCACTCGGCAAGGCCGGGCGCAAGCGCTGGCTGGGCATTCGTCCGACCGTTCGCGGCGTCGTGATGAACCCGATCGACCACGTCATGGGCGGCGGCGAAGGCCGCAGTTCGGGCGGCGGTCATCCGCGTTCGCCCTGGGGCAAGCTGGCCAAGGGCAAGAAGACCCGCAACAAGCGCAAGACCAGCGGTCGTTTCATTCTGCAGCGGAGGAAGTAAGTCATGGCTCGTTCCATACGTAAAGGTCCCTTTGTGGACGCCAAGCTCGTCAAGAAGGTCGAGCTGTTGGAGCGCAGCGGTCAGAAGCGGCCCATCAAGACGTGGGCCCGCCGTTCGATGATCATTCCCGATTTCATCGGCCACACGTTCTCCGTGCACAACGGCAAGACGTTTAATTCAGTTTTTGTGACGGAAAACATGGTGGGTCACAAGTTGGGCGAATTTTCGCCGACGCGGACCTTCCGGAAGCACGGATCGGCGACGGACAAGACTCCGACCCTCAAGTAGGGCGGGTCGGGTGCCGCGCAGGCCATGCGCACGAACCGGCAGCGCGCGCGAACGGGCATCGGTTGGATGCTTGCCGCGGCGGGTTGCGTGGCGACGGCGTTGGCTGGTGATCCGGCGGCGGATGAGGCGGTCCTGATGGCCCGCCGGTTGGTGGAAGAGAATATCGGGCTTCGCGAGGAAATCGCGGAATTGAGCGCCGAGCGGGACGGGCTGCTGGCCCGGCTCGCGGGCGAACAGTTCGCCAGCGATCGCTGGCAGGTGGTGCCCGATCGGTTGCCGGACGCGGCGCAGGATCAGGTGGATCTGGCGCCGACGGGCTGGCGGGTGTTGGATGTGAATCGCGAGCTGGGTCTCGTGGCGCTCGACGCGGGCGCCCGGGCTGGCTTGCGGCCGGGGCTGCCGGTGGCCGTCGTACGCGACGGCGCGGTGGTGGCCCGGGCACGGATTGTGGAAGTGCGGGAGCGCGTGGCCGGCGCCCGGGTGGAAGCCCTGGCGGCGGATCGGTTCCCCGAGGCGGGTGACCGGGCGGTCGTATGGCGGTCCCGGAGAGAATGAGGCCGAATATGGATGTTGAAGCAGTCAGCAAATATGTGCGGATGTCGCCCTCGAAGGCGCGCGATTTGGCGCGCGCCATCCAGGGGCGCCCGGTGGGTGAGGCCTTGCGCATCGCGGATTTCAACGCGCGCAAAGCGGGCACGTTGCTGGGCAAAACCCTGCGTTCCGCCATCGCGAACGCCGAGAATAACGCGGGGCTGTCGGTGGACCGCCTCGTCGTGAAGCGTGCGTTGGTCGAGCAGGGGCCGAGTTTGAAGCGGTTTTGGCCGCGGGCGCGCGGCAGCGCCAGTCCGGTGCTGCGCCGCACGAGCCACATACGGATTGTATTGACGGAGCAGAAACCGGCTGGAAAATAGCCAGCTTTTGGTCAGGAAAAAAGGAGCAATCGCTTGGGACAGAAAGTAAATCCGACGGGCCTCCGGGTTGCCGTCACGAAAGATTGGCGTTCCCGCTGGTTCGCCGACAAGAAGAGCTTCGGACCGCTGCTCCAGGAAGACATCAAGATCCGGGAGATGGTCAAGAAGCGGCTCAAGGACGCGGCTGTGCCGGAGATCCTGATTGAGCGCTATGCCAACCGCGCCCGCGTGACGGTGTTCACCGCACGCCCGGGCATTGTCATTGGCCGCAAAGGCGCCGACATCGAGAAGCTGCGCGAGGAAATCGCGAAGCTGACGGGCAAGGAAATCTACGTCGAGATCAAGGAAATCAAGGATCCCGACTGCAATGCCCAGCTCGTGGCCGAGAACATCGCGCTCCAGTTGGAGCGTCGCGTGTCGTTCCGCCGCGCCCTGAAACGCGCGATCCAAATGGCGATGGAGTTGGGGGCGCTGGGCATCCGCGTGCACGCGGCCGGTCGTCTCGGCGGCGCGGAGCTGGCCCGCAGCGAGGGTTATCGCGAGGGCAAGGTGCCGCTGCACACGCTGCGCGCGAACGTGCAGTATGGTTTCGCCGAGGCCAACACGATGGCCGGCTCGATCGGCATCAAGGTGTGGATTTGCAAAAAGCCGGAGACCCCGGTGAAGGAGGCCAGCCATGCCTCTTTTGCCTAAACGCGTAAAGTATCGCAAACAGCAGCGTGGGAACCGCAAGGGCATGGCCATGTCGGGCAATGCGCTTGCGTTCGGGGAGTATGGCCTGCAGTCGCTGGGGCGCACCTGGGTCACCAACATCCAGTTGGAAGCCTGCCGCGTCGCGATCAGTCGTTCGATGAAGCGCAAGGGGAAATTGTGGTTGCGCGTGTTCCCTGACAAGCCCTACACCAAGAAGCCGCTCGAAGTGCGGCAGGGCAAAGGCAAGGGACCCGTCGAAGGATGGGTCGCCGTGGTGCGCCCGGGGCGGATGCTGTTCGAAATGGACGGCGTCGCCGAGCCGGTCGCGCGCGAAGCGATGCGCCTGGCGGCGAGCAAGCTGCCGATTCCCACGAAGTTCGTGCAGCGCCATGCGTCGGCATAAGGCGGAATGATTTATGAAGGCAACGGAAATTAGAGAACTTACGGAAGCCGAATTGCGGCAGAAGCTGAGTGATGCGCGGCAGGAGCTGTTCAACCTGCGGGTCCAGCAGTCTTCCGGCCGGCTCGAGAAGCCGACCCGCCTGCGCGCGCTCAAGCGCGACATGGCCCGCATCCAGACGGTGATCCGGCAACAGGCCCTGGCCAAGAGGACGGCATGAGCGACGCAGAGGCAAACCGCGGCGTGCGGAAGGAATTGAAGGGGACGGTTGTGAGCGACAAGGCGGCGAAGACCCTCGTGGTCAATGTCACCCGGCGCATCCGGCACGCCTCCTACGGCAAGGAAATCACCGTCAGCCGCAAATACCATGCGCATGACGAAAAGGGCGAGGCGAAGATGGGGGACACGGTGCGCATCGAGGAATGCCGCCCGATGAGCCGCCTGAAGCGTTGGCGCCTCGTTGAAGTGCTGGCGCGCGCCCAGAAGACCGCTTGAGGTTGATGAAATGATTACCCTGAAAACATTACTGGACCCGGCCGACAACAGCGGCGCGAAGTCCCTGCAGTGCATCCACGTGCTGGGCCAGCATCGCCCGTACGCGCACATTGGCGACGTCATCAAGGTCGCGGTGAAGGATGCGATCCCCACCGGCATGGTGAAGAAGGGCGAAGTCCACAACGCGATCATCGTGCGGACCAAGCAGCCGATCCGCCGCGCGGATGGATCGCTGATCCGTTTTGACCACAACGCCGCGGTGATTGTGGACGACGAACGCAACCCGAAGGGCACGCGTATTTTCGGCCCCGTCGCGCGCGAGTTGCGCGAGCGGAATTACATGAAGATCATTTCGCTGGCCCCGGAGGTTGTGTGATGAGCCGGGTGACCCATTTGAAGCGCGACGACATTGTGTTTGTCCGTTCGGGCGAGCACAAGGGCAAGACCGGCAAGGTGCTGCGGGTCAATCCGCAGACGCGCCTCGCGGTCGTCGAGGGTGTGAATCACGTCAAGCGCCACATGCGCAAGACGCAGGACAATCCGCAGGGCGGGATCGTGGAAAAAGAGGCGCCGCTGCCCGTTTCCAAGCTCGTCCGTTTCGATGAAGCGCGGGCCAAGAAGGCCGGCGCCAAGGCCTGAGCGGGGCCGGGAAGACGAATATGGCACAGTTGCAGGAAAAATATCGCAAGGAGCTGGCGCCCGCGCTGCAGAAGTCGCGGGGCTATGCCAACGTGATGCAAATCCCCCGCCTGACGAAGGTGGTGGTGAACATGGGCATCAACTCACAGGTGGACAAGGACACCTTCAAGGTGCTCGTGGATGACCTGGGCCGGATCACGGGCCAGCGTCCGCAGATCACGAAATCCAAGAAGAGCATCGCGAACTTCAAGTTGCGCGAGGGCCAGCCGGTCGGCGCGCGCGTCACGCTGCGCGGCGCCCGCATGTATGAGTTCCTCGAGCGCTTGATCAACGTGGCGCTGCCGCGCATTCGCGACTTTCGCGGAATCCCCACGCGGGGTTTTGACGGGCGCGGGTGCTACACGCTCGGGCTCAAGGAGCACACGATTTTCCCGGAAATTGACCCCGATCAGGTCAAGAAGGTGCACGGGATGGATATCACATTGGTGACCACGGCCGGGACCAATGAAGAGGCGCGCGAGCTGCTCAAATTGCTGGGCATGCCGTTCGCCACAAACCAGGCCGCGTAGGTTGGAGGAACGTCGTTGGCTAAGATCTCCTGGATGGTGAAAGCAAGTCGCGCGCCGAAGTTTTCGTCGCGCGCCTACCACCGCTGCAAGAACTGCGGCCGGCGGCGGGGTTATATGCGCAAGTTTAATTTGTGCCGCATCTGTTTCCGGGAGCTGGCCTCCCAGGGCAAGATTCCCGGCGTGGTCAAAGCGAGCTGGTAGGACGGACTGACATGAGTTTGAGCGACCCCATTGCCGATATGCTGACCCGAATTCGCAACGCGAGCCGCGCCCGCGCGGCCAACGTGGCGATGCCGCACTCCCGCCTGAAGGGGGAGATCGCCCGCATCCTGAAGAGCGAAGGCTATATTGCTGATTTTGACGCGGAGAAGGAGGGGGTGCGCAAGAGTTTGCGTCTTCGCCTCCGGTACCGGGGCGACGAGCCGGTGATCCGCGGACTCCGCCGGGTGAGCAAGCCCGGGCTGCGCCGGTATGTGCCGGTGGAGAAGGTGCCGCGCGTGGTGGGCGGGACGGGCATTGCCATCCTGAGCACCTCCCGCGGCGTGTTGACGGACCACGAAGCCCGCAAGACGGGCGTCGGCGGTGAAGTGCTTTGTTACATCTGGTGATGATATGTCTCGTATTGGCAAGAAACCCATTGATCTGCCCAAGGGCGTGACCCTGACGGTCGAAGGCTCGCTGGCGAAGGGTAAGGGCCCGGCCGGCGAACTCGCAGTGCGCATCCCGAGCGGGCTCGACGTCAAGGTGGAGGGCGCCACCATCACGGTCAACGCGACGCGCGAGGACAAGGTGCTGAACGCCCTGCACGGCACGACACGCAGCCTGATCGCCAACATGGTGACGGGCCTCGCGACGCCGTTCGTGAAGGAATTGGAAATTCAGGGCGTCGGCTTCCGTTGCCAGCAGCAGGGCCAGAAGCTCGTGCTCGCGCTCGGCTTCTCGCACCCCATTGAATTTCAGGTCCCGACCGGCATCACGGCCAAGGTGGCGGACGGCACGTCCATCACGCTGACGGGCGCGGACAAGCACCTCGTCGGCGAGACGGCGGCGCGCATCCGCGGATATTTCCCGGCGGAGCCGTACAAGGGCAAGGGCGTCCGATACAAGGGTGAACATGTTCGGCGCAAGGCCGGCAAGGCGGTGGCATAGTCATGAAGGTTCATACGAAAAAAGAGTACCGCGAGCGGCGGCACCTGCGCCTGCGCAAGAAGATCGCCGGCACGGCGGAGCGCCCGCGCATGAGCGTGTTCCTGTCGAACCGGCACCTCTACGTGCAGTTTATCGACGACGGCGCCTCGCGCACGATCGCGCAGTGTTCGACGCAGAGCGAATCGATTGGCGCGGCGAAAAACAACGCCGAGACGGCGAAAAAGCTCGGCCAGATGGCGGCACAGGCCGCCATCGACAAGGGCATCAAGGAAGTGGTGTTCGACCGGGGTGGATTCACCTACGGCGGACGCATCAAGGTATTGGCGGATGCGGCACGCGAAGCCGGTCTGAAATTCTAGCGGAGATCATCTGTGAGAGAAAAAGATTCCAGAGGCGGCGATAAGGGCGGCATTGAAGAGCGCGTGATCCATGTCAACCGGTGCGCCAAGGTGGTCAAGGGTGGCCGCCGTTTCAGCTTCAGCGCCCTGATCGTCGTGGGCGACCGCAATGGCCGCGTCGGCTATGCGCTGGGCAAGGCCAACGAAGTCGCGGACGCGATCCGCAAGGGCACGGATCTGGCCAAACGCAGCATGTTCACGGTCACGATGAAGGACCGGACCATTCCGCACGAGGTGATCACCCGGTTCGGCGGCGCGAAGGTGTTCATGCGCCCCGCGTCCGCGGGTACCGGCGTCATCGCCGGCGGCGGCATGCGCGCGGTGCTTGAATTGTCGGGCATCCGTGATGTGCTGGCCAAGTCGATGGGCAGCACCAATCCACTCAATGTAATTCGCGCCACGGTGAAGGCGCTGCAAAGCCTGCAATCCCGCGAGGCGTTGCTGGCCGTGCGCCGCGAGGAAAACGCGGCCTGACAGGTGAACGTATGAATCTCCACTCATTGAAAAACAATCCCGGCGCCATCCGTCCCAAAAAACGGGTGGGTTGCGGCGAATCGTCCGGCCACGGCAAGACCTCGGGCCGCGGGCACAAGGGTCAGTACGGCCGCTCGGGCCACAAGTACAAGGGCGCCTTTGAAGGCGGCCAGATGCAATTGATCCGCCGCATTCCGAAGCGCGGCTTCAATCATCCCACGAAGATCATTTACACGGCGGTCAACCTGCACCAGTTGAGCCAGTTCCCCGCGGGTTCCGCGGTGACGCCGGACGACATCCGTTCGGTCGGCCTTTCCTCGGGCGCCCGCGCCCGGATCAAGGTGCTGGGCGATGGCGCGCTGGAGCACGCGCTCCAGGTCAAGGCGCACGCGTTCAGCGCGACGGCCAAGTCGAAGATCGAAGCGGCGGGCGGCTCCTGCGAAGTGGTGGCCTGACGCGCCGTATACGATCATGCTTTCCGCCTTCTCCAATAGCATGCGCATCCCGGAACTCCGGCAGCGCATCTTGTTCACCTTCGGCATCGTGTTCATCTGCCGCCTGATCGCGGCGGTGCCCACGCCGGGCGTGGACGCGGCCGCCCTGCAGGCCTTCATGGCCTCGGTGCGCTCGATGGCGGGCGGCAGTTTCGTCGGGCTCTTCGACCTGTTCAGCGGCGGCGCACTGGAGAACTGCGCGGTCGGCGCCCTGGGCGTGATGCCCTACATCAGCGCGTCGATCATTCTCCAATTGATGACCGCCGTGGTGCCTGCGCTGGAGCGTCTGGCGCGCGAGGGCGATACCGGCCGCCAGAAGATCACCCAATACACCCGCTACCTGACCGTGCTGCTGTGCATCGTTCAGGGGTATGCGATGGCGGTGACGCTGGAGAATCCCGGCGCACTCGGCATCACCCAGGACATCGTGATCGTGAAGGGGTGGGGATTCCGCCTGATGGCGGTGTTGACGATGACGACCGGCACGCTGCTCTTGATGTGGCTGGGCGAGCAGGTCACCGAGCGCGGCATCGGCAACGGCATGTCCATCATCATCACCGTGGGCATCGTGAGCCAGTTGCCCGGTGCGATTGGCGCAACGATCAACATGTTCAAGCCGATCGACGGCATCGCGCAGTTCGGCGCGTTCCACCTGATCGGGCTGCTCATCATGATTTTCTTCGTTATCGCGGCGGTGGTCGCGGTGACGCAGGCGCAGCGCAAGATCCCGGTGCAGTACGCGAAGCGCGTCGTGGGTCGCAAGGTGTACGGCGGGCAGAGCACCTACATGCCGCTGCGCGTGAACTATTCCGGCGTCATGCCGATCATCTTCGCGCAGGCGATCCTGATGTTCCCGACCAAGATTTTCGGGATGATCCCCGGTGCGTTTTTCCAGCAGCTCGCCGCGGCGCTGAACTACGGCACGTTCACGCACAACCTGCTGTTCGCGATCCTGATTCTGTTCTTCTCCTACTTCTGGGTGGCCACGCAGTTCAACCCGATCCAGATCGCGGATGACCTCAAGAAGTACGGCGGCTATGTCCCCGGCATCCGCCCCGGCAAGCCGACGGCGGAATTCCTGGACCGCACGATGACGCGGATCACGCTCGCCGGCGCGATCTTCCTGGCCGTGATCGCGGTGCTGCCGACGGTGCTCGCGCAGCAGTTCCGCATTCCCTGGATCGTCGCGCACTTTTTCGGTGGCACCAGCATGCTCATCACGGTCGGCGTGATGCTCGATACGATGCGGCAGATTGAGTCGCACCTTGTCATGCGCTATTACGACGGATTCCTGAAGAAGGGGCGCCTTCGCGGGCGCGCGAAATAGGAGACGGCGATGAAAGCGATCATCCTGTTGGGCGCGCCGGGAGCGGGCAAGGGCACCGTGGCCGAGGATCTCAAGCGCCAGATCGGCATCGTCCACATTTCCACCGGCGACATGCTGCGTGAAGCGATCCGCGCCGGAACGACCGTGGGCCGTGAAGCCAAGAGCTTCATGGAGCGGGGCGAGCTGGTTCCGGATGATGTGATCATCCGGCTCGTGCGCGAACGCCTCCAGGCCGGCGGCGCCGATGATTGCTATATGTTTGATGGGTTCCCCCGCAATGTGCGCCAGGCGGAGCTGCTGGACGGCATGCTGGCCGAATGCGGCGGAATGCTGACGCACGTCTTCATGCTGGACGCGCCGCGCGACCTGATTATCCGCCGGATTTCGAACCGCCGCGTCTGCCGCCAGTGCGGCGCGGTCTACAACCTCGTGGGCATGCGCCCGAAGGTCGACAATGTGTGCGACGTGTGCGGGGGCGAGGTTTACCAGCGGGCCGACGATAACGAGGTGACGGTGGCCAACCGGCTGGATGTCTTCGAGCGCGAAACCGCTCCGCTGGTGGAGTACTACCAGCGCAAGAATTTGTATGTGATGGTGGACGCGCGCGACCGCCTGGAGACGGAAGAGCAGATTGTGAAGCAGTTGAACCAGGCGTCAGGATGATCATCATCAAGACGCCGGAAGAACTGGAGCGCATGCGCGCCAGCGGCCAGGTGGCGGCCCGAATCCGGGAGGAACTGGCGCGGAAGATGGCGCCGGGCGTGTCCACGGCTGAGCTTGACGATTACGCGCGCGAGATGATGGCGAAGGTCGGCGCACGGAGTGCCTTCTTCGGCTATCGCGGGTTCCCGGGGCACATCTGCACCTCGGTGAACAATGTGGTGGTGCATGGAATTCCCGGTCCCCAGCGCATCCAGGTCGGCGATCTGGTGAGCGTGGATGTGGGCGTGATCTTTGAAGGATTTATTGGCGACACGGCGACCACGGTGATGGTCGGCGTGACCGATCCGAAGCTGGTCCGCCTGGTGCGGGTCGCGGAAGAGGCGCTGGAAAAAGGTATTGCGCGCGCGGTGGCGGGGGGACGCCTGTCGGACGTTTCGAACGCGATCGAGCAGACCGTCGTACAAGCCGGCTTCTCCGTGGTCCGCGAGTTCGTCGGGCACGGGGTGGGGCGCAGCATGCATGAAGAGCCGCAGATCCCCAATTACGGCCCCCCGGGACGGGGTCCGAAATTGAAGGCGGGCATGACGCTGGCAATCGAGCCGATGGTGAATTTGGGTGGAGCCGATGTTGAGGTGTTGTCGGATGGGTGGACGGTGACCACGCTGGATCGCCTTCCCTCGGCTCACGTCGAGCACACGGTGGCGGTGATGGATGGATATGCGGAGATCCTGACACGGGCCCCGGCGCCGGCGGTGAAATAGCCCTGTCGGAAGGCGGGGTCGCGCGGGAACATGGAGCGGGAAAAAGAAAACGGAAAAGAAGAGACAATTGTGCTGGACGCGCGCGTTGACGCTGTGTTACACACGCGGGCTTTTCGCGCACAGCTCGATAATGGGCATGAAATAGTGGCGTACCGGCCTCCGGGCGGGGCGATGGATTCGGATTTGCGGCCGGGCGACCGGGTGCGGGTTCGCCTGTCTCCCTACGATATGTCGGTAGGCAAAATAGTGGACACGGAAACGGAAATTTTGGGCCATGAAAGTTAGAACGTCGGTTCGTCGAATTTGCGAGCGCTGCAAGGTAATCCGGCGCAAGGGCGTGGTGCGTGTCATTTGCACCAACCCCCGCCACAAACAGCGCCAGGGTTGATTTTTTAGGAGAGCGATATGCCGCGTATTCTGGGTGTTGATGTTCCGGGCAAGAAGCGGGTGGAGTATGCCTTGCGCTATATCCACGGCATCGGTCCGGCCCGGTCCCGCCTGCTGGTGGAGAAGCTGGGAATTGATCCGCTGAAAAAAGCCGACGATTTGACCGACGAAGAGACGGCCAACATCTCGAAGGCGCTGGGCGAGTTCCGGCTGGAAGGCGATCTGCGCCGCGAAGTGGCCTCGAACATTCGCCGCCTGATCGCGATCAACAGCTACCGCGGCTCGCGTCACCGCAAGGGGTTGCCGGTCCGCGGCCAGCGCACCAGCACCAACGCCCGCACCCGCAAGGGTCCGCGCAAGACGGTTGGCGCCGTCCGCGGCAAGGAAGCCCGGACCGCGGCCAAGTAATCCAACCGAACCGGTTGACAAGGAATTGAATCGATGAGCGAAGAAAAAGAAGAGAAAAAGGCCAAAGCCGCCGCGCCGGCTGCCGAAGCCGCCAAGCCGGCCGAAGCCGTGCCCACGACCGCCGCCGATGTCATGGCGGGCGACGAGTCCAAGCCGGTCAAGAAGGTCAAGATCAAGGGTGCGAAGCACGTGCCGGTCGGGATCGTGCACATCATCGCAACCTTCAACAATACGATGGTTTCCATCACCGACATGCGCGGTGCGGTCATTTCGTGGAGCACCGCGGGCCGCAGTGGTTTCAAGGGCTCGCGCAAGAGCACCGCGTTCGCCGCCACGATGGCCTCCCAGGACGCCGCGCGCCAGGCCATCAACCACGGTTTGCAAGAGGTCGAAGTCCGGGTGCAGGGCCCGGGCGCCGGCCGTGAATCCGCCATTCGCGCCCTGCAGGCCGCCGGCCTCACCGTCACATCCATCAAAGACGTAACGCCCATGCCGCACAACGGCTGCCGGGCGCCGAAACGTCGCCGCGTCTGATCAGGAGCCACCATGGGTCGTTATACCGAAGCTTCGTGCAAACTCTGCCGCCGTGAAGGGCAGAAACTGTTTTTGAAGGGCGATCGCTGCTACATGGCGAAGTGCCCGATCGAGCAGGGCGCCCCGGTGCCCGGCCAGCATGGCCAGCGCCGCAGCAAGATGTCCGACTACGGCACGCAGTTGCGCGAGAAGCAGAAGCTCCGCCGCACCTACGGGCTGCAGGAAACGCAATTCCGCAACCTGTTCCACCGCGCGTTGCAGGCCCGCGGCATCACGGGCGAGAAGCTCCTCCAGATGTTGGAGCTGCGCCTCGACAATCTCGTGTACCGCTTCGGTTTCGCGCCGTCCCGCAAAGCGGCCCGCCAGTTCGTCACCCATGGCCACATCGAAGTGAATGGCCGCAAGGTCGACATCCCGTCCGCCATCTGCAAGGAAGGCGACGTGGTCCGCGTGCGCGACCGCGCGCAGAGCCGCCAGTATTCCGGCCAGTGGATGGACACCGCGGAGAGCCGCGGCGTCGTGCCCTGGCTGCAGCTGAACAAAACCAATTTCGAAGGCACGGTCGTCAAGGTGCCCAGCCGCGATGAGATCGCCCCGGCGGTCAATGAGCAGCTGGTCGTCGAGTTGTACTCCAAGTAGCCGCCGCGCCGTTCGGAAAAACAAACACCATACGGGCCGGCTCACTCCCGGCCCTGGGAGGAAGAAACATGCCACGCAGACTCGGTCGCTTCGAAATGCCGAAGCGCATCACCAAGGACGAGGCCGAAGCCACGTCCACGTACGCCAAATTCATCGCCGAGCCTTTCGAGGCCGGCTACGGTCGCACCATCGGAAACTCGCTTCGCCGCGTGTTGTTGTCCTCGCTGGAAGGCGCGGCCATTTCGTCCATCCGCATCGACGGCGCGCTCCATGAGTTCGGCTCGCTGCCGGGCGTCGTGGAAGACGTCACGGACATCATCCTCAACCTCAAAAAGGTCCTGCTCAAGTCGTTCTCCCGCGATGTGCGCCGCGTGCGCATCAGCGTCAAGGGTCCTGGCGACGTGACCGCAAAGGACATCCAGACCGACGGCATGCTGGAGGTCCTCAACCCGGACCACCACATCTGCACCCTCGACAAGGATGGCAAATTCGAGGCGGAACTCGAAGTGCGCATCGGTCGCGGCTACTGCCCGGCCGATTGGAACAAGAAGGATGACCAGGAAATCGGGCTGATCCCGATTGACTCCCTCTTCTCGCCCGTCCGCCGCGTCTCCTACGCCGTCGAGAATACGCGCGTCGGCCGCCGCACGGACTACGACAAACTGGTCCTCGAAGTCTGGACCGACGGCCGCGTGGCCCCGGACGAGGCGCTGACCATGTCCGCCGCCATCCTGCGCCATCACCTCGACGTCTTCGTCAGCTACGACAAGGACCTCATTGAATTCGAAGAGAGCGAGAAGCAGATCGACGCCGAACGCGACGACCTGCGCAAGAAGCTCGGCATGAGCGTCAACGAAATCGAACTCAGTGTCCGCGCCGCCAACTGCCTCAACAACGCCAACATTACGACCGTCGGCGAACTGGCGCAGAAGAGCGAGGCGGAAATGCTCAAGTACCGCAACTTCGGCAAGAAGTCGCTCAACGAGATCAAGGCCAAGCTCGAGGAGCTCGGTCTGTCCCTCGGCATGACGCTCGACCCGGAATTGCTCAAGCCGCTGCCGGGCGAAGCCCTTCGTCGCGAATAATCCGTTTCCGGAGATTGTGTCATGAGGCATCGTAATAAAACCATCAAGCTGGGCCGCACGTCCGCGCACCGCGACGCGCTGCTGTCCGGGCTGGTGTGCAACCTGCTCAAGGCCCGCCGCATCACCACCACGCTGCCCAAGGCGAAAGCCGCGCGCAGCCTGGCGGAACGCATGGTGACCCTGGCCAAGCGCAACACCCTGCACAGCCGCCGCCGCGCGAGCTCGATCCTGCGGCAGGACGAAGCGGTCACAACCCTGTTCGGTTCGGTCGGGCCGGCCATGAAGGACCGCGCGGGCGGCTACACCCGGATCATGAAGCTGGGCAAACGTGCCAGCGACAGCTCGGAAATGGCCATTCTGGAGTTCGTCGATTTCGTGCCGAAGCCGCCGAAAAAGAAGGCGGACAAGGATGCGAAGGGCGGCGCCAAAACGGCCGGCGACAAGGAAGCCGCCGCGGCGAAGTAGCCTTCAGGCAAATTGCAAAAGCCCCCGGCCCGTGCCGGGGGCTTTTTGTTGGGTGGATCGTTCTTGATGGGGAGAGAATCGATGGCCGCGAAGAAAAATTTCACCGTGCCCGATTGGGCGCACGATGCGGTGTGGTATCAGATATTTCCGGAGCGCTTCCGCAATGGTACGCGCCGGAACGATCCCAGGTTGTCCGACATCACCGACCGGAAGGTGCCCGGCTGGCGCATCACGCCCTGGGGCATGGACTGGTACGCGCTGGACCGCTGGGAACAACCTGCGGGCGATTTCTGGAAGACGGTATTTCTGCGGCGCTATGGCGGCGACCTCGCCGGCGTGCGAAAAAAACTCGGCTATCTCCAGGATCTCGGGGTCAACGCGATTTATCTGAACCCGGTGTTCCAGGCGCAGTCCCTGCACAAGTACGACGCGACCTGCATGCACCATATCGACCCCACCTTCGGGCCGGACCGCGCGGGCGATCTCCGGAAGATTGCGCGCGCAGGGGAGACCGAGGACCCCGCGTCGTGGGTCTGGACGGCGGCGGACCGCTATTTCACTGAATTCCTCGCAGATGCGCGCGCCCACGGCATCCGCGTCATCATCGACGGTGTGTTCAACCACACGGGCCGCGAGTTTTTCGCCTTTCGCGACCTGCTGAAGCACGGGCGCAAATCGCGCTACGCCGGCTGGTTCAAGATCAAGCAATGGAAGAAGGACGGCACGTTCGATTACGACGGCTGGTTCGGCCACAAAGCGCTTCCGGAATTCGCGCGGACGAAGAACGACCTCGCCGCGCCGGTGCGCCGGTACATCTTCGATATCACGCGTCGCTGGATGGACCCGGATGGTGACGGCGATCCGTCGGACGGCATCGACGGCTGGCGGCTCGATGTCGCGTTCTGCGTGCCGCTGGGTTTCTGGCGGAGCTGGCGCAAGTTGGTGAAGGGCATTAATCCCGACGCCTACACCACCGCGGAAATCGTGGGGCTCGCCGACGAATACCTGCGCGGCGACACGTTTGACGCGGTGATGAACTACATGTGGATGTATCCCGCCGTGAATTTTTTCGCACCGCATGCCGGCGGCTATCCCGCGCGGCTGGTGCGACAGCGCCTGGAAAAATTGCGGCGCACCTATGCGCCCGCGTGCATACCGGTGTTGCAGAACCTGCTCGACTCGCACGACGTGGCCCGCGCGGCGACGATGCTGGAGAATGTCAGCAAACCGATAGAGCAGTTCGCGGAATATTTTGAGTCCTCGCGTGTCCGGCATAATCCAGCCTTCAAAACGGGGCGTCCCGGCCCCGCCGCCTGGCAGGCCTTGCGGCAGGCCATCGTGTACCAGATGTGCAGCCAAGGCGCGCCCATGCTGTACTACGGGACCGAGGTGGGCATGTGGGGCGCGAACGACCCGTGCGACCGGCAGCCGATGTTGTGGGACGACGTGCTGTATGACGACGAGCGGCATCGCGTGGACGGCCTCGCGCCGCGTCGGCCCCGCCGCCCCGATCATGAGTTGCGCGCTTTTGTTAAGAAGGCCATCGCCCTGCGCCACGCGCATCCCGCGTTGCGTCGCGGCAGCCTGCACTGGGTTCGGACCGGCGATGAGCGCATCCTGGCCTTCGAGCGACGGCTCGGGACCGAGCGGATCCGCGCCTATTTTAATGCCGGCGACCAGGATGTCTCGCTACCACTCAGGCAAGCCTTCAGCGATCTTTGGTCCGGAAAATCCCGGTCCAGTCCGGGCCATGTGACCGTCGCCCGGCGGAGCTGGGCGGTTGTGGCGTTGGGGTAGGGTGCCACGCGCTCGGCGCCGGTTGGGGGAACCCGCCTTACCGCCGGTTGAAGTTGATATCTTCAGGCGATATCTCGCGCACGCCGGTGCGTCCCGGGGATAGCCGGAAGCCGCCATCACCGGTTCTCAGGGCGTGGAAGGTTTCTTTTGACGTGGTTACGCTGAAGCCGTCGGTTTTGCGAAAGACATCGACGCGGCCTTCCCGCGTGTAAATGGCCCAACCCCACGGGCGTTTTTCTGTGCGGCCAGGGAAGATGGCGGAAATCGGTGCGACCTCGGCGGGAACCTCTTTGAGCCGGTGATCGGGAACGAACCGGCGGGTTCCACTCCGCTCCACATTCCAGCCGTCCACCGTCCGGGAAATCCGCCCCGGCGTCGGCAGGGATTGGATCGGGGTATCCTTCGGCTCCGCCGCGCCCGCGCCTGCCAGTGCAACCGTGCAGAGGATGATGGCGATGGATTTCATGATGTCCAAACCTACCACGCGAAGGAGGCGGTGGACAAGACGCCAGGCTCGCGCTTCCTTCAGCACCCCGCAGGGGATGCACGAGTACGGGCCGTTGGGGAAATCGCGAATGAGCGGAAAACGCGCCCGGAGGTTGCGTTCCACCCGAGGAACGTTGAGGCGCTAATGGGTGGAGCGGGCGCTCTGCGCACGCTTCTTAAAAACAGACGCCCCGCGATCTGTGGGTGGGGGGGGCAGCAGGGTTCGCAGGGGCGTCTGTAGATCTAAATTGTAGGATGTCTATGGCTGGGTCTTAATTCCCTTCGAAGAGGACTCCGAATCCATTGGATACCGCACGGCCTTGCCAGGCGGGACGCTCGGTGTTCATCGCCAGTTGTTCGCCGTACACGATGGCGCGGAACTCGTGGATGCCCCCGCGGTCGAAGTAGTAGGTGGTGACGACGGAGTGCGCGACGTGTTCATCGCCGGGCGCGAGGGTTAGCATTTTTGCCGCCCCGCGCCGCTCGCCGCGAATCAGGTTGTCCCGTTTGCCATCCGGATATACCCATGTCAGCAGCAGGTCCGGATCGGCAGGGAAGAGGATCGGGTCCGTGCCGACGTTGCGGATGGTGACTTTAAACGTAACCGGGTCGCCGATTCGGGCGCGGTATTTGTCGGGGCTCAAATTGACCTCAATGCCGCTGGCGCCACGATGGTCGGCCAGATTACCGAGCTGACTCGGCTTATAGGCGTGGCTCACCGAACCACATCCGACGAGCAACCCGCCGAGTGCCACCACGCTGCATCCTTTGAGTAGTTTCTTCATGCTGCCCACGGCTCTATAAATAGCAGGCAGCGTGCCAATTTGTGAGATATCCACCATTTCGGGCTGGATCGGCCATGGTAAAACCCATAACTGTCAAAATATGGCTTGTTCGTCTTTCAAAAGTGAGATTTCGTCACGCAGAAATGCGCGAAAATGGACCCCGTTTGTCCCCAAACGGCAAGGGATTGGAGGCTGAGTGAAAACCGAGACGCGGCGAACTGGACTGATGTGGGTGTATATGACGGCGGGCAGCCGCGCGGAGGCGCGCAACGTGGCGGCCGCGCTGGTCGCCGAACGACTGGCCGCTTGCGTAAATATTCTTGGCCCCATCGAATCGATCTATCGATGGAAAGGCGCCGTTGAGCGCGGCCGCGAAGTTGCGCTGGTCGCCAAGACGCGGCGAAGTAACCTCAAGCAGCTGGCTGCGCGGGTGAAGGCGCTGCATTCCTATGAATCGCCGTGTGTGGTGGCGCTGCCCATCGTGGGGGGGCACCCGGATTTCCTCTCATGGATTCGGAGCGAGACGGCAACTACGGAAAAGTAGATTGGGGGAATGTTCCGTAGTGCGATGAGCTTGGTCTCCGGCGGGGCAAGCCCGCCGGGGGCCGAAGAGTGTGTTAGGATGGACCCTAAAGTCCAAGGTCCGTCCGGCGGACTTGGGCTTCAATCGTCCGCCCATCTTCGAGCGAAAAACGAACCCGGACCATGACGGGCGATTCCGCGCGCAAGACCTCGATCCGGTGATTTGCCGCCAGCGTGCCCATGAGCCGGTTTGGATCCTGGAGCGAATAGATCGGCAGGGCCCGGCTCAACGTCAGCGACTGCGGCTTGATTTCCGGCGCCTGGTTGAGCTGGTCGAAGCGACTGAGCGGCGGGGCGGCGTAGCCCCACGCGCCGCGCTTCTCGCGCCGCGCCTCGTTCTCGAGGCCCTTCAGCCGGGCATTCATCGTCCTCACGCTGGGACCGCCCTCGTGCATTTCCTGGAGGCCGTGGATGCGGGCCAATCCGTTCGAGACGAGCGCCTCCATGAGGTAGGTGTCTCCTGATTTCACGATGGCGTAGTGACGCTGCATGGCGCTCGCGCCGCGGGCCTCGTCGAATTGTGTGTAAATGATGAACGGCTCCCGGGAGAGCCATTCCGTGGTGAACTTCGCGGCCTCCTTGCCGACTTTCAGCGCGTCCTGCGGGCTGATGCCGAAATACGCGGCTTGTTCCGCGACGCGATCCGGAAAGCGGTTGTCCGTTTCAGGCGCATCGACCCAGAGCGTGCGCAGCAGGTATTTGCGGGTGTTCCAGCGCACGTGGAAGCTGTCCCCGTCATTGGACTCGTTGGGGATCAGCGTGCAATTGAACTTCTCGCGCCATTTGCGCTGGGCAAGCGCATCCCCCGCGGCGAGGGTCAGAACGGCCGCAAGCAGGATCGAATTCCATCCACGCGTGAACATGTGGAAATCGTAAACCGCATTGGAACGGGTGAGAAGAAAAAGCGGCCACTATTGGACGCGGAGGCCAACGCGTGCGTACCACGTATCGTCGATGTCCGTTTCAGAAATCTTCCGCCGTTCGTTCCGCAGCTCCAGTTCGCGCCCGAAAACGTGGCCGGCTTGGAAGACGAGCGCGAGTTGGCGCGCGAACTGCCACTCCGCGCCCAACCCTGCGCGATACTCCTTGAGCGCCAGGTCGCGGGAATCGCCATCGAGTTGGATGTTCCATTGGTCGCCGCCCGGCTCAATACCGATCGTTAAAGTGAGGACGGGCGAGACCTTGTAGGCGGCGCGGGGACGCGGAAACGTCAGATCCACGCTCAGTTCGGGCGAGGGTGTCCATGTCGCGCCGAGTGCAGGGAAAAGACGGGTGCGCCCGAAATCCTGGCCATAGACCGCGCCGACGGAGAGCCGCAGGTCGGGCCGCCACGGGTAGGTGGCGAGCAGCATTGCGCTGAGGCCGAGGTCGTCGGTGCTCAGCGATTCGAAGTCCGAGCGAAGCGCCGGGGCGACCATGGCCATCCAGGACCAGCTGCCGCCGCGCGGCCAAACCGCGGTGACCGGCAGGCGCAGCGAGTGCGTGGTGAAATCCTCCAGCACGGCGTCGCTGGTGAGAAAATCATAACGCGTGGCGCGCAAGCCGAGCGAAATAATGCGATGCGGTTCACGCCAGACCGGATAGCCCGTCCGGAATTCCAGTTCACGCAGCGCAAGGTGTCCACCGGAATCGATGTCGGCCGTTCCTTCGTAGAGATAGGAAAAGGAGCCGCGATCTCGCGGTTGCGCCTGGGCGGAGAAAACGGAAAACAGGAAAACGGAAAACAGGAAAACGGAAAAGCGGTGCATGGCATGGCTTCGTAACAGGGCGAATTCCCCTTACGCGAGAAAAAGAAAAGAGCCGCCCCGGGGGACGGCTCCTTCCTGATCGAAACGGGACGAACTCAGGGCCGAACGGGAATGTTCCAGTTCTTGCCGCCGTTGTTGTCCCACGCGCCTGCGGCGTCGGTGAACGCGATGTTGATGACGGTCGCGTCGGCGGGCACCGGGATCTGGATTTCGAGGCGGCCGGTCTGGCCGTTCGGTTGCAGCGGGCGCGTGGTGTGGGTGTGCTGCCAGCCGTTGTAGCCGACGTGCGCGTAGACGCCTTTTCCGAACAGCGGGTTGCCTTGATTGCCATAAGCGTACGACAACGTGACCGTGCTTCCTTTGGCCGGATAGGCGTTGGCCCACAGCAGGCGCACGCCGCGGCCGCTGGTGTCCTCGGGAACATTCGGATTCGTTCCGTTGACCATCTCAATGATGTTCGCCATGGGGAAGCCGATCGCGCCGTCGCCGTCCGGATTGTCCGTGGCGGACGGATCGAGCGAGCCGAAGTGCTCCATTTCCCATGCGTCCGACAAGCCGTCGTTGTCGAGGTCATCCGGGCCGAGCGAGTTTCCGATGATGCGGGAATAGTCGAAGCCGCCGTTGTTGTCCCAATACCATGTGCCGTTCACACGGTAGAAGATCGCGTACTTGAGGACCACGCGTCCGCCGGTGACCGCCATGGCATTCGTCGACGACTCGGGGAACCACTGGATGAAACCGAGGCTGCGGTGGTAGTACGCGAGGCCCGCCGGCGCGATGTCGACGCCCCACTGTTCGTAGCCGCCGCCAAGGTCCGCTTCCTTCTGCGCCGTCGCGGAACGCCAATCGGCCCAGTTGTTCCACGTCCACACGATACCGACCGCCTCGGGCTCGCCGAGCGACTTCACCTTAAAGTCGAGCCAGAGATTGTAGCGGTAGCCGGCGGTGATGCCGTTGCCCCACATGTCGTCCACGTAGGTTCCGTCGGCGAGCCGCTGCACGATCGGCTCCGGGGCGGGGGAAACCGTGAACTCATAGTTCAGCCCATTGCGGCTGTCCCAGATGTTGCCGCCCGTCTGGTCGGAGCCGTGGAAGAAGTACTTCACCGCCGCGCCGCCGGGGAACTGGAAGCTCGGGGTGAACGTCCAGCGTGAGTTGCCGTCGACGTTGCCCGCATACGCCATCGGATACATCACCCAGTTGCCGCCGTTCACCTGGACGCCTACCTTCGCCTGCAGGCCGAAATAGTCCTTGTTCATCAGCACGGTGAATTGCCCCGGGTTCGCGCGGTCATCATGCCGCTTGTGCGTCCCGTATACGCCGATCCAGGTCGGCATCGCCAACACGCTCTGCACCGCCAACACCGCCACCGCAAACACACCCCATTTTTTCACAGCCAATCTCCTTTTCGACCGGTACCCCCGCCCATTCGAGGTATGTTCCTGTCGATGGGCTGAATCGTTTAACAAAACCTGAATACAGGTCAAGTAAAACGTTTTACCGATGAATTTTGGTATGGGCGGGATTATGGAACAATCGGGCGGCTAGGCGCAGGGAATCCAGAGTCCGGTGGCGGTGGAGTAAACGCCGGCCTCCACGGCTTGGCCCGTGATGGCGTGCAGGGCCTCGGCGTAAGCGCGGAGCTGGGGCGTATAGATCGTGCGCAGATGCGTTTCCGTGTCGGCGGTGGCGACGTTTGTTTTCCAATCCGCGATCAGCCAGCGGCCCGTGTCCGGGTCCCACGCGGCGAGGTCGATGATGCCTTCCACGCACTCGCGGTCGCTGCGGCGCCAAAGGATCGGAATTTCGCGGCGCACGATGAGACCCGGATTGCGCAAGCGCTGCGCGGTGGCGGACTCCAGCAACAGCGCGCTCTCCACGCGACCGCGGTCCGGCTGCGCGCACGCGGCCAGCGCGCGCTCCCAATGCCGGCGCTGCGCGGCGGAGGACGCGGCCCAATCGAGCGACTCGATCGTCTCGTGCCACCAGATGCCGTACAGGCGCGCGGCCTCGGCCCCGGCGGAGCGCGTCGCGGTGTCGGGCGTATCCATCGCGCGCTCGGCTCGCGCCTCGGCCTCGCCGAGTTGATAGGGCAGCACGCGGCGCGGCGCCTCGGCGAGCCGTTCCAGCGCATCCGTGAGGACCGGCCCGGCCGGTACGTGCTCCGCTTCCGGCGCCGCCGCCGCGGGCGTCGCGGCCCGCTCCGGTTCGGGCTCCAGTTCGGCGGGCAACGCGTCAAACGTCTCGTTGTAAATCCGGGAACCATCGTCGCCCATCATGCCGAGCAGGTTCGCGAAGGAGTGCGTCGCTTTCTTCCGCGGGAAGAAGGCGTCGTCGTCGCCGATAACCAGCGTGCGTTGCGCGCGGGTGAGGCCAACGTAGAGCAGGCGCTGCAGTTCCTGGCGGCGGCGCGCCTCGACCTGTTCGCGCATGGGCCGCAGGTCGTTGCTGGAAAGCGCGACGTGCGGCGGCGTGCCCGACGCGGAGCGGACGAGCACCGGGAAATTCGTCGGTTCGCCGACGGGCCGGAACAGGATCGGCAGCGCGACGACCGGCCACTGCAAACCCTTCGCCTTGTGCAGCGTCAACAGTTGCACCGCGTCCGCCGCCACGGGCCGCGCGGGCAGCGCCTCGTTCATGCCGTCGCGCAGTTCCTCGGCGAACGCGCGCAGCGACAGGTCACGGCTTTCCGCCTGGGCCGCGAGCGCGCGCAAGCTCTCCAGTTCATCGTCCACCGCGAGGTCCGGCAGCGCCAGCGCGCGCAGGCGGTCCGCGAGCGCAGTCGCGTCCATCGCCCGCTGCGCGGCGTCGCGCAACGGCAGCGCGGCGACTTCCCGCGCGAGTGACGCGAGTACGCGCAGCGCGGCCGCGGGTGCGCCATCGCCCTCCGGCTCCGCGCGCAAAGTCCACCGCGTCCCATCGCCTTCGCACCATCGCGCGAGTTCCTCGTCGGACTGCCCGTAGAGCTCGCGCAATACGCCGACGAGTTCAAACCCGTTGTCCGGCTCCGCCAGCACCGTGAGCAGCGCGGTGAACCAGGCATAGGCCGCGTTGTCGCCGCGTACCGCGCGCTCCGAATGGATCTGCGGGCCAAGCCCGTGTTCGCGCAATCCCACCGCGATATCCTGCAGCCACCGCGTCCGCGGGCAGAGCACCGCCACGTCGGACCACGTCCGCGCGCCAAGCCTTGCGAGGCCCTGCGCCTTCAGCCAGCGCGCGAATTGGCGGCCCAGTTCCACCGTCATCGGACCGACGCCGGACAAATCCGGGTCCGGCGCGGAAGGCGTCCAACGCAGCACCTGCCCCGGTGCCACGCCCGGCCTCGGTTTCAGCGCGTGGTAGTCCACCTGGCCGTCGGTCCGCGCGAACATCGGCTGCACCAGCGCGTTCACGCCGTCGATGATCGCCTTGTCGCAGCGGAACGTGACGGAGAACACAATTTCCTCCGCGGCGCGATCCAGCAGGAGCTGGCTGCGCACCTGCTGGTAGCAGGCGAGGTCCGCGCGCTGGCCGTAGATCGACTGCTGCGGGTCGCCGACCATGCAGAAGCGGCCCGGTTCCGGCGGCGCGCCGCCGCGGTCCAGCCAGCCCCCTTCCGCGTCCGCGGGCCGCGCGAGTTCGAGCAGGATGTTGAATTGCAGCGGGTCCGTGTCCTGCGCCTCGTCGAGCACCACGCGATAGCCGTCGGTGCGCAGCCGGCGCGCGGCTTCGGGATGCCGCATGAGTTCCCACGCGAGTTCGATCTGGTCGTCATACGTCAGCGCCCCGCGCGCGCGGCGATAGGCGCGATAGGCCGACGCGATCTCCGCCGCGACGCGCAGGGCGGCCGGGCCGAGCCACGCGCGGAGCGGTCCAAACGCGTTCTCCCACGCGGCCAGGAAATCCTTCGCTGTCGTCGTGCAGCCGGGCAGGGGCGCGAACGGCGCCTGCTGTTCCCACGCCGCGAGCCACGCCTGCACGGCGCGTTGCGCGCGGGCGTAGGTGGCCGCGCTCTGCTTGCGCGCGGGCGTCTGGTCCAACACGCCCTTCAGGTTCACCGGGGGCGGCGGTTGCAGCGTATCCGGCATCGGCAGGCCGGGCCGCATCGCGCGCGCGAGGGCGAAGACCTGGTCCATCGGCATCAACCGCGTCACCGCGGCGACCCATTCGGGCGGCAACGCGGGCGCGAGCGTGTCCAACTGGCGGACGAACGTGCGCCAGAGTTCCTCGTCGTCCTCCACCGGTTCGAATTGCGTCGGCAAGCCGCACAAATGCCCGTGCGTGCGCAGGAGGCGAACGCAAAAACTATGAATGGTGCCGAAGAACGCGCGATTGAACGAGGTGAGGATCGGCAGCCCGGCGCGCTGTTCGATGATCGCGTTGCGGGCGCGCTGATGCATTTCGTCGGCGGCCTTGTTGGTGTAGGTCACGACGACGAGTTTGGGCAGCCACGCCCGCGCGCGTTCCGGGTCGCCGGTCGCAATCGCGACCACGCGGTCCACGATCGCCTTCGTCTTTCCGACGCCCGCCGGCGCGATCACGGAGAAGTTGCGATCGACTTCGTTCACGAAGCGGTCGCGCAACGCCTGGTCCGCCGGGGGGGCTGGTTTAGTCCGCGCCATCGGAGTCCTCCACGCCGGCGAGGTCGGGATGTGTGAGCGCCCATTTTTCGTCGAGTAACGCGGGCTCCACCGCGAGCGTCGCGAGCGGCAGTTCGAGCGATACACCGTATTCGGAACGCAACTGACCGGTGATGCCGAAGATGCCGGTGTCCTGCATGCGCGCCAGCGCCGTCCACAACGCGTCCTGCGCGCGGATCGCGTTGAGGCCGACCTGCGGCTTCACGTCGTCCTCCGGCGTCAGCAGGCTGACCTGCACGTCCTCCGCGCCGGCGTCGGCGAGCGCGAGCGCGTAGAGGGCGATCTGGATGCCGTGTCCGCCGCACAAACTGCGCGGGAGCGTGCGTTCCGAAAGCGGGTTCTCCTGTCCGGTTTTGAAATCCACGACCCAGCCGGCGCGCGGGATCGCGTCCGCCGGCTCGCGCGCGAACAGGAGATCGATCCGTCCGCGCAGCGCGAGGCGTCCGCCCTTTGTCCGCATGCCCGAGGTGGCGGGCAGCGTCCACTCGACCGCGGCCTGCGGCCAGTCGGACAACTCCGCCAGGCGCTGCGCGAACTGGAGCGCCATCCATTCCGCCTGCGCGAGGCGCGCGCGCCACCACTGCGGTTCCGCGCGGCCCGCCGCGGTGAACGAATGGGCGATCGCGCGTTGGGTGGCGGTCGCGCTTTGTCGGACGCGATCCAGCAGCGCCGCGCCGCCGTGGCGCGTCTCGAACCGGCCCCGGACAGCGCAGAGCGCGGCGGCGAGCCAGCGATGCACCCATGTTCCGCGCGTAATCGGCCACAACTCGCCGCTCGAAAAATCCGGGACGGGTTGGACGCCGAGGTAGGTCTTCAACCAGGCCGCCGCCGGATCGCGCACCGCGCTTTCCCACGCTTTGCACGACAACTGCGCGGGCTTGGGCGGCGGCCCCGAAAACGCGCATTCGTACGGCCCAAACGGCCCGGCGCTCCTTCGCGCGCGATGCGCGGCCGCGGCCTGCGCGACGGGGACCGGCTGTTCCGGCGGCTCGATGGACGGCGGCGCGGGCCAGCGCGCGAGCCACCCCCGCGTACGCGCCGCGTGCGCGTGCATCGTTGATTCCGACAACGGTTCACCGCGCGCGCAGAAGTACAGGTGCGAGAGGAAATCGCTCGCAGGCAAAACGCGGCCACCGCCGTCCTCGCCCTCCAGCGCGCACGCCAGCGCAAGGCCGTGCGTCGGCGTCTCGACGAGATTGTAAAACTGGCGGCGCTGCACTTCACGGCGTTCGTAGCCGCCGGGCAGGATGGCGCGGCCGGGTTTCACCGTCGCGTGGCCTTCGCCCTGGTTGCCCTGCGTGATCGCGGCGCGATTCAGCGCGGCGATCCGGTCCTCGGAAAGGAACCCGGACGGTTCCAACGCGGGCGGCCATTCGCCTTCGTTCAGGCCCGCGAGCACGAGGTGCGTCCACGGCAGCCCTTCAGCCTGCGCGTAGCCGAGCACGTGGATGCGGGCGAGCGGATTCGCGGCATCCGGCGCGCGGATCAAGGCCGGGCGGGGCGCGACGCTCTCCAACCAGTCGAGCCATGCGCCGAGGGATAGCCTTCTCGCGGCGAGCGGCGCCAGTGCGTGGACCTGCGCGTCAAGTTCCGTCACGAGGTCCGTCCAGCCCGGCTTCAGCCAGGCCTCGCGCGTCGCGGCGGTGAATCCGTCGAGCGTGGCGTCCGCCGGCAGCCGTACGTAACGGGCGAGGAAGTGCGCGGACTCCATCGCGGCGGGCGAGCCGAAATCAAGCAGGCGCTGGCGCACCACGTCGATGTCGTCGACGAGCACATCCGTTTCCGCGCGCGCCAGTTCGTTCTCGAAGCGTTCGGGCGGCGCCGCGGACGGGTCGATCGCCACGAGGCGTCGCACCGACTCCACCAGCGGCGCGCGTTGGAGCGCGATCCACGCCTGCCAGCGTTCCGCGAGGGGCGGCGGCGGGGCGCTGTGCCCGAACGCGTCGAAATGCGGAACGCCGCGGCGCAGCAGCAGCGCCGACACCTCGCGCGCGAGCGGTCCGGGACCCGGGAAGACCAGGCCGATGCGCTGCGCCTCCGGCTCGCACACATACGCCAGCGCCTGCGCGACGATCGCGTCGGCCTGTTCGCGCAGCGTGCGCCCGATGCGCAGCGGCGGGATGTTTGCCGGATCGCCGGCTGTCGCGCCTTCCGGATTCTCCATGCGTTGCGCGAGCGGATGGAACGGGGTGGCCGCCGACGCGCCATCGCCCGGTTCCGCCGCGCCGAAGGCCTGTTCCCAACTGCCGATCCAGACCTGGTCCAGTTCTTCCGCCTTCGAGCGGGGCGGCGTGAGCAGGACGAGCGCATGATCTGAAGCGCGTACCGCGGCTTGCAGCAAGGGCCAGAGTTCCCAGTGCGCCGCATCGAAGCCGAGCAGCAGCAGGTGGTGGATTGCGCTGGATGGCGGATTCGCCGCGAGCTTCCAGTCGAACGCCTGTACGGTGGTCCACCCCGCGGCCTGGAGGTCGGCGTCGAGGCGGGCGGCCCACTGTTCCGCGGGAGCGAAATCAAGTTCCGCGGCCCCGCAACCCGCCCCCCGCAACTGGTCCAAAGCGCGCATGAGGCGGCCCGGCTCGCGCGGTGCATCGGGTCCGTTCGCGACGGACGCGAGCAGCAGGTGGAGATGTTCGCGCACGGCGAGGTGCGGGGCGTCCGGCAACTGGCGGCGCAGGTGGTCGCGCAATTCGCCCGGCGTCCAGAAAAACACGCCGCCGAGGTGCATCCCATCCGCGAGCAGGCGCGCCTTCAGCGCGTGGCCCATCGTGCGATTTGGCGCGAGGACCACCCAGGGCGTGTGCGCGAGCAGCGCCTCGCGCCGCGCCCGCGCGAACCACGGATGAGCCGCGGCCCACGCCGCCTCAAATCCGTTCGCCAACACCAGTTCCACGCGCTGCGCCATGCGCGGAGTTAATAGGAATCCGCCGCGGATTGCAGCAAGGAAGAATGGCGGGAAATGGAGCGTGCCGCGCGTGTAGCCCGCAAACTTCCTCACCTGCCGGACAAGCCGGCAGGGGCCGGGATGGCGAGTGCCGTGCGTGCAGCCTGTAAACTTCTTCACCTGCCGGGCAAGCCGGCAGGGGCCGGGCGTGCGGGGTGCTTTCCCCCGCCCCCGTCCGCCTTGCGCGGACGGAGCGGAAGTTCTGAAGCTACGGAGCGCATCCCCCCAAAAAAATCGCGCCGCCCGCGATGCAATTATTTCCGATGGCATGCGGGCGGCGCGGGCGTATGATGGCGGATCGAATTTGGGAGTCACCATGATCAAGGCAAAAATTGTTGGCGCGGGCGGGTACGGCGGCGTGGGCATCACGGAGCTGCTGCTGAGCCACCCGGAAGTGAAAATCACCACGCTCGTCGCCGCGGCGGAAACGGGCATGAAGATGAGCGAACTCTATCCGCACCTCGCGGGGTTCATCGACCTGCCGATCCTCAAGCCGGACGACCCGGGCGCGCAGGAGCCGGCGGACGTCGTCTTCTTTTCCACGCCGGACGGCGTCGGCATGGAGCAGGCGCGCGGTGAACTCGCGAAAGGCGCGAAAGTCATCGACTACAGCGGCGACTTCCGCTTCCAGACGAAAGAGGAATACGCCGAATACGCGCGGCGCCTCGGCAAGCCGACGGAGCACAAGGCCCCGGACCTGCTGGGCCAGTCGGTGTACGGCGTCCCGGAGTTGCGGCGCAAACAGGTGAATGCCTCGGTGAAGCTCGTCGGCAACCCGGGCTGCTTCGCGGTCGGCGTCGAGATCGGACTCGCGCCCGCGGTCGCGCACCAGCTCGTGGCGTTCGACAGCATCATCTGCGACTGCAAGAGCGCCGTCAGCGGCGCGGGCAAGAAGCCGAACGCGTCGTTCCATTTCCCCGCGCGCTACGACAACATGAACGCGTACCGGCTCACCGGGCACCAGCACGTCGTCGAAGTCGAACGCGAGCTGCGTCACATCGCCGGCGAGCCCATCAACATCCTGTTCACCACGCAGGTCGTGCCCGCCTGCCGCGGCATCCTCTCGTGCCTGTACGGCACGCTGCGGCCCGGCGTCACCGCGGCATCCGCGCTGGAGGCGTACCGGGGCTATCACAAGGACAACTGCTTCGTGCGGATCTACGACCGCTCCGCGAACATCGGCACCGCCAGCGTGCGCGGCAGCAACTACTGCAACCTCATCGTCGATGTCGATGAACGGACCAATAAACTCCGCGTCATCTCGCACATCGACAACCTCATGAAAGGCCAGGCCGGCAGCGCGCTCCAGAACATGAACCTCATCTTCGGTTTCCCCGAAACGATGGGCCTGGACCGGCCGGGACAGTATCCGTGACATCCCGCTCGTCCTCGTCCCCGTCGTCGTCCTCGTTGTCGGGGGCGCGGGCTCGAGGACGAGGAGGAGAACGAGGACGATTTAACCCCAGGAGAACACCAACATGGCAAACGAAAACACGCAGACGATCATCTCGTCGGACGTCCAGATTACCGGGACGATCAAGAGCAGCGGGCCGGTCCGCATCGACGGCAAACTCGAGGGCGACCTCGTGTGCGCGGCGGACGCGGTGATTGGCCGCAGCGCCGTCATCAAGGGCGGCATGCAGGTCAACAGCATCGTCGTGGAAGGCACGGTGCAGGGCAACATCACCGCGAAGGACAAGATCGACATGAAGTCCACCGCGAAGGTGCACGGCGACATCGTCGCGAAGCGCCTCGCGGTTGAAGACGGCGTGACATTCATCGGCCGGTCCGAGGTTAATCCGACGGGCTCCGCAGCAGCTGCCGCCGCGGGCACACCCGCTGCCGCGCCCGCGTCCGATGCGCAGGCACCCGCGTCCTCGCAGGACAACAAGGGCGGTCTCTTCGGGCGTCGCTAGTCGCCGGAGCGAGCCTGTGGCGGCGCTCCGAAAAACCAAGGAAGTGGATGGCCTCTCGCTGGTGCGTGCCGTACGGCACGCGCGAACCGGCGATCAGGGACCGCCTCCGTCTGCCCAGTCACCGCCGCCCAAACCCGCCGAACCGCCGCCCAAAGGCGGCAAACGCGCCGCGCGCATCGGGCACACCGCGCTGCCGACGAAAAACGAAATCCACTGCTACGAGTGCGGCTACGCGTTCCAGTCCACGGGCCGCGTCCATTCGCTGCTCTGTCCCAAGTGCCGCCGTACGCTGGACCAGGCCGACTATACCATCGACGCGGAAAGCCGCGCCGCGTTGCGCACGACGGGCAACATCCGCCTGACCGCCGGCGCAGTCCACATCGCGGGCGGCCTACAGGCGCGTGACATCCATATCGCCGGGCGCATTGAGGGCGGCTCGGTGAAGGCCCATCGCCGACTTACGATCGAAGCAGGCGCGCAATCCGACCCTGATCTGCTCTCCGCGCAGGACCTGGCCATCAGTCCCGGCGCCGCCATCCGTTTTCGCGGCAAGCGCGAATTCCGCTCCCTCGACGTCGCCGGCGAACTGGAAGGCGACTTCTCCGTCAGCGGCCTCATCACCATCCGCGCCGGCGGCCATCTCAAAGGCCGCATCCAAGGCCTCCACCTCGCCGTGGAAGACGGCGGCGGCCTGACGGCGGAGCTGGAGATCGGTGAGACAGCAACTTGACATCACTCCGTCGGTCAATAGCCTCATCCCATGCGGGTAACCCTTGATCTGGATGACGATGTTCTTCGGACGGCGAAATCGATGGCAGCCGCCCGAGATGTGTCTATTAGTCGGGTCATTTCCGATCTGACGCGTAAAGGCTTGGATGCGCACCATCAGCGCGTTACCAGAATATCTTCGTTCCCTGCTATCCCGCTGAAGCGAAGCGCCCGCATGATTACCCTGGAGGATGTTCGGCGCGGAGAGGATGAACCCTGAATATTCATCTGTATGTTTTTGCAGCATTCCGCGCAGTTATGTTGATTGAGGGGCATGAACGGTAGGCCTCACATTCACGTCGCCGGGGTGGGCGGGGTGGGGATGAGCGCGCTGGCGGAGTTGCTGTTGGCGCGCGGGTATCGCGTCACCGGGTCGGACCGCACGCTGGACCAGGGCGGTGCGTCGGAGGCCGTCGAAACGCTGAAGGCCGCCGGGTTGGTCGTCGTCCCGCAGGACGGCTTGGCGCTCACCGCCGCAACGCAGGCGCTCGCGGTCAGCACCGCGATAGAATCGGACAATCCCGAATTGCTCGCCGCCCGGCGGCTGAATGTCCGCGTCGTACACCGCGCGGCCTTGCTCGCGGAACAGGCGTCCGGCGCGAAGGTCATCGCCATCACCGGGACCGCCGGGAAAACCACCGTCACCGCCCTGGTCGGCTGGCTGCTGGAGCAGGCGGGGTTCGATCCCACCGTAGTGAACGGCGGCATCATCCTTGATTGGCGCGGCCCCGCACGGCTCGGCAACGTGCGCGTGGGAAAATCCGGGTGGTGGGTGCTGGAGGCGGACGAGAGCGACCGCTCGCTGCTGAATTTCCATCCCGCCCACGCGGTCATCACGAATATTTCCAAGGACCACTTCGAGCTCGACGAGGTGCACCGCCTGTTCCGTGCTTTTGCCGCGCAGGTGCAGGGCGACATCGTCGGCGGTCCCGGCGTCGGCGCCGTTGTCGGGCGCTCGGTACTCGAGCCCGCGGCTGCCATCGCGCACTCGGCGGACGGCTGGACCTTCGACATCGATGGCACGCGCTATTGCACCCGCATGCCGGGCCGTCACAACGCGGAGAACGCGCTGCTCGCGATCACGCTCTGCCTGCGCATGGGCGCTGCGCCGGAGTTGTTGCGCGACGCGCTCGCCCGCTTCGGCGGAGTACACCGCCGGCTGGAGGTGGTGGGGGAATTTCGCGGCGCGCGCGTCATCGATGACTACGCGCACAACCCCGCGAAGATCGCCGCCTCCTGGCGCGCGGTCGGCGAAAACGCGCGCCGCGTGCTCGGCTATTGGCGTCCGCACGGCTTCGCCCCGCTTGCGCTGATGCACGACGAACTGGTCGCCGCGCTCGCCGGGGCGATGGGGCCGGACGACCGCATCTTCGTGCTTCCCGTGTTCTACGCCGGCGGCACCGCGAAACGCGTCATCGACGCGCCGGACTTCGTCGCCGCGCTCCGCGCCCGCGGCCTCGCCGCCGAATGCGTCCCGGACTACGCCGTGCTGCGCGCCCGCCTCGACGCCGAAACGCAACCCGGCGACGCCATCCTCGGCATGGGCGCCCGCGACCCCGAACTCCCCCGCTTCGCGCGTTCGCTGGCCGCCGCCCCGACACCCGACACCTGACACCCGGCCCCTCGCATGCCCTCCTTCCAGCACCGCGCCGCGGACCTCGTCGAACTCATGGATGATCCCGCGTGCGACCGCGAACTGCTGTTCCGCACCTATGCCCAGTTCGCCGTCATCAACCCGTTGCTCTCGCGTTGGCGCACCGTCTATCGCCGACACCTCCGCCCGTTGATGCAGCCCGGCGTGCCGTTTCGCCTGCTCGACATCGGCTTCGGCGGCGGCGATATCCCGCGCCGACTCGACCGCTGGGCGCGTCGCGATGGACTGCGCTTGGAAATCACCGCGATCGATCCCGATCCGCGCGCCGCCGATTTCGCCGCACGCGCCGCCTGGCCCGACACAATCACCTTTCGCGCGTGCGACACCGCCACGCTGCGCGCGGAAGGCGCGCGCTTCGACGCCGTCATCTCCAACGCCGTACTCCATCACCTCAATCCGGACGCCGTCACGCGACTGCTGGAAGACTCGCAAGCCCTCGCCACGCGGCTAGTCTTGCACAACGACACCGTGCGCAGCGCCGCGGCCTATGCGCTGTTTTCGACGTTTATCGCCCCGTGGTTCCGCCGCTCCTTCACCGCGGAGGACGGCCGCCGTACGATCCGCCGCAGCTACCGCCCGGACGAGTTGCTGGCGCTCGCCCCGCCCGGCTGGCGCATCGAACCGCTCTTCCCCTTCCGCCAGCTCGCGGTGTGGGAGGGATAGGTGTCAGGTTTCGGGTGTCGGGAAGAATTACAGGGTCTGTCCACCTGGGAGCATTTGATGGCCACAAAATGCACAGAACTCACAAAAATCGTTCATTTTGCGCCTTTTGCGGCCAACTGTTAATACCCGACATGGAAAATTACAGGCGCTGCATGCGCGGAAAAAAGAAATTACAGACGTTGAAAAAATGGCTAATGACGAAATCGGAATGACGAAGGAGCGTCAGTCGCTCTCGCTGCCGTCGGCGATCTCCATCGTGATTTCGAGCATGGTGGGGGTGGGGGTGTTTACGTCGGTGGGGTTCCAGCTCGCGGCGGTGCCGTCGGCGTTTCCGATCCTGCTGTTGTGGTTGCTGGGCGGCGTCATCGCGCTGTGCGGGGCGCTGTGCTACGCGGAGCTGGTCGCGATGTGGCCGCGGTCGGGCGGGGAGTATCACCTGCTGCGCGAGGCGTATCATCCGGCGCCGGGCTTTCTCGCGGGGTGGGTTTCGCTGACGGCGGGGTTCGCCGCGCCGCTCGCGGCGCTGGGCATCGCGTTCGGCGTGTATGCGCACGATCTCGGCGTGCCGCTGCCGCCGGGTGCGCTCGCGGCGGGCATTGTGCTCGTCGTGGCGGCGCTGCACCTCGGTCCGCTGAAACTCGTGGGCGGATTCCTGACAGCGGCGACGACGCTGAAGGTGGCGCTGATCCTGGCATTTCTCGCGGGCGCCTGGCTGCTGCCCGGCGGCGAGCGCATGTCGCTCGCGCCGCGCGCGGGCGACGGGGCCCTGCTGTTGGGTGCGCCGTTCGCTGTGTCGATGGTCTACGTGCTGTTTTCGTACAGCGGGTGGAACGGCGCGGCGTACGTCGCGTCCGAACTGCGCGAGCCGCAACGGCTGGTGCCGCGCGCGTTGTTGTGGGGCACGGGCATCGTGACGGTGTTGTATGTCGCGCTGAACGCGGCGTTTTTATGGCGCGCGCCGTGGGACCGGATGAGCGGACAGGTGGAGGCGGCGCTGATCGCGGGTGAGGCGTCGTTCGGTCCGCGCGGCGGTTGGGCGCTCGGCGCGATGATTGCGGTCGGGCTGCTGTCGACGATCGCGAGCTATACGTGGGCCGGGTCGCGGGTCACCGACCGGATGGGGCAGGATTATCCGCGACTCGGCATACTCGCGCGGCGGAACCGCTGGGGCGCGCCGCATCTTGCGCTCGGCCTCCAAACGGCGCTCGCGCTGGGGCTGCTCGCGAGCGGGAAATTCGACGCGGTGGTGAATTACCTGATGGCGCTGCTCCAGCTCTCCAGCCTGCTGGTCGTGGTCGCCGTGCTGGTCTGGCGGCGCCGTGCGCCGGACCTGCCCCGTCCGTTTCGCGTCCCGCTCTATCCGGTGCCGCCGCTGGTGTTCATCGTGGCGACGGCGTGGGTGCTGGTTTTCCAAATCCGCGAGCGCCCGGTCGAGTCCGCCGCCGGTGCGCTGACGCTGCTCGCGGGCCTCGCGCTCTATGCCGGGGTCCGCCCGAAGTCCGCCGCCAGCTTGACACGAAAATAGTGTCGCACTAGAATCGTGATATGAAAAACGTCACGATTACGCTTCCTGACGAGTTGGCGCATCGCGCAAAAGTATTTGCCGCGGAGCAGAATACGAGTGTTTCCCGTTTTGTCGGCAGCCTTTTGGCGGAACGTCTTGAATCCGAGCAAGGCTACCGGGAGGCGCTGTCCAAGTGGCGGAAGCGAAAGCCCATGATTCTCAACGAAAGCCAGCTTCCCTATCCGGCCCGGGATTCCTTGTATGAGCGCTAACGCATTCGTCGATACGAATGTTCTGGTGTATGCGCGCGATCTCGCGGCGGGCGCCAAGCAAAGGCGTGCCGAGGCGCTGATGGCCGAACTGTGGGAATCCCGGCGCGGGCGTATTAGCGTTCAGGTGCTCAATGAGTACCTGGTGACGGTGACGCAAAAGCTAAAGCCGGGGCTTTCCCGGGCGGAAGCATGGGGCGAAATCGAACTGTATGAGGCGTGGTCTCCGCTTCCCATGGATTGGAAAATGCTTCAGTCCGCGCGCCAGTTGGCGGATGCACATGCCCTGTCCTGGTGGGATGCTCTTATCGTGGCCGCGGCACGGAGCAGTCATTGCGCGGTGCTATACAGCGAGGACCTGGCGCACGGCGAGGTTTATGGCGGCGTCCGGGTGGTGAATCCATTTTCGGATTGAGCGCGGAGTCGGAAAAAGAAAGAGCCGGACCGCGTGGGCGGGCCGGCTCTTTCGTTGATTGACCTGGCCGGGCGGTTAGTCCTGCTGCTTCGGCTCGCCGTTGGCGTCGAGGTCATCGAGGGCCTGGCGGCGGCTGAGGCGGACCTTGCCGTTGTCCTGGACTTCGATGCACTTGACCCACATGAGGTCGCCGACCTTGCAGATTTCGTCGACGCTGCGGATGCGGCGGTCGGCCATCTCGCTGATGTGCACGAGGCCTTCCTTGCCGGGCAGGATCTCGACGAAGGCGCCGAATTCTTTGATGCCCGTGACGGTGCCGTGGTACAGCTTGCCGACCTCGGCGTCGGCGCCGATGAGGTTGACCTCGCGGACGGCGGCGTCCATCGCCTCCTTGTTCACCGCGAAAATTTTCACCGTGCCGTCGTCCTCGATGTCGATCTTCGCGCCGGTGGTGTCAGTAATGCGGCGGATGTTCTTGCCGCCGGGGCCGATGAGGGCGCCGATCTTCTCGGGATTGATGCGGGCGACGGTGATGCGCGGCGCGTAGGGCGAGAGCTCCTCGCGCGGGGCGGCGAGCACGCCGGTCATGTAGTCGAGAATCTTGCCGCGGGCGTTTTTCGCCATCGCGAAAGCCTTCTCGACGCTGCTCCAGGCGAGGCCGCGGATCTTGAGGTCCACCTGGAAGCCGGTGATGCCGTCGCGGGTGCCGGAGACCTTGAAGTCCATGTCGCCGCAGTGGTCCTCGGCGCCGAGGATGTCGGTGACGAGTTCCGCCTGGCCGTTGTCGCCGGTGAACAGGCCGACGGAGATGCCGGCGACCGGCTTCTTCATCGGGACGCCGGCGTCCATGAGGGCGAGCGTACCGACGCAAACGGAGGCCATCGAGCTGGAGCCGTTCGAGCCCATGATTTCCGACACGATGCGGATCGCGTAGGGGTAATCCTTCGGCACCATCGGGTAGAGCGAGCGCTCGGCGAGGTTGCCGTGGCCGATTTCGCGGCGGCCGGTGGAACCGAGGCGGCCCACTTCGCCGACGGAGTAGGGCGGGAAGTTGTAGTGGAGGATGAAGTTCTTCTCATCCGGGCCGCCGGCGATGGCGTCGAGGTCCTGCGAGTCGTCGCTCGTGCCGAGCGTGACCGTCGCGAGGGCCTGCGTTTCGCCGCGGTTGAAGATCGCGGAACCGTGCGTGCGCGGGAGGATGCCGACCTGCGCGGCGAGCGGGCGGATTTCCTCGAAGCCGCGGCCGCCGATGCGGACCTTGTCTTCGAGAACGAGGCGGCGGGTGCAATCGATTTCGAGCGCGTCGAACAACTGGAAGAACTGTTCCTCCGTGAGGTCCGCGAGCTGCGCCTTGAGCGATTCCTTGATCGCGGCGATCTTGTCCTGGCGCTCGAGCTTGCCGCTGATGCGGAGGGCGGCGCGGAAGTCGGCGCCGGCAAGGTCGCGGGCGCGGGCCAGCAGCGAGGCGTCCACCGGGGTCTCGGTGACGTTTTTCGCGGGCAGGCCGAGCAGTTCGCGGAGCTTGAGCTGCGCGTCGCAGAGCGGCGCCATCGCCTGGTGCGCGAACTTCATCGCGGCGACCATGTCCGCCTCGTTGATTTCGTCCGCGTTGCCTTCAATCATGATCGGCAGGTCGCGGGAGCCGGCGTAGACGAGGTTCAGGTCGCTCTTCTGCATTTCCGAGTGGGTCGGGTTGTACACGAACTGGCCGTTGATGCGGCCGACGCGAACGGCGGCGATCGGGCCGAAGAACGGGATGTCCGAGATGACCAGCGCGGCGCTGGAGGCGAGGATGCTGAGAATGTCGGATTCGTTTTCGCCGTCCGTGCTCATCAGCATGTTGTTGATCTGGACGTCGTTGCGGAAACCGTCGGGGAAGAAGGGGCGCAGCGGGCGGTCGGTGACGCGGGCGGTGAGGATTTCGCGCTCGGACGGCTTGGCCTCGCGCTTGAAGTAGCCGCCGGGAAACCGGCCGGCCGCGTAGTATTTCTCGCGGTATTCGACCTGGAGCGGGAAGAAGTCCACGCCTTCGCGGGGCTTCTTGGTGGCGGTGACGGCCGAGAAGACGATGGTGTCGCCGACGCGGACGCTGACCGCGCCGTTGGCCTGCTGCGCGAGGAGGCCGGTTTCGAACGTGATGGCTTTGCCGCCGAGTTCAACGGCGATTTGTTTGGTGCTCATGCTTTTTCCTTGGTGCCCCGAGTGATCCTTGCGCGGTGGGCGGGTCCAGGAAGTCCGGACAATGGGTCCGGCTGGCCGCGGTCACCGGGGCGACCACGCGGTAGCGTGTACTGAAAGACAACCCTGCCCGGAGTGGTCCGGGACGCGGTTTATCGGCGGAGGCCGAGACGGCCGATCAGCTGCTGGTAACGCGGCTGGTTGCGGTCGTTCAGATAGTCCAGCAGGCGGCGGCGTTGGCCGACCAAACCGATCAGGCCGCGCCGGGAGCTGTGGTCTTTGACGTGCTTCTGCAGGTGCTCCGTCAATTCCTTGATGCGCTGCGAAAGAATCGCCACCTGGACCTCGACGGACCCGGTGTCTTTGGCGTGGAGCTGGTATTCCTGCTTGATATCCGCTTTGTTCTGCATAACCCGTTCAAGCCCAGTCAGGCTTGTCTTTCCTTTTTACCTTTCAGATGTCGGGGCGCGTTATAGGAATCCCCGCGCGGCTTGGCAAGCGTAGAATGAAGAAAAACCGTTCACGGGTCCGCGCTACCCCCGCGGGAGCGCCACGGCGAGGGCGCCGAGCTCGCCGATTTGCGGGCCGAGGGCGCTGGGGCGGATGGTCAGCGAGGCGATGGCCGGCCGCCAGGCGTAGCGGGACAACCGCTCCCGCAGCGGCTTCAACAGGACGTCGCCGAGGTGAATCGCCACCGTACCGAGAACGACGACGGACGGATTGACGCACATGGCGAGCAGGCCGATGCCCTGCGCCAGCCGCTCGACGTAGGCATCCCAGAATTCCTGCGCCAGCGCATCGCCGCGCCCCGCCGCCCGTGCGATGGCGGAGATCGTGATCCCGTCTGCCGAGCCGCCGGATTCCTCGAGGATGAGCGACGCCGCTCCCGGGGCGAGCCGGCCGCGCACCTGGTGGATCACGTTGCGTCCCCCGCAATACATTTCAAAACAACCGCGTTGTCCGCAGGGGCAGGGTGGCCCGTCCGGGTTCAGCACGATGTGCCCGACCTCGCCGCCCAAGTCGTTGGCGCCCTGGATGAGTTGACCGCCGGAAATGATGCCGCCGCCCACGCCCGTGCTCATTGTGAGGTAGACGAGGTCCGGTGTGCCCTTGAATTCGCCGAAGGAGTATTCCGCGAGGCCGGCCGCGTTCGCGTCATTATTGATGTGGACCGGCAGCCTGGTGAGTTCCGCCACCCAGTCCCGGATCGGGACGTTGCGCCAGGCGGGCATATTGGGCGGTTCGAGCACCATACCCTGTTTGACGGACATCGGCCCCGGCACCGCCAGCCCGACGGATTCCAGGTCGGCCACCGCGCAGCCGGCCTGGCCCGCGACCTCCTGCACGAGGGCCGACAGCCGATTGAGCCAGCCCTCCGGCGGCGCGTCGGCGTCCGTCGGCATGCGTCCGTGCGCGATGAGCGTCCCGTCGGCGGTGCCCACGCAAACCGCGGTTTTGGTGCCACCGAGATCAATGGCCAGATAGCGTGACATAAGGGAGTTCCTTTTGCGTCTGCCCTATATCGCATCGCCGCGGACTGGTCGCTAAAAAAGTGAAGCAGGCGAAGTGGGGTCAGCCCCCAAAATGGCAAATAAAGGTTGCGGCGGGGGGGGGTGAGCGGGTAGCCCAATGCTTCGAGGGTCAAAAAGCAGGTCACATCAATTGGCGGCGGTCGTCCCGCCGCGGACGACGAAGTGGGGGTTGAGCTTGTCGGGTTTGCCGTAGTTGAGGCGGGAGGCGTCGAGTTTCTTCACCGAGCCGCCCGCGGCTTCCACGACGGCTTGCGCGGCGGCGGTGTCCCACTCGCACGTCGGGCCGAGGCGGGGATAGACGTCGGCCGATCCCTCGGCGACGCGACAGAACTTGAGCGAACTGCCCGCCTGCACGAGTTCGTGCGGGCCGAGTTCGTTGATGAACGCCCGCGTGGCGTCGTCGAGATGGCTCTTGCTCGCGACGACGCGCAGCGCGCGGCCCGCCGTATCCGCCGCGACGTGGATTGCGCGTTTTTCCCGGCCTTGCTCGCGATACGCCCCGCGGCCTGGCTCGCTCCAGTACAACGCCTCCAGCGCGGGCGCGTAGACGACGCCGAGCAGCGGGAAGCCGTTTTCGACGAGCGCGATGTTCACCGTGAACTCGCCGTTGTGCGCGATGAATTCCTTCGTACCGTCGAGCGGGTCAATGATCCAGAATTGACCAGTCGGTTTCCGGTGCGCGTGCGAGTCCTCCTCCTCTTCTGAAACGACCGGGATGTCCGGCGTCAGCGCCTTGAGTCCGCGGATGAGAATGTGGTGCGCCGCCAGGTCGGCCAGGGTCAGCGGGCTGGTGTCAGCCTTCTGCTGGATGGCGCCCGGCGAATCATAAATCCGCATGATGGCGGAACCGGCGTCGCGGGCGAGTTGGAGGAGGGATGGCAGTAGTGCGGATGGAGATGTCATGTTGCGGATGCGGTGGGTAGATATACGGTGAAGGTGGTTCCCTTGCCAGGCGCGCTGTCTACCGTAATAAGGCCGTTGTGGGCGAGCACGATTCCGTGCACGACCGAGAGGCCGAGGCCCGTGCCTTCCCCGGAATCCTTGGTGGTGAAGTACGGCTCGAAGATGCGTTCGCGGGTCGCTTCGTCCATGCCGCAACCTGTGTCGCTGACGTCGATGCGCACGTAGTGCCCCACCTTGAGGCCCTGTTGGGCCTCGGGGTCCCAGCCACGGATCCGCGCCTCCTGCGCACGGATGGACAGGCGGCCCTCGTCGTCGCGCATGGCATGGACCGCGTTGATGCAGAGGTTCATCAACACCTGGTGCAGTTGTGTGGGATTCGCGAACACCGGCGGGCAGGTCGGCGCGATATCCATCGCGAATGCGACCCGGCCCACGGCGGTGGTCCGGACGAACTTCATCACTTCCTCGACGAGCGGTGGAACGGCAACCGCCTGGAATTCCTGCCCCTTTTGCTGGCGGCAAAACGCAAGGATTTGCATAACCAGGTCCGTTGCCCGTTTCCCGGCGGCGAGGATATCGTCCAGCCCCTCGCGGGCTGGCTGGGCAAGTTCGCCGGCGTCCAATTTCAGCAACTCCGCGTTGGCGATGATGCTGGTGAGGATGTTGTTGAAATCATGGGCGATGCTGCCCGCGAGCGTGCCCAGCGCCTGTAGCTTCTGGGCCTGCCTCAGGCCGGCTTCCAGGTTCGCCTTGTCCCTTTCAATCTGGCGTTGCGCGGTGATGTCCTGCATCGCGCAAATCACGCGCAGCGGCGCACCGCTATCCGGTTGCGTGGCGGAGACCCGGGCCTCGGAGAAGAATTGGCGGATTGCGTTCCCGGGGCCCGGGCCCACGACGCCGTGTTCGAGGCGGAAGGGGATGCCCTTGGTAACCGCCTGGTCCAGCGCGATCCGGTAGCGGTCGCGGTCTTCCGGCGCGATGCACCGCAGGAGCAATTCGCCGTCCGGTTCCGCGACGTCGGATGACTGTCCGAGCAGGTCCAGCAATTCATCCGACCACCAGTACCGTCCACTCGCGACATCCAGGTCCCAACTCCCGATCCGGGCGATGCGTTGCGCCATGCGATAGCTGTCCTCGATGCGCTGCAGCCGCGATTCCGTGCTGGCAAGTTTCGTCTGGGTGATGCGCAGCTCATCCATCTTCTTGTCGAGTTTGCGGGCGATGGTGTGCGCGTATTTGAAGTCGACCGCCTCCGGGTCGAGTGGCGGAGGCGCGGTCTGGACCGGCGCCGTCGCGGCGAGGGCGATCACCGAACGGATTTCTTCCATGAACGAAGTGGGGTCCATCGGCTTGACGAGGAAGCGCGCGCCGCCCAATTCCAGGGCGAGTTGTTGATCGGGTGGCGTCGTGTAGGTGGCCGAATAAAAAACAAACGGGATGGCCGCGAGCGCCGGGTCGCTTTTCATGGCGCGGCAGAGCGCGTAGCCGTCCATTTCCGGCATCATGATGTCGGAAATAACCAGGTCGGGGACCTGCTCGTGCGCCGCCCGCAGCGCCTCGCGCCCATTTGGCGCGCTGCGGACCGTGTGACCGGAGGCCTCCAGGATCGTGTGCTGCAGGATGCGCGAATTTTCGTCGTCTTCGACCACCAGGATGTTCACGGTCGTTTCTCCACGATGCGGCGGATCTGGTCCATTACGATTTCGGGGTTGATCGGCTTTTCAATATACCCGGTGCAGCCTGCGGCCAGCAGGCGTTCCTCGTCGCCAGCCATGGCGAACGATGTCACGGCGATGATGGGAATGGCGGAGCAAACGTGCTCGCGCCGGATCAATTGCAGCACCTCCGTCCCCGTGATATCCGGTAATTGGATATCGAGAAGGATAAAATCAGGACGATCATCCACCGCGCGTTTGACGCCCTCCAATCCGGTATACGCCTTCAACACCTCGCAGCCGTTCGTTTCCAGGATGAACGTGATCAAATCCATGTTGTTGATGTTGTCTTCGATGACCAATACGCGGGGCATGGTTCAGGTCTCCTTCGCGGTCGGTTCGGGTGTCTCCACCTGCAGCTCCTTGGGGGCGTGGAAGGAAAATACGCTGCCGTGGCCCGGTTCGCTGCGCACGGAAATCGCGCCCTGCAGCAGTTCCACCACCACCTTGCGCGTCAGGTAGAGGCCAAGTCCGGTGCCGCCCGCGCGGATGCGCAGGTGCGAGTCGAGCCGGACGAACGGCGAGAAGAGCCGCTGCTGGTCCTCCGGCGAGATGCCGATCCCGCTGTCCGCCACCTGGACCTCAAAACGGTCGCCCCGGTCGAATGCGTTCACCCGCACGTGGCCGGTCTCCGTATATTTGACCGCGTTGCTGAGGAAATTCAGCACGCACTGGCGCACGCGCTTGCGGTCCGTCCTCACCCGCAGGTTCGCGGGCACGTCGGATTCGACGGCAAGCCCCCTGGTTTGCGCCTGCGGCCGGATCGATTCGACCGCCTCGTCGATGACCTCGGCCAGCGCGAACTCCTGCGGATGGATATCGATGTGGCCCGCTTCGATTTTGGAAATGTCGATGATGTCCGTGATCAACGCGAGCAGGTGGTGGGACGACTGGTACACGCGCGCGAGCTGGTCCTGTTGCCGCGGATTCAGTTCGCCCGACATGCCTTTGAGCAGGACCCCGGTGAACCCGATGATTGAATTCAGCGGCGTGCGCAACTCGTGCGAAACGGAGGCGATGAAGAGGCTCTTCAACCGGTCCAGTTCCTGCAAACGGTGGTTGGCCTGCTCGAGATCCTCCGCGTATTTCTGCATGGCGTGCTCGACCGCCTTCCGGCGCAGGGCGTCCGCGAGTATTTCGCCGGCGAGCCGAAGCAGCCCGAGGTCCTCCTCGCGCCACTCCTCCGAGGTGCCGTCGAGGTCCAGCAGTCCCAGAAAGCCCGCCACTTTTCCACCCGCCACGCGGGGCAGGGCGATGAACGTGCCCGCCGGCAACCAGGATGGTGACGCCGAATATCCGGCGCCGGCCCGGCAATACAGGAGCTGGTTGGTCCGCAGATGGGTGAGCCATGGCGCATCCGGCGCTTCCGCTTCAAGGCGAATCCCCGCGGCTTCCATTCGCGCGACCACGCCCCCCGTGTGCGTGCGGATGACGCGTCCGTCTTCGTCGAAACGGCACAGGAATCCCACCGTCGCCCGGGTGAACGCCACAATTTCCGCGAGGGTGATCTGGATTTGCCGGTCGATGTCGTCCGGGTCCGCCGCGATAAACCGTGACGAGGTTTCGGTCACCAAACGCTCGAAGCTCACGCGGAACTGCAATTGCCGTTCGATGATCCGCCGCCGCGCCACCTCCTTTTTCAGGCGGTATGTCCAGATCAGGATGGCGGCGAGGACCGTGAGCACGCCCGCCGCGATGCGCAGCCCGATGCGCCATGCCACATGCGGCGCGATGCCCCGATCGTATTCGATGCCCACCCAGCGGCTCATGATCGCCTGCCGCTCTTCCGGCGTGATCAGGTCCATGCCCTTCTCAAGGATCGGCACCAGCTCCGCCCAGTCCTTGCGCACGGCGAAATGCAGCGTGAACGGTTCGCTGTCCACCGGCGCCGCGATCTTGAGGTTCAGCAGGTTCAGGCGCCGGACCCAGTAGGTGGACGATGCGAGGTTGGCCACGAGGGCGTCGATCGTGCCCGCCGAGAGCGCCATCAAGGCGTCCTGCAAGGTGTGGAACGACGTGAAGGACAGGCGCGTCTCATCCCGCAGGAATCCCTCGTGCGACGAATCCGCCTGTACGCCGACGCGCAGCGTGGATAGATCCTCCAGCCCGGTCAGGAACGGCATGTCCGTCCGGGTCATGATCACGCGCTGGTATTCGATGATGCGCCTGGTGAAAACCGCATAGCGGCCGCGCTCCTCCGTGATGCCGACGCAGGGCAGCACGTCCACCGTGCCGTTGCGCATCGCCGCCATGGTTTCCGCCCACGACATCGGTTCCGACGGGACCATGTTGAGACCGAGCCGCTCATTCAGGAGGGCGATGTACTCCGCGCCGATGCCGCGGAACTCCCCGTTCTCCTCGCGATAGACGAATGGATAGAATTCGGGGTCGATGCCCAGCCGGATGACGGGATGTCGGGCGATCCACGCCTGTTCCGCCGCCGAGAGGATGGCGCGCGTGGCCGGGGGCAGCGTCGTGGCTTGGTCCGCCCCCGAGAGATGGCGGTCGAGAGCCTGGAAGTAGGGGGAAGCGGGGTCGCCTTTGAATCGGCGCAGGCGCTCGTCCAGCCGCTCGATCAACCGGGTCGCGCGGCTGCTCGCCGGGTTGAAGGCGAAACGCAGTTGGGTCGGATTGAACACGACCGGCGTCTTCGTCACCGGAAAGCTGCGTTCCAGATGCGTGCCGAAAATGTTGTTCACGATCCCCGCGTCCGCCCGCCCATCGACCAGCGCCTGGAATACATCGCGCTGCGTATCGACTTCGACGAACGCGGCGTTGATATCAAATTGGGAGAGCAGGGCGGGCAGTCCTTCGGCGCCGCGGCTGTACACACTGCCCTGCAACACCGCGATGCGCAGGCCGGTGAGATCTTCCATCGCCTGTATCGCCGCGCCTTTTCGGGAATAAATCGCACCCCAACTGACCAGGGCTGTCTCTTCGTTGAACGCGAATTTTTCCTGCCGATCCGCCGTGAGCGCGACATCCGGCATCACGTCAATTTCGCCGTCGGCCAGGCGGTCGAGGCCCTCCTGCCAGGTGCCTTGGATGAATTCGACGCGCCAGCCTTCGGCCTCGCCGATGGCCTTGAGCAAATCCGGGAAAAACCCCGCCGCCGCGCCCCCGTCGTCCGTGTAAATTTTGGGGCGGTTTTCGTAGAGGCCCGCGCGCACGATCGCTTCGTCGGCGCTCGCGGGGCTCGCAGCCGCCAGCAAGGCGGTCGCCGCTGCGCAAAAATGCAGGAGTATCCCGCTTGCTTGAGGCGCGCGCATGATCACGCTCGCCAGCGTATCGGCATCGTGGTTGACGGTCAATGCCCGCCCTTCAGGAGGACGGATATCAGGTGCCTGCGAAAAAGTGCGAATCCCCGACCACCCGCGCTTGCCAATCCGCCCTGCATCGGGTATCACCCGTCTTTCGTCCCGCGATTTTCTGGGGTGGGATAGCGAAGTGGCCAAACGCATCAGACTGTAAATCTGACGGCTCACGCCTTCGAAGGTTCGAATCCTTCTCCCACCACCAGCCTTCGCCGTAGCGGAGCGAGGCGAAGGCTGCCCTTCGCAGCGCCGTCCCCGGCGCGAAGTAGGGCCGCCGTCCGGGCTACGGCTGGCAAGCCAGCCAAAGATCGCCGTAGCGGAGCGAGGCGTCCGTCTCCGTCCCGCTCAACGCGGGACTTCGCCGAGACAAGAAGGCTGCCCTTAGCAGCGCCGTACCCGGCGCGAAGTAAGGCCGCCGTCCAGGCTGCGGCTGGCGAGCCAGCCAGCGATTCTCCGGCGGGGGGGCAATGCTTTTTTGCTGCACCATGCTCTCATCCGGAATTCGTCGCTTTATACCACAGCGTGGATCGGCTCGATTTGGGCTGGTTCATCGGCCAGCCTGTCTTGCGCGATCTCCACTTCAAATCGCGTGTGCAGGATCATTCAGAATTCTGCACTCGCCCCGGCATCGCGCAGCGTGGTAACGGTGGTGACTCGACCGGTTGGGTGGCGTTTGGTAGGGTGCCGCGATGAATGGGTGGCGAAGGTCATGGATACTCGGGGTGTTGCTGGCGCTGGCGGTGCTGGCGGCGTATGGGCCCGCGTATCACGCCGGTTTTATCTGGGATGACGACGACTACGTCACGCGGAACGAAACCTTGCGGGAGCCGGGGGGCTTGGCGCGCATCTGGTTTGAGCCGGGCGCGACGCCGCAATATTACCCACTGACTTTCACCAGCTTCTGGCTCGAATACCGGCTCTGGGAGCTGCGACCGGCCGGGTATCACGCGGTCAACGTCCTGCTGCACGCCGCGAATGCAATCCTGGTGTGGCGGCTCCTGGCGCTGCTCGGTCTGCCCTGTGCATGGCTGGTGGGCCTGCTTTTCGGGCTGCACCCGGTTCACGTCGAATCCGTGGCGTGGATCACGGAGCGCAAGAATACCCTGTCGGGCTTTTTCTATCTGCTGGCCATGTGGACCTGGTTCCGCGCCCGCCCGCCCGAACGCGATCCCTCGTCGTTGCGTTTCCGCCCGCTCGCGTATGGCGTGACGCTGCTGCTGTTCGTGGCCGCGCTGTCCAGCAAGACGGTGACGTGCAGCTGGCCGGCGGCCGTATTGTTGGTCGTTTGGTGGAAACGCGGACGTCTGGATGGGTCCGCGTGGATGTCGATGCTCCCGTTTTTTGCCCTCGGCCTGCTGGGCGCCGCAGCGACTGTTCACATGGAATCCACTCATGTGCGCGCGGTAGGCCCGGAGTGGGCGCTGGGCGGACTGGCGCGGCTGTTGATCGCGCTGCGGGGGCTCTGGTTCTATGCCCTCAAGCTGGTGTGGCCGGTGGACTTGGTTTTCATTTATCCCCGCGTGGTTCCGAACCCCGGGGAATTCGCCGATTGGTGGCCGTTCGGCCTGACCTTGTTGCTGGCTGGAGGGATGCTCGCCCGCCGGCGCCAGCTCGGGCGCGGACCGTTCGCCGCCTTGTGTTTCTTCGCGGGCACGCTGTTCCCCGCGCTCGGGTTCATCAATGTGTATCCGATGCGGTACACGTTCGTAGCTGACCACTATGTGTATCTGGCCAGCCTGGGGCTGCTCACGCTCGCCGGCGCCGGCATCGCGCTGTTGTTGGAACGCAATCGAATTCCCGCGCGCGTGGCCGCACCGACCCTCGCGTTGGCGGTCCTTGCACTCGGCTTCGGCACCTGGCGGCAAACCCTGATGTATCGCGACTTGGAAACCCTCTGGACGGCCACCCTTTCGCGCAACCCCACGGCGTGGATCGCGCACAACAATCTCGGCCTCCTTCGCCATGCTGCGGGGCGGGTGGAGGAGGCCGTGACGCATTATCGGGCGGCATGGAATCTCAACCCCACCGCGCCCGAAGTGCTCACGAATCTGGGCAATGCTGAGGCGGAAAAACAAAACTGGGCGGAGGCGGAGCGCTGGCATCGCGCCGCACTGGCCACACGAAGCGATTTCCCCCCGGGCTGGTATAACCTGGGAAATTGCCTGATGGAGCAGGGCCGGCTGGAGGAGGCCGCGGAATCCTATGCGCAGGCGCTTCGCCACAAGCCGCGCTACCCCGAGGCGTTGAGCAATCTGGGCAAGACCCGCGCCCGCCAGGGCCGGTTGAACGAAGCGCTGCGCCACTACCAGCGGTCGCTCGAGTTGGAACCGGATCGGGCGTCCACTTGGAGCAACGTGGCATACCTGTACCTGCTGATGAATCGACCTGCCGACGCGTTGTCAGCGGCGGACCGTGCGCTGCAACTTGATCCGGCCTGGGGCCCGGCGCTGCACAATCGAGCGCTCGCGCTTCAGCGGCAGGGTCGTCCCGCCGAAGCGGGCCCCGCATTTGAAGCCGCAGTCGCGGCCACGCCGGAATCCCTGCAATTACAGAAGGACGCTGGCGTATTCTGGATCCAGTCAGGCAACATGACCTCGGCCGAGATGCATTACCGCCGGGCGATCGAGCGATATCCGGAAATCGAGTTTCGTTACGGTCTGGGCATCGCGCTGGCCAGCATGAAGCGCCGGGAAGAGGCCCTGCTGTGTTTTCGCCGGATTATCGAACAATCGCCGGATCATGTATCGGCGCTGAATGCCGCGGCCTGGATTGTGGCGACGGATGCATCCGTCGATCCGGCGCTCGCGCCCAAGGCGGTTGAATGGGCGCGTCGCGCGGTTGCGTCAGGCTCCGCGCGGGACGCCAGCCTGCTCAGCACCCTGGCCGCCGCCCATGCCGCAGCCGGCGACTTCGCATCCGCGGTGGCGGCTGCACAGGAAGCCGTGCAAATCGCCGAAGGGGACGCGAACGCCACCCGGTTGGCGGAACTGCGGAACCGTCTTGGGCTATACCAAAGCGGCCAGCCCTATCGCGAATAGCCCGCAGCGATGTGCGGAGGTCAGCGCCGGGCGGTCGAAGCTATCCGTGTGGTTAAAACAGAAACGGGCGGAACCCCGCGGGTTCCGCCCGTTCAAGATCGGTGGGGCGATCAGTGCTGCCGTCTGCGCCGAATGCCGTACAGGCTCAGGAAGCCGAGTGACAGAATCGCCAGTGTGCCCGGTTCCGGGACCACGGAAATCGTCCCCTGGATGACCAGATCGTTTCCGGTTCCGCCCAAATTCATGGAACCTGCGGCACCGGAGGCGTCGTAGCCGTACAGGCGGAAGGTGACGTTGGTTTGCGCGGAAAGCGTAATCGGTGAGGCATAGGCTCCATTCGCCACGGCCACGAACGCATCCAGATCGGAGGTGAAGTTATCCGCGCTCGATCGGATCACGAAATTCGACGGCCCGGTACCCGAACGGCGGATGTTCAACGTGATGTTCGTCACGTCAAAGATGTAGCCATCGTCCGCTATCGCGTTGAATTCATAGTAATCCGTGGTATCGAAAGTCGTGGACCAGTTATTGGCCGCGTAACCACCGGTGTTGGAGGCCGGTGTCAGCCCGCTGCCGCGTGAAATCAGCATCGTGCTGGTGTCGGCCATGTCAGCATCCGCCACATTGGACGTCACGGATCCGGTGGTGATGCCCGCAAGACCCGCAAAGTCCCATCCGACCAGCAAGTCGGCTTTGGCTGCATGGCTGCCCAGAAGTACTACGGCCGCTATCGCGATGATTTTCTTCATGGTCGGTTCCCCACGGATTCTTGCTGCTCTATGGATAACATTTACCCCCGGGACTACGGATGGGGAAGCATAATTCGATTAAAAATGTCTACAAAATTGTTCCGTGTGGATCCGCGTCAACCATGGGATGCCGGGGCCGGTCTGCTCGATGACGACGTCGAAGGGTGCCAAGGACGCCAAAACCGATTCCCAGCAGGACGACGGTTCCGGGTTCCGGCACCACGGACCCGTAGATGACCACATCCAGCGAGCCGTTCACGCCAGCCCCGCCCATTTCCGCCACACGAGCCTGGGCGTTGTTGTTGCCGGTCCCATACCCATAAAGCCGGAATTCAACCGTCTCGAGGCCTGACACATCGAGGTCCGTCACAAAAAATCCCGCCGAAACCACCGTGCGTTCCCATGTCGCGATATCAGTCGTGAATCCGTCCGCGCTTGAACGCAAGGTGTAGTTGGTTGGTCCCGTCGATTGGCGACTCATTCCGATGGCGATGTTCGTCAGGTCAAGCGTGTAGCCCGCCTCCGCGGTGATGACGAAGGAGAGGTAGTCGTTCGCTGCGATGGCCGAGTTGAGGTTGTTCGTCAATGTCCAACTGGCTGACGTGAAGGTATTTGTTACGGACGGTGCGGAGAGGCCCGCGCCCCGTGTGATGTTTCCGGTCGAAACATTCTCCGCCAGATAGGCCGGCGGTTGAAACGCCTGATTTCCCGGCATGTTGGTTACGTTCCACCCGATGAGCAGGTCGGCGTGCGCGGCGCCCACGAACAGAAACAGGGTTGCGGCTAAAATGGCTTTCATCGTTTTCCCCTTCGTGGACCCTCTGCTACACTCAACCTACACCAATACCCGTCGAATTCAATATTCGCAAGTAGATTTCGTTAAAATATCCACAAAACACTATTGATATATCGATGCATTACATGTCCATCGGCGAGGGGAAAATGGAGGAACTAAACGCGCGAATGGCGGCGCTCGGGATTCGGGACGCGGATGTGGTGGAAAAATTCGTCCGCGCGTCGGGGCCGGGCGGGCAGAAGGTGAACAAAACCTCGTCCGCCGTCTACTTGCTGCACAAGCCGACGGGGATCGAAGTGAAGTGCCAGCGGGAACGTTCGCAGGCGATGAACCGGTTCCTGGCCCGCCGCGAGTTGTGCGACCGGGTGGAGGAGCGCATCAAGGGCGCGGCGAGCGCACGCCAGCAGGAGATCGAAAAAATCCGCCGCCGCAAGCGCCAGAAGTCGCGCCGCCAGAAACTCCGCATGGTCGCCGACAAACGCCACCGCGGCGGCATCAAAGCGCTCCGCGGCCGGCCGGGGGAGGAGTAGGAGGAGACCGCCCGCGAAACACGCGAAATACGCGAAAGGGGAGGCGGACGGAGACGGAGCGAGGACGACGACGAGGAGGAGGACGAGGACGGGATACTCCTTTTGTTCGTGTATTTCGGGTATTTCGTGGTTTGATCTCCTCCGCGTGAATCCATTGGCGAATATCCGGGTGGTGCTGGTGCGTCCGTTGTACGGCGGGAATCTCGGCGCGGTGTGCCGGGCGATGAAGAACATGGGGTTGTCCGAGCTGGTGCTTGTCTCCCCCAGTCCCGATCTCGATTTTTACGAGGCGCAAAAATACGCGCTGCATGCGGACGACGTCCTCGCGGCGCGCCGGCAGGTGGACAGCGTCGCGGACGCCGTTGGCGATTGTGCGGTCGTGGCGGCGACCACGGGGCTCAAGGGGCTCTATCGCAGCCACACGAAAACGCCGCGCGAACTCGCGCCGCGCCTGCTTGAATCGGCGCAGCAGCACAAGGTCGCTCTCGTGTTCGGCCCGGAGAACCACGGGCTCTCCAACGAGGAAATGCAGTTCGCCACGCACCTGCTCACAATCCCGAGCACGCCCGCCTATTCGTCGCTCAACCTCGCGCAGGCGGTGATGCTGTGCTGCTACGAGTTGTACCTCGCCTCGGAACAATACCAACCCCCGAAGGAATTTCATCCCGAGGCGCCGGTCGTGATGCGCGAACGACTGTTCGACCTCTGGCGCCAGATGCTGCTGGATGTTAAATTCTGCGACGAGGTGAAGATCGACCACATGATGATGGGCTTCCGCCGCATCTTCGGCCGCGGCTACCTGAGCGAGGCCGACGTCAACATCCTCATGGGCCTCGCCCGCCAGGCCTCCTGGTGCGCGGAAAGGAGAGGGACAGAGGCACAGGGGGACAAAGGCACACCGTGACCGGCTACCACGTCCCGTTGAGCCGCCAGTCGAACGAGGCGAACTCAAGGGCGATGGTGGTGCGGGCTTTCAACGTGAGGCGCAGCAGGTCCGGCATCCACGGGTAGAGCGAACGGATGAGCGCCGCGTCGCCGTCCCCGAAGTCGGCGCGATGCCGCTCAAAAACCCCGCCGAGCCGCAACGTGTTCGAATCGCCGTCCCAGGCGCAATAGCGGGGGTCGGCCAGCACGCGCCGCGCCTGCTCGTCCATCTGTCGGGCCAGCGCCGCGCCGGTGTACGGCTCGCGTTGCAGGGGGGCGCTGCCGCGCGCGCCACGTACGAGCAGGAGGTTCACGCGCGGGTCGGGGAAATACCGGCGGATATAGTCCTGCTCCAATTGCTGCAGGCTGACGCCCGTCCGGTCGATGACCCAGCCGACCTGCTGCCAGCCGCGCGCCGCGGGCAGGTCCGTCACGGCCTTCAGGCCGGGATTTTCGACGATCATTTTGATGGTGCAGGCGTTGTAGGCATTGATGAGAAGCGCCATGCGTTCGTAACGCGACAACGCCTCCAGCCGCACGTTGCCCACGTCCACGAGATAGGCGTTCAACTCGCCTTCGCGCCGCTTGATCCGCGCATAATCCACCGTGCCGTCCGCCGCCACGGCGTCCGCCAGCAGGCGTCCCCACGCCGCGTGGTCGAAGCGCGCGCCCGCCGTGTCGGCGCCCAGCGCCGCGCGCGACAGCGAGCGCACCGGCGCGTCCACCAGCATGTCGCTATTGAGCACGACGGGTTTCGGTTGCGCGCAGCCGAGGAGGGAGGCAACCACGAATGAACACGAATGTGCACGAATGGAACCAAGGACGTGTATTGCACGTGGCCGATCCATTCGTGTCGATTCGTGTCTATTCGTGGTTGATCTCATGGAAGATTCTGGAGCAGGGCCTTGGTGGGGAAATTGCGCCCGGGGCATTCGGTGGGCTTGGTGTTGATCTGGCGGTGCGTGCGGACGGCCGTCGCGCTGGTGCGGGTGCGCTGCATGAGGTAGCCGGTGAGCGCGTAGAGGCTGCGCATTTGCGCCGCGGTGGGACGGCTTTGTTCGTAGTTGCCGACAAGGCAGATGCCGATCGAGACATCGTTGAGCGCGTCGCTCGCGAGGTGGCCGCCCTTGAGCTGGCTGCGCCAGCGCTGGCCGATGGCGATCTGGCCGTCCGGCATGCCGCGTCCATTGCCGATGACGAAGTGGTAGGCCAGTCCATTTTCCATCCGCCGCTTGTAGCGGTGATAGTGATCCATGCCCTGCAGGCTGCCGGTGGGCGTGGCGCTGTGGTGAATCACGATGTATTTCCAGCGGCCCGCGCGCACGGGCATGGCGTCGAGCTGGCTTTTCAACGCCGGGGGGAGCGGATGGCGCACGGGCGGCGGGGCCGTGCCTTCGATCGGAATTTCAAGCACCTGGCCGAGGCGCAGTTTATTCGGGTCGGCCAGGTTGTTCAGCGCGGCCAGGGTTTCCGCGCTGGTCCCGTGGTCGCGCGCGATCGTGCCCAGTGAATCGCCCTCCGCCACCACGTAGCGCTTGCGCGCCGGCGCGCCGCGCGCGGGCACCTTCAATTTCTGTCCGACGCGCAGCAGATCCGGCCGGTCCAGGTCGTTTTCCGCGATGAGCGCGGAGACGCGCACGCCGTGTTGCTGCGCGATTTTTTCGAGGTTCTCCCCCGCACGCACGACGTGTGTGGTCTGCGCCGCGGCCGACGCCAGCAGGATGGGGAACGCCAGAAGCAGCGCAAGGCGGCGGAAATCCGAAATCCGAAATCCGAATGTCGAACTCCGCGCGACCGTCCTGGATGCCGCCCGCGTCACGTTTCCTTCCCGCCTCCATCACCCGGATCGCGTGTCCCGGCGTAGAGTTCGTACTCCAGCAGGCGGGCTTCGAGGTTCGCGTTGTAGAGGATCAGCCGCCGCTTGCTGTGCAGGCCCACGCGTTTCGCCAGCGGCAGGTTTGCGGTGAAGATGTAGCCGAGGTAGCCGATGCACTTCTGCTTGAGGAAATCGCCGATGCGCCGGTATTCCGGCTCCAGCGCCGCGGCGTCGCCCATGCGCTCGCCGTATTCCGGGTTCAGCATGACCACGCCGGGCGCCGGCGGGACCGGCGTTTCCGCGAAGTCACAAACGCCGAATGAAATGTCCTCCGCGACCTGCGCGCGCTCCGCGTTGGCGCGAGCGGCCTCGATCGCGCGCGGGCTGATGTCCGTCGCGATGAGCTGCGGGCCGGGCCGGGGACGTTCCTTCGCCAGCGCGTCGCGGCGCAGCGCCTTCCACTCCTCCTCGCGGTACGGCTTGACGTGCATGAAGCCGAAATTCTTGCGGAGCAGCCCCGGCGCGCGGTTGCGCGCGATCAGCGCCGCCTCGATCGCGAGAGTGCCGCTGCCGCACATCGGGTTCACGAACGCGCCGCCGCCGCCGCGCCACGGCGACGCAAGGATGCACGCCGCCGCCAGCGCCTCCTGCATCGGCGCGGGCCCCGATTGCAGGCGGTAGCCGCGCCGCGACAGCGGCTCACCGGAGGTGTCCAGGTAAAACGTCGCGTGGCCTTCGAACCAGTGCAGGTGGAATACCGTCCGGTTCCGGTCGCCGCCGGAGTCCGGGCGTTTCCCGCACGCCTTGACCATGCGGTCCGCGATCGCGTCCTTCGCGCGCAACCCCGCGAAACGGGGATCGCGGATCGCCGGCATGTCGACGCCGGTCGTGATGGAGAAATAGCCGTCCGGGTGCAGCAGCTCCTCCCACGGCTGGTCCGCGAGGCCGCGGTACAGGTCGTCCGCCGTATTCGCGCGGAAGGAGGCCAGCGGCAGCAGGACCCGCTGCGCGCTGCGCAGCCACAGGTTCAGGCGCATTGCGTCCACGAGCGTGCCGCGCACCATGAATGCCGTTTCCTCCAGGGGGCGGGCGGTGCAGCCGAGTTCGCGCAGTTCCGCCTCCAGCATCGGCGCCGCGCCGCGTCCGCAGGTGACGACGAGGTCGTTGGGTAAGGTAAGGTTTTCCATGATCTATTCTTAAGGATATCCTGACGGTCGCTCGCTTGCAGCACAGCACCCCTTATCATACAACAGGCCGCTTCAGGGGAAGAAAGAACGAACATGGACTGGATGATTCAACTGTTCACCGGCCACTCCGCGGCGCATACGGTCATGGTCCTGAGCCTCGTCATCGCGCTGGGCGTCGCGTTTGGCCACATCAAAATCTTCGGGATCAGCCTCGGCATCGCCGGTGTGCTGTTTTCCGGCCTGCTCTTCGGGCATTTCGACCTCACGGTAAATGACGAGATCCTCGAATTCGCCCGCGAGTTCGGCCTGATTCTCTTCGTCTACACCATCGGCATGCAGGTCGGGCCCGGTTTCTTCGCGTCGTTTCGCCGCCAGGGCATGCGGCTCAACGCGCTCGCGGCATCCATCGTCCTGCTCGGCGTCGCCACCGCCATCGTGATCCACCTGCTGCTGGACCTGCCGGTGCCCGTGCTGGTCGGGCTGCTCTCCGGCGCGGTGACGAATACCCCCGGCCTCGGCGCGGCGCAGCAGGCGTTGCGCGAGCGGCTGGCGGACTCGCCGGACCTCGCGCTGCCCGGCATGGCGTACGCCGTCGCCTATCCGTTCGGCATCATCGGCATCATCCTCACGATGATCGCGGTCCGTCGTTTCTTCAAAGTCCGCGTCGAGGCGGAGGCCGAGGCGTTTGAACACGCGCACGGCGGCAAGGGCCAGTTGCCCCAGAACTACAATATCGAACTCACCAACCCGCGCCTCGCCAACATCCAGGTCCGCACGCTCGCGAGCCTCGTGCAGGCCGAGTATGTCATTTCCCGCCTGCTGCGCAGCGACAAGGTCGAAATCCCGAACGCGGAAACCCGCCTGCAACTGGGCGACATCCTGCACGTCGTCTGCACCACGGAAAACGCGGAGAAACTCGCGCTCGTGCTGGGCGACGTCAGCCAGGTGGATGTGCGCGCCGTGCCCAGCCTGCTCACCGCGCGCAACGTGCTCATCACGCAGAACAACACCGTCGGCCGCACCATCGGCGAACTCGACCTGATGCGGCGCTACGGCGTCGCCATCACGCGCATCAACCGGTCCGGCACCGAACTGGTCGCGAAGGCCGGACTGGAGCTGCAATTCGGCGACCGCGTCACCGTCGTCGGCGAGGAATCGTCGCTCAAGAAGGTGTCGGTGGAACTCGGCGACTCGCTCAAGCACCTGAACCATCCGAATATCCTGCCCGTCTTCATCGGCATCATCCTCGGCGTACTGCTCGGCAGCATTCCCTTCACCGTGCCCGGCGTGCCCGCCCCGGTGAAACTCGGCCTCGCCGGCGGCCCGCTGCTCGTCTCCATCCTGTTGAGCCGCTACGGCCGCATTGGTCCCGTCGTGTGGTATCTGCCGCTGAGCGCGAACCTCGTATTGCGCGAGGTCGGCATCACCCTGTTCCTCGCCTGCGTGGGGCTCAAATCCGGCGGCCGGTTCGTCGACACCCTCGTGTCCGGCGACGGCCTGTACTGGATGGCGCTCGCCGCGCTCATCACGCTCGTCCCGCTGGTGCTCGTCGCGGTCGTCGCGCGCGTCGTCTACAAGGTGAACTATCTTTCGCTCTGCGGCCTGCTCGCCGGCAGCATGACCGACCCGCCCGCGCTCGGCTTCGCCAACCAGATCGCCGCGTCCGACGCCCCCGCGATCACCTACGCCAGCGTCTACGCCCTCACGATGTTCCTGCGCATCCTCACCGCCCAGGCCCTTGTGCTTCTGCTGCTGTAGTCTCGTACCCGCCCTTCTCCTCGTCGCCCTCCTCGCGCCGCAAATTTACAACGTCTGTAAAAACAATTTTTGCGGCTTACAACGTCTGTAAAAGTAAAATCCCACTGGTTTGACGCCGGTCCATGCATCGAATACCCTTATGCCCATGAGCGAAATCATTTTTGAAGTGCGCGAGGATGAAGTTGATGGGGGTTATACCGCGTCCGCTCTTGGCTATGGCATTCACACGGAAGGCCAGACCATGGAGGAACTGCAGACCAATGTGCGGGAAGCCGTGAACTGCTATTTCGATGATGCCTCCGCAGCGCCCAAAATGATCCGCCTTCACATGGTTCGCGACGTGCTGATCGCGCTGTGAAGATTCCTCGCGATTTGAGTGCCGGCGAGTTGCTGAGTGCCTTGCGAACGCTGGGCTATGAGGTGACCCGGCAGCGAGGTTCGCATATTCGCATGACCACCCGGCTCCACGGCGAGCACCACGAGGTCATTCCCGATCATCGTCCAATCCGCACGGGCACGCTGGCGTCCATCTTGAAAAGTATCGCGGCTCACCATGACATGAGTCTCGAGGAGTTGGTCCGGAAACTGGATTTGTAGGGACGGACGTACTCATTCGCGGATCGCCGATGTGGCGACCTTCCGCTGTAAAAATTGGTCCGGCTTGTGTACGCTGGCGGCATGCGACGATTGGTCCTGGGGGGGTGTTTCGCCGTGGCCGTGGCGTGGACTGCGCTCGGCGGCGGCGGGCCGCTCCATACGCTGGTGGTGGTGAATGACGCGAGTCCCGACTCGCTGGACATCGGCCTGCGCTACGCGCGGGCGCGCGGGATTCCGGAGTCGCACCTGTGCCATGTCGCGACGGCGACGACGGGCACCATCCTGATCGCCGCGTGGAGCAACGAAATCCGCAACCCGGTGCTGAACTTCATCGAGGCCAGCGGCCTCTCAAACCAGATCGACTACGTCGTATTCGCGCAGGACTTTCCCTTCCGCGTCTGGCGCACCAACAGCCCCGCCTTTCCGCCGGGCGTCTCGAACTGGACCGTCGCGGCGCTGACCGCCTGCATGTTTTACGATTTTTTTGCGTCCAGCAATGCCTTCCAATTCGGGTGCCAGCTCCATCCGCTCGCGACCAATGCGTACTTCTCGCGCGAGCGCGCTTTCTCGCGCGCCGCGTCGCCCAACGGGCGGCAGCTCATCAGCTCGCTGCTGACCGGCCGGCTGCCGGATGACACGCGGCGGACGCTGGGACGCGCGGCGCTCGCCGACGGGAGTTCGCCGTCGGGCCGGATTGATCTGGTCCGCACATCGGACGGCTTGCGCAGTGCGCGCTGGCCGCTGCATGAGGAGGCGGATTTTCGCATGCGGCTGCAGGGGGCCGTGAACCACTGGGTGCTGCGCACATTTGATCCGATTCCCGTCTCGACCAATCGCATGGGCTACCAGACGGGGCGCGACGTCGTGCCCGACGTGTTCGCGCACCAGTATCTCCCGGGCGCGTATGCGGACCACCTGACGTCGTACGGCGGCATCCTGGACCAGACGGAGCAGATGCGCGTGTACGACTGGCTGCGGGCCGGCGCGGCGGGTTCGTACGGGACGGTGGTGGAGCCCTGCGTCTTTTTGGAGAAGTTCCCGCAGCCCATGCTCTATGCGCGCTATGAACGCGGGTTCAGTTTGGGCGAGGCGATTTACCAGTCGGTGAGCCATCCGTACCAGGGTCTCGTGGTGGGCGATCCGCTGACGGCGCCGTATGCGCGTCCCTCCGTCCTCGCGTTCGACGGGATGACGAACGGGATGGCCGTGTCGGGCGTCATCACGATTTCGGTGGCGGTGGCCGCCGCGGACGCCACGCGCCCGGTGCATCGCATTGATTTCTTCGCCGGTGGGCGCTGGTCGCATACGGCCGCCGCGCTCGGGCCGGTTCCGGGCAACGAATACGAGATCGTCCTGCCGGATGCCGTCGCGCGGTATGAAGCGGCGCCCGGCGACGAGCTCTTTGCCTGCGCCGAAGGCCTGGCCGCCGCGGTCAATGCGACGTCGTCCCTCGCGAGCGCGGTTGCGCGCGGCGATTCGGTCGAACTGACCTGGCTTGCGTACGGCGAATCCGCGGCGGCGCAGCCGATCGGCGCGGCGACGCTCCAGGGCACGGGTTCGGTGCTGCATGCGTACGCGTGGTCGGCGCGGACCAACTTCCTGGACCCCGTGTATGCCGCGCACGAAATCCTTCGACTCACCGGGACGGCCACGACGGGCGACCAGTTGATCGCCGTGCTCACGCTGACGAACGGCGTGGTCGTCACCAATTCCGCCACGGCGGCGACATCGATGACAGCCTGGTTGTTCCTGACCCAATTGCAGGGCGTCATCAATTCCAACGCGGCGCTGCAGGGTGCGGACGGCGTCGCGGCGGTCTATTCGCAGTTTCGGAACGTATTCGCCACGCAGGCCGACCTCGTGCTGGCCGCGCGCACGGTTGGATTTGATGGGCTGGGTTTGCATGTGGACTACAGCATTCTGCCGCAGCCGGGCTCGACCTTGAGCACGAACGATGCATTCGCGGACTTCTTCAACGACAACGCCTCCACGATGCGGCCGCGCGCGCTGGTGCGGCTGGCGGAGGGTGTGACGAATCTGCCGGCGGCGTGGACGCTTGATACGACGACGCTGCCGAACGGGCCGCTGCGGATTGACGCGGTTGCCTTCGAGGGTACGGCGGTGCGCGCGCAGGGCCGTGCGCGGCTGGACCTCGTGGTGAGCAACTCGCCGTTCCGCTGCATGCTGACGGCTCCGCCCGCGTGGCATCACGTGATGCGGGGCGGTACGGTCACCAGCGCGGCGGAGGTGGCGGACGCGGTGGGCGTGGTGACGCAGGTCGCCTTCTTCGTGGAGGGGAAGCTGGCCGGCACGACCGGTGCGCCGCCGTACACGTTCGTGTGGGCCACGACCAATCGGGCGATCGGCGCGATCTCCGTCCAGGCGCGCGCGGATACGGATGCCGGGGCCGCCGCGCTTTCCGCGGCGCGCACGGTCGTGATCTACACGGATGACGACGCGGACGGACTTTCCGACCAGTGGGAATATGACTGGTTCGGCAGCGCGACGAACGCCGTGGGGACGGACGACCCGGACGGCGACGGCGTGGACAATCGCGGCGAGTTTCTCGCGGACACGGACCCGACCGATCCCGCCTCGTTCCTGCGCGTGGAGACGCTGGCCGGCACGCCGGTCGATATCACGTTCCCGGCGCGCACGACGCGGGTCTATCGCATCGGCTACCTGGACGACACGCTCGATGGTTCCTGGGCGTCCGCCAGCGGAACGGTGATGGACGTCGAGGGCGCCGCGTCGTGGGCGGATGTTCCGAGCAACGCGCCGCCCGCCCCCGGTTCCCTGCGCGCCTACCGCGTGGAGACGGGTCTTCCGTGATGCGTTGACGTCAGGCTGGAAAACCCGGCAAACGTTTCATTCATCGCGACGAGTTTCGTCACGCCGCGCGAGGATCAACCAGCCCCAGCGCGCGGAAACCTTTGGCGCGGAGCTGGCAGGCGTCGCAGCGGCCGCATGGTTTGCCGCGCGGACCGGGGTCGTAGCAGGAGGTGGTGAGGCCGTAGTCGAGGCCGAGCCGCAGGCCGGTGCGGATGATCGCGGCCTTGTCCATTTTCATCAGCGGCGCGTGAATGTGAAACCGCGTGCCCTCCGCGCCCGCGCGCGTGGCGCGGTCGGCGAGGCGCTGGAAAGCGCGGATGAAGTCCGGACGGCAATCGGGATACCCGCTGTAGTCGAGGGCGTTGACGCCGATGAAGAGGTCGCGCGCGCCGATGACCTCGGCCCAGGCCAGCGCGAAGGAGAGGAAGATGGTATTCCGCGCGGGCACGTAGGTGACGGGGATGCCGTGTTCCATCTGATGAACGCTTCGACCCTTGGGCACGGGGATGTCGGCGGTGAGGGCGGAACCGCCGAACGCGCGCAGGTCGATGTTCACCACCTTGTGTTCCGCCGCGCCGAGTGCGCGGGCGATGCGGCGGGCGGCGGTGAGCTCGCCGGCGTGGCGCTGTCCGTAGCGGAACGAGAGCGCGTGGCAGGCGTAGCCCTTCGCCCGCGCGATGGCGAGGACGGTGGCGGAATCGAGGCCGCCGCTCAGGAGCACGACGGCTTTTGGCGCGGCGGATTTCGGATTTCTGATTTCGGATTTCAGATTTTGGATTTTGGATTTCGGGTTTTTTCGGCTCACAGTTGGTCCATCATTTTGTGGGTCTGGGGAATGACGCGTACATTCCGCAGGCGCTGGAGGCAGCGGGCCTGCCAGTCGAGGAGTTGCTCGGGGCGCGGGGCGTTGCGGACATCGCGGAAGGGCGTCATGGGCTGCAGGATGAAGAGCGTGTCGGGCGCGGCGTCCGCGAGCACGGCGCAGGCCGCGTCGAGATCCTCGATCGTCGTATCGGCGCTCACGATGGCCTTGGCGAAGACCTCAATTTCATTTTCGATGCAGCGGGCGAGGAATTTGCGGTGGCTGCCCCAGGCGGCCTCATTGCGGGTGACGCTGGGCAGCTTGATGTCCATCGCGGCGATGTCGAGCCAGGGCAGGAGCTGTTCGAGCTGCGGGTAGAGGTCGCCCGCGGTTTCGAGGTAGGACTTGAGGCCGAGGTGTTCGATGTGTGGAAGCAGTTCGCGCAGGAAGGCCGCGTGCAGCAACGGTTCGCCGCCGGTGAGGGCGACGGAATGGTGCGGGCCCGCGCGCCGGTCGAACTCGCGCAGGGTGGCGATAAGCGAGTCGACGGTGAACGGGTTGGCGAGGTCGCGGAAGTCGCGGCGCCCCGGTGTCTGTTCCACGCGGCAGGCGGCGGGTTGGAAGCCCGCGGGCTGCCACGCGGTCACGGTTTCCGGCGAATCGCAATAGATGCAGCGCCGGTGGCAGCCATAGAAGCGGACGAATATCTGGCGCGCGCCGACGTACGGTCCTTCGCCCTGGATTGAACTGAAGAGTTCGGTTAGCGCGGCCGTTTGCGTCACGGCGTTTCCATGTTGATCGAAAGACGCCGCTGGAAGCGCCGGACGAAGCCCGCCTGTTCCAGGACATTCTGGCCTTCGGTGGAGCGGACGTAGCGGATGAATTCCATCGCGGCGGGCATCTCGCGGCCCTTGGCCGTATAGAAGCGCAGGAGGCGCGCGAAGGGATAGAGGTCGTCGGAAACGGCGATTGAGGTGGGCGCGACGCCGTTGATGGTGACGGCGCGCACGGGCAGGTGCGGCGTCATGGACACCGCGATGTAGCCGATCCCGTTCCGGTCTTCGCTGACCGCGCGGGCGATCTCCGCATAGGTCGCGTGTTGCACCGCGTCCTCCCGGTAGGGACGTTTCTCCAGTGCGAGTTCCTGGAAACCGAGGTAGGTGCCTGCGGCGGGGCTGGAGATATGGACCGTGATGGGCGCATCGGAACCGCCCGCGATGGACCAGGTTTTCACGGCGCCGGAGAAGATGTCGCGCACCTGGCGATCCGTGAGGTTCTTCACCTTGCTCTCCTTGTTCACGATGACTGCGATGCCGTAGTACCCGATGGTATGGCTGCGCAGGGTGATGTTGCGCGAGCGGGCGAGGCGGACCTCGTCCTCGTTCAGCGTCCGCGAGGCGGCGGCGATGTCGCATTCGCCGTCGAGCAGGGCCTGGATGCCGTGCCCGGTATGGCGGGACTCGAGGTCAACGCGCCAGTCCGGACGCTGGGCGGTGAACGACTCGATCAGCCGCGGGCCGAGTTCTTCGCCGAATGTGTTCGATCCCTTAATCGAGACCTGCTGCGCCACCCCCAGTGCGGCCCATCCGGCAAGCAGGAAGGTGGTGAGGAAGAGTTGTCGCCTATTCATGATGTTCTCCCTTCATCCGTCTGGTGGTATTCAACACCCGCGCGGGGGCGGGGGTCAAGCCGGAGGCGGTTGATCAAGGACCTGGCGTATTGTAACAAGCAAACGCTCAAGGGGATACGGTTTCTGTAGAAAAGGGTAACCCCGGTCGCGGATGATGGGCCAGCGCGACTTTTCATCCATATAACCGCTGGTGAAGAGTAGACGCAGTCCCGGGTTGCGCTTGCGGAGGTCCGCCGCGAGATCCAATCCGGTCTGGTCGGCGAGCACGACATCCGTGAAGAGCAGGTCGAAGCGCCCGTCGTGCGCGATGTAGAGTTGTTCGGCGGCGAGGGCGCTGTCGGCGACGATGGGTTCATAGCCGTATAGGCGAAGCGCCGCGGTGGCGAAGTCGCGAACGCCGGCCTCGTCCTCCACGAGCAGGATGCGCTCACCGCGTCCACGCGGCATCTCGGCCGATCCTTCCACCGTCTCCGTTTTGTCCTCCTCGACTCCGGTTTGCTCCTCACTGACGGGCAGGTAGATGCGGAACGTGGTGCCCTGACCCACCTCGCTGTAGACGCGGATCATGCCTTCGTGCTGCTGGATGATCCCGTAGACCACGGAGAGGCCGAGGCCGGTGCCGCGGCCCGGGCCCTTGGTGGTGAAAAAGGGTTCGAAGATGTGTTCGCGCACTTCGGGCGACATGCCGGGACCGGTGTCCGTGATGGAGAGCACGACGAAACGGCCGTGGCGGGAGTCCGCGGTGAAGAGCGTGTCCTCCTTGAGGAGAACGATGCTGCTCGTGTTGATGGTGAGTCGTCCGCCGCCCGTCATCGCGTCGCGGGCGTTCACCGTCAGGTTGACGAGCACCTGCTCGATCTGCCCGGCATCCGCCCGCACCGGATCGAGGCCGGATTCGAGATCCAGCTCGAGATGAATATCCTCGCCGATGAGCCGGCGCAGCATTTTTTCCGTTCCTTCGACGAGGACATTGATGTCGAGCGGCTTGGGTTCGATCATCTGGCGGCGGCTGAAGGCGAGCAACTGGCGCGTGAGATCCGACGCCCGCCGTGCCGCGCGGTCGATCTCCAGCACATCGCCGCGGTAGGGGCTGTGCTCGTCGAGGCTTTCGAGCAGCAGGTGGCTGAACCCGGTGATGGCCTGCAACAGGTTGTTGAAGTCGTGCGCGATGCCGCCGGCGAGCCGGCCGATGACTTCCATTTTTTGCGACTGGAACAGCTGCTGCTGCAGGTCGCGCCGCTCCGTGATGTCCTGCTTGATCGAAACGAAATGGGTGGGCGTGTTGTCCGGTCCGAGCACGGGCGTGACCGTCATCTCCTCCAGGTACAGACTGCCGTCCTTCCGGCGGTTGACCAGTTCGCCCCGCCACATACGGCCCGCGAGGACGGCGTCCCAGAGCTGGCGGTAGAACGGCTCCGCATGGCGGCCGGATTTCATGATGCGTGGGTTCTGGCCGATCGCCTCTTCGCGGGAGAAGCCGGTGAGCGCGGTGAACGCCTTGTTGACCCAGGTGATGAGGCCCTCGCGCGAGACGATCATGATGCCGTTCGCGGCGGATTCGAGCGCGGCGCCATGCAGACGGAGCTGGTCCTCGGCCCGCTTTTGCTCGGTGATGTCGACAAAGTTGACGGCGAACTGGCCGCGCTGCGGCGAGAAGGCGATGACGGAAAAGTGCCTGCCGATCGCCGCGGCGAAATTTTCGAAGGCGACGGCGCCGCCCTCCAGCGCGACCTTCCCGTAGCGCTCGATCCAAACGGTTTCCGTGCCGGGGAAAATTTCCGTGCAGCGGTGGCCGACGACCTCGTCCCGGCGCCTGCCCGTCAGCGCGGTGAAGGCGGGGTTGACGTCGAGGAAAATGTAATCAATGGGCCGGCCCGCGTCGTCGCAGACGATCTCATGCAGGGCGAAGCCGGTGATGAGCGTGTTGAAGAGGGTGTGATAGCGTTGTTCGCTTTCGCGCAGGCGTTCCTCGTTCGCCTTGCGTACGGTCACGTCGTTCGCGACGACGATGATGCGGCGCTCCCCGCCGGGCAGGGTGATCGCGCGTTCGCGCAATTCCATGAAGCAGCGCTCGCCGTTTTTGCGGCGGTTTTCGACCTCGTGGAACAGCGTGTGGCCATCGAGCACGCGGTCGATGTCCCGGGCGATGCGTTCGTGCAATTCGGTCGGCACAATCCTGCGGATGTGCTGCCCGATCAGTTCTTCGCGGGTGTATCCGAGGGTCTGGCAGAGTGATTCGTTGATGTCGAGGATGAGGCCCTCCCCGGATTCGAGGAGGATTCCGGAGGGGGAGAGCTCGTGAATGGTGCGGTAAACGCGTTCACGCTCCAGATTGGCGCGTTCGGCGGCGATGCGGTGCGCGGCGTCCTCGGCCATCGCGTCCCGGCTCGTTTGCAACTCGCGGGTACGCTCCTCCACGCGTCGTCCGAGGTCGGTGTTCAACGTCTCCAGCTTATGGTGGATGCGCTGGAGGGTGCCGAGCAGGCCGTTTATTTCGGCGGCGAGTTCGCGGTTCTCCGGCGTGCCGGCTTCGGGCATGCGCGCCTCGAAATCCGCCTGTGCCCGCACTTCGCGGACGGATTCAATGACGCGGCGCATGCGACGCCGCGCGGCGAAATCCGCCAGCAGGACAAGGAGGAGGCCGCCGGCCAGGGCAGCGCCGGCGAACAGAAAGAGCGGGCTGGTATCCGCGGGCAAACCGAACGCCTGCGGTGAGAAGCCCGCGCGGCTTCCGTGGCGCAAGATGAGCAGGCAGGCCGCCACGAAGCACGCCCATCCCGCGCCGAGCGCGACGGGCAGGCGAAAGCGTATGAAAATTTGCCTCATTTCGTGAGCCGGCGATGATGCGGGAACCAGGCCCTCGCTTCCAGTGCGAAATTGGGGTTATCAGCCCGTTGGCGTCGCCTGGCTCAGGGCCTCGCGCACCGCGGCGAGCAGGTCCGCCGCGCGGTAGGGTTTGGGGACCATGCCGGAGAATCCGGCGTTCTTGAACTCCGCGAGGACTTCGTCCTTCGCATAGCCGCTGGAGACGAGGGCGGGCAGGGTGGGGTTGCGTTGGCGCAGGTGGCGCAGGGTCTCGCGTCCGCCCATGCCGCCCGGGACGGTGATGTCGAGGATGACGAGGTCGATGGCGCGGCCGGCCTTTTGCTCCTCGTCGTGGACGCGGAGCGCATCTTCGCCGCGTTCCGCCGTGAGCACGGCGTAGCCCGCCTTTTCGAGCACACGCCGCGCGAGGCTGAGAATTGCACGCTCATCGTCCATTACAAGGACGCGCGCGCCGTGCGGCGCGGTTTCCAGTTCGGCGGGTTCGGGGCTCGGGGTCCAGACCGCTTCGGGAGCGGCGGGCAGTAGGAAGCGGAACGTCGCGCCGCGGCCCGCGATGGATTCGGCGGCGATGTGTCCGCCGTGTTTCTGGACGATCGAGTAGCACATCGTAAGGCCCAGCCCGCTGCCTTTTTGCTTGGTCGTGAAATAGGGGTCGAAGATGCGTCCAATCAGCCGCTCCGGGATGCCGGTGCCTGTATCGGAAATGCTGATCTCAACATAGTTGCCGCCGGGAAGACCGTCGAACTCCGCCGGGGCGAGGATACGGTTGCGCGTGCGCAGCGTGATGGCGCCGCCGCGGGGCATCGCCTGGTCGGCGTTGATGACCAGATTCTGGATCACCTGCGTGATTTGCCCGCTGTCGATTTCGGCTTTCCAGGTGTCGGGCGCGATGTCGTAAACGCAGCGCGAAGCGGAGCCGCGCACGGTAAAGCCGGCCGCTTCGCGCACCACCGCGGCGAGGTCATGGAGTTTCTTGATGGGCGCGCCGCCCTTGGCGAAGGTCAGCAATTGCTGCGTCAGGTCGCGAGCGCGCAAGGCGGCGCGTTCGGCGTCCGCCAGCGCGCTTTCGGTGTCGCCCGGGGCTTGATCGGGCTGGCGGGCCTGTGAAATGTTGCCGAGCACGGCGGTCAGGATGTTGTTGAAATCGTGCGCGAGCCCGCCGGCGAGCAGGCCGAGTGATTCCAGCTTCTGCGTGCGCATGCGCTCCTCCTCCACACGGCGGCGGTCGGAGAGGTCCTGCACAATGGCAATGCCGCCCGTGACGGCGCCGTTTTCATCGTGCAGCGGGGCCGTGCGCAGGCTGAGCCACGTATCGGGGTCGAGTGCGGTGAAGCCGTGGGGTCCCTCGTGAAAGCCCTCGCCGCCTTCCAGCGCGGTCTGCAACGTGGGCAGCAACTGCGCCGTCGCCATCTCCGCAAGGCCCGCGCCGACGAGGTCACCGCGCCGGCGCCGCAACAGGGCCGCGAATCGATCATTGAGCTCGGTGATGCGCAGTTCCCGGTCGTAGTGGAAGAGCCCGGCCGGCGAGTGTTCAAAAATCATGCGATAGCGCTCGCCCACCGCGCGCAATTGCTGCACGGCCACGAGCTGTTCGGTGACGTCGAGCATTACGCCGTGCGCCGCGCAGATCCGCCCGTAGTTGTCGCGCTGGAAGCGCGTGCTGTTGCGAATCCAGCGGATGCGTCCGTCCCGCGTGCGCATGCGGAATTCGAGGTTCAAGGGCTCGCCGCTGGCGTTGTGCCGGTCCACGGTCTCGCGCACGAGGTCCCGATCCTCCTCGCACACCAGGCTCAACCAGAGGCCGGGATCGGCGATCCATTCCTCGGGGGCATAGCCGAATGTCTCCGCGACCTGCGGGCTGATGTAGGTGGTGCGCGCGTCCTGTTCGAGGTCGACGCGATAGGTGATCGCGGGCAGGTGTTCGGTGAGGGCGCGGTATTTGGCTTCCGCCTCCTGGTGTTCGCGCACCTCCGCGAGCAGCGCCGCGTTGGCGTCGGCGAGTTCGCGCGTGCGCTGGTGAACGCGCCGCTCGAGGTCCCCGCTCAACCCGCGCTGCCGCTGCTCGGCCTCGGCCAGGCGCAGGGTGCTGACCCAAAGTTGGTGGTGGCGCGAGAAGAAGTCGAGGATGAGCAGGATGAGCAATACGCCCGCCCCGATGCCGGCCAGGCGCCAGCGCGAGATCGTCCGGGCATACGTGGCCGCGGAAATATCGAGGCCGAGCGCCAGCCGCACCCGGCCTGTGTTTTCATCGAGCAAGGCCGGTACGGTCGCAACGACCCATCGCCCCCATTGGTCGCTGAAGGGTCCGGCGGTAAGCCCGCGCCCGTGCGTGAAGAATTGGAAGTCGATCGGCTCCCCGTCCCCCGCGTAGATGTCGCCGGGCCGGGGCCGTGCGCCGGGTTGGAGGGACTCGGAGCTGGCGTAAAATACATATTTCCCGCGCTGGAGGGTGAAAAGATAGACCTGTTCCACGCTTGGAAACGCGTTTTTTGCGCGGGTGAGCACGGACTCCGTTTCGGCCACCACCGGATGGCGCTCATCGTGCGGGCTGGCGCGCAGCACGGCCAGCATCGCCGGGTCGAGCATGTTCGCGACGCTGGAGGCGCGTTCGATCATGGTTTCGCGAATCGCCCGGCTGGCTTCGCGTCCGATATATTCCGAGAGGACGCCGGTCAGGACCAGGACGCCGGCGAGCGCCGCGCAGGTGACCCGGATGCGCAGGGGGTAGGCGCGTTCCACGGCGTCGCGGTGGGGCGGCTTCTGGGCGCGGGCGAACGCGTAGGCGCAGGCGGCCAGGCCCACCGCGAGCAGGAGGCGCAGCGCCTCAATCGGCAGGCCCGTGACCGAAAACCAGCGGGCGCTGGTGATGACCGGAAGCCATGGCGCCTCATGGCGACCCACGAGCATGGTCGCGCCATAAAGCGCGAGCAGCACGGCCGCGATTCGCAGGGGGCGCTGGCTGGCCGGGGGCCGGGCACGCGCGTGGAGCCGGATCGCGAAGGCTGAAAGTAGGGCCCCGGGCAACCCCACCAGCAACCGGATCGCGGGGTCCGCTTCCGCCGCGCCGTCCCGGCTCAATACCGCGATGACGAGCAGCAGCGGCAGGTGCGCGAACGCGCCGGGTATCAATTTGGAGCCCGCGCCGGCCACCGCGCGCCGGCCGAATTCGAGCAGGAGCAGGAAGGAAAACAGCAGCGTGGCAATGCCGGGCGCCGGCGAGATCCACTCGCCAACGGAATGTTCAAGTATGAGCGACCACTCGTGGATCGCATGCAGCGCGGCGAACGCGGAAAACCAGTGCCAGGGCAGGGCATTGCCGGGCGCCTCCCGGCGCGGAACGGACGCGAACACGGCCAGCACCGCGAAGGCAGCGCCGTACGCAAACAACAAAATATCCCACTGTTGTGCAAAAAAATCCGTCATGAATGATCCGTGCGGGGCTGGTCCAGGACCTCCCTCAGCAACCGCAGGAGCGCGGGGGGCGGATAGGGCTTCGGCAGGAAACCGTTGAGGTGGGAAATGCGCGCCGCCCAGCGTTCCCGTTCGTTCGTATAGCCGCTGGTCAGCACGACCTTCAACGCGGGATGGCGCTGCTTGGCTTCCTCGGCGAGGTCGAGGCCGTTGCCATCCGCGAGCACGACGTCGGAGAACAGCAATACGTAGGGAATGCGTGGTTCCGCGAGCAAGGCCCGGGCTTGCGCGATGCTTTCCACGGCGGTGACGCGATAATTCCGGCCGGTCAGCAGGCGCGTCGTGAGTTCGCGGACGCCCGCCTCGTCCTCGACGACGAGGATGTGTTCGCCCTGTCCACCCAGTTGCTGGCCCTGCGCCATTGAGGGTTGTGGTCGCGGAGCGGCGGGCGCGGGTTCTGAGGGGAAGGGGAGAAATACGCGGAACATGCTGCCTTCGCCCTCCGTGCTGCGGACATCGACGAAGCCGTTGTGCTGGCGGGCGATCCCATAGACGACCGGCAGGCCCAACCCGGTCCCCTTGCCGGGGCCCTTGGTGCTGAAGAACGGTTCGAACACCTGTTCCAGGACCGCGGGCGCCATGCCGCATCCTTCGTCCTCGACCTCAATGCAGGCAAAATTTCCGGCGCGCGCGCCCACCGTGACCGGCACCTGCTCGCCCGCGAGGGATATCGCCCTCGTGGAAATGCGCAGGTGTCCGCCGTCCGGCATCGCGTCGCGGGCATTGATCGACAGATTGACCAGGATCTGTTCGATCTGTCCGGCGTCCGCGAGCAGGAGGGGCAGGTCCGGAGCGAGCTCGACCGTCATCCGGATGTGCTCCGGCAGCAGTCGGCGCAGCATTTTTTCCGCGCCTCGGACGACTTCCGCGAGGTTCAGCGGCGCGATGTCCATTCGTTGTTTTCGTCCGAACGTGAGCAACTGCCGCGTGAGCGCGGCCGCGCGGTGCGCGGCGCGTTCGATTTCCTGCACATCGGCGCGGCGCGGGTCGCCTTCGGGAATTTCGGAGAGCAGGATCGCGCTGAATCCGGTGATGGCCTGGAGCAGGTTGTTGAAGTCGTGCGCGATGCCGCCGGCGAGCCGGCCGATGCTTTCCATCTTCTGCGCCTGAAGCAGCTGCTGGCGCAGGTTTTTCTGCTCCGTGATGTCCTGTTTGATCGCGATGAAATGCGTGAGCTTGCCCGCTGCATCACGCACGGGCGTGATGGTCATTTCCTCGGTGTAGAGCGTGCCGTCCTTGCGCCGGTTCACGATTTCACCGCGCCAGACCAGCCCGGCGTGCACCGTCTCCCACATGCGCTTGTAGAACGCCAGTTCGTGCTGGCCCGAGTTCAGGAGCGCCGGGGTTTTGCCGAGCGCCTCATCCGCGGTGTACCCGGTGAGGTGGCAGAAGGCGGTGTTGACCCATTGGATGCGGCCCTGGGTGTCGGTGATGACGATTCCGTTGGCCGCGGCGCCGAGCGCCGTCCGCTGAACGCGGAACTGCTCCTGCGCGTGCTCGTGCAGGATGGCCTGGCCGAGGATTTGCGCCGCGAGGCGCAGCGCCTCCCGCTCCGACAGGGACCAATCGCGCGGTTCGCGGCAATCGTCGAAGCCAATGAACCCCCACCAGCGGCCGCCGACCATCACCGGCGCCACGTGGATGGATTGGATGTCCTGTGCCCGCATGAAGGGTTGCTCCTCCGCCGGCAGGCTGTCCACCGTGCCGCTGATGGATTCGCCGCGCTGCAATTCGGAAATCCAGCGGCCAAATCCCATCTCCACGATGTCGCCCTTTTGCATGTCAGGGTTGTCGATCTGCCGCTCAATCCCCGCCGCGACCCACTCGTGCCGTTGCGAGGCGATCCACCGGCCATCCGGGTTCCGTTCCACTTCGAATATGTATGAACGGCTCGCGTCCGCCGCCCGGCCCAACGATTCCAGGAACAGCGCGATGTGCCGGGTCCAATGTTCATCCTGCAGGAAGCGCTGCGCGGCGGTGGCCGCCGCGGTCAGCATCGCGTCGCGCCGCGCGATGAGGCGGTCCGCGTTGCGGCGCTGGGAGATATCCTCAAGGATCACGGCGAACTGGGTGGGGCGGGGGCAGTAGAGGAGCATCTGCACGGGCAGGCCGTTCACCACCTGTTCCATGCGATGGGAAGCGCCGCTGTGCAGCGCGGTGTCGAACGCCGACATCCAGGCGGCCTTGTGCTCCGGCATCCAGGCGGACAGCGGTTGCCCGATGAACTGGCCGCGCGGCCGGTTGATGAGCCGCTCGAAAGCCGCGTTCACGCGGCGCGCCCGCGCTTCAACCGGTTTGCATGCGTCGTTCCATTCGACGTCGAACAGCGCGAAGGCCGCCGGCATTTCGCTGAACAGCATGTGGTAGTCGTGTTCGATTTGCGAGGTGCTCTGTTCCTGGATCTTCGCAAGCACGGCGGCGGTGATCGGTTCGCGCAGGTGGTGCAGCAGGGCCTGGTGATCCGACGTGAGTTCCGGCTCGCCTTCGTACGCCTGGAGGGCGATGACGCCGATGGGATGGTCCGCATGCAGGAGTGCGGTGCCGAGCCATTGGCGGGGGGGCGTGCCGAGCACCTGGGCATCGCCACCGCGATCCAGGGCCGCGAATCCATCGCGATCCAGCAGCAATGTTTTCCGGCTCTTCAGCAGGTGCTCCGTCAGGCCCTTGCCGGGTCGTTTCGCGACCGGCGCCGGATCGTAGCCGTCCACCCAATACGGGAAGCGCAGCATGTCGTGTTCCGCGTCGTAGAGCGCGAGGTAGAAGCGGCGCGCGGGAATCAACTCGCCGATAATGCGGTGCAGGGCCTCGCCCAGGTCGTGCGGTGAACGCGAGTTGATCGCCGCATCCGCCATGCGCAGGGCGGCTGCGTGCAGCCGGACATCCTGCGCGGGCTGCGCGGTGCCGGGAGGGTCAGCAGCTTCCTTGCGCGAGGTCATATGGTGATAATTTCTTCGACAAATCTACCCTCCGCGAGCGGGATTGGCCACTGGAAATGGGGCGAGGAAGGTAAAAAAAGCGCCCCGACCTCCCTGGGAAGGCCGGGGCGCTCGCGTGGTCGCGATGGGGTGACGAATCAGGCCGACTGCGCGTAGAGGGCTTCGACCGCGCTCCAGTTCACCACGTTCCAGAACGCCGCGATGTAGTCGGGGCGGCGGTTCTGATACTTGAGGTAGTAGGCGTGTTCCCAGACGTCCAGGCCGAGGATCGGCGTGCCGGGGCACTCCGCGACGCCGGTCATGAGGGGGTTGTCCTGGTTCGGCGTCGAGCAGACGCAAAGGCTCTTGTCCGCCTTCACGCAGAGCCAGGCCCAGCCGGAACCGAAGCGCGTCGCGCCCGCCTTGGCGAATTGCTCCTTAAAGGCGTCGAGCGAGCCGAAAGACTTCTGGATGGCCGCGCCGAGGGCGCCGGACGGCTGCCCGCCGTCGTTCTTCTTCAGCAGGTTCCAGAAGAACGTGTGATTCCAGTGGCCGCCGCCGTTGTTGCGGACCGCGCCGCGGATGTCCGCGGGCACCGCGTTCAGGTCGCCGATCAGGGCCTCAATGGACTTGCCTTGCAGGTCCGGGTATTTTTCCAACGCGGCATTGAGGTTGTTCACGTAGGCGGCGTGGTGCTTGCCGTGGTGGATCAGCATGGTTTGCTCGTCGATGAACGGCTCCAGGCTGTTGGCGGGATAGGGCAGGGCGGGCAGACTATGGGACATGTACACTCCTCCTTAAGGGTTGAAACTTTAAAACTATACCGCACCATGTGTGCTTGTCCAGTGACCCGCTAAACGGATGGGCTGATGAAACAAAAAAACAGACAGGCCGGATGGAGGACCGCGTGCGCGGTGCTCGTGGTGTTGGGCCTCGGTGCCGCGGCTGGTTGCGCCACGCTGGTGACCGATGAATTCCCGTCGGCGGAAAGCGATTTGCGCGCGCAGGTGGCCCAGCGCCTCGCCATGGACCCCCTGACGCAGCAGGGGTTGTACCGGGTCGAGGTCGACGGGGGCCGCGTGATTCTCCACGGGACCGTGAGCAGCGAAGCTGAACGTATGCGCGTGCTCGGCGTGGTGCGCGGTACGCCGGGAGTGAGCGATGTCACGGATCGCCTCCGGCTCATCCGCTGACCGGCTTCGCCGCGCACTCGCGGGACTGGTCCTCCTCGTACTTGCCGCGACGGGGTGCGCCACCTCGCCGACTCCACCGTCGCCGCCGCCGCCCGCGCCCACCGCGGCTGAACTTCTCGAACAGCGTTTTCCAAATCGTGCCCGCACGGTCCGCTCCGACGATGGCCGCTGGCTGGCGGGCTGGCTGGCGGACTACTGGCTGCTGGAGGTCGATCGGCGCGCGTTGCAGGCGGGCGTGGATGCGCAGCGCAAAGCGGGCTATTCCGTGGAGGAGTCCCTGCTCGCCGTGCTGCCGGGTGCGGGGCTCTGGACGCACGCGTCCTACGGCAGTTGGCGGGAACTGGAATCGCGCCTGCTGGCCGATTGCCCTGTGATCGTCCAGGTGCGCGTCGGCTCCGGAGCCGCCCGCACGCGCCACTTCATCGCGGTGACCGATGTATCCGACGACAGGGTGCGGGGCACGCGGTCGGGCGGCGGCGAGTGGACGATGGAACGCCTGGCCTTCCTCGGCGCCTGGGCCGAACTCCGCAACTGGATGATGATCGCCATTCCGCCTCATCGCGCCACGTGGCCGCTGCGCAGTCCGGAATACGCCAGCCTCGTGCGCTATCACGATGCCAACGGGGAACTCGGCCGCGGCGACGCCCTCGCGGCCCGCGCGTTCGAGCTCGACCCCGACAACGCCGACCTGGCCACCTCCTTTGGCGTGCGCGCGTTGAACCGTGGCCGCCCGGGGGAGGCGGAGCGCCTGTTTCGCGCGGCCCTGGCAAAGGACGATCGCCATGTGCGCGCCGCCAACAATCTCGCGTTCCTGCTCGCCAGCGAGGACCGCGCGTTGGACGAAGCGCTCGCGCTCGCCCGCCGCGCCGTGCTCCTTGAGCCCTCGAACCCGCGCGCGCTCCACACCCAGGGCCATCTGCTCGGCAAGACCGGACGCTGGAACGATGCATGCGTAGTGCTCGAACGCGCCTGGGAACGCGCGCGCGAACTCCCGGTCAGCGCCCGGGTGGAAATCGGCCGGACCCTCGCGCAAGCCTACGTCGAAACCGGATCCCCGCATCTCGCGGAGGCCCTCTGGACGGAATTGCTCGCGCTCGACCCGGATGCGCGGCCCGCTCCCGAGTCGCCGCGGGAATGAGCAGGATTCATTCAATTCGCCCCGTGGGGTGCTTGACCTTGTGACGGCGCGCCGCTAGTTCTACTCCGTGGATTCGGGAAATAAAGACCTCTATCACTCGTCGGAACCGCCCCCGCTCGCGCGCCGTCGTTCCTCGTCAAATGGAAACTCCGTCCCGCCGGACGCCTCCCGCGCCTACCGGCAGGCGGCATCCGGCACCGGTCCGCGCATGCATCCGGATCATCGGGTCCGCTTGCGCCGACGCCGGGGTGAGCACCATGGTCGCGCCGCGCTGGTCAACAAGCTCTTGTGGATCGGCCTCCTGCTCGTCGTGCTGGTCTACGGGGTCATCCTGGTTTATTTCACGCTCAAGGCCCGGAGCCGTTCCCCCGTCGCATCCGCTCCCGTGGCCGTCGCCGCGCCGGGACCGGTCCTGTCTGCACCCGTTGCCCCGCGGCCGGATCAGCGTCCGCTCGGTGATGAAATCAAGGACTGGAAACGCGCGCAGGTGCTCGTGCGCGAAGCCGCGGCCATGATCTCCGGGGACAATTTGCCGATGCTGGAAGACCGCCTCCGCAAGGCGCTGGAACTCGCGCCGGAACACCAGCAGGCGCGCGAGCTGAATGCGCGACTCCTCGAACGAAAGCAGCAACATGCCGACGCGGAACTCGCGTGGCGCGCCGTGCTCGCGCGGGACCCGGAACGCGTGGAAGCCCGCGTCCGGCTCGCGGATACGCTGCTCGCGTCGCAGCGGCCGGATGAGGCCTTGATTGCCGCGCGCTGGGCCCTTGAGGGCGATCCCTATTCGGCGGCCGGCCACCAGATCGCCGCCTCGGCGCTCAACGAACTCAAACAGCCGCAGGAGGCGATCACCCACCTGCGTCGGCTCGCCTCGATGAATCGCGAGGATCTCGCGGTGCAGAACAACCTGGGCGTCGCCTATCTGGCCGTGCGGGACTACGCGGGCGCTCTTGCGATTTTCCGGGAAGTGCTCCGGGCTGATCCCAACAACTCGGTTGCGTTCTACAATCTCGCCGTATGCCACGCCCACCGCAATTCAGTCGATGAATCGGTCGATGTGCTGAAACAAGCCGCGCAAAAATTCGGGCACCCATTCGTACTCGCGTGGACGCAGAGCACGGATTTTGACCCCATCCGTACGCAGGGGCGATTCATCGATTTCGTGGATCGCCGGGACGAAACCCCGCCGGCGTTCGTGCCGGAAGCCGATGCGGTTGAGTTGCCCGGCATCCCTGAATAGTGCGGCGCTATTCCTTGTCCGCGCCGTTTTTGCCGGCTTTCGTCGCCTCGTCGTCGCGGTTGCCTTCTTCCCGGCCCTTCTTGAATTCGCCGAGGCTCTTGCCCAGCGACCGGGCGAGATCGGGGATCTTCTTGGAGCCGAACAGCAGGATGAGGATGATCAAAATGACCAGGACCTGCGTCGGCCCGATGTTCTGGACAAACTGCGCGAGCGTCATCATGTGCCTATTGCTCCCGCGGCGCCGTCCCGGGCTCGTCCGTCATTCGCCAGCGGTCACCCGCCAGCGGCCGTCCCGCGAGAATATCAGCCACCGCATACGGCGGACGCGCCTGTCCGGTGAACCGGATGCGGCCGACCGCCTGACTTCCTCGAATCACCGTGGCCTCTTCTCCCCCGGAAGGCAAGACGGAACATTCCGCCACCACATACCCCGACGACGCGTTCACCCGCACGATTTCGCCGCCAGGGGCCATTTCCTGTGGAGGTTGCGTGGCGGCCGGCGGATTCACCGTCGCACAGCCCGAAATGCCCAAAGCCAGCATTACTAAAAGTGCCCTGTACATATTTTCCGGGTCGACCCCACGTGCAGGAACGCACGGTCGCATCGAAATTCAGCGTGAGCGGATAGTAAGGCTATCCTCGCGTTTTCAGCCATCGAGCAAGAGAGTCGGCTGATTCGCCCGATGGGTGGCCGGCAACAAGTCCGGCAATGCTGATATCTTCATCCAAGTCCGGCCAGTGTATTCCATCGCCGCTTCCGATCAGCCGCCATGTGTTGCGCTCTTTTGCAGTCCCGTGAAGAAGACGGGGATACCATGCCAGCGGTGCGGAAATCGTCCTTCCGTCCGTCAACTCAACCACGAGACTCTCGTCGTTTACGGAGACGCATTTCGCCCGCATGGATTCGCTATCAACGACCAAAGTACTCATCCCAACTTCTCCTCATGAGATCAATGTGGTCTTCGACGAGCTTCTGTATGCGGTTTAACTCACCACCGGAAAAGCCATTTCCCCGATCAAGGCGAACTGGATCAAGCCAATACTTTGCCTTCGCATCATCGCGTTCAACATGAATGTGACGCGGTTCACGTCCGTCGCTGGAATAGAAGAAAAAGCGATAAGGTCCGATTCGTATGACCGTTGGCATAATATTCCGCTGATCCTTGGGTGAACCTACTTGATCAGCGGCGCGGCTGCAACGCACATCAAAGGGCAATTAGTGTGCCGGTTCTGTGCCAGCGATTCAGCGGGCAGGTATCGCAGCGTGGCGTCGCACGGCAGAACGTTTTTCCCACCGCGACGAGGAGCGCGTGGTATTCGTTGAACAAGGCTGCGTCCCAAGGCAGCGCGCGGGTGAACAGCGCCGCCACGGCGTCGTAGGCCGGTCTCCCCGCGAGCCAGCCGTGGCGCTCCAGCACGCGCCGGGTGTAGGCGTCCACCACGAATACCGGGCGTCCGCCCGCGTAGAGCAAAATGCAATCCGCGGTTTCTGGCCCGATGCCGTGGATCGCGAGCAACTCCGCGCGCAGGCGCTCCGTCGGCGTCCGGAACATCCGGTCGACCGAACCGCCATGCATGCGCCACAGCCAGTCCGTGAACGCCCGCAGCCGCCGCGCCTTCACTGTGTGCGTGCCCGCCGGCCGGATCCAGCGCGCGAGCGACCGCAATGGCGCCGCGTGCAGCGCGCGCGGTGAAAGAACCCGCCGCCGACGCAACTCCGCGATGGCGCGCTCCACATTGGACCACGCCGTGTTCTGCACCAGGATCGCGCCCACCATCATCTCGAAACGTCCGCGGCCCGGCCACCACCCCTGCGGGCCGAAATGGCGGAGCAGCGCACGATAAACCGCACGCAACGGCGGATTGGAACTGGCGGACCGACGCATCGCGGGTATGATGCCACGCGGAACAGAAAATCCGAAATCCGAAATCTGAATTCCCAATCCAAATCCTCAATCCCGACTCCACTCCTCCCCAAGCATGATCAATCTCCACTTCCTCGGCGGCACCGACACCGTGACCGGCTCCATGCACCTCATCGAGTCGCCCGGCTGCCGCATCGTCCGCGATGTCGGCCTTTTCCAGGGCCGCCGCGCCGAGTCCGATGCGCTGAATCGCGAACTCGCGGTTAAACCGTCCACCATCCAGCACGTCGTCCTCTCGCACGCCCACATCGATCACTGCGGCCGGCTGCCCTGGTGGGTCGCGCAGGGCTATGACGGGCCGATCCACACGACGCGCGCCACGGCCGCCCTCGCGCCGATCATGCTGCGCGACTCGGCGTTCATCCAGGAATCCGACGCCGCCTACCTGAACCAGAAGACGAACCGCAAGGGGATGCCGCCCATCGTGCCGCTCTACACCCGCGCCGACGCCGAGCGCGTCCTGCCGCTGCTGAAACCGCACGAATATCACGAGCGCGTCGAACTCGCCCCCGGCGTCGCCTTCATCCAGCTCGACGCTGGTCACATCCTCGGTTCCGCCCTCACGGTCTTCGAACTGCACGACGGCGCCCGCACGCTGCGCGTCGGCTACGCCGTGGACCTCGGCCGCTTCGGCCTGCCCCTGATCCGCGACCCCGAATACATGGAACCGGTGGACGCGCTCGTGCTTGAATCCACCTACGGCAATCGCCACCACGACGACGCGGCGCAGGCGGAAGAACAGTTGCTCGCCGTCGCCAAACGCACGCTCGAACGCGGCGGCAAGGTGCTCATTCCCTCCTTCGCTCTCGAGCGCGCGCAAGAAATCGTCTATCACCTCAATTCGCTCATCCTTCAAGGCCGCCTGCCGCGCACCCCGATCTACCTCGACAGTCCGATGGCCACCGCCATCACGGAGGTCTTCGACAAGCACCCCGACTACCTCGACGAGGACAGTCGCAAACTCTACTCCTCGCTCGGCTGCCTGACCTGCCCCGACTGGGTCCGCCCCGCGATCACCGCCAATGACTCGAAGGCCATCACCGCCTCGAAGGAGCCCTGCATCGTGATCGCCGCCTCCGGCATGTGCGAGCACGGCCGCATCCTGCACCATCTCAAACACGGCGTGGAAAACCCGAAGAACAGCATCGTGCTCGTCGGCTACCAGGCGTCCTACACGCTGGGCCGCCGGCTGGAGGAGGGCGAGACGAAGGTCCGCATCTTCGGCGACTTCTTCACGCGCCGCGCCGAGGTCGTGAAGCTGGACGCCTTCAGCGGACACGCGGACGTGGATGACCTCGCGCGTTACGCGAACAAGGTGAAGCCGGGCAAAATCTTCCTCGTCCACGGCGAGGCCGACCAGCGCGAGGCGCTCGCGACGCGCCTGCGCGCCGAGGGACATGCGAATGTGGCGCTGCCCAAGCAGGGCGATACGGTGTCGTTGTGAGCGAAGAGACCCCCATTCCGGCCCAAGCCATTGAAGTCGCACCGCAACGCGCCGGCATCGTCGCGCTGATCGGGCGCGCGAACGTCGGCAAATCCTCGCTGCTCAACGCGATTCTCGAGGAGAAAGTCAGCATCGTTTCGCCCATCGCGCAAACCACGCGGAATGTGATTCGCGGCATCCTCACCGAGCCGCGCGGCCAGCTCGTGTTCCACGATACGCCCGGTGTGCACAAAGCCTCCGGCGACCTCGGTCGCGTCATGAACCGTATGGCGCGCAGCGCGGCCGAAGGCGCGGATGTCGCCCTGCTGGTCCTCGACACGAGCCAGCCGCCGCGCGACGAGGATCTCGGGTGGATGAAGCGCCTTCAGCGGGAAGCCGTCCCGCTCGTCATCGCGCTCAACAAGGCCGATCTCGGCGGACGCCACACCGCGGACCATCGCGCCGCATGGGACGCCGCCGTCACGGAACAGCGCGCGCATCCGGAGGCGTCCGCCACGCCGCGCCCGGAGCCGGTTTGGGTGGATGTTTCGGCCGCGACGGGGCAGGGGCGCGAGGACCTTGTCGCCATACTCTTCGCGCAGATGCCCGAGGGCCCGCTGCTGTTCCCGGCGGACGTGCTCACGGATTTCCCACGCAAGCTCGCGATGGCCGATGTCATCCGCGAAAAGCTCTTTGCGGACCTGCGCGACGAGTTGCCGCACGCCGTCGCCGTCTGGGTCGAGTCGCTCGATGACCAATCCACGCCCTGGCAGGTGCAGGCGTATGTCTTCGTCCAGAAACACTCCCAGAAGGGCATCGTCATTGGCGAGAAGGGCCGCCTGCTGCGCAAAGTCCGCCGCGCGGCGGAGATCGAGTTCCAGACCATCTATGAACAGCCCGTGAACATCGAGCTCTGGGTCAAGGTGCAGCCCAAGTGGGACCGCAATTTCTGGCTGCTGAAGAAATTCGGTTACATCGCGAGCTGACCGATGGCCCGCTGGCGACCCTACCTGCTGCTCGCGGTGCTGGCGGTCCTGCCGTGGCTACCCGGGTTGTTCCACGGCTTCGTCTACGACGACCACGGCGCGCTGGTGGAGAACCGCTTCTGGACCGCGCCCGATGCCTGGACGCGCGTGCTTACGCTGCGCACCTTCTTCGAGACGCAAACGTTGGACGGGCAGCGGCCCACTTTGCTGGCGAGCGTGCTGATCGATCGCGCGATCGGCGCGCGCGACGCCTGGCACTTTCGCCTCGCCAACATCGCGTTGCACGCGGGTTGCGTCCTGCTGCTCCACGCGTGGCTGCTCGGCGTGTTGCGTCGCGCGAAGCAGCCCACCGCGGCCGCGCAGGCCTTTGTCGCCGCGCTGCTGTTCGCCCTGCATCCGCTGGCGAGCGAAGCCATTCAGGTTCCGTCCTACCGCGAGGACGTACTGGCCCTGTTCTGGCTGCTCGGCGCGCTGGCGCTCTCGGGCCTGCCCCGCGCCGCCGTACGCGCACCGTTGCAGGCGCTGTGTTTCGTCCTGGCGCTGGGCGCGAAAGAGAGCGCCGTGGTGCTGCCCGCCTTGCTGGCCGCGATCTGGTGGTGCTATCCGACCGAGCGACCCGCGGTGCGCCGTGGCGCGTTGGAAATCGGCGTGGCGCTGCTCCTCGTAGGCGGCTATCTCGCGCTTGCCTTTGCCGCGCGGCCGCCGCAGGCGCTGGGCGGGGAATGGAACGGACTCTCCCTGCCCTGGCCGGAGAACGTGTGGACCGCGCCGTGGCTGCTGCTGCGCTATCTCAAGCTGCTCGTCGCGCCGTGGCCGCTCAGCGCCGACCGCGTGCTGGCGCCGGTGCCGGGCCCGTTGTCGCTGTACGTCCTGATTCCCCTGCTGCTCATCGTGCTGTTGCTCGCGCTGATGTTCTTCCTGCGGCGACGCCAGCCGCTTGCGGCCCTGAGCCTCGCCTGGGTGCTGGTTTGTTTTGCGCCGGTGTCGAACCTGATCCCGCTGCACAACCCCTTCGCCGACCGCTACGCCTATGCGCTTGTCGCCGGGTTCGTCCTGTTTCCCGCCGCGCTGCCGTTGTCCGACCGCGTCGTCCGGCGCGGACTCATCGCGCTCGCCGCCGCGTATGCCATCCTGCTGCAGCTCCGCCTCCCGGACTGGCGCGACGACGCGACGCTCTGGAGCGCCACGCTCCGCGTCGAGCCGCGCAGCGCGCGTGCGCATACCGGGCTCGGGCTTGAAGCGTTGGGGCAGGGGGACGATGTCACCGCCGCCTGGCATTTCACAAAGGCCGACGAATTAAATCCCCGCGACACCACCGCCCTCATCAACCTCGCCGTCATGGACGGCCGCCGCGACGACATCGCCGCCGCCGCCGCGAAGCTCGAGGAAGCCGTCAAGCGCCGCCCCGACAAAGCCGACGCTTGGGCCAACCTCGCCGTCGCCCGCGAACTCCAAGGCCGCCGCGAAGAAGCCCTCGAAGCCGCCGACCGCGCCCACCAACTCGACCCCCTCGGCCGCTTCAAATAACCCGCGCCCATCGGCGCTCTCCCTCGCCTTGCCACCACTCCGCCCCCCGCCCCGGCGGATTGGAACAATGTTGTCCTAATCCAACGGAGTGGGGGAGGTTGTCCTAAACGATGGCCGATTCATCAAAGCAGAATTGACGAAGCGGGAAAGTGACACTATTGTATTACCATGAAAATGGAACTCGTAACCACCCTGAAGCGTCAGGCGACGCGCCTCATTGCGGAAATACAAGAAGACCGCAATCCGGTATTGATCACCGAACATGGCAGGCCGGCAGCCTATCTCGTTGATGTGCAGAGCTATAACGACCAACAGGTACGCATTCAAATTCTGGAGGGAATCGCCAGGGGTGAGCGCGCTGTTCAGGAGAATCGAACCCTCACCCACGGCCAAGCCCGCAAGAGGATGAAGCGATGGCTGGATTGATCTGGACGGAACCCGCGCTCAACGACTTGGAGGCAATCGCTGAATACATCGCGCTCGACAAACCCGCCGCGGCGAAGGGGTATGTTCAGAGAGTCTTTGAATCCGTCGATCGACTGATACGATTTCCAAGATCAGGATCAATACCGAAGGAAATTCCACATCTCCCCTATCGACAGCTCAGTATTCCGCCCTGTCGAATATTCTACCGAATTGATGGGGCGGACATCCTGATCGTCCATGTGATGAGATCGGAGCAGCGGTTTCGAGAAGAGAACCTGACCGGAAGAGATTAGGAATCGAACGAGCCCCTTGAGTTGGGGGGGGCAGTCCGTGCATATGTGCAGAAATTGTTGATGCGATCAATTCGCCGCGTCGTGGTGCGAATCCTCGAAATGTCCTCTGGTTCCGTGGATCGTGGGCATGTTGCGCATGCTGGTCGTGGAGGTTGAGAATCGGTTGCTGGAGATTGTGAAGGGATGAAAGCCGTCAAGAAAGCCGTCCGGTCCGTGCCGACCAGCGGCAAGGGTCTGACCAGTTTGCTCACCCAACTGCGCGATGTCATCCAGCAAGGCCGCCAGGAGGCGCTGCGCGCGGTGGATGTGGTCCAGGTGCGGACGTGCTGGACCGTTGGCCGACATATCGTGGAGTTCGAGCAGGGCGGCGCGGCGCGGGCGGAATATGGAATGCGCCTGCTGGCGACCCTGGCGGAAAAGCTTACCGCCGAGTTCGGAAAGGGTTTCGACGCCTCCAATCTGCGCTATATGAGGCTGTTTTATCAGGCGTTTCCGAATTGTGACGCACTGCGTCACGAATTGAGCTGGACCCATTACCGCACCCTGCTCCGGGTGGAGAATGCCAAGGCGCGGGAGTGGTACATGACCGAGGCGGCGACGCAGAATTGGGGGACCCGCGCGCTGGAGCGGCAGATTGGCACGCTCTACTACGAACGTCTTCTGGCCAGCCGGGATCGCAAGGCCGTCAAGGGCGAAGCGGCGGCGAAAGTGGCGGTGGCCCATCGGACGCCCCGTGAATTTGTCCGCGATCCGGTGTTGCTGGAGTTTCTCGGCCTGCCGGACACCGGTAAGCTGCTGGAATCGAAGCTGGAGGATGCCCTGATCGGCAACCTGCAATCATTTCTGCTGGAGTTGGGCAAGGGGTTTGCCTTCGTCGCCCGCCAGCAGCGCATCAGCACGGAGTCCAAGGACTTCTACCTGGACCTGGTGTTCTACAACTACGTCCTCAAATGCTTCGTACTGTTCGACCTTAAGACCGAGGAGCTGACGCACCAGGACATCGGGCAGATGGACATGTACGTGCGGATGTACGACGACCAGCGGCGCGGCCCGGAGGACAACCCCACCGTGGGCATCATCCTTTGCGCCCGCAAAGACGAGACTGTCGTCCGCTACTCCGTGCTCCACGGCAACGAACAGCTCTTCGCGACCAAGTACAGACTGGTCCTGCCCAGCGAAGATGAACTCCGCGCCGAACTCATGCGCGAACAACGCCTAATTGCCGGCGAGCAGGAGACTGGGGCTGCAAATGTCCGACGGGGGACTGCGAAGGAATGAGCGTCGCTCGTTCGCGCTGTAGTCGTGTGCGATAGGCGCAACGGATGAGGGACCGTTTTGATGAATACTGAACAGAAACATGTGCGCTGGGGGATTATCGGGCCGGGAGGAATTGCGGCAAAATTTGCCGATGCTTGCCGGGGCGTGCGGGAGGGGTGTCTGGAAGCCGTCGCGAGCCGCGATCGCGCGCGGGCGGAGGCGTTTGCGGCGCGGTTTTCGATTCCGCGCGTTTGCGCGTCGTATGACGCACTGCTGGATCGCGACCTGATCGACGCGGTGTACATCGCCACGCCTCACCATGCGCACGCGGAATGGGCGCAGCGCGCCCTGGAGCGCGGCATCGCGGTGCTGTGCGAGAAACCGCTAACGGTGAACGCCGCGCAAATGGAAGCGCTGGCCGCACTCGCGAGCGACAAGCGGGTCCTGCTGATGGAAGCGCTGTGGACGCGGCACCTGCCCGCCGTGCGGCAGGCGCGCCAGTGGATGGAGGAGGGGCGCGTGGGCGAACTTCGTCATCTGGACGCGCAGTTCGGCATGCACCTGCGCGCCGCCAAGCCCGAGGGCCGCATGCTCAATCCCGCGCTGGCGGGCGGTTCTCTGCTCGACCTCGGCGTCTACAATTTTTCGATCGCCGACTTCTTCCTCGGCGTGGAGCCGCGCGCTCTTCACGCCGCCGCGGAACTCGGCCCGACCGGCGTCGACGAGCATACGGTGGTGCAGGCGGACTACGGGAACGGCGTTTACCTGCATTCCTGCAACTCGCTGCGCGTCCGGCTGGCCAACGCCTTCGTGCTGTACGGGAGCGAGGGTACGATGACGCTCGCCGCGAATTTCTGGGACTGCACGACGGTGCGGCTCGATGTGAACGGGGAGACGATCACCAAGACGTTCCCGCACCGGGTCAACGGCTTTGAATACCAGATCGAAGCCGCGCACGAGGCGTTGCGCGCGGGCGCCATCGAGTCGCCCGTCATTCCACACGCGGCAACGCTGCGTGTGCTGCGCACGATGGACGAAATCCGCCGGCAGATCGGACTGGTCTATCCGTTCGAATGACGGCGTCGCGTCCCCCCCGCGAGGGCGCGGGGGCTCCACCGACGAAATCGTGTAAAAATCAACACGGGTGGACGCCGCGCTCCGCGCGGCGTATTCCGCGCGCGGAGCGCCCGGACCACCGAAATCAAGTCGCTATGAAAGCGAGACGCTCAACAACGGGAGGCCTCGTCGGTCAGCCTTGCGTCACCCGTTGTTCACGACGAGGCAGCCGGCCATCATGTCGTGTAGGGCCTGCTTCTTTTGGGTGAACCCGGCCATCATGTAGCCGATGAGCAGGGTGAGGGTGGAGACGATTTTGCCGAAGTGGCGGCCGGTGGCGCGGCCAAACGTCAGGCGGCGTCCATCCAAGTCGGTGACTTTGATCGACATCGCCATTTTGCCGAGCGAGGCCTGTTGGGATGAGGATTCCATCAGGGCGTGGTAGAGCCAGCCGATGACCAGGCCCGCGAACTGCGCAACCCATTGCACGCCGGCGTCGGTGCCGAGCGTCAGCCCGTAGATGAGGCCGATGGCAAAACCAGCCATACCGCCCGCCATGCCCAGCACCAGGTTATCGATAATGGAGGCAACGACGCGTTTCCAGAATCCGGCGTAGGTGACCCGGGATACGGCGGCGATCGGGGTGGCGGTGAATGCTGGCGGCGCGCCGAGGCCGGGGATCGTTTGGGCTGCGGCCCATTGCGGCATGCCTTCCGACCACACCAGCGAGTCGGGCGCGATCTGTCCGGATTGCAGCAGCACGATAAGTTCCGCCTCCCCGATGGGTCCTGCCTGTTGGTTGTCTTTCGCGTAGTACCACTGCCGTTCCGTCATGGCCGCTCCTTGGTTAACGCGGTCATGTTCGTGGGGCGGGCGGGGGAGTTCAACAGGATAATTTCCCTTCGTGCAGTGCGCGGCGCTCCTCGCGCCAGCAATACAGCACCGGCGCGAGCAACGTGGTCATCACCTGCACGAGCATGCCGCCGAAGGAGGGGATCGCCATCGGGATCATCAGGTCCGCGCCGCGCCCGGTGGAGGAGAGCACCGGGATCAGCGCGAGAATCGTCGTCGCGGTCGTCATCATGCAGGGCCGGATGCGGCGCAAGCCGGCCTCCAGCGTCGCCTCGCGGATTTCGTCGCGCGTGGCGGGCGCCGCGCCGGAAAACCGCTGGGTGAGATAGCTGCACATCACGACGCCGTCGTCCGTCGCGATGCCGAAGAGCGCGAGGAAGCCGACCCACACCGCGACGCTCAGGTTCATCGTGTGCACGCCGAACAGGCTGCGCAGGTTGAGGCCAAACAGGCTCACGTCGAGGAACCATGGCTGCGCGTAGAGCCAGATCAGCATGAAGCCGCCGGACCACGCGACGAAAATGCCGGTGAACACGAACAGCGTGACCGGGACCTGCCGGAACTGCAGATAGAGGATGAGGAAGATGATGAACAGCGAGAGCGGCACCACGAGCGCGAGTTTGCGCGCGGCGCGGAGCTGGTTCTCGTAGCTGCCGGCGAAGACGTAGCTGACGCCTTCGGGCAGCGCGAGCGTGCCGGCCTTGATCCGGTTTTGCAGGTGGTCGCGCGCGGCTTCGACGACGTTGACCTCGGCGAGGCCGGGCTGTTTGTCGAAGAGGACGTAGCCGAGCAGTTGCGTGTCCTCGCCCTTGATCATCTCCGGCCCGCGCACGTAGCGGAGGTCCGCGAGCTGGCCGAGCGGGATCTGCGCGCCGGCCATGGCGGGCACAAGGATTTCCTTCAGCGCCTCGATCGAATCGCGCCGCTCGCGCGCGTAGCGGACGCGGACGGGATAGCGCTCGCGGCCTTCGACGGTGCGCGTGACGGGCATGCCGCCCACCGCGGTTTCCAACACGTCCTGGAAATCCGCGACAGCGATGCCGTAGCGCGCGAGCGCCGTGCGGTCGGGGTGGATTTCGAGATACGGTTTGCCGACGATGCGGTCGGCGATCACCGTGGCGGGATTGATCGCGGGCACCTCCTTGAGCGCCGCCTCGATCCGCAATGCCGCCTCCTCGATCGCTTCCAGCGAAGGGCCGCGCACCTTGAGGCCCATCGGTGCGCGCATGCCGCTTTGCAGCATCACGATCCGCGCGGAGATCGGCTGGAGCCACGGCGCGGAGGTCATGCCGGGCACGTTGCCCGCGGCGACGATTTCATCCCAGATGTCGCGTGGCGAGCGGACGCCCGGCCACGCGGCGCGGCCTTCGTTGAGCGCCGGGTCGAGCGCCGCGCGCCACTGGCGGAACGGATGGCCGCGCCGGTCGGGGATCAGCCGCCCTTGTTCATCGCGCGGGAATTTCCCGCGGATGCGATACGGTTCGCCATCGGGGCCCGGCAGTGGAGCGCCGTCGGCATCGCGCGCGAAATCCGTTTCCGATGGATCGTAGCGGAAGGTGAGGCGACGGCCCGCGGCGTCCGTGAGGTATTCCGATTTATAGGTGATCAGCGTCTCGACCATCGGTACGGGCGCCGGGTCGAGCGCGCTCTCGACGCGGCCCAGCTTGCCGACGGCGGAGTCGACCTCGGGAATGGAATAGAACGCCATGTCCTGAAGCTGCATCAGGTCGAGCACTTCGTTGATGCCCGCGTGCGGCATCGCCGTGGGCATAAAGAGGAACGAACCCTCGTCGAGCGGCGGCATGAACTCGCGCCCCAGGCCGGGAAACGCGTGGTAGATCGCGGCCACCGGTTTCCACTGGCGCACGGTGTGCGGCAGCCAGCCGAACAGGCGTGGGAAGCCGAACCACACGAGTACGCCAAACACGACCACGAAAGAGGGGATCGCGAGGAACGTGGCCTTGTGGTCGAGGCACCAGCGGAGAATGGCCGCGTAATAGCGCTGGTAGAGCAGCAGCAACGCCAGCACGCCGCCGACCAGCGCCGCGACAAGCAGCGCGTTGCGGATCAGGCCGAGGTCGGGGCCGAGCGGCATCCAGTCGTACGCGAGCAACAGCGCCAGCACGCCTGCAACGACGTACGCAATCCATCCACGCCCGCCCGTGCCGCTGCGCCGGAAGAAGAGATGCGCCAGTGCGGGGATGATGGTGAGTGCGACGACCACGGAGCCCAGCAGGACGAACGTCTTGGTGAACGCCAGCGGTTTGAACAGCTTGCCCTCCGCGGCCTCCATCGTGAAGACGGCGAGGAAACTGACGATCGTCGTCGCGACGGCGGTGACGACCGCGCCGCTGACTTCGATCACCGCGCGATGCACCAGCGCCAGCCGCGCCGCGCGATCGGGCCGCTCGCCGCGATCCTCCGCGTCCCGCAGGTGGCGGAGGATGTTTTCGCAGACGATGATGCCCATGTCCACGATGGTGCCGATGGCGATCGCGATGCCGGCGAGCGAGACGAGGTTCGCGTCGACGCCGAACCGCCGCATGGCGATGAAACAGCCCAACACCGTCAGCGGCATCACCAGGGAAATGAGGATCGAACTCGCGAGGTGGCGCACCATCACGAGGACCACGATCGACGTGACCAGGATCTGCGCGTACAGCGCGCGATTCAGGGTGCCCAGCGTTTCGTTGATCAGGTCGGTGCGGTCGTAGAACGGCACCAGCGTCACCTGGCTCACGCGCCCGTCGTCCAGCGTCTTGCGGGGCAGGGCGGGGGCGATTTCCGCGATCTTCGCCTTCACGTTGCGGATCGCGGCGAGCGGATTTTCGCCGTAGCGGACGACGACCACGCCGCCGACCGCCTCCGCGCCCTCCTTGTCCAGCGCGCCGCGCCGGAACTGCGGCCCGAGCGCGATCTGGGCGACCTGCCGCAGAAAAATCGGCACGCCATCCGTCGCCTTCACGACGGCCTGTTCGAGGTCGGCCGTCGATTTGATGAACCCGACGCCGCGGATGGAATACTCGACGTTGTTGATCTCCATCACGTTCGCGCCGACGTCGAGGTTGGAGCGGCGCACCGCGTCGACGACCTCCATCAGCGTGACGCCGTACACGCGCAGCGCGTCGGGGTCGACGTCCACCTGATATTCCTTCACATGGCCGCCGATGGACGCGACTTCGCTGACGCCCTCCGCCGCTTGCAGCGCGTATTTGACGGTGAAGTCCTGGATGCTGCGCAATTCCTGCAAATCCCAGCCGCCCGTGGGTCTTCCTTCCGCGTCGCGCCCCTCGAGCGTGTACCAGAAGACCTGGCCGAGCGCGGTCGCGTCGGGGCCGAGCATCGGCTGTACGCCATCGGGCAGCGTGCCGGGCGGCAGGCTGGCGAGTTTCTCGAGGATGCGCGAGCGGGACCAGTAGAACTCCGCGTCCTCGTTGAAGATCACGAAGATTGTCGTGAATCCGAACATTGAAATGCTGCGCACGGTGCGAACCTCGGGCACGCCGAGCAGGGCCGTCGTCAGCGGATAGGTGACCTGGTCCTCCATGTCGCGCGGCGAACGGCCCATCCACTCCGCGAACACGATCTGCTGGTTTTCGCCGATGTCGGGGATCGCGTCGACCGGCACCGGATCGCGCAGGTCGCGCAGCACCCTCCAGTCGAACGGCGCATGCAACACGCCCCACACGACCAGGAACGCCGCCAGCAGGAAGACGACCAGCTTGTTCTGGAGGCAGAAGAGGAGGAGCTTGTTCATGGAGTGTCCGCCCTCACCCCAGCCCTCTCCCATGGGGAGAGGGGGGAATTCGGTCTCCCTCGCCCCGCAACGGCGGGGAGAGGGTTGGGGTGAGGGGTTTCTTCAATGTTGATGATTATGTGGCGTGTTTTTCAGTGGCGCCTTTTCGGGCTCAATGCCCTCGGCCCGCATGCGGCTGAGCATGGCCTCGGGGTCCTTCAGGAAATCCTCGTCGCAGCCGGGGCAGCAGAAATAGATGCGCAACCCGCGATAATCCACGAACACCTCCCGATCAATGGCGCCGCCAATGATCGGACAGTGGGTTTGCGGGCGCGTTGCTGATTTGCCGTCGTCCGACGGCAGGCCCATCATCGAGGGCTTGCCGAGCAACTGCAACGTGCTGTCGACCCGCAGCGCGCCGCGCGTCGCGACGCGTTCACCCTCGGCGAGTCCTTCGCGGATGATGTAGTGCCCGCCCGCGCGCGGGCCGGTCTCGACGACGCGGCTTTCGAACACGGATGGATCGTCCGGCGCCTGCACAAACACCATCGCGCGGGTTCCCGTCAGCAGGACGGCGGACGCCGGCACGAGCAGCGCGTCATCGGCGAGGCGGGCGTCCAGCACGGCGCGGGCGTACAGGCCGGGCTTCAAGCGTCCGTCCGGATTCGGCAGTTCCGCCCGCACCTTCAGGCTGCGCGTCATCGGATCAAGCTCCGGCGGAACAAAGGTGATCTCCGCCTCGAAAGACGCGCCGGGCAGCGCGTCAACGGAGACGGCCAGTTTCTGTCCGACACGCACGTTCTCCGCGTGCTGTTCATAGACGTCGAGGTGGAGCCACAACACGGAGGGGTCGGCGATTTCAAGCAGCGTCCCGCCGCCCATCATCCACGCGCCCTCCCGCGCATCGACGGACAGCACGACGCCGTCAATCGGGCTCGTCAGCGTGTACGTTTCCGGTGCATGCGCCGCCTGTGCGATGGCCTCGATCTGGTCCGCGCCCACGCCGAGCAGCGCCAGTTTCCGGCGCGCCGCGCTCGCGCTTGCCGAGGGTGCGCTGCGCAGCGAGATAAGTTCCTGCGCGGCGGCATACACATCGGGGCTGTAGAGCTCCGCGAGCGGTGCGCCGGCGTGAAAGGACAGGCCCGGTGTATTGGCGTGCAGCCTGCGAAGCTGGCCTTCGGCGACCAGGGCAACCGCGCGGCGATGCGTGTCGGCGTAGGCGAGCGTGCCGGCGAGCCGGATTTTCGCGTCGGCGGGGCCGCGTTTCGCGACGGCGGTTTCGATGCCCGCGCGTTCCCGCGCCGCCGCGGACATCGCGATGGCGCGCGGGCCGGGGTCCACACCGCCGCCGCCAGCGGGGATCAGATCCATTGCGCAAATCGGGCAGAGGCCCGGTTTCGGTTGTCGGATTTGCGGATGCATGGAGCACGTCCATTCCGTCGCGGCGGATGCATCCGTTACCGCCGCTCCGGCGCCGTGTGGTTGGGCCGGGCTGATCCAGCCGCGCAGCACGAGGCCCGCGAGGAAGGCGACCGCGAGAAGCAATCCGTATTTGCGTTTCATGGCATCAACTCCCTGGGCAATGCGCCGGTGGATTTTTCCCAGTCGCCGAATGGGCCCGCGATCTGTTCCAGTCGCGCGTGCGCGCCGGCGTACGTGGCGAGCGCGGTGTCGAGTTCGAGCCGCACCTCCAGCAGGACGCGCTGCGCATCGATGACATCCATGAGTCCGCCCGCGCCCGACGTGAAGGCGGCCTGGGCCTGTGCCAGCGCTTCCCCGGCCAGTGGAAGGACCTCGTCGCGCAACGCGGACGCGGTGTGCCAGTTGTTCTCGGCGCGCGCATAAAAATCGCTGACCTCCATTTCCGTCACGCGGATTTCCTCCGCCAGTTCCGCGCGGGCCATTTGTTCCTCCGCCGCGGCCTCGGCGATCATGCCCTTGTATTTTCCGTACCAGAGCCAGGGGATGTTCATAAAGAGACCGGTATCCACCTCGTCGATCCCGCCGCTTCCCTCGAACTGGCGGGCTTCGACGCGGACTTCGAACATCGGGCGCTGTTCCCGGCGCGCGGCGCGGGCGAGCGCGACGCGCGCCTTTGTTTCGCGGTCGAACGACAGCAGCGCGCAGCGGTACTCTCCTGCGCGGGCGAGATAGGCCTCGCGCGAGAGCGGGAGCGGCGCGGGCGGCGGCAGCGCCGAGACGTCGCGCGGCGTGTCCGGCGGCGCATCCAGCAGGGCGTTCAACTCCGCCAGCATGGCCGGGCGCTCGCGCCGCATGTTGGCGGCCTCGACGGCCATGCGGACCAGCTCGATCCGGGCGCGTGCGAAATCCGCCGCCATGGCCTGGCCCGATTCATAGCGCGCGCGCACCGATTCCACCATGTTGGACGCGAGGCGCGTCATGTCGTCGTACCGTTCCACACGCAACTCCGCGAGGCGTAGCTTCCACGCCGCTTCGATCACGGATGCGCGCATCTCCCGCCCTTTTTCGAGATAGCGGAAGCCCGCCGCGTCGGCCTGGAGTTTCGCCGCCTCGCTGCGCGCGTCGCGCACGCCCAAAGGTGGCAGGCGCTGGCTGACCATGTATTCGAGGCCCATGTAGTCGTCGATCCGCGTGTTCATGCGCATCACGTCCACGCCGACCATCGGGTCATCGAGACTGCGGGCGGGCCGGATGCGCTGCTGCGCCGCGCGCCATTGCGATTCGGCCGCGAGCAGCCCTTGACTCTTGAGCAAACCTTCATTGATGAGTCCATCTATCGTGTCCGCAAGCAATTCCGTGCCGACGGGCGCGATACAAAAAAAGGCACACCACAACGCCCTCCACTTCATTGGGCGCCACCCCATTTGAAAAAGTCCTCACCGCGTACAAGCAGTGATCCTAGGTGCCCGGCTCCGGCGACGGTCATCGCCGCCGAATAAAGCGCGAGACGATACAGTGCGCGGTGTATCGGCTTCCCCCGACGGTGATAAAGGCGGTTCGTAAGCACGGCAATTGTACCGAACCCTATCGTGGACAGACCAAGCCACTGATGCACGATCAACATCCAAGCCGGATCATGGGGAACGGAGGCCGTGTCGGCGGCGAACCAGCCGAAGATCCCCGCGGCGTATGCCGAAACGGTGGCCAGCGTCACGCAGAAGCTTGCGGTAAGATCATATTGCCGACGTCCTAAACGCGCGGAAAGCTGGTCGGCAACGGCGGCCGCCAGAAATAGCGCGATTGGAAAATGAATGACCACGGGGTGCAATCGGGCAAGATATTCCATCAGCGATGGCCCACCCGATTGCAGCGCTTCGTGTGCATGTCCGAGGTGCGGGGAGAGCGCCGCAAGAATCGGGCTGGTTGTTGTTGGGGGACTCATTCTAAAATCTTAATGATGGGCGTGAGGTTTTTGATCGGTGTGCGATGAATCCGTTGCGGGGGCCTCGTCAATCGCCGCCTTATCGATCGCGGCGATATACTTTTGTGGATTTGACGTGAATTTTTTGAGGCACTGACGACAGCACAGCTTGATTTCCCGATCGCCGTGCATATGGACAATCGGCTTTCCGTGGCTCCCCAGTTTTTCGCCCGAAATGATGCAGACTTTCAGGGGGTATGCGAGGATCGGGCGTTCCCGTTCGGTTTTTGATTCGGCCATCGCGACGTTTACAAGAAGCAGGCTGGCGATCAGCGGATAGATCCATTTCATGTGAATAATTCCCTATATATATTTGAAGTGCACGAGTATGCGCGCCTCACGGAAGTACAATCAGTGAGGCGCGCCTCCGCCGCGCGTCAGTGACAAGCCGCAAGGCGATCGCCACAGGCGCCGCATGCGGATGCCCATTCTCCCGATTCAAGGTACTGCTTGGCCGCCGTTTCGCAGTCCTTGCACGACATGCTTGATTTTGTTCTGTACGTGTTGATTTTCCCGATCTTGTGAGGGGTTCGCGTCCACGTTATTTCGCACTTGGAGCAGGTGGCGGCGCGATCCTTCTTCTCCACGCTGTTGACGCGCTCCTGTTCGATAACGCACGCCTCCAAGTCTCCACATGTTGCGCACGCGTGTTCGAGTTTTCCGCCGGCGAATACATTTTGCACCGCCGTCACGCAATCCGGGCAGACCATTTTGCCCTTGCGTGTATAGCCCTTCGCCTTCTGTCCGGCCAGGGGCGCCCGCACCCATACCGTTTCGCATTTCGCGCACGAAACGGCATCAATCGCCTTGTCCTCCGCATATACGGCGGGGGCCATTAATCCCGCGGCGATTGCCGATACTGCTAGTCTCGTTATTGCATTCATGGTGCTTCTGTCTCCTTGTGCTCGGGGCTTATCAGGCCGCGAGAGTGTTTTTTCTTCAGCGCTTCAAACCTGCTCACATGCGGCGCGGGGTCCTTCTTGAACTCGTCATAGCAGTCGCGGCAGCACACCTTGTAGATCTGGCCCTCGTGGCGGATGACGTATGGCTCCTTCTCGGGTTCGAATTCGTCGCCCTGCACGATGCAGAAGTTGAAGGGATAGGGTTTATCCTTTGGTTTCTCGGTGGCCTCGGGTTCCGCGGCGAGCGCGCCGCTTGCGATGAGCAGGATGCCGAACAGCAGGTGCACGCTATTTCTCATGGGTTCTCCTCCGGGATGCAGCACAGGTTTCCATTTGTGGCACAGCTCTCGCACAGGCAGGCGCCGACGCGCTGCATCAGGCGGGTTCGCTGTTCCGGCGTGAGGACGGCGTGTATCTGCCCGAGGTAGTCGAGCGTGGCGAGTTCCGTTTCGCGGTGCGCATCGCACATCGCCTCGACGGCGGCGCGCGCCTGGTCGGCGTTCCACGTATCCGCCACCAGCGCATTCACCAGTTGGCAGCGCGCCGCGCATTGCGCGTCGCAACCGGATTTCACGGCGTGCGCGTAGGGCGGCTGGATTCGCGCCACTTCCGCCGCCTGTGCGGCCGTCAGGTCCAGCCAGTCGAGTTGGAGCGAGCCGATGTTGCGCAGCGGGTCGGGCAGCGTCGCCGGGTCCGCGCTCCAGCGTCCCGCGGAGAAGGAGAGTGCAGTAGCGGCCACGAGGGCGAGGCACCACCAGCGCGTGGTATTCATCGTGCGCCTCCCGCCCACGCCAGGGCAACGGTCAGACTTTCAGACGCCGTGATGGTGGATGGTCGCGCCGGCGTGAGGACGACCGCGATCCAGAGGACGACCGTCAGCCCGGCGGCCAGCCGGAAGGCCCAGGCGTTTTGCAGCAGGGATGGCCGCGCCGAATCCACGCGCGCCCAAACGCCCGAGCCCAGGCCCGGCGGCGGCTCCGGCGCGGTCCAACGCGCCAGCATATGGTCCAGTTGTTCATCCGATAGGGGCTTCATATGGAGTTAAACGCGCGAGGCGGGAAAACTACGCACGGGAAAAATTCGACCACACCCGTTCGCGCGTGGAGAAGCGCGTCAAGCGCCTACGCGCGCAGGTCGGCGAGCGCGGTGCGGAGGGCTTGTTTGGCGCGGTAGAGGTGGGACTCGGCGGCGCGTGGGGAGCAGCGCAGGACCATTGCGATTTCCCGGGCGGAGTGGCCGTGGTATTCGGCGAGCACGACGGCGGTGCGCTGTTCCTCCGGCAGCGCCGCGACAGCGGAGGCGATGCGCTCTCCGATTTCCTTGTGTTGCGCCATGATCGCCGCGTCCTCCGCGGTGTGGGGAAGGTCCGCTGCGTCGTCATCCAGCGCAACCTCGCGCCGCTTGCGTAGCAGGTCGACCGCCGCGTTGCGCGCGAGCTGGAACAGCCAGGTCGAATAGCGGGCGCCGGGGCGGAACTGGAAGGAAGTACGTTTGATCCATGCCCGCGCCAACGCCTCCTGCGTGGCGTCCTGCGCCAGCGCCGCGTCGCCCAGCAGGCGCCAAGCGAACTGGTACAGCGGTTTCTGGTGCCGCTCCACGAGCGCGGTAAAGGCCGCACGGTCGCCCCGCTGCGTGGCCTCCACCAGCGCCCGGTCTGGATCGTCGTATGCCGGCATGATCGCCAGCGTACCACATTCGCGATTCTCGCGCCTCCGCAGTTGACGCATGGGGCGTGGCGTGTTAGTGGGGAGCATGCGTTTGCGTTGCCATTTTTTTCTTCTTCTCGGTCTCACCGGCATCCTACTCGCGGGCGTCGGGTGCGGCTCCGGTTCCGCGCGCGAACGGCGCGAGGATCGCGATCCACTCATCCGCGGCGCGCGCGAAAAGAAGGCGGCCGGCGACATTGACGGGGCGATTGAGGCCTACCAGCGTGCCCTGGACAAGAAGCCGCAACTGGGCCGCGCGCATCTCGAGCTGGGCTGGATTTATGACCACGACCGCGAGGACCATGTCCGCGCGATTTATCACTATCAGCGCTATCTCGAAATGCGGCCGGAGGCGGAGAAGCAGGACCTCGTGCGGGACCTGATTGCGCAGGCGCGCATCCTGTATGCCGCGTCGCTGCCCGAAAAGCCGAACGAGGCGATCCGCCAGATTGCGTTGCTCAAGGAGGAAAACGCCGCGTTGCGCGCGCAGCTCGATCGATCGGCGCCCGTGCCGCGCTCGACCCTGCCGTCCGCCGCGCCGTCCGCCGCCGCCGCGCCCGCGCGTCCCGCCATTGCCCCGGTCGCCACGCCCGCGCCGCAACCGACGCCCGTGGTGGCCGCGCCCGCGCCGACGCCGGCGGCCGCGACGACGTACGTGGTCCAGCCGGGCGACACGCTGTCGCGCATCGCGGGCAGGATGTACGGCGACTCGAAAAAGTGGCAGCAGATTTATGACGCCAACCGGGCGTCGATGCCCGGTGGTCCGCAGTCCATGAAGGTGGGGCAGACGCTGGTGATTCCAAACGCGGAGCGGCGCTAGCCCGCGGCGGCGCGGGCAGGGAGATGAACCATGTCAGGAACTGATTTTTTTGACGACGACCTGGTGCGGCAGCGCGACAGCGCCAAGCGCATCAAGATGGGGCCGGGCGACGAGCCGGTCGAAAGCATGGGCGATCCAATGGAGGGCAGCGATGTCCCGGTGCGGCCCGTCTCCGACTTCAACCTGACCCGCATGGCGCGCCACCGCAAGGAAGTCGATACGCAGTCCGCGAACGCGGCGCAGGAGTTGGAGCGGCTCCGCAAACGCCAGGAACAGCTTGAGCAGGAAAAACGTGAGTTGGAGGATATTCGCAAGCGCCAGGACGAGTATGAGCGCGGCAAGCGCGAGATCACCGAGCAGCTCAAGCGCAGCCTCGTTTCGCTGGAGCGCCGGGAAGTCGAAGCACAGCGCATGGTCGAGCTGGTCGCGGCGACGCGCGGGCGCTTCAAGGAATTGCTCGCCGTCGTTGAGCAGTTGCAGGAGGAGGGCTGGCCGGAGGACCGCATCCGCGACGAACTCGCCCGCAGCCTCGGCGTATTGGAGCAGGCCCGCCTCGAATACAGCAAGGGCATGGCGAAGCTCGATGCCGCCAAGCCGGAAGCGCCGTCCGTCGCCGCGGGCCAGCCCGCCATCCTGTTCGATGAACGGGAACCGGGCGCCGATGAGGACCGGACCTTTTCCTACTGGCTGAAAGTGGGCTTCGCCGTGAGCCTGCCGCTGACCGTCGCGATCGTGGTGCTCGGTCTGCTGTTCTTCTTCGCGATGTCGTCCGGATATTTCTGAGCCCATGGCCACGTCCGGAAAAGAAGGGTCGCTGGCCCGTCGCTTGCGCGAGCTGGAGGAGGAGGAACGCCGCCTCCGCCAGTCCATGAAAGAGGTCAACCGCCACATGCGCAAGATCGAGCGCGGCGCTGCGGATTCCTTCGAATCGCGGACCGCCGCCGCGCTGCGCGCCCCGCCGCCCGCCGCCCCCGAGACCGCGCCGACGCAAGCGGAGGTGGAGACCGTGGCCGGGCGCCCCGCCGCGCCCCGCCGCGTGGGTCCGCGGGAGAGCGATAAATTCGCCAGCTATTTTTCGAGCGGCAGCTTCGTGAAGCCGCGCACGCTGGGCCGCGAGCGCCGGGTCCAGCGCAACAAGGCGATTTTTATGCTCATCTTCGTGGGGCTCGTCGGCTACCTCGTCTATCATCTGGTCTTCTGACCCATGCCCGGACCCCGCACCAGCCTGCTCACGCTTCATACAACGTGGGGCGACATCCGCGTCGCCGTGCGCGGTGGCCGCGTGGTGGAGTGCACGCTCCCGTTCGCGCGGGGCACGCCCGCATCCGCGCCGCGCGTGGAGTCCGTGCGGTGTGACCAGGCGGCGCCGGGCGATCGCGCCGTGTTGCGCGCGGCCGAGCGGTTTGTGCGCGCGGCGCTGGCGGGGCGTGCGGCCCCGTGTCCACCCGTCGAAATGCCGAAAGGCGCACCGTTCTTCGCCGCCTGCCGCCGCGCCATGCAGCGTGTGCCGCGTGGACGGACCGTAACGTATCGCGAACTGTCGGCCCGGGCGGGACGAGCGGCCGCGGTGCGCGCGGCGGGTCAGGCCTGCGCGCGGAACCCGTTGCCGCTGTTCGTGCCGTGCCATCGCATCCTCGCCTCGGGTGGCGGCCTCGGCGGTTTCTCCGGCGGGCTCGCGTGGAAGCGCCATTTGTTGGAGGCCGAGTCGGGTTCATGAACATCGCGGTCGCGTGCGGAGGCACCGGCGGACATATTTTTCCCGGCCTGGCCACGGCGGAGGAATTATTGCGACGCGGCCATGCGGTCACCCTCTGGCTCGCGGGCCGGGGCACCGAGTCGGCGGCGGTCTCCGCCTGGCAGGGCCCCGTCGTACGCCTCGCCGCGAGCGGGTTCGACACGCGGCTGACGGTCCGCGCGCTGGGCACCGCGTGGTCGCTGTGGAAGGCGGGGGCCGAGGGACGGCGCCGCATGCGCGAAAGCCGGCCGGATGTGTTGCTGGGCATGGGCAGCTATGCCTCGGTGGGCCCCATTCTCGCCGCGCTCCGTTCCAAGGTTCCCGTGGTGCTGCACGAGGCGAATGTCGTGCCGGGCCGCGCGATCCGTCTCTTCGCGCGCCGCGCCGCGGCGGTCGGGATTTCCTTCGAGGGCACGTCGTTCTATCTCAAGAAAGCGAAGCTGGTGCAGACCGGCATGCCGATCCGCCGTGAACTCGAAGTCGCCGCCGGGGCCATGCCGCCGCGCGCGTTCACCGCCGATTCCTGTACGGTGCTCGTCATGGGCGGCAGTGCGGGCGCGCAGCGGCTGAATCGCGAGGTCCCACCGGCGCTGGCCGATGTGGCGCGCGCAATGCCCGGTCTGCGCATCATCCACCTTGCGGGCCGCGCCGGGGAGGAGGAGACCCGCGCCCTCTACGCCCGCGCGGGCGTGTCCGCTGATGTGAGCGCCTTTACGCACGACATGGCGGAAATTTATGTCCAGACCGATTTCGCGATCTGCCGCTCCGGTGCGGCGACCTGCGCCGAGTTGTCCGCGTTCGGTGCGCCGTCGCTGCTCACGCCGTATCCGCACGCCGTCGCCAATCACCAGTGGGCGAACGCGCAGGAAATGGAGAAGGACGGCGCCGCGGACCTCGTCGCCGACGCCGATCTCACCGCGGCCTGGCTGGTGGAATACCTGCACGCGCGCCTGCGCGACCCGGAACGCCGGGCGCGGATGAGCCGCGCCGCCCGGGCGCGCGCCGAGTACAGCGGGGCCTCGCGGCTCGCCGACCTCGTGGAGCGGACCTCCACGTGAATCCGCCGGGCTGGACCGCACTCGAACAGGCGTATCGCGAAGCATGCCGCGTGCTCGCGCAACCGCCCGGCCCCGCGCATCTGCTCGGCATCGGCGGCGTCGGCATGGCGGCGCTCGCCGTGCACCTGCAGGCGCGCGGCCACGCCGTCAGCGGATGCGACGCGCAGGCGGGTCGCGTGACCCGGCGTCTCGAATCGCTCGGCATCCCGGTCGCGCTCGGGCACGAACCGTCCCACCTGCGCGGCGATGAACAATTCGTCGTGCGCAGCCCCGCGGTTCACGATGATGAACCCGAATGGCGTGCCGCGCAGCATGCCGGTGTACCCACGTTTCCGCGTGGCGTGGTCCTGCCCGTCCTGCTGCGCGACCGGACATCCGTCGCCGTGGCGGGCAGCCACGGAAAGACCACGACCACCGCTATGCTCGCGCACATCCTGCGCACGACGGGCCACCCCGTGGCGTATGCGATCGGCGGGGAGATCGACGAGGCGGGCGGCGTGGCGCAGGCCGATGCGTCGGCGCCGCTGGTGGTCGAAGCCGATGAAAGCGACGGCACCCTCGCGCTCTACGAAGCGGAAATCGCCGTCGTCACGAACGTGGAACTCGATCATGTGGATTATTTCGGCGATGAGGCCGCGCTCGACGCATGTTTCCGCCGCTTCGTGGAGCGGACGCGGCGCGCGGTTTGGTACGGTGCGGACGATCCCGGCGCGGCGCGCGCGGCATCGTCGCATCCCGGCGCGCGCGGCTTCGGCTTCACGGAAACCGCCGCGCTGCGCGCCGTCGACGTGCGGGCGGACGGGCCCGGCAGCACCGCGCGCCTGATCGCGGACGGGTGTGAAATCGGCGCGCTGACGCTGCCCGTGCCGGGGCGGACGAACCTGCTGGATGCGCTCGGGGCGCTCGGCGCCGCGCACGAACTGGGCGTGCCGTGGGGGGAGGGCGAGCGGGCGCTGGCGTCGTTTCGCGCTGTGAAGCGCCGGTTCGAAATCCTCGCGCGCGCGGAGGATCGCATCGTCATCTCCGACTACGCGCACCATCCGACCGAAATACGCGCCGTGCTGGAACAGGTCCGTGGACTGGGCGCCCGCCGCGTCATCGCGGTCTTCCAGCCGCACCGCTACACGCGGACCGCCGCGTTGGGCCCGGCCTTTCCGCCCGCGTTCGACGGGGTCGACGAACTGGTGCTCGCCCCGGTGTACGCCGCATCGGAGGACCCGGTGCCCGGCGGCACGAGCGCCGACCTCGCCGCGCATTTCGCGTCCGCCGGTTTCGCGCGCGTGACATTGTCGCAGTCCTTGCTTGAAGCGTGGGACGTGATTCGCAACAAATGGCGCGCGGGTGACGTATTGCTGGTGGTCGGCGCGGGCGATGTGGAGTGCATCGCCGCGTGGGCCGCGAAGTCGCTGTCAGATGCCTCCCATGGATAACACATTCAAGCGCATTGCCGTGCTCAAGGGCGGACCATCCGCCGAGCGCGAGGTCTCTCTCGCGTCCGGCGCGGCGATCGCGAATGCGCTGCGCGCGCGTGGGTATGAGGTCGACGAGGTGGATGTCGCGACGACGGCGCTCGACCTGCCTGCGGGCATTGACGCCGTTTTTATCGCGCTGCACGGGACCTTCGGCGAGGACGGCGGCGTGCAGGAGCTGCTCGAAAAACGTGGCATCCCGTTCACCGGTTCCGGTTCCGCGGCGAGCCGGTGCGCGTTCGACAAGGCGGCCAGCAAGGCGGTCTTCGAGCGGCAGGGCATCGCGACGGCGCGGTACGAGGTGTTGAAGCGCGGCCAGCCGCGCACGCTCCGGCTGCCGGTCGTCGTCAAGCCGCCGCGCCAGGGCTCCAGCATCGGCCTGTCGAAGGTATTCGAGGAATCCGAATGGGAACCGGCGCTCGAAACGGCGTTCGCGTACGACCCCGAGGTGCTCGTGGAGGCCTTTATCCCGGGCGCCGAATTAACCGTCGGCATCGTGGGCGACCAGGTCCTGCCGGTGATTGAGATCCGCGCGCCCGAGGGCTACTACGACTACAAGGCGAAATACACGAAGGGCCTCACCGAGTATCTCGTGCCCGCGCCGCTCGCGGCCGACATCGCGCGGCACTGCCAGCAGCTCGCCTGGCGCACCTTCACCGCGCTCGGCTGCCGGGGCATGGGCCGGGTCGATATCCGGCTCACGCCCGAGGGCCACGCCTACGTGTTGGAGATGAATACGATTCCCGGATTTACGGAAACGAGCCTCTTGCCCAAGGCCGCCCGCGCGGCAGGTCTTGAGTTTGGCGCGTTGTGTGAGAAGATTCTGAGCCTGGCCGCGTGTTGAGGATGCCGATGGGGTTGTTCAGGAAAAAAGACAAGCGTGGGAATTTCCGGAAGGTACGTCGCGAGACGAGCCTCCAGGTCAGCGCGCGCGGGAACGGCAAGGGCCGCGACCGCATGCATAAAATCGGCGCACTGCTGCTGTTGATGACCGCGCTGGCGGGGACGGTGTGGGCGGCGGTATCCGGCATACACCGCGCCGGCGAATATCTCTTCGCGAACAACGATCGGTTTCTCATCCGCCAGATCGACCTGACGTCGACCGGCACGCTGTCGCCCTCCCACCTGCGCGAATATGCGCAGGTCGCCGAGGGCCAGAACCTGTTCGCCGTCAACCTCGCGCAAATCTGCCGGAACCTGGAACGTACGCCGCGTGTGCGCGCGGCCGAGGTGCGCCGGCAATTGCCCGACACGCTCGTCATTCGCGTGCAGGAGCGCGCGGCGCTCGCTCGGATGGCGGAGGGCGCGGCGGGGTTCCCGATGGCCGTGGATCGCGACGGGTTCATCCTCGGCCCCAGCACGGGCCGCGGCCTGCCGCTCATCACCGGCATTTCGGAGCGCGGGCTCGCGCCGGGCAGCACGATCGCCGACCCGAAGGTTCTCGAGGCGCTGCAGGCGCTTGAAATCTGCGAGCAGACGAAACTCGGCGCGCTGTTGCGCATCCAGGTGGTCGATGTCCGGCACGCCGACCGGCTCGATCTGGCCCTCGCGTCCGGCGCGCGGATTGACCTCGGGCGCGACCGCCTGCAATGGCGGCTGGAGCGGCTCGCCGAGACCATCGCCACGCAGCGCGAGCTGGGCCTTGAAATCGACTATGCGGACCTCACCGTGGACCGGAATTTCCCGGTGCGGACCCGCGCCCCGGCGGCGGAGGCGCGTGCGCGCTGACCATGGCCCTGCGCGACCAACCACTCGTGGTGGCCCTGGAGCTGGGCACGACCAAGGTGCGCGCCATCGTCGGCGAGGCGCGCGAGGACAATCACCTGATGGTGCTGGGCCTCGGGGAATGCCCGTCGCGCGGAGTGCGCAAGAGCGAGATCATCGACTTTGACGCCGCGTTGGAAAGCGCGCGCGAGGCGCTGGCCCAGGCCGAGGCCAACGCGGACGTCGGCATCAAGCAGGTTTGCCTGCTTGTCTCCGGCGCGAACGTGCGGTCCATCATCAATCGCGGCAGCATCCCGCTGCTCGACGCCGGTGAAATCACGCACGACGAGATCGACCATGTCATGGCGACCGCGCGCGAGGTCAACCTGCAGGGCGACTACGAAATCCTGCATTCGATCTGCCAGCATTTCGAGGTGGATGACCAGAAGGGCATCATCAACCCGGAAGGCCTCGAAGGCTCGAAGCTCGCCGTCAGCATGCTGATCCTGCACGCGTCGCGCACCTGGCTGCGCAACCTCGTGAAGGTCGCCAAGAGCGCGGGTGTCGATGTGCAGGACGTCGCCTCCGCCGGCCTGTGCTCCGCGCTCGCGGTGCTGTCGCAGGAGGACAAAACCCAGGGCGCCCTCGTCATTGACCTCGGCGGCGGCAGCACCAACTTCGTCGCCTACGCGGGACAGGCCATCGCCGCGGCCGGTTCCTTCGCGGTCGGCGGCGACCACATCACCAACGACCTTGCGCGCGGGTTGAAGATCACGCTGGCCCAGGCCGAACGCCTCAAGGAGGAATACGGCAGCGCGGTGATCGACCTGCACCACCGCGGCCAGCACGTCGAACTCACCGCCGAGAGCGCCGGGCGCGGCCGCTACGTCCGCCTTGGCGACCTCCAGACCATCACGCATCTCCGCATGGAGGAGACGTTGACGCTCGTGCGCAACGAAATGGAGAAGCTCGACCTGATGCCGTACCTTGGCAGCGGCGTGGTGCTCACGGGCGGCGGCGCCTATTTGCAGCACGTCGCCGAACTCGCGGAAAAGGTGTTCAGCCTGCCGTGCCAGTTGGGCCGGCCCAAGGATGTCAGCGGCCTCGCCATCGCGACCGAGGGGCCGGAATACGCCGGCACCATCGGCCTGCTGCGCTATGCGTTGCGCACCGGCCAGCGCGGTCGGCGCGGCTGGCTCAAGAACCTCTTTGAAAATTTCTGGGGAGGGCGATGATGCCGCCGCGCCCCAATGGACAATTGTTCCCGCCGCCCGATTTGAAGCCGCGTTCGCGCGTGCTGGTGATGGGCGTGGGCGGGGCCGGCTGCAACGGCGTCGCGCGGATGACGTCCGTGTGGTCCGAAGGGCCGCCGGTGGTCGCGGTCAACACCGATGCGCAGGCGCTCGCCGCGTGCGGCGTTTCGCGCACGGTCCTGATCGGGGAGAAGGCGACGCGCGGGCTTGGCGCGGCGGGCGACGTCACGGCGGGCCGGCTCGCCGCGGAGGAGAGCCTGTCCGTGTTGCAGGACCTGGCCGCCGGGTGCGACCTGCTCATCCTGGTCGCCGGGTTGGGCCGCGGCACGGGCACCGGCGCCCTGCCGGTGATCGCGAAGATCGCGCGCGAACTCGGCATCCTGACCCTCTGCTTTGTGGCGATGCCGTTCGGCATCGAAGGCGACCGCACGCGGCGCGTCGCGGAGGAGGGATTGCGCCAGTTGCGCCGGCACGCGGGCGCCGTCATCGCGCTCCCGAACGACCGGTTGCTGAAGCTCGCCGATGAAAGCGCGTCGCTCGACGCCGCCTTCGGCGTGTCCGACGGCATGCTCGCGGAGGGCGTGCATGCGATCTGGTACCTGCTCTCGCACACCGGCGTCATCAACATCACCTTCGCCGACCTGCAGGAACTCGCGGAACGCAGCGGCGGCTCGCTGTCGTTCGCCCACGCGGAAGCCGCCGGCCCCGCGCGCGTGGCCAGCGCCTTGCGCGCGCTGTTGGACAGCCCGCTGCTGGAGCGTGGCCGCCTGTTGTCCGAGGCGCAGGGCGTACTCGTGAACATCGCGGGCGGCCCCGATCTTACGCTCGCCGACCTGCAGGGCATCATGGGCCAGATTACCTCCTCGGTCCGCGCGAACGCGCACGTCAGCATGGGCGCGCTGGTCGATCCCGCGCGACGCGAGCGCGTGACCATCACGCTGCTGGCGGCCGAGTCGTGGCAGGAGGAGCGCCAGCAACAGCCGGCCGCGGCGACGGACCCGGGTGACCGGGCGGAGAAACCGCGCGCGGGCGACACCCAACCCGAACTCGGCCTCGGCGAACTGAAGCCGCAGGACCGCGGTGCATTTGGCAAATCGTCGCCGACCTTGATCAACGGCGAGGACCTCGACATCCCCACCTACATCCGCCGCGGCATCAAACTGTCGTTCGAGCGCTGACGCGCGGCGAACCGGACATGAAGACCCCGCGGGCTCATCCCGCTGGTGAATACGTTCAAGTGCTAACCCGCTATTGCATCACCGCAGAGGCGCAGAGGTCGCGGAGAAGAAGCAGGGCAAGGCGACCTGCCCAGTGAGGAGCGAAATTCATTCGAAACAGATTGCACGCATGATCACCATGTCCCGTTGGGAGATGTTTGCCCAATCCGCCAAGGCTTCCTCTGCGCGCTCCGCGTCTCTGCGGTGAAATATGCGGGCTACAGGTCCGAAACCCAGCAACCCCTTTATTCTCTTACCCGGCCCAGGAAAAATCGCGCAGGTAAGGATTCCGGTTCCGTTCGCGGCCGATCGTCGTCGCGGGGCCGTGGCCGGGGTACACTCGCGTCTCGTCGGGCAGCGTCAGCAGGCGTTGCAACGAGCGCGCGAGTGTTGGCGCGTCGCCGCCCGTCAGGTCCGTCCGGCCGATGCCGTCCGCGAACAGCACGTCGCCGGAGAACAGCAGGCCCTGCTCGCGGAAATGGAAACTCACGCTCCCGCGCGAGTGGCCGGGCGTATCCATGATTTCGTACGAGAGCCCGAGGTCGGTCCACGTTTGTCCGTCCTGCCAGTCGCGGTCGATCGGGACCGCGCGCGGCGGCGCCTCGTAGAACGGAAACATCGTATTCGTCGCGCTGAATGCCCAGGACGCGTCGCGCGGGTGCAGGCCCACCGGGGCGGGGAAGGCGGCCGCGACCTCGGCCAGCCCCGTGACGTGGTCCATATGCCCGTGCGTCAGCAGATAGGCCGCCACCTGCCAGCTGCGTTGGCGGAGCAGGTCGATGATGACCGGCGCGTCGTCGCCCGGGTCCACCACCAGCACGCGCGATTCGCCGGCGGGCTGGATGATGTGGCAGTTGGAGGCGAACGGACCCACCTCCAGGCTCGTCACCTCGACTGGAAGCGCGCCGCTCAAAAGAGCGTATAGATGAAGGGCGCGACGCTGGAGCCGGTGACGATGAACACCGTCAGGATGAGCAGCACGAGCACGATCGGGATGATCCACCACGCCTTGTTCTGCCACGCGAATTCAAAAAACTCGCCCAGCAACCGCCCGACATATTTGAGAGTGCGCATCCGGTATTCCTTTGCAGAAACCCCAACCATAGGGAAATCCCCGGTCATTGATCAAGCACTCTACAGGACTTTCCCGGTTTTCGGTCGCCCCCTGCGGGCTTGCCCCGCAGGAGCGAAAGTTTCCCGGCTACCGGGACAAGAGGTCAACCCTGCGCGATCCGGCGCATCCGCGCCGCGGATGCGAAAACGCATGCGTTTTCGCCCGCGCGAGCGCGCGGGCGCCGAATCGCGCCCAACTCGGTTTGCCGCCCGGTAGCCCCAACCCACTCCTTCACCACCGGCGCAAGGCCGGTGGGGTCGTTTCACTTGATGAATCGCTTTCTTTACGTTGTCCGAACGACTTACACATTCTTCAGGCCCAAAACCGGGGAATGTCCTCAGCACTCTACACTTGCGCTTGCACAATCCGCCCCGGGGGTTTTAGGTAGGGAAAACGGAGACCCCTATGGACTGGTGGACTAAATTCAGTACGACGGTGATCGTGGGCAACGAGCTGTGGCGCATCTGCGCCCTGTTTGTCGCGCTGCTCGCGGGGCTGGTGGCGGGGCGCATGGCGCAATTCGCGATGCAACGCAGCGCCGGCCTGCTGGACCAGCGCGGGCGCGACCTCGCCGCGATCTCAATGCGGGCCCTGGGCCGGGTGGTGACCTTCGCGGGCTTCATCATCGGCTTCAAGGTGGGCTTCTCCTTCATTCTCGTCAGCGACGGCGTCGCCGCGATGTCCGGCACCCTCGTCAGCGTGTTGATCAGCGTGACGGTCGGCTATGCGGCGTATTGTCTCGTCGATGTGGTCGATCACTGGCTGCTGGGGCTGACGAGCCGGCAGTCGGGCAGTCTCGGGGAGATGGTGCGCCCGATGGTCCGCGCCAGCCTGCGCATCACGGTGATTGTCCTGATGCTGCTGCAAATCGCGCAGTTGCTGACGGAACAGCCGCTCACCTCCATCCTCGCCGGCCTCGGCGTCGGCGGCCTCGCCATCGCGCTGGCCGCGCAGGATACGGTGAAGAACTTCTTCGGCTCGCTCGTGATCTTCGCCGACAAGCCCTTCCAGATCGGCGAGCGCGTCGTGGTGGACGCCACGGACGGCGTCATCGAGGAGGTCGGCTTCCGTTCCACGCGCATCCGCACGCTGGAGGGTCACCTCGTCACGATTCCCAACGGCGAACTGGCGAACAAGGCCATCCAGAACATCGGTCGCCGCCCCTACATCCGGCGCGTGATGAATGTTGCGATCACCTACGGCACGCCGCCCGCGAAAGTTCAACGCGCCCTCGACATCATCAAGGAGCTGCTCAAGGACCACGAGGGCATGAAGCCCGAGCTGCCGCCGCGCGTGGTGTTCAACGACCTGACCGCCACCGCGCTTAACATCCTCGTGATCTACTGGTATCACCCGCCCGATTTCTGGGCCTTCCAAGGGTTCAATGAGCGGTTCAACCTCCAGCTCATCGAACGCTTCAACGCCGAAGGCATCTCCTTCGCCTTCCCGACGCAGACGGTGCATCTGGTGACCCCCGGCCCATCCGCCAAGCCGTCGACCTGAGCGAAATTCTTCCGGATCATCCGCGCCCCAAAGCTCGCCCGCTTTAAATGCGCTTATGCGCATATGCGCATAAGTGTAAACACTGTTCGGAAAGGCCTTCGCTCGGCGGCTCGCTCGGAGAGAGCGCCCTACCTGTCGGCGTTCCGTGGAATCAGGGTGGGGCGAGGTGTCCCACCGAGGCGTTCTCTCGTTTGATGACGGCCGGTGACTGGCTTCGACCGTTCAGCGCGGCAGACCGGTCACGTCGCGCGCCTGCGCGGGCCAGCTGTCGAGGGGCAGGGACAGATCCATCCGGAAGTAGCCGCGGCCCTGGTGGTAGCCCCAGTCCTCGCTGCGAACGGAATAGGACTTCGCGCCGAACAGTACGAACGCGTTCGGAATGCTGCCGATGAACGGCGCGTCGGGTGTGCCGCGCAGCAGGTCGCGATTTTCCATCGCGCGCCACTCAGTCTGGTCGCCGGTGAGGGCGTTCCATGTTCCCGCCACGCGCCGCGCGCGCCGTGTTTCGATGCCGCTGCCGGCGAAGCCGCCGTGCGTGCGGAGGCCCATCTGTACCCACGGTTCCTGGCGCACCATCGTCGCATCGGCGCACAATGCGAGCGGACCTGCGTCGAGTTCGACCCCGACCACCTGCCAGGCGAGGGGATGATCGCCCCGCGCGAGCGGCTGCCCGTTCAAATAGAGCTGCGCCTGCGCGTTCGCGTTCAGGCCCACCAGCGCGCGGCGCGAATCGGCGTGGAACCAGGCCAGCAGTTTCGCCTGCTCCGCCGCCTCGGGCCCGTGTTCGCCGTTGAGGAACGGCGCGAGTTGTTCGTCCGTCACCGTCTCCCCCAGCAACCGGCGATACTCCAGCGCACGCAACGCGTAGACGCCGTTTTCCGGCGCCGCCGGCTCCCGCTCGCGGAACTCTTCGATGAGGTCAATCGCCTTTGCGAAATTATTCATGCGCTCCAACTCCGTTAGTTGGAGCATCATCGTCTGCCGCCAGAAACGATCCTCGGGCGGACGCCGATCCTCGCGGCGCGCGGGCGTCGACTGCACCGGCGCCGGGTTCTCCAGGTACGCAAACGCCACGCTCTGGAACCACGCGCGGCTCACGCTTTGGTCGCCCCGCTCAATCGCCATGCGCAGCGAGCGCTGGAACGCGACCGGGTCCACGAGCTGGTGCCGGTACTGCGCCACGCGGAACGGTGAGCGGTCGAAAATGCCGTGGAAGGCCGAAAATGCGCAACTGCGGTAATACCACCCGCCGTTGAAATAATCCTCCAGCCCCGTGCCGCGCCACGAGGGCTGCGTCTCGTCGTCCACCCAGATGTATTCGTCGCCCTCCAGCAGCCACCACGAGTCGTCCTGCTGCGTACCCGCGGCCCCGGTCACGCCGAGAAACGCGCCCGCGAACAGGCCGCGCCCCATGAAGATCGCGATCACGTGCGGCTGCCCCGCCTCCGGCCCGCTGCGCCGCCATTCCGCGTGCAGATGCCGCGCGACACCGCCCGCCAGCGGTTCCGGCGTACCGTCGAAGCGCGCCTGGATCGGCCGGTCGCATCCGTTGAAGAGACTCACCGAAACAGCGCCCGTGTAGGCGAGGGGAAACGCGCTGCGGAACACGCCCGGCGCCGCGCCCAGCAAGAGCGACCCGTAGTGGCGATGCCGCCATGGCGTCCCAAAAAAGTCGCCCAGCGGCACGTCCACGCTCGCGCCCGCCTGCCCGTTGTAGCGGATGCGCAACACCACGTCCTGCAACATCCACTCGCGCTCACGCACGGTCCACGCCGCGCCCTCCAGTGGCTCCGCGGCGATTTGCCAGTCCGGCACGAGGCCCGGCCCTTCCGCCTGCCAAAGCGTGGTCTCCGCGCCCGGCGCCACTTCAAATCCCGCGCCCGCGACCGGCCGCGCCTCGGGCCATTCCACCGCTTCCGTCCAGCGCGCGGCGACCGCGACCAGTACGGCGCGGTCCTCCGCGTCGAGCCGCGCGGGAAACGTCTGCACCCGCGCATCCGCCGCGAAGTCCTCCACATTGAGCTGGAAGAAAAAGCGACGCGGTCCCCAGAACGGATGCGTCGGCGGCGCCTGCGCCTCGATGCGCAGCCCGCGCTGGTACGTCAGCGGCACATAACTGAACCAGCAGAGATTCAGGTAGCGCGCGAGCGGCGGCGTAAACGGCGCGCGTCCGCCAAAGAGTTCGTCCACCTCGCCCTCCCAGCGCGCCTTCTTTTCGCCGTCGAAAAAGAGGCGAAACCGGTGCCCCGGATCGACGCCGGTCGTCCAGAAACGCCGCACCACGCCCGGCCCCTTCAGGTCCGCGAGCGTCACCCAGCCCGGCTCGCTGCCCGGTCCGGCGAATTGGTTAAAATCGTCGTTGCCCCCGCGCGGGTCCGCCGTTGAAATCAGCCGCGTGCCGCCCGCCTCGCCGTTCGCCAGCCGCACGGTATTCGTCAAATCCTCCACGAACGCGCGCCACGGCCGCCCCGGCTCCGCCGCCTCGCGCCCACACCCCGCCAGCGCGACCAACGCCGCGACGCAAGCGGCCCCCAAAAAAGTTTTTACAGACATTGGAAGCGTCCCCATTTCGTTTTTACAGACGTTGTAAGTTTCAAAAAAAGCTTTTACAGACGTTGAAAAAATTGCGGGTTCGCGTCCAGCCAATCCTCCATCGCGCGCAGGCCGTCGGGCGTACCCATATCGAGCAGCGGCGGCGGGGTGGGGTGCGCGGCGAGGGCGCCGGTGCGGGCGGCGGCGGGGAATACTTCCGTCTCCAGCGACACGGCGCGGTCCGCGGGAATACGTTCGAGCACGGCGCGCCGGAGGCGGTAGACGCCGCCGTTGACCCAGCCGGCGGGGCGGTCCGCCTTTTCCAGGAACGCGCTCACGCGATGGTCCGGGCCGAATTCGACGGTGCCGTAGCGGCCGGGCGTTTCGATGCGCGTCGCCGCGAGTGCGCCGTCCAGCCCGTCCGCGAGCGGCGCGGCGAGCCAGGCGCGCAGGTCGAGCGAGGGCAGGAAGCTGTCGCCGTTGAGCACGAGCAGTTCGGCGCCCGCGATGAAATCGAGCGCGAAGCGCAGGCCGCCGCCGGTGCCGAGCGGCATCAATTCCTGCGAAACAGTCAGCCGGTCATCCGGCGGTTCGGCCGCGCGCCACTCGACGAGTTTGTGCGCGAGATGGCCGGCCGCGAGGTGGATGCGTTCGACGCCCTGCGCGCGCAGCCAGTCGAGCATCCACGCGATAAACGGACGGCCCCGCACGGGAACGAGCGCCTTGGGCCGGTCGGGATACAAATCGCGCAGGCGGGTGCCGAGTCCGCCGACGAGCACGATGGCGGGCGGTGAGGTCATGGCTTCACCAGGGTGAGCAGGGCGTACACGGTTTGGGCGACGACGTGGTCGACATCAAAATTCCGGCGCGCCTGCTCCAACGCGGCCGCGCCCATGCGGCGGCGCAAGTCCGCGTCGCCCGCGAGGCGCGCGAGGTGCCGGGTGAAGAGCGCCATGTCGTCCGGCGGAAAGAGTTGTCCCTGCACGCCGTCCTCGACGACTTCGGAAACGCCGGCGAGTTTCGCGGCGAGGATGGGCAGGCCGGCGGCCATGTTGTGGACGAGCGCGCCGGTCATGTGGAAGTCGTCCGAGGCGTGGCCGACGCGCATCACGAGGCCGATGTCGCCCGCGTTTAGCGCGATGTTGACGTCCTCCGGCTTCGGCAGCCAGCCGGTCATGCGGACGATGTCGTCGATGCGCAGCTCTCGCGCGAGCGCCTGGAGCCGCTCAAACTCGGGGCCGTTGCCGACAAGCAGGTAGCGCACGTTGGGCAGGTCGTGGCGCGCGGCGGCGAGGGCACGGAGGATGCGGTCGTTGCCTTTGTTCGGATGCAGGATGCCGTGGTGCACGAGCACGACCTCGTCGTCGCCATAGCCGAAATACGCGCGGGCCGCCGCGCGGTCGGCGGGGTGGTACAGCGCCGCGTCGACGGGATCATAAATCGGGTGGACGCGCGCGGGGTCGACGCCGCGGCTGGCGAGAAAGTCGCGGGTATTCTTCGCGCGGGTGACGATGAGCGGCAGCTTGCGCCACGCCGCCCAATCGAGCGCCTGGATTGCGCGGGCGAACAGGCGATTCATGCCGCCGCCGGGCAGGTAGATGTCGGTGAAGAAATCCGCGATGGTGATGGCGACGTTGCGGCCGAAGAAGACGCGGGCGAGCGGCGCGGCGAGCGGCACGGTTTCGTCGATATAGACGGCGCGGATGCCCAGCGCGCGGCAGCGCAGGCCGATCCACGGCAGGCAGAGCAGCCAGAGCACGTATTTGAGCAACTTGTCGCGGTGCTTCGTGCGGTCCACGCGGAACGGCAGCCGGTGCAGGACGGCGTGGCGCGTGATGGACTCGGGGGCGGGGCGGCGTCCCTCGAATCCGAAGTAATGCACCTCGGCGTGGGCGGAGAGGGCTTCGAGGAGGCGCGGCAGCGCGTGGTACAGCTCCGTGTGCTCGGCGGCGCCGTAGCGGAACCAGAACGCGATGCGCGGTTTGGCGCTCATGACTCCGGCGAGCGGAAGATGATGCGGCTGCCTTCGTCGCTGAAGCGAAACGGGATTTCCGTGAGCGCGCCCAGGGCCGCGCGGAGCGGCGCATGCGACGCGGGGTCCGCGTAGAGCAGGAGGAAGCCGCGACCGCCCGCGCCCAGCAGTTTGCCGCCGAGCGCGCCGGCCCGGAGCGCCGCGTCGTACGCATCGTCGATGGAGGTGTTGCTGATCCCGGAGGAGAGCGAGCGTTTCTGCAGCCAGCCGGCGTGCAGCATGCGCCCGAACGCGTCGAGTTCCGCCGCGCCGGTCAGCAGCCGTTCGGCGTGGTCCACCATGTCGCGCATTTCGCGCAGGGCGGGCAGATTGCGGGCGGTGTTTTTTTTCTGTTCCTGAAGAATCTTCTCGGCGGAGCTTTCCACGCCGGTGAAGAACAGCAGCAGCCGGTCGCTGAGGGCCTGGCGCCGCGCCGGGTCCATGTGGATCGGGCGCGCGGTGATGCCGTCCGCGGTGAAGTCGAATCGGCACAGCCCGCCGAAGGCCGCGGCGTACTGGTCCTGGTGGCCGCCGGAATCGCCGACGCGCTCGCGCTCGACGACGATCGCCTCCGCCGCGAGTTGCGCGGGCGAGGGGGCTTCACCCCGGAAGGCGTGCAGGGCGTTCAGCAGGCCGACCGTGAACGACGAGGATGTGCCGAGTCCGGTGCGGCCGGGCAGATCGGCGACATGGTTGATTTCCATCCCCGCGTCGAGCCCGAGCAGCCCCAGGCATTCGCGCACCAGCGGGTGGCGGATTTCGTCGGCCCGGGACACGGTTTCGGTTTGCGCGTAGCTGACGCGAATCCGGTGCTTAAAGAACGGACCGAGCGAGTGGACGGACAGGTAGCAATATTTGTCGATGCCCGTGGCGAGGACCGCGCCGCCGTGTTCCCGGTAATATTCGGGGAAATCGGTGCCGCCGCCGAAGAAACTTACGCGAAACGGTGTGCGCGAGATGATCATGCGAGGGTGACCCGTCCTTCCCGCACATCCTGCACGAATTGGCGCACGGTTTCACGCGAGGAATCGACCGTCCGGCGCGCCTTCAATTTGGAGAGGCTGACCTCGTAGTGTTCCGGTTCGCCCTGTGGGGCGGGGAGCTGCGCGCCGGGAATCCATGCCGCGATTTCGCGCAGGCTGATCGTGCCGTCGCCGGCGGCGTTCCAGGTTTCGCGGCCCGTCCCGTCCCGCAACAGGTCCAATGCGGTCGCGGCGAGCGCGCGGGTGTGCTGGTACTGGTAGCGCGAGTCGGGATGTACGCGGAGCGGCTGGCCCTTCAGCAGATCGTAAATCGAATTTTTCCGCAGGCCCGGCCCGACGAAGCCGCCCATGCGGAGGATCAGCCATTCCGGCGCATAGTGGCGGACGAGGTCCTCGGCCATCAGTTTGTGCAGCCCGTAGGCGGAGAGGCGGTCGCGGCGGATTGGCGCATCCTCCGCGTTCGCCGCCGGGTCGCGCACGTTGTCGTACACGTCGATCGTCGAGAGGAAACAGTAGCATTCCACCCGGAAGTCGTGGAGGGATTGCATCACGCTGCGGACGGACAGGTCGAATTCGAGCGCAGGCTGTTCGCGCGCGAGGAATTTCTTCGAGTTGCCGTTCGCGTTGATCAGCCAGCGCGCGGCGAGGCCGGGTTGGTAGGACTCCTTGTCGACTTCCAGCACCTGCAGACCCCGTGCCCGCGCCTCCGCGACGATGGCGGAGCCGACGAACCCCGCGCTGCCGAGCACGATGAGGTCGGCCATTAGAGTCGTACGCTCCCGTTCATCCGCGCCTCGCGGAACCAGGCGATCGTGCGTCGCAGGCCTTCCTCCAGCGTCGTGTCGCAGGCGAGGCCGAGCGCGCGCAGTTTCGCCACGTCGAAAATCTTGTCCATCTGCCCGTCCGGCTTGGAGGCGTCCCAGACGATTTCACCAGAGAACCCGGTGGTCCGCTTCACCGTCTCCGCCAGTTCGCGGATCGAGATGCGGCGGCCGGCGGAGATGTTGACCGGCTCGCTGGAATCGTAGTTCGCGAGAAACCAGGGGATCGTCGCGGCGACGTCGCCCGCGTAGACGAAGTCGCGCGTCGGTTTCCCGCTGCCGAAGGCGGTCATCGTGGGGCGGCCCGCCTCCTGTGCCTCGATGTATTTCCGGATCATCGCGGGAATCACGTGCGCCTGCTCCAGGTTGAAGTTGTCCCACTCGCCGTACACGTTGCCCGGGATCAGCACGACGGAGTTGAAGCCGTGCTGCACCCGGTAGGCCCAGGATTGGATGAGCAGCATCTTCTTGGCGACGGAGTAGCCGGCGCTTTCGATCTGCGGGAGGCCGTTCCACATCTGGTCCTCGCCGATGGGCGACGTCGCGTGCGCGGGGTACGAGCAGCCGCCCATCAGGGTGAGAAATTTACGCACGCCGGCCTTGAACGCCGCGTCGAACACCGCCGTGTTCATCGCGAGGTTGTCGTAAAAATAGTCGGCGGGCCGCTGCTTGTTGTCGATGATGCCGCCCGATTTCGCGGCGAGATGCACGACGCAATCCGGCTGGATCTCCGCCAGCATGCGCGCGGGCACTCCGGGGGCCAGCAATTCGTATTCCGCCCGGGTCGGACACACCAGCTCGGCGGCGAACGCCTCCCGCAACCGCGGTACGATGTGATGCCCCAGGAAGCCGTGCGCCCCCGTGACGAGGATGCGCTTGAAGCGGGTGTCTTTCATGTTGGGAGGGGTGCCTGGCGAATTTGCGAAGGCAGCGACGAGTCAAACTTCGTTTGCAATGCTGTCCGCGCTTCGCCGGATCATCTTCAAGACAACGCCAATGCGGCTTTATTCTGTTTGTTGATTCGCACGAAACTGAATTCGGAAAGATCGCTGCGTGTGCTGGCATGCTCAATGGTGATGGACACCACGTGACCTGCCGTGTCGAGATCCAGATAAATGTCGTCGGAAAGCGGACGGGTTTCCGCCGGGGTTCCGGCGCCGAATTCCAACAGCGCGGTATCCGTATCCTCAAAGTATTTGATTCTCATGGTGCTTGATCCTTGTAGTCGCGATCAAAGAATGCGTTGTGAACCGTCCGTCCGTCGTTCAAGAGGATAACCCGCAACGCGCGATTCTCAAAGTCGGAAATCCTCGCCCATCGCCGGATGCGACCGTCTGGTTGAAGTTCTTCCCGCTCCGGACGTGCGATGACCTGCTCGATCCATTCGTCCAAAATAAGCAAACGATCCGGTCTTTTCCGTGTGTATCGAAAATACTCGGTTTCGGGAAAGCGTGTCATTCGCTGCGGGCCTACACATTCGCATACTGGTTCCGGCGGACGACTTGGTAGCCTTTGATCAACTCGGCGATGCCCCATTGCAGGGAATGGGCGGGTTTGAAGCCGCTCGCCTCGATTTTTTCGTTGCTGACGATGTAATTCCGCTGGTCCGGGTCTTTGCCGACCGGCGCTTCGAGGATCGTGAACTCCGGGAGCTGCTTCTTGATTTCGAGGCACAATTCCATCTTCGACAGGTTCGCCTCGCTCAAGCCGACGTTGTACGCCTGGCCGTGCATCGCGTCCCAGTTGTCGATCGCGTGCAGGAAGGCGCGGCACACATCGCGCACATGGATGTAGTTCCGTTTGAAGTGCGCCTCGAACAGGATCACGAAGCGATCCGTCACCGCGCGGTAGGTGAAGTCGTTCACGAGGAGATCGAGCCGCATGCGCGGGCTGACGCCGAACACCGTCGCGAGCCGGAAGGTCAGGCCGCGTCCGCTGGCGAGCACGTATTTCTCGGCTTCGACTTTCGTGGTGCCGTAGACGGAGATGGGGTTGAGCGGCGACTCCTCGGTGCAGAACTCGCCGGCTTTGCCCACGCCGTAGCCGCTGTTCGTGTTGGGGTAGAGGATCTTCTGGTCCGCCCGCGAGAGGTCCACGATCATCTTCACCGCGTCGCAGTTGAGCGACTGCGCCTCCTGCGGGCGCTGTGCGCAGAGAGGCGCGCCGACGAGGCAGGCCAGCGGGATCGCGATGTCCGCCTGGTCGAGGTGCTTCTTGATCAGCCCCTTGTCCCGCGCGTCGCCGCGCACGATGGTCAGGCCCTCGTGGTGGCAGCAGTCGAGCAGCGTCGGCTGGTTGAAGGAAAAGTTGTCGATCACGGTCACGCTGAACCCGCGTTGCAGCAGCATGGGGGTGAGGACGGACCCGATGTAGCCCGCGCCGCCGGTGATCAGAACCCGAGGAGATTTTTGCGTCATAGGCCGAAAACCGTACCCGCCCCCGCGCCCGGGTGTCAACCGCCGCGCGGTGGCCGGGGGAAGGCCACAAAAAGCACAGAAGTCACAAAATTGTTTTGTGCTTTAGGTGGCAATTCCTACACCCCCCTGCAGCCTTGAGGAAGCAGAGGCGATGGCCACAAAAGGCACGGAAGTCACAAAACATATTTTTGAGCATTTTGTGCGTTTTGTGGCAATTCTTAGCACCGGAAGCCGCTGGGCGGAGAGCCGATGGATGGCCACAGAAGGCGCAGAAGTTACAAAATCAGCTTTTTGAACTGGATGACTGGCGCACCAAAATTGATGAGGAGCGCATCGCGTTATCCAGATGCGCGGAGATATCCGAGTACCTGCGCGATATGCTCGGGCGCGAGCGTTTTGCACGCCTTGAGTTCGACGATGAAGGCATTGTTCACAAAAAGATCCGCATAGAAATCTCCGAGAATCGTTCCGTCTTCGTCTCTCACCTGAAGTGGTTTTTGCTGGTCGACCGTGAAACCTGCCTTTCGCAGGCGGTTGGCCAGTCCGTTCTCGTAGACCTTTTCCAAGTGACCGTGGCGCAGATAGCTATGCAGCGCAAAAGCCGTTTCTCTGATCTGGTCGCACATTTGTAATACCTGATCCTCGTTCCGCATGGTTGTGCTCCTTGTGCTTTTGGTGGACGTCACCCCAATTCCGGAAACCCTGCCGGCAGGAGGATAATGGCCGCGGAAATCACAGAACGCACAAATCTAATTTTGAGCCTTCTGTGCATTATGTGGCGATTCCTACAAACCCGGCACTCGTGAGGAAGCGGAGGCGATGGCCACAAAAGGCACGGAAGTCACAAAAATGCTTTTTGAGCGTTATGTGCATTATGTGGCAAATTCTTCAGTTCCGACAGCCGGGCCGAGAGCGGGGGGATGGGTACGCGGGGGTCGAACAGGCGTTGGTCGTAGACGAAATCCTCGTTCGGCTCGACCCGCCACGAGCCGCCGTGAAGGGCGTTCAGTGCGGTGGCGATTTCGAAGAAGGTCCAGTGGGTGTTCGCGTTGACGTGATACAGACTCGCCGGCATCGCGAGCAGATCAAGCAGCGCCGCCGCCGTGTCGGGCAGGAACGAGGTCGCGGGCAGCCACTTCGTGCTCGCGCGGATGACGCCCTCGGTTCGCATCTTATCCACGAAAAACGACAGCATGTGGTTGCCGCCCGGCTGCTCACCGATCTGCCAGCCGATCCGCGCGATCCGCGCCTCCGGATTCGCATCCCGCGCCGCGCGCTCGCCCTGCAACTTTTCAAACCCGTATCCGTCCTTCGCGTCGGGTTCCGATTCCGGCGTGAACGGTCCCTTTGCGTTGTCCGTGAACACCATGACCGTGCTGATGTAGAGAAACGGGAGGCCGCGCTCCGCCGCCGCGCGGGCGAGACGGGCCGTCCACTCGATGTTCACCAGGCGTCCCTCGTCGGGCCGACCCGTTCCCGTGGAGGGCACCGCCGCATGGACCAGCGCATCCGGGGCGATGCGAGCCAGATACGGCGCGAGTCCCGCCATGTCATCCGGCTGACAGGTCGCCCGCTCCCAAGCGGTGAAGGCATCCCCGCGCCGCGCGGCCTCCGCCCGCAGCGCCGACCCCAACGTCCCGTTTCCCCCCGTCACGAGTACATGCATCCACAAAACCTAGCACACGAAGAATTGCAACGTCTGTAAAAACTGTTTCCGCGCGCCTGCAACGTCTGTAGCATTTGTTGGCTATGGATCGTTGAATCCGCGTGATCGACTGCTCCGGCGGCGGAGCGCCGGAGCTACAGCGCCTGTAGTTCCGCCGCTCTGTCGGCGGAAAAATAAACAAGGAACCCGCCATGACCCCATTGAACCAGCGCCCGGAGTGGAAAAAACTCGTTTCGCACAGCAAGAGCATCAAGAAAAAGCATCTTCGCGAGTTGTTCGCGGAGGATCCGAAGCGCGCGAAGAAGTTTTCGCTGCAGGTCGGCGACCTCTTCCTCGACTATTCCAAGAACCGGATCGTCGGCCGCACGATGATTTATTTGCAGGCGCTGGCGGAATCCGCGGGCCTGCAGGCGGCCATCGCGGCGATGTTCGCGGGCGAGAAGATCAATGCGACGGAAAATCGCGCGGTGTTGCATGTTGCGCTGCGCAACCGGTCGAATACGCCGATTCTCGTCGACGGGCAGGACGTGATGCCGGAGGTGAACGCGGTGCTGGAGCGCATGCGCGCCTTCTCGCGTCGCGTACGGTCGGGCGAATGGACGGGCCATACCGGGAAGCGCATCCGCAACATCGTGAACATCGGCATCGGCGGGTCGGACCTCGGCCCGGTGATGGCGGTCGAGGCGCTGAAGCCGTACAGCGACCGCGCGCTGACGGTTCGATTCGTGTCGAACGTGGACGCGACGCATTTCGCGGAATGCACGCGCGACCTCGACCCGGAGGAGACGCTGTTCATCGTGGCGTCGAAGACGTTCACGACGCAGGAGACGATGACGAACGCGGAGACGGCGAAGGCGTGGGCGCTCGCGAAGTTGGGTGATCCGGCGGCGGTCGCGAAGCACTTCGTCGCGGTGTCCACCAACGCGGCCAAGGTGTCGGCGTTCGGCATCGATACGGCGAACATGTTCGGGTTCTGGGATTGGGTCGGCGGTCGCTATTCGCTCACGTCGGCGATCGGATTGCCGGTGATGCTCGCCATCGGGCCGGAGCATTTCGACGACCTGCTGGACGGGTTCCATGCGATGGACCGGCATTTTGCCGAGGCGCCGCTGGCGAAGAACATGCCGGTGCTGCTCGGGTTGCTGGGCATCTGGTACAACAACTTTTTCGATGCGCAGAGCCACGCGATCCTGCCCTACGACCAGTACCTGCACCGCTTCGCGGCGTATTTCCAGCAAGGCGACATGGAGAGCAACGGAAAATACATCACCAAGGGCGGCGAGCGCGTGGACTGGCAGACGGGGCCGGTGATCTGGGGCGAGCCGGGGACGAACGGCCAGCACGCGTTTTACCAATTGATCCACCAGGGCACGAAGCTGATCCCATGCGACTTCATCGGCTTTTGCCGCTCGCAGAATCCGATTGGCGACCACCACGCGAAACTGATGTCGAACTTCTTCGCGCAGACCGAGGCGCTCGCGTTCGGCAAGACGGCGGACGAGTGCCGGGCCGAGGGTGTTTCGGAGGCGCTGGCGCCCCACAAGACGTTTGAAGGGAATCGTCCCACCAACACCCTGCTTGCGCAGAAGCTGACGCCGCATGTGCTGGGCCAGTTGATCGCGCTCTACGAGCACAAGATCTTCGCGCAAGGCGTGATTTGGGACATCTATTCCTTCGACCAGTGGGGCGTTGAGCTGGGCAAGGTGCTGGCGAACCGGATTCTGCCGGAGCTAACAGCGCCGCAGGAGCCTGAACTCAAGCACGACGCGTCGACGAATGCGCTGATCCAACGCTTCCGCAGGTTGCGTTGATGCGGACGGCCTTGCGGTTCACGTGGCTGGAATAAAGAACGCCGAGAGGATCGCGATGGCGGCGAGTAGAAGGCCGCCGATGATGCAGGCGATGATGATGTGCCATTCGGGCATTCGGATAAAGGCCTCGTCCGGCTGTTCGGGATTAACGATGACGGATCGGGTTGAGCCGGGGACGTATTCGCGGACTCGCTTATTGAGCGCCGTTTGATCGGCCGCGGTTTTTGTGCTGAATCCCGCGCGGGTGGGTGAGCCGCACCAGATCGACCTTTCCCGGCCCTCCCACATGAAATCCATCTTCACGTCGACCGCCACGCTGTGGCGCGTTTTAGGACGGGTGCGGACTTCTCGGATGACGCCGTCCACGCGTGGCCAGGCCCGCATGCGGAGCATTTTCCGGATGTCGCGTGCCGCGAGCGCCCACAAGAACGCCGCGGGCACCAAAAAGATCAGGGCCAGGTACGATCCGGCGGGTTGTGCGTCCTGCATGATGAATTATCCCTCTCACGATCCGCGATGATGATGTCGCGCCGACGAACGCTGCGTCCAGCGTTTTCGCATGACGCGGTAAGGGGGCGGGTTGTCCCGGGTATCCCGGGTGGGGCATCAAACGAAGCCTTCGGCCTGTAGTTTGTCCAGGAAGTCGGTGGGTTCGCGACCCGCCGCGCCGCGTTCCGGCATTTCGGGGGCGACGCGGTCGAGTTTGCGGCGTTTGATCCAGAAATACGGCTGGCTTTCGGCGAGCGCGATGTTTTTGGAGTGGCGCACGATGCGGTCGAATTCGGCGACGTATTCGCTCAGGAAAATTCCGGCGATCGGGGCCCATTCGTGGGCGATGATCTTTTCGGCGAACAGGGTTTTTGCGGAGAGGCTGCGCTCCACGTATTCGTCGCGCGCGGCGAGGATGGCGTGCGCCGTGGATTGGAAATCAGCCTGATCGGGGTTGAGGGAGTCGATGACGAGCTTCAGCACACGATCCGCGGACTCAAATAGCGTGAAGAGCGCTCGCTGCGCCTCGCTGGGGAAGGCCGCGCCCTGGGTGCGCAGCCGTGATTCGGTGAGGTCGGCGATGTTCTCGTTGTGATCGCCGATCCGTTCGATGTCGACCATGCAACGGTTGACGTGCTGGATCATGATGGCCTGCCGGCGCGAAAGGTAGCGGCCGGTCAGCGTCTGCAGGTAGCGCTTGAGCGCGCGCTGGATATCGTCGACGGCCTCCTCGTTGCGGCGGATGGTGCGCATCGTGCGCGGGTTCAGGCGGAACATGATTTCGGCGTTGAGGCGGAAGGTCTGTCCGCAAATCGCGGCGACGCGCTGAAGTTCGCGTAGGGAGAGGTAGATCGCCTGCTCCGGTTTGTTCAGCGCGGCTTCGTCGAGATGGCTGCTCGGCGGCGGCGGCTGGCGGGAATACGTGAGGCCGCGGACCAACGCGGTGAACGGCGCGCGCAGCGGCAGGACGAACAGCAGCGTGAACGCCATGACGGCGGTATGCAGGTTGGCCGTCTGGCGGACGAGGTTGGGCGAGGTGCTTTCAATGAACGGGATGAGAATCGGCGCCGCCGCGAGGGCCAGCGCCGCGCCGATCACGTTGAAGACGAGATGCGCGATGGCGCCTCGCCGCGCTTCGATGGATGTGCCGATGGAGCCGAGCAGCGCGGTGGAGCAGGTGCCGATATGCGCGCCGAGCACCAAGGGAAAAATCGGTTCGATGCTATTGAATACGCCTGCCCCGATCAGCGCGAAGAGAATGCCGATGGTCGCCCCGCTGCTGTGAATCAGGGCCGTGGCGGTGGCGGATATACCGAGCGCGATGAGTTGGCCCCAAATGCCCGAGCCGTGCGGAGTCGCGAGCAGCGGGCTGAGCAATTCACGATGCGGTGCGACGGCGCCGCTCATCATGCTCATCGCGAGGAAGAGCAGGCCGAAACCAACGAGTGCCTGGCCGGCTGAATCCCACGGTCGACGCGGCCACAGCAACGCCACGAGTACGCCCAACAGGATCGGGATAAAGTAGAAGTCGCCGAGTTTGAAAGAAATCAACTGCATCGACAGCGTGGTGCCGAGATTGGCCCCGGCGATCGGTCCGATGGCCTGTGTCAGGGTGAGCAGTCCGGCGTGGAGGAAACCTACGAGTAATATGGTGGTTGCAGTGCTATGCAGAAGGAAGCCGAAGAGCGTGCCGAGCAGGCTCCCAACCCAGCGTCCGCGGGTCGCGTTGCGGACGAGGCGGCGCAGCGACCGGCCGGCGGCGGCCTGCAAGCTCGTAGTCATGAGCTTGATCGCGAACAGGAAGAGCGCGAGTCCGCCCAGCAGCTTCAAGCTCGAAAACAGCAGCGAATCAGTATGCATCTTCAGGCGCGGGTGATCGCCGCGCGACCCACATCCAGATCGTAACCCAGCATGGCGTCACCGGCAAACAGGAAGCGGCCCGTGAAGGGGCGGCCTTCGAGCATCAGGGGAATCCAGATCCGGTCGTCCGCCCACATCTCGTCGAAGGGAATGCGGTCGAGCGGCGTCCACAGCGGATCGGCCTCGTTCGTGGATTGCGGCGTACCCTCGCAGCCGGTCGCGGTGAAAACATAGCCGTGGATTGAATGTCCGTCCGCGAACTGGAAGAGCAGTTCGCCCGCGGGTTTGATGCCCGTTGGCGTCACGAGCAACTCCTCCTGTACCTCGCGGATCGCGCATTGTTCCGGGGTTTCGCCGGGATCGAGGCGTCCGCCCGGCCCGTTGATTTTGCCCGCGCCGAGGCCGCGTTTTTTCCGGATCAGCAACGCGTGCCCGTCGCGAATGACAAAGAGCAGCGTGGCCCGTTCGACGGGCGTCCATGTGGCCCAGTTAATTTCCTCGAAGCGATGGTAACGCGCGGTTTCCGCCATGGGGTGCCTTGACCTTCCGGATAAAGCGTCATAGCTTGCCTGAAAGAGGCCATCCATGACGATTCTTTATTATGCGGTTGCGGTGATTATCATTCTCGGACTGTGCGCCCTTGGCCTGTCCATCGGCCTCCTTCTGCGCGGTCGCGCGCTGCAAACCTGCGGTCGCGCCCAGACCAAAACCGGCGACGGGGAGGAAATCAGCTGCCCCTCCTGTGGCGCGGGCGAATGCAAGCGCAAGAAGGAAGAAGCCGTCGCGGCGACCGCCCAATAGCGTGTCCGTTGTAGCCGCGCCGGCTGGCGCGGCGATTTGATTCCGCGCCTACAGGCGCGGCTACAGCGGCTGCGGCTATAGCCGTCGCATGTAGCCCGTGCGGGCAGTCAGACCGGGCGATGCCACTTCGCGGTATCCGCCGCCGTTTTCGCGCATCAGGAACAACGCCTCGGCGTCCGTGTTCTCCTGCAGCCAGGGCAGGCCTTCTTCCGGGCCCATCACGAAAAGCGTCGTGGCAAGGGCGTCCGCCCAAGCGCCGTTGTTCGCGACGACGGTGACGCTCGCTACGCGGTTCATCGCGGGTCGTCCGGTACGGGGATCGAAGATGTGCGAGTAGTGCACGCCGTCCTCGCCGAGGACGAAGTTGCGGTAATCGCCGGACGTCGCGACGGCGACGTCGGTGACGGCGAGCACGGTCTCAATTTGATCGCCCGGTTCGATGTTGTAGTCGGGCCGCTCAATGCCGATGCGCCACGGCTGGCCGCGGAGGTTGCGACCCCGCACCACCGTCTCGCCGCCGACATCCACGTAAAGATTGGTGAACCCGCGCGCGCGCAGGCGTTCCGCCACCTGCTGCGCGGCGTAGCCCGGCGCGACGGCGTTGAAAACGAGGTGCAGGCCCGGATGTGCCTTTTGGAGCTGGTTGGATGAAATGATGGTGAGCAGCGTGTAGCCGCAGCGCGCGCGGGCATCGGCCACGGTCTCCGCGTCCGGCACCCGTTTGGGACCCGTGCGGCCAAATCCCCACGCATCGAAGAGGGGGCCGAAGGTCGCGTCGAATGCGCCGCCGGATGCGCGACTGAGTTCATCGCAAAGCGCGGCCAGTTCGGCGATCCGGGGGGTGACGGTGATGGGGGAAAGGCTGGTGTCGGCGTTGAACCGCGAGAGCGGGCTGTCCGGCAGCCAGGTCGAAAGCTCGCCATTCATGTCGTCGAGAAAAGCTTCGATGTCCTCGTGCAGCACCGCCAGTTTGCGTTCGTTCAGGTTTTTGTCGACGATCTGGACGCTGTAGGTGGACCCGAAAATTTCGCCGGACCAACGCCAGAGCTGCGGCGGCCGGTCGCGTTGCGTGGTGTAGACGAAAAGCGCCGCCAGCACGGCCAGCACCCAGATCGTTTTGATCGGATAGAAACGACGGGGCTGGATGAGCTTCATTCGGGTTTCAGGTGTCAGGGAGGAGGCGCGAGAAATTTTCAACGTCTGTAAAAACTTTTTTTGGAACTTTCAACGTCTGTAATTTCTTTCCTGACACCTGAAACCCGACACCGGTCACCTTCCTAGAACTCGTCGTACGCGATCTGCTCTTTTTCGACGCCCATGTCGAAGAGCATCTTGTTGACCGCGGCGATCATCGGGGGCGGGCCGCAGAGGTAGAATTCGATTTCCGTCGGGTCCGGGTGCTGCTTGAGGTAGTTTTCGAGCACGACCTGGTGGATGAAGCCCTTGTAGCCGGTCCAGTTGTCTTCCGGCTGGGGCTCGCTCAACGCGACGTTGAACTTGAAGTTGGGGAAGTTCTTCTCGATCGCGTAGAACTCGTCCTCGTAGAACATTTCGCGCAGCGAGCGGGCGCCGTACCAGAACGAGACCTTGCGTGTCGTTTTCTTCGTGTGGAACAGGTCGAAAATATGGCTGCGGAGCGGGGCCATGCCGGCGCCGCCGCCGATGTAGACCATTTCCTTGTCGGTATCCTTCGCGAAGAACTCGCCGAACGGGCCGCTGATCCAGACCTTGTCGCCCGGTTTGCAGTTGAAGATGAAGCTGGAGGCGATGCCGGGTTTGATGCCGGGCATGTTCGGCGGCGGCGTGGCGATGCGCACGTTCAGCATGACGCAATTGCCCTCGGCGGGATGGTTGCCCATCGAATAGGCGCGGAAGCAGGGCTCCTCGTTCACGCACTCGAGATCGAACAGCTTGAACTTCTCCCACGCGTCGCGGAATTTTTCGCCAATGTCGAAGTCCCTGAACTTCACGCTGTATTTCGGGATGTCGATCTGGATGTAGCCGCCCGCCTTGAAGTGCAGGTCCACGCCCGGCGGCAGGTCGACGATGAATTCCTTGATGAACGTGGCGACGTTGCGGTTCGAGCGGACGGTGCCCTCGAACTTCTTAATCTCCAGCACCTCGTCGGGTACGTGGATTTTCAGGTCGCTCTTCACCTTGAGCTGGCAGGCGAGTCGCTGGCCTTCCTTGGCCTGCTGCTTGTTGATGTGACCGGTTTCCGTGGGCAGGATCGAGCCGCCGCCCTCCTTGACGTTGCACCGGCACATCGCGCAGGTTCCGCCGCCGCCGCAAGCGGAGGGGAGGAAAATCTTTTCATCCGCGAGGATGCCCAGCAGCGATTTGCCGGGCGCGGCTTCAAGCACCTTCGCGCCGTCGTTGATGTCGATCTTGATCGTGCCCGCGGGCGCGAGTTTCTTCGACGCCCAGATGATGCCCAGCACCAGGATCAGGATCAGGCCGGTGAACACGGCCACGCTTGCCGAAATATAGGTGATGTCCATGTCGATAACTCCAACGATCCGCCCGATATGATATATCGGCCCGATCTGAATTCCTTACAAATTAATGCCCGCGAAGCTCATGAAGCCGAGCGCCATCAGGCCGGTCATGATCATCGTCATGCCGAGGCCCTTCAGGCCCTCGGGCATGTGGGAATAGCGCAGTTTCTTGCGGACGGCGGCGAGCGCGATGATCGCGAGCGCCCAGCCGATGCCGGAGGAGAAGCCGTAGACCGTCGCGTGCGGCAGATCATAGCCGCGCTCGTTCATCAGCAGCGAGCCGCCGAGGATCGCGCAGTTCACGGCGATGAGGGGCAGGAAGATGCCCAGTGCGGTATAGAGTTTGGGGAAGTACTTATCGAGCGTCATTTCGACGATCTGCACCATGAACGCGATGGTCGAGATGAAGCAGATAAAGGTCAGGAACGAGAGGTCGAGCCCCGCGAGGTTCGGGCTGATCCACGCCAGCGCGCCGGCCTTCAGGAAAAACGTCTGGATCGCCCAGTTCGCGGGCACCGTGATCGTCTGCACGAAGATGACGGCCATGCCGAGGCCGGTCGCCGTCTCCACTTTCTTGGAGCAGGCGAGGAAGGAGCACATCCCCAGAAAGAACGAGAGCAGGATGTTCTCTACGAAGATCGTTTCGATCGCTAGATTGACGTATTGCATGGTGGCGCTCCTCAGGCAGTCTCAAATTTCTTGATGATCTGGCGCTGGGCCCAGATGAGCAGGCCGAGGCAGAAGAACGCGCCCGGCGCGAGCAGCATCAAGCCATTGCCCTGGTAGCCCGTCGGCATCAGTTGGATGCCGTGCCACGAGCCGAAACCGAGGATTTCGCGCATCGACGCGACGGCGATCAGCACCGCGCTGTAGCCGAGGCCGTTGCCGAAGCCGTCCAGCAGCGAGGGCAGGGGCTTGTTGCCGAGCGAGAACGCCTCGAGGCGGCCCAGCACGATGCAGTTCGTGATGATGAGGCCGACGAACACGCTCAACTGGCGGCTGATGTCGAACACGAACGCCTTGAGGACCTGGTCGGCCAGAATCACGAGTGAGGACACCACCGCGAGTTCCACGATGATTCGGATGCGGCCCGGAATCGCGTTGCGCAACAGCGAAATGATCAGGCTCGCGAAGGTGATGACGGCGGTCAGGCTGATGGACATGACGATCGCGGTGTCCACCTTCGTGGTCACGGCCAGCGCCGAGCAGATGCCCAGGATCTGGATCGTGATCGGGTTGTTGTCCGACAGCGGGTCGGTAATGACTTTTTTCAGGTTGCTGGCCATGGCACTCCCCTTACGAACGACGAATTAAGCTGAAATACTTTTCGTATTTTTCAAGGTCGCTGTTGATAAAATCCATCACGCCCCTGCCGGTGATCGTCGCGCCGCTGATGCCGTCCACCGCGTGGTCGTTGCCCTGCGGGTATTTGTCGGCGACGGAGCCCTTAACGACCTCGAACGGCACGAGCTTGCCATCCGCCCAGATACGCTTGCCCTTGAAGTTTTTCTGGAACCAGTCCTTTTCGACTTCGCCGCCGAGTCCGGGCGTCTCGCCGTGACGGTAAAACGTCACGCCTGAGATCGTCGCGAGCGACTGGTCCAGCGCAAGGTAGCCGTAGATCGTCGACCACAAGCCCTTGCCGGAGACGGGGAAGGCGTATTTTACGACCTCGCCGTTCTGGGCAAAGGTGTAGAGGGGCAGGACCGCGCCGGCAGGCGTGCCTTCAACGGGCTGGCCCGTCGCGGCGTCGAGGTAAACCTCGCGGATGCTCTCGGCAAAAATGCGGTCCACCTCGGCGCCGGAGATCGCCTTGCCCTTCGCGTCGCGCGTCTCCACGCCAAACGCCTTGAGGATGTTCAGTTTGCGGTCCAATTCGATGTTGTAGTCCTGACGTGACTTGAGGGTCGACGCCGTCACCGACAGGACCAGGCTGCAGGCGACACAGATGACCGCCGCAAACCCGATGATGTAGCCGTCACCTTTAGGCATAGACATGGCTCGCCCTCCGCTTGATGTGCGCCTGCACCACGTAGTGGTCCACCAGTGGCGCCATCACGTTCATAAACAAAATCGCGAGCATGACGGCTTCCGGATAGGCCGGGTTCGCCACGCGGATCACCAGGATCAGGAACCCGATCAGGAATCCGTAGATCCACTTCCCGGGGTTCGTCGCCGCCGCCGATACGGGATCGGTTGCCATGAACACCGCGCCGAAGGCGAAGCTGCCGATGGCCATGTGATACCAGAAGGGCAGATCGACCAGCGGTTTCAGGTTGGCTCCGCCGACGGCCTGCATCAGGAAGGAACCCGCAATCAGGCCGATCACCGTGCCGAGCATGATGCGCCAGGAGCCGACGCCCGCCAGAATCAGGATGAGCGCGCCGATCGCGCAGGCGATGACGGAGGTTTCGCCGATGCTGCCCGGCTCAAGGCCGATGATCATCGACTTGAGCGTGTAGCCCGCGTTGTTGAGCGATTCGATGATCGTCTCGCCGGCGTGCGGAACCATGCCGATGCCCAGCGGCGTCGCGCCGGTCCAGCCGTCCGGGCCGCTCGCCCAGACCTTGTCGCCGCTGATTTGCGCGGGATAGGCGAAGTAGAGGAACGCGCGCGCGGTCAGCGCGGGGTTCAGCACGTTGAAGCCCGTGCCGCCGAAAATTTCCTTGCCGATCACGATGCCGAACGAAATGCCGACGGCGACCTGCCACAGCGGGATCGTCGGGGGCAGCGTGAGCGGGAACAGCAACCCGGACACGAGGAAGCCCTCGTTAATCGGGTGCTTGCGCACGATCGCGAAGAGGACCTCCCACAAGCCGCCCACCGCGTAGGACGTGATGATGATCGGCAGGCAGAGCAGCAGGCCCTGGAGGACGTGGTCGAGGAAGGCCGCGTTCGCGACGTTGTGGGCGAGGTTGTGCTGGTAGCCCGCGTTGAAGATGCCGAACAGCGTCGCCGGGATCAGCGCGAGCACGACCATGATCATCGTGCGCTTGAGGTCGAGCTGGTCGCGCACATGCGGCGCGCCGTGCGTCACTTCCGCCGGCGTCAGCAGGAACGTCTCATTCGCTTCATGCAGCGGATAGAGCCGCTCGAATTTGCCGCCCGGCAGGAACAGCGGGCGCATCTTGTCCATCTGTTGTTCGAGGAACTTCTTCATAAATGTATGAGGAGGTGGGAGAAAGATGGGGAGTTGGGAGAAAGAATTGGAGGCAGACTCCGCTGCTTTTCTTTCTCCCTTTCCTACTCCCAACTTCCTGCCTGCTCCATGCTCCTAAATCCCTTCCTTTTCAATATCCGCAAGCCCCTTGCGGATGATGCCGACCAAATCCATCTTCGAGAGACAGGCGAATGCGCAGACGGCGTAGTCCTCGGGCAGCGTCTCCAGGATGCCGAGCTTGACCGCCTCGTCCGTGTCGTTCGCGAGCACCGCGCGCACCACGTAGTCCACCAGGATGTTCATGGGCATGTACTTGTCGTACACGCCGGTGAGCACCATCGGCCGCAGCTCGCCGTGCTGGTTCGTGCCGAGCGCCCACTCCTTGGAGAGACCGCCGAGCCAGGGGGAGATGAACGCGCGCGAGACAGAGAAATACTTGAACCCGGGCATAAGCCAGCCGAGCAGGTGGCGCTCGCGGTCTTCCGGGAGGACCGTGTAACCGGAGTCCAGCAGCCGGACGATGTCGTCCGCTCCTGTTTTTTCGCCGCTGAAGATGTCGCCGCGGATGATCCGCTGTTCGCCCGACGCGAGGCGGCCGTCCAGCAGGGAGGAGAGGGACTGACCGACGCGCACGCGGTAGTAGCGGCGCGCACCTTCGGCGACGCCGGGGCCGCCGAGCGCGATGACGCGGTGCGAAGGCACTTCGCCGTTGAGCAGCAGGTGCCCGATCTGCAGCAGGTCCACCGCCTTGACCGTCCAGACGATATCCGTCGGCTTCATCGGGTCGAGCCGGCTGATGTGCACGCTGGTGTTGCCGGACGGGTGGGGTCCTTCAAAGGTGTGGACTTCCGCGTTGCGGGCCTCCGTCAGCGCCTGCGCGTTCGTCGCGCGTCCATCGAGGCAGAGAAACACCTTGCCGGTCGTCAGGCGCGACAACGCGTCGATGCCCGCCTGGAAGGCGATTTCACGGCCCTTGATGAGCGCGTTGATGTCCGCCTGGAAGGGGCCGGTCGCCATGCCGTTGATGAATATGGATTTAGGAGCCGCCTCGGGATTCGCCGCGCGGCCGAAGGGACGCTGGCGGATGAGGTTGATGAAACCCGTGTTTTCAAGCAATTCGATCAGCGCAGCGCGATCCATCGTTTTGATCGCGGCGGGCTCGTGGCGTGGGTATGCCTGTGCTTCGTCCGCGGCGCTGCGGGTGATGATGATGCGCTCGATCACGCGGCGCGGGCCGTAAACGATGGAGGAAACCGTGCCGGCCGCCGGGGCGACGCCATGCAAGGAGGGCCGCTTTTTGTCGTGGAACAGGGCCTGGCCGCGCTTTACCGCATCGCCTTCCTTGACGTCGAGGCGTGGCTTGATCGGCCCGAATTCCGCCGGCATCACCGCCACCGCGGGCGTTTCCGGGGCCTCCGCGATCGCGGATTCCGGCGCGCCGGCGAGCTTGATGGTGAGCCCTTTGCGTATGCTGAATGATGCCATAACAACCTTCCGCAGTGACCTGCTCCAGCCGCCCCCAGGCGACCTGAAAATCGGGACAGAGTACCGTGCCCCGGTGTGTTGTCAATGCAGAGCGGAACGAATTATGAATGGTTGTAGAATGGTGTAAACATCATCACGGGTGGACGCCGCGCTCCGCGCGGCGTTTTCCGTGCGCG
>DAOLDD010000006.1:42071-156046 GCA_035327585.1 Kiritimatiellia bacterium | reverse complement strand
TCGATCTGCGAACGACTTGTGCTTTTTTCAAACCGAAAACCGGGGATAGTCCTGCGGCTGGCTTCCGGTCCAGGCGCGGGGACCAGCCCCGCATGACGGGCCAATTCGCGCTGACATTTTCCAAACTACAAACCCTCTCCCGCTCGCATCGGCGAATCGAAGAAGGGCCGGGAGAGGACGGGGGTGAAGGACATAATTTTCGAAAATACGATAACGCCAAGCTTTCGACGCGGGACGCGGATATTTTCGGAAGGCTCTGGATGAACTCTTCCTCTGTGCCTATGTGCCTTTGTCCCTCTGTGCCTTCCGATAAAAAAAATACCCCGCCTCGGCCGATGCGGACGTTGCTCTGACGCCTCGAGTTTCGAGGTGGGTGTCCTGCCGGCCGTTTCCCGCGTTCCCGAAGGACATGCGGTACACGGCCGGACGTCGAACTCCCTTTCAGTCGATAATACTGGGTCAGAGAAGCTTAGTCGCTGTCGTACCAGGAAGGGTATTTTTCTTCGCCCCCGACCCCGCGGTCGGAGGAAATCGTCTCAAAGAACAACGGCGTCATCGTAAACGTCGCGCTACATCCCCGAACCTTACGCCAACCGCACATCATTCGGCGTTCAAATTTCGCAAAATCTTTTTGGCCAAAGGCTCCTTGATTTCCGCGTGCCTTGGCACTGCTTCAATCACTCCGTTGCGGGCATTTATCCAAAGCGAATGCGCCGAACCCTCGCGCTTCAAATAACACCCAGCCCGTCGCAGTCTCTTCTCAAGGTCACGCCGTTTCACGCGACTTCGACGGTATCCAAAATGGTTTCACTCGTAACGCCACGCCGGTAATCCTCACGACGGTCTTCCAGAATCAACTGGATGGACTCCCGGAGACTTTCCTTCGCCTCTTCAACGGTTTCTCCCTGTCCGTTTGCACCCGATATTTCGGGACAAACGGCCCAGTATCCGCCTTCAGGCGCCCGATCAATAACGGCTGTAAATTCAGCTTTCACGAATTTCCGCAGCGAGTTCTTTGCGCAATGCCGCCTTCACGGTGTCATGATACCCGTTGGCTTCGTCGTCCGTCAAGGTGCGGCGGGCGGAACGGTAGACCAGCGAATACGCGGCGCTGCGTTTGCCCGCGCCGATGGCGGGGCCTTTGAAAATGTCGAACAACTCCACCGCCTCCAACTCGGGCGGCGCGGCGGCGCGAATCACGCGGACGATGTCCTCGTGGCTCACCGCGTCGGCTACGATCATCGCGACGTCGCGCGCGACGGACGGGAACGCGGGAATATCGCGGAACACGCGCACCTTCAGCGCCTCCGCCAGCATAGGCGCGACCGCCAGCTCCATCACCGCAACCGGATCGGTGAGCCGCCACTCCTTGCGAATCCGTCGGTCGACCAGCGCCAGCGAGCCCAACACCACATCTCCCGCCGACACCTCAACGGCGGCGCCGGCTTCTGCATAGCCCACCGTTGTTGTCCGCACTGAAATCGCGCCCAACCCCATCGCCCGCGCCAGCGATTCCACCAGCCCCTTGGCCCACAAGAACAATTCTTCCGGCGTCACGGAACGACGACGCTCCATCGCCGGCCGGCCCAGCGGACCCAGCAGGCCGATGCACAACCGTTCGGTCTCGATCACCGAGCCGTCTTCCGCGCGCGCGAAGGTGCGACCCAACTCGTACAGCGCCGCCTGCTCCGCCTGATGGGCGCGATTGCGGCCCAGCGTCTCCACCATCTGCGGCACGAGCGAAATACGCAGCACGGACTGGTCCGCGCTGATCGGGCGCGGAATCGCCACGCGGTGCGGCTTGTTGCCCGCGTCGAACAAATCAAGCTGTGACTCCGACACGAGGCTGTAGTTCAGGATCTCCGACACGCCGAGCCCGGCCAGCGCCGCGCGCAAGCGCGCCTTCGCGCGCACGACGGTCGTTGATCCCGCCGTCGGGTCGACCACCGCGCGCGGGTGCGGCACGGGGATTTTGTCCAATCCGTGAATGCGCGCGACCTCCTCCACGAGGTCGATCTCGCGCTCCAGATCGCCGCGGAAACTGGGAATCACCGCCTCAAACGCGCCGTCCGGTTTCGTATGGACGCCGATTTCGAGCCGCTCGAAAATCCCGGATATTTCCGCGTCGGAAATCTCCACGCCCATCACATCGCGCACGTACTGGAACCGACCGGCGAACCGGCGCGGCGGCGCGGCTTCGGGCCGCGTGTCAATCACGTCGCCAACCATCCGCGCGCCGGCAAGCTCCACCATCAACTGCGCCGCGCGAAGACTCGCGCGCTCCACGCCTTCAATGTCCACGCCACGCTCGAAGCGATAGGACGACTCGGTGGACAACCCCAGCTTGCGCGCCGTCGCGCGGGTCTGCGCCGGGTCGAACCACGCGGCCTCCAGCAACACATTCGTCGTCTCGTCCCGAATCTCGCTGCCCGCGCCGCCCATCACGCCCGCGACCGCCACCGGGCGCGTCGCGTCGGCAATCACCAGCATCGACGGGTCGAGTTCGCGGTCCACCCCGTCCAGCGTGGCCATGCGCTCGCCCGCCTTCGCACGGCGGACGATCACGCGGCCCTCCGCCAGCAAATCGCGGTCGAACGCATGCAGCGGATGCCCGGTCTCCAGCATCACATAATTCGTGATGTCCACGATGTTGTTGATCGACCGGATGCCCGCTCGCTCCAGGCGGTTCTTCATCCAATCCGGCGACGGCCCGATTTTCACGCCCTCCAGCAACCGCGCCGTGTAGCGCGCACAGGCGGTGGGGTCTTCGACCAGAACGAGTGACCGGTGATCGGTGACCGGTGACCGGTTTTCCGTCTTCCGTTTTCCGTCTTCCGTATCAAGCGCCTTGCGCTTGATCCCATACACCGCTGCGAGTTCGCGGGCGATGCCGATGAGGCTCAGGCAGTCGGGCCGATTCGGCGTCACTTCGAGTTCGAACACCGTATCCGGCGGACCCAGCACCTCGGCGAGCGGCGTGCCGGGCGTCCATTGGGCATCCAGCACGAGCAGTCCGCTGTGGTCATCCGAGAGGCCCAGCTCGTCCGCCGCGCACAGCATGCCGAAGGATTCGACGCCGCGAATCTTGGCCTTCTTGATCGTCAGCGATCCGTCGGGCAGCGTCACGCCCACGCGCGCGAACGGATAGCGTCCGCCCGCCTGCACATTCGGCGCGCCGCAGACGACCTGCACTTCATTCTCGCCGTCGAACACGCGGCACACGGACAGCTTGTCCGCGTTCGGGTGCTTCTCGACCACGCGCACCTCGGCGACGACGAAGCCGTCGTAGGTCGAGCCGACGGTTTCAATGCCTTCGACTTCCGTGCCGGAAAACGTCAGCCGGTCCGCGATCGCGCGCGGCGGTTCGTTCAGGTCGATATAGTCGGTGAGCCAGGAAAGGGGGATTTTCATGTTGTCAGTCGGAACTCGGCGTCGGTATCGGAATCGGTATCGAAAGCGACTCCGATTCCGACCCCGACGCCGATCAAAATTGCCTCAAAAACCTCACATCATTGTCATACAGCATCCGGATATCCGGAACGCCCAGCAGGATCATCGCGATGCGTTCGACGCCCATGCCGAAGGCGTAGCCAGTGACTTCGTCGGGGTTGTAGCCGACGGCTTTGAACACGTTGGGGTCGACCATGCCGGCGCCGGAAATTTCGATCCAGCCGCTGTGCTTGCAGACGCGGCAGCCCTTGCCGCCGCAGACGTGGCAGGAGAAATCGTATTCGACGCTCGGCTCGGTGAACGGGAAGAAGTGCGGGCGGAATCGGATCTTCACGTCCGGCCCCATCATCTGCCGCGCGAAATAGGTCAGGTCGCCCTTGAGGTCCGCGAGCGACACCTTGCGATCGACATACAGCCCCTCGACCTGGTGGAAGTTCGCGCTGTGCGTCGCGTCCGTCGTGTCGCGGCGGTAGCAGCGGCCCGGCGCGATGATGCGCACGGGCGGCGGGCGCGACTGCATCACGCGAATCTGCACGGGCGATGTGTGGGTACGCAGCAGCCGCCCGTCGTCGAGATAGAACGTATCCTTCGGGTCACGCGACGGGTGGATCGCCGGCGTGTTGAGCGCGTCGAAGTTGTGAAACGGCGTCTCGATGTCCGGCCCGTCGGCAACGACGAACCCGAGCTGGCTGAAAATCTCCACCGCGCGGTCGATGATCTGCGTCACCGGGTGCCGCGTGCCGAGGCCCGGCCAGCGCCCCGGCAACGTCACATCGAACGACGCCACGCTCGCCGCGGACTGGAGCGCCTCGCGGCGCGCGTCCACCGCTGCCTGCACGCCGTTTTTGAATTCATTCGCCAGCCGGCCGAATTCACGTTTCTGGTCCGGCGGCGCCTCGCGCAGCGCCAGCAGAATGTCCTGCACGCGCCCGTTGCGCCCGAGATGCTTTACGCGCGCGGCCTCCAGCGCAGCGGCATCCGCCGCGCCCGCCACCTCGGCCACCGCCTCCGCGATCAAGTCTGGGATCTGTTCAGGGGTCATTAAAAGTTCCAACGTCTGTAAAAAGGCGCATCATGCGTTTCCAACGTCTGTAAAAAAAGTATAATTTGAACGGACGGCTGGATTTGCGGACAAAGAGAAGCAACCACAAATAAACACTAATGGACACGAATTCCATTTCCCATTCGTGTAGATTCGCGTCCATTCGTGGTTAAAAAAGGAGTGACCATGCGTCTCATGATTTCGGCCATTTTGGCATTTGCCCTCGCGGCGGATGCGGTGCGGGCGGAAGAGGACCTGAAGGACGCGATCGTCAAAATCTTCACGGTCGTGAACACGCCGGACTATTGGAACCCGTGGAGCATGCGCGGGACCGGGTCGGGCACGGGGTCGGGCGCGATCATCAAGTGGCGCAAGATCCTCACCAACGCCCACGTTGTCGGCAACCAGACGTTCATCCAAGTGCGGCGCTTCGGTGACGCGCGGCGCTTCCAGGCGCAGGTCCTCGCCGTGGCGCACGAGGTGGACCTCGCGCTGCTGACGGTGGAGGACGAGGCCTTCTGGGCGGATGTCGAGGGCCTGGAACTCGGCGAGCTGCCGGACACGCAGGACGAGGTCTTCGTGTACGGCTTCCCGATGGGCGGCGACACACTGAGCGTCACGAAGGGCGTCATCTCGCGCATCGAGCATCAGGGCTACGCGCACAGCTCGTTCAGCTTCCTCGCGGGCCAGATCGACGCCGCGATCAACCCGGGCAACAGCGGCGGCCCGGTGATGAAGGACGGGCGGATCGTCGGCGTCGTCATGCAGGGCATGCGTCAGGCGGACAACATCGGCTACATGGTGCCCGTCACCATCGTTCGACAATTTTTCGAGGACCTGGAAGACGGGACCTACGACGGGTTTCCAAGCCTCGGCGTGATCCTGCAAGGCGTCGAGAACCGCGACCTCAAACGCAGCATGGGCATGACGCCGGACATGACGGGCATGCGCGTGGTCCGCATCCAGCCGGGCTCGCCCGCGGAGCAGGCGTTCCGGACAAACGACGTAATTCTCGCGATTGAAGGCGCCGCGGTGGCGGACGACGGCACGGTGGAGTTCCGCCCGCGCGAGCGCACGAGCCTCTCGTATTTCGTGCAGAAGAAGACCATCGGCGAGTCGGTCGCGCTGGAGGTGTGGCGCGATGGGAAGCGCACGCCCATCGAGGTGAAACTGACGCGGGCGCTGACCCGCGACCAGCTCGTGCCGAACGAGCAATACGACGTAATGCCCACCTACTACATCGTCGGCGGCATCGTTTTCTCGCCGCTCACCCGGAACCTGTTGCAGGCGTGGGGGCCGAACTGGTTCAACAACGCGCCCAACCACCTCACCTCCATCCTCGCCGCGAATTTTCCCGAGGTGGACGGCGAGCAGGTGGTGATCGCGTTAAAGGTCCTCGCCGCCGACGTGAACCAGGGTTACGACCAGGTCAGCAACTGGATCGTGCACAGCGTGGATGGGCAGCGGATACGCAGCATGCGCGAGTTGATCGCGGCGGTGGAGCGGCCCGACGCCGGGGAGTTCGTCACGTTCGCCAGCGAAAGCGGCCACACCGTCGTGCTCGACCGCGCCAAGGCCCTCGCCAGCCGCGACGCCATCCTCCGCACCTACCGCATCCCCGCCGACCGATCAGCAGATTTGCAATGATCGCGCAGCAGCCTACCGGAGTCGTAGCTGCTAGGTTGCGGGGGGGCATGGATGCATGATAGCGTGCCGAACTTCGGCTCCGGCGGGGCAAGCCCGCCGGGGGCCGGACACGTTTTCAAATTCCGGGCCCGTAGCTCAACGGTCAGCTCGTCCCGCCGAAGTTCCGCGTGCGGGACAAAGGCGGAAGCAGGGTTCCCTGCGAGAACCGTTGAGTGTATGGTGCCAGAGCTCTTTTTACGGGCCCGTAGCTCAACGGTCAGAGCAGGGGACTCATAATCCCTTGGTTGGGGGTTCAAATCCCTCCGGGCCCACCATCCCGAACCTGTTCAATTCGCCCTTCGTTGAGAAGGTCGATCGTCGAGGCGGCGGCTGATCGCGACGTAGCGGTTGGGGGGCAGGCCGAACACGCGTTTGAACGCGCGGGAGAAATGGAAGGCGTCGGAATAACCGAGCCGATCCGCGACATCCTTCACCAGCAGGTTCGAGTTCCGCAGCAATTCCGCGGCATGCGCCATCCGGCAGCGCAGCAAATGCCGCACCGCCGTTGTCTCGCCGTACCGCTGGAATAGCCGGCACACATAGGCCGGCGCGAGATGCGCCGCCGCGGCAAGTTCCTTCAAGGTGCGCAGTTCAACATGGCGCTCATCGATCAGCGTCCGGCAGCGGCGGTACGCCTCCAACGCGCGGCCCGTCCTCGTTTCCGCCCGCGCGCCGCGACCCGCCAGCCGCAACCCGAGCACGCGCAGCAAGAGCGCGCACACGGCGGCCGCCTCGGCGCCATCCGTACGCGCGCTGCGCTCCAATTCGTCGAGCACCCCGATGATGCCGGAGGGATCCGCCACCAGCACCGGACGCCGCGCGCAGGACAACCGGCGAAAGAACGCGCGCGCCGCACGGCCCTCGAAATCGACGAAGTATTTCGTCATCGGCGCACGCGGTGCGCTTCGGATCGCGTGCGGCACGCCGGGCCCGTACGCGAACGCCATGCCTGGACCAAGCGGATAACGACGCCCGCCCAGCACCACCGTGCCCTGCCCGTCCACCACGAATTCGATGGAGTGATAGGGAAAACTCGCGCGATCAATCCGGTAGTCCGCTCGGCAGCGCTCGCGGCCCCCGCAGACCACCGCCAGCCCGCCCCCCGCCCCTTTTCGCGAGGTCAAAAAATAGTAGGACGTGCTCTCCACCTGCCGGGAGATGAACGCCGGGACCTGATCGCCCATTCCCCCTTGCCCACGCTTCATTCAACGCCCTCCCCGCGCACGCCAGCGCGCAAATGCAATGGTCAATTAATGGCATGCAACAGTCAACCGCATACATGGACACACAAGGGGTCTCCAGATAGGGTGTATGGCATCAAACGGGGCAACCCGGGGAGACCTCACAATGAACACCATACCGAAATCGATGCGGGGCGCGTATCTGCCCGGCAACAGCACTGTTGAAATGCGGGATGCCGTCGTGCCCACCCCGGGGCACGGCGAGGTGCTGATCCGCACCAAGTCCTCCACCATCTGCGGCTCGGACATCCGCGCCATCTACCGGGAGCATCTCGGGAAGGGCCCGGAGGGCTATCAGAACAAGATCGCCGGCCACGAGCCGGCGGGACAAATAGTGGCATGCGGGCCGGGCCTGCGCCGGTTCAAGACGGGCGACCGGGTCATCATCTATCACATCTCCGGCTGCGGGGTCTGCAACGACTGCCGGCGCGGCTATATGATTTCCTGCACGAGCGAGGAACACCGCAAAGCGTACGGCTGGCAGCGCGATGGCGGCATGGCGCCCTACATCCTCGCGGAGGAGAAGGACCTCGTTCTGCTGCCGGACTCGCTCTCCTACACGGACGGGGCGCAGGTCGCGTGCGGCTTCGGCACGGTCTATGAGGGCCTTGAAAAAATCGGCATCAGCGGCAACGACGCCGTACTGGTGACCGGACTCGGCCCCGTGGGTCTCGCGACCTGCATGCTCGTGCGCGCCATGGGCGCGGAGAAAATCATCGGCATCGATGTCGTTCCCGAACGCCTCGCGATCGCGCGCGACCTCAAACTGGCCGACGAGGTGCTGCTCGCGGGCCCGGAGAACGTCGCACAGGTCCGCACGCTGACCGGCGGTCATGGCGTCGAGCGCGCGGTGGAATGCTCCGCGAACGACAAAGCGCGCCTCACCGCAATCCAGGCCACCCGCAAGTGGGGCAAAATCGTGTTCATCGGCGAGGGCGGAACCTGCACGTTCAGCCCCAGCGCCGATATCATCCACGACCAGAAGACGATCTACGGCTCGTGGGTCACGAGCACATGGAAAATGGAGGAACTGGTCGAACGCATCGTCCGCTGGAACATCCACCCCGAGCAGCTCGTCACGCACCGGTTCCCGCTGGAGAAGGCGGATGAAGCCTACGCGCTGATGGCGTCGGGCAAATGCGGCAAGGTCGCCGTCTGCTTTGATGAGGAGCTGCGCTAATGCTCAAAGGCATTTCTCCACTGCTGTCGCCAGAACTGCTCGCGCTCCTCCATCGCATGGGGCATGGCGACGAGATCGTGCTGGCCGATGCGCATTTCCCCGGCCACACGTTCAACAACAACGTCATCCGCGCGGACGGGCTGGCGATTCCCGCTTTGCTCGACGCAATCCTGCCCCTGTTTGAACTGGACAGCTACGTGGACGCGCCGCTGGCGATGATGGCCGCGGTCAAGGGCGACCAGCTCGACCCCTCGGTCGAAGCGCGCTATCGCGCGGTCATCGACCGGCATGTCCCGTCGAAGCCGGTCATCGAACGCATCGACCGGTTTGCCTTCTACGACCGGGCCCGGGCCGCCTTCGCCGTCGTCATGACGGGCGAGACCGCCAAATACGGAAACATCCTGCTCAAGAAAGGCGTGACGCAATGCTGAAAAAAACCTTTGAACCCGCCGTCGACGGAATCAACCCCGCAACGGTGCCCTATCAGGAAACCTGCACCGGGGCGCGGATTCCGGCCATCGGCTTGGGCACATTCGGCTCCGACCATGCCTCGCCCGATCTGATCGCGGAGGCCGTGCGCGAGGCGCTGTGCCTCGGCTACCGGCATATTGACTGTGCGTCGGTGTACGGCAACGAACACGCGATCGGCCCCGTCCTCGAAGCCGCCGTGCGGGATGGCTTGCCGCGCGAGCAGCTCTGGATCACCTCGAAACTGTGGAATGACAAGCACGCCGAGGCGGATGTGATCCCCTCGTGCCGCAAATCGCTCGCCGACTTGAAGCTCGATTACCTTGATCTCTATCTCGTCCACTGGCCTTTTCCCAACTTTCATCCGCCGGGTTGCACCGTCGACTCCCGGAGTCCGGACGCGAAGCCGTACATCCACGAGAACTTCATGAGGACGTGGCGCCAGATGGAGAAGCTCGTCGACCTCGGGCTGGTCCGCCACATCGGCACCTCGAACATGACGATCCCGAAATTGAAGCTCGTGCTGCGCGATGCGCGGATCAAACCGGCGGTCAACGAAATGGAACTGCACCCGCACTTCCAACAGCAGGAGCTGTTCGATTTCGTGCGCGGACAGGGCATCGTGCCCATCGGCTACAGCCCCATCGGTTCACCGGGCCGCCCGGAGCGCGACCGGACCCCGGAGGATACGGTGGACATGGAGGACCCGGTGATCGTGCGGATCGCGTCGCGACTCGGCCTGCATCCCGCCTCCGTGTGCATCAAGTGGGCCGTGCAGCGGGGCCAGATTCCGATTCCGTTTTCCACCAAGCGCCGAAACATCCTGTCCAACCTGCAGGCGGCCGCGGGCGAACCGTTGACCGCGCAGGACATGGCGGACATCGCGCGCATCGACCGCAAGTGCCGTCTCATCAAAGGCCAGGTCTTCCTCTGGAAAGACGGCCAGACGTGGGAAGATCTCTGGGATCTGAATGGCGCCGTCACGCCGCCCTGATATACTGCGCCCGGGTACATCAGGAGTTTACGACCCCGCATGAAAACAGAAATCTTCGGGCATCTGCCGGACGGACGTGCCGTCCATGAATACGTCTTGGAAAACGGACGGGGCCTGTCGATGCACGTGCTGGATTACGGCGGCATCGTCACGCGCCTGAATGTGCCGGACGCACGGGGGCGGACGGCGGATGTCGTGCTCGGCTTCGACCACCTCGCGCCGTATTTGGAGCGGCATCCGTATTTCGGCGCGCTGGTTGGCCGCGTGGCCGGGCGCATCACGGGCGCCGCATTTACGCTCGACGGCAAACGCTTCACGCTGCCCTGCAACGAGCCGCCCAATCACCTGCACGGCGGCGTGACCGGTTTTGACCGCCGCCTCTGGCAGGCGACGCCGGAGGGCGACGCGGCCCTTACACTGTCCTACCGCAGTCCCGACGGCGAGGAAGGCTATCCGGGCAATCTCGACGTGCGCGTCACGTTTCGCCTCACGCCGCGGAACGAATGGACCCTCAGCTACGAGGCGGAAACGGACGCCCCCACGCCGTTCTGCCCGACGCACCATTCCTACTTCAACCTCGCGGGGGAAAGCTCCGGCGGCACGGAGGGGCACCGCTTGCAGATTTTCGCGGACTATTGCGTGCCGACGGACGAGTCCTTCACGTTGTCCGGACGCCTTGCGCCGGTCACTGGAACGGCGGATGACTTCAACCGCCCCCGACTACTCGGCGACGCGGTTCCGCATCTGTTCAAGCAGCACGGCAACACGTACCTGATCCGCCGCGCACCGGACATCGAGCCGACACCCACCGCGCGGCTGGAAGACCCGGCCAGCGGCCGCGTGATGGACGTGGCCACGACGGAACGATTCATTCAGTTCTATTCCTCGGCCATGCTGGACGGAACGAACAGGGGAAAGTCCTGCCGCCTCTACGCGCCGTTCAGCGGCGTGTGCCTCGAGTGCCAGGGCTACGCGGACGGCGCCAACCGCCCCGAAATCGGCGACATCATCCTGCGCCCGGGGAACACCTATCGGCAAACCACCGTGCACGCCTTCTCGAATATGTAAGACCTCAAATCCGTGGCGCGCTCGGAGGGATTCGAACCCCCAACCTTCTGATCCGAAGTCAGAAGCTCTGTCCAGTTGAGCTACGAGCGCGAACGGACATAGCGTCGGACCTCCAAGGCGCTGCGTCAAGCAACCGCGTGCGGCACGCGGAATCCACGCACAGGGGCGACAATCGCTTGATTCCCGGTTAGGCGTCACTAACATATTCCTAACACAGCTCAACCAGGAATCGCTCGCATGAATCTGAAATCCATTGCCCTCGCTCTCGGCGTGACGGTTTCCGCCGGACTCGTCCGGGCGGAAGAAGCCGCACCAGCGCCGCGACGCGCTGCACAACATGTAGTCGTCATTTCCATCGACGGCCTGCGCCCGTCATTTTACCTCGACGCAAAGTTTTCCAAAGCCGTGCCCACCCTGGTCGCACTGCGACGGGCCGGTTCCCACGCGAAGCGGGTTGACCCGCCCTACCCATCGCTCACCTACGTCGGCCACGCGAGCATTTCCACCGGCGCCCGGCCGGCACGGCATGGCGTCGCGTTCGGCAACAATCTCGACCCTATTCGCGACCCGGATCGCGGCGCCTGGTTCGCGGAGGACCTGAAGTCGCCGGCGCTGTGGGATCGCGCCGCCGAGGCCGGGCTGACCACGGCGACGCTGTCGTGGCCCTCGACGGCCGGGGCGACCAACATCACCTGGAATTTCCCGGAATTCTGGCCATCCCGCTACGGCGCGGAAATCACCCTCGTGCGCCGCCACGCAACGCCGGAGCTGCTGGATATCGCGGACAGCGTCCAGCGCCGCTGGCCGGAGGCGCTCTCGAAGGCCGAGGATCGCGACGCGTTCATCGCGCGGCTCGCGGAGGAATTGATCCGCCGCGGTCAGCCGGACCTGATGATGGTGCACTTCGTCGAACCCGACAAAGCCCAGCATCGCTACGGCCCGGGTTCGTCCAGCACCCGCGCGGCGATGACCCGCGCGGACAACCTCGTCCTGCGCCTCCGCGAGGCGGTGCGCAAAGCGGGCAATGAGAGCAACACGGCCTGGATCATCGTGGGCGACCACGGATTCGCGGATGTCGAATTCAGCATCGCGCCCAACGTCCTGCTGGCGGAACACGGCTATCTCACCGTCGACAAGGGTACGATTCGGGACTGGACGGCGATCACGGCGAATTCCGGGGGTTCCGCGGGCGTCTACCTCAAGGACCCCAAGGACCGAAAAACCGCGCGCGCGGTGCGCAAGCTGCTGGAGCAACACGCGGAAAGCGAAACGGGCGAGGTATATTTCCGAATTGTCGAGCGCGCGCAACTGGACGCACTGGGCGCCGCGCCGACCGCTGCGTTTTATCTCGAGGGCGATCCGAGCTATATGTTTTCGGGATCGCTGGCAGGCGGGTTTCTTAGAAAATCGTCGCTGCGGGGCCAACACGGTTACCTGCCGGACCGGCTGGCGATGAAAACCGGCTTCATCGCCGCGGGCGCAGGCATTCGTTCGCGCAGCATGATTGAGGATATGGCACTGATTGATGTCGCCCCCACGGTCGCCGCCCTGCTGGGACTGGACATGCCGTCCGCGGAGGGACGCGTGCTCACTGAAGTGCTGAAGTAGCCGACGGCTACCCCGGCTTCCCGCGCGCGCGGCGAATGCGCAGGTTGTAGTCGACGAGCGCGCGGTCCCAGCCGACATCGTGTCCGGCCTTCTCGCTCTCGAACCACTTGTGCCGCAGGACGTCTTCCTTCATTTCCGCCCATTCGCGGAAGAGCGCGGTCTTGCGTGCCCACTCATCGAAGTGGTGGGTATCCGCTGCATCGGTGTTTTCCGGTTTTTCCGACATGACGACAACCCCCGTACGAACCGAAGTCTAACCCGATGCACGCGCGTGTCAAACCGCTCGCGCGATCAATCCGTGCAGGTAGGCGCCCTCCGGGAAGGTGAGCAGCACCGGATGGTCGGCCGGCTGGGCCAGGGTCTCCAGAATCTGGACCTCACGGTGCGCGTCCGTCGCGGCCCAACCCAGCGCCAGGTGCAACTGATCCGCCTTCACCCAGCCCGAACAGGAGAAGGTCGCCAGGATGCCGCCGGGGCGCAGCAGCTTGAGCGCCAGCAGGTTGATGTCCTTGTAGGCACGCAGGCCCTTCTCCAACTGGTTTGGGTTGGAAACGAAACGCGGCGGATCAAGCACAACGAGATCGAACGCGCGCGCCTCGTCGCGAAACCGGCGCAACGCGACCGGCACGTCCGCAACCCGGTAGTCAACCGGCACGGCGAGCCCATTCAGCGCATGGTGCGCGCGGGCGCGTTCCAGCGCAGGGGCCGAGGCGTCGAGGCCGATGATGGATTTCGCGCCCGCGGCGGCGGCATGCAATTCGAAGGAACCGGTGTAGCAGTAGGCGCTCAACACCTCGCGGCCCGCGGCGTATGCGGCGACGCGTTTGCGGCTCTCGCGCTGGTCGAGATAAAAACCGGTCTTCTGGCCGCCCGCGACGTCGACGTCATACAGGAAATTCGACTCGCGGATACGGACGAACGCGGGGGGGTCGCGCGACTCGGCCGCGACGGCGTCCGCGGACAGGCCCTCGCGTTCCACGGCATCGGACTCCGCCGCGATGAAAACACGATGGATGCCGGTGCGCGCGGCGAGGCGCCCGCGGATCAGCGGCAGCCACGGCAGCCACGCCGCCGCGCCCACCCGGATGGAGAGCACGTCCGCGTAGCGATCGATGATGAGGCCCGAGAGGCCGTCCGCCTCCGAACAAACGAGCCGGTACGCATCCGTATCGAGATCCGAGGCGAAGGGACCAAAACACTGCTCGCGCAGGGCGAGCGCGCGGTCGAGGCGGGCGGCGAAGAAAGCGTCGTCGACGGCCTCATCCTCGCGGCGCGTCAGCAGGCGCACGGCCAGGTTGAGCGAGGGATGACCGAGGCCGCGGCCCAGCCACTCGCCCGCGGCGGAGCGCACGTCCACCACGCCGGGCGTCGCCGGAGCGTTCTCCCACCGGGCCACGGCGCCGGAAAAAATCCACGGGTGCCCGTGGCGGACGGGTTTGTCGCGATTGGGCTTGAGGACGGCGGTGGCGGACATGCCCGCGAGAGTCCGCGAAAGCGGCGGTCTTCGCCAGCACAAAGCAATGGCGCCACGAGCCTCGATGCCATCGGATGATCCCCGATGCCCCACTTGCTGGTTTCCTCGATTTATCGATCCATTCAACGGGACTACAGTGGGCTTGTGAAAGACGCGCAGATGGCGGCGGGGCAGCATGGGGACCGCGCTCCGGAGCGGCTGGCCGAGCTGGAGGAGCAGCAGCTCTGGCTTGAACGCGAAATCATGGAGCGCAAGCGGGCCGAACAGGCGTTGCGCGAGAGCGAGGAGCGCCTGCGGGTGGCGATTCGCACATCTCCCATCACACTGTTTATCCAGGACCGGGCGCTGCGCTACACCTGGCTGTTCAATCCCGTGGGAAGCTGGACCGCCGCCCAGGTCATCGGACGCACGGACGAGGAATTGCTGGGCGCGGAACAGGGCGGGCGGCTGCGCGCCATCAAGCAAGCCGTGATGGACAGCAATCGCGAGCACAGCGAAGTCATTTCGCTGAACTATGACAGCGCCGATCACTGGTTCAATCTCAGCGCAAGCCCGATGCACGGCGACCACGGGGATGTCGTTGGCGTCATTTGCGCAAGTCTCGACATCACCCCGATGAAGAACCTGGAGCGCGAGCGCGCGGAACTCGACGCCCGCTATCGCGCCATCGTCGACACCTTTGACGGCATGATCTACATCTGCAACGATCAGAATGATATCGAGTTCATGAACCGGAAGCTCATTGAGCGGACCGGGCGCTGCGCGGTGGGCGAGAAATGCTACGCCGCGCTGCATGGGCTCAAGGAGATTTGTCCCTGGTGCCGGAATGAGCGCGTGATGAGCGGCGAGAAGGTGCGCTGGGAGGTGCAAAGTCCACTGGACGGACGTTGGTACTACGTGGTGAACACCCCGATCGACCGGCCCGACGGCTCCCGCGCGAAGATGGCGGCCATTTTCGACATCACCGAGCGCAAGGAGTCCGAACTCAAGCACGATGAAATGCTTCAAACGATGATGCGCTCGCATCATCTGGAGAGCATGGCGCGACTGACCGGCAACATCGCGCACCACTTCAACAACCAGCTCACCGTGGTCCTCGGCAACGTCGAACTCGCGGCGTCGGACGTGCCGCCGGACAGCCCGCTACAGGTCTATTTCTCCGAAATCCGCACAGCCGCGGAACGCGCGGCCCAGTTGAGCGGCGAGATGCTGACGTGTTCGGGTCACGCGTTCTCCTCGCTGCGGACGGGCGACCTGTCGCAACTGGTCGACTCGTGCCGCGCCCTCGTGGAGGTGGCCGTGGCGCCACGGATCACCGTTCGCTATCAACTCACCGCCACCGGCACGTCGGTACGGATGGACGCGCGGTTGCTCCAGCAACTCCTGCTGAACTGGGCGACCAACAGCGCCGAGGCGGTCGGCGAACGGCAGGGCGAACTGCTGATCGAAACGGGGGTGCGAGACCTCACGGCGGTGGATCTGGCGCGCCAGCACCCCCCCTCGACGCGAAAGCCCGGCCGCTATGCATTCCTCGCCGTGCACGATACGGGCGGCGGTCTCGCGCCGGAAATGGAAAACCGGTTGTTCGATCCATTCGCCGGCACCAAGGGCGTCGGGCGGGGTCTCGGACTTGCCGTCTCCCTCGGCATCGCGTCGGCCCACAACGGCGGGATTGAAGTTCTCTCCCGCCCGGGCAACGGCTGCACATTCACGCTTTATCTGCCTGTCGATCCGTCGGTTTCCGCCGCCACCTGAAGCGCTCCCCGCGGGCCCCGTTGCGTTTTTTTCTTTCGCACGGCGTGGCAACCGTTAGAAATACGCCGATTCAGGAACCCCCATGAGCACACCAGCGCCCGTTGACCCCAAACCGAGCCACTTCATCCGCGACATGATCGCCGCGGATGTGCAGGCCGGGAACCAGGGCAGTCCCGTGGTGACGCGTTTCCCGCCGGAGCCCAACGGCTACCTGCACATCGGCCACGCAAAGGCGATCTGCCTCGATTTCGGCATGGCGCGCGAGTTCGGCGGCCGCTGCCACCTGCGCATGGACGATACGAATCCCGCGAAGGAGTCGATGGAGTACGTCGAGAGCATCAAGACCGACGTGCGCTGGCTCGGCTGGCACTGGGGCGATCATTTCTATTTTTCCGCGCACTATTTCGAGCGGATGTATGACATCGCGTGCGACCTCATCCGGCGCGGCAACGCCTACGTCTGCGAACTGACGCAGGAGCAGTGGAAGGAATACCGCGGCGTCCCCACGCGCCCCGGCAAAGAAAGCCCTTTTCGCAACCGCCCGCCCGCCGAGAGCCTCGACCTGTTCGCCCGTATGCGCGCAGGCGAATTCCCCGATGGAACGCTCTGCCTCCGCGCGAAGATCGACATGGCCTCGCCAAACATCCATCTGCGGGACCCGGTCCTCTACCGCATCATGCGCGAGCACCACTACCTGACCGCCGACACGTGGTGCATCTATCCGATGTACGATTTCGCGCACCCGCTGGAGGACGCGTTCGAAGGCGTGACGCATTCGCTCTGCACACTCGAATTCGAGGTGCACCGGCCGCTGTACGACTGGGTCGTCGATCACCTCGAAGGCCTGCCGGTGCGCCCGCGCCAGACCGAATTCGCACGCCTGAACCTGAGCTACACGGTGATGAGCAAGCGCAAGCTGCTCGAACTCGTGCAGACGAAACTCGTGAACGGCTGGGACGACCCGCGCATGCCGACGATCTGCGGCTTGCGCCGACGCGGCGTGCCGCCGGAGGCGATCCGCGCGTTCTGCGAGGAAATCGGCATCACGAAATACAACAGCCTCACGGATGTGGCGCTGCTGGAACACTGCGTGCGCGACGCGCTGAACAAGAGCGCTCCGCGCCGCATGGCCGTACTGGACCCGCTGCTCGTAACGATAGAAAACGCGGACCAGGTTCCCACATCCATCGCGGCTGTGAACAATCCGGAGGATCCGGCGGCCGGCTCGCGCCAGATTCCGTTCGGCGCGAATCTGCTGATCGAACGCGACGATTTTATGGAGTCGCCGCCGCCCAAATACTTCCGCCTCGCGCCGGGCAAATCCGTCCGCATCCGCTACGCGGGTTTCCTCACCTGCACCGGCGTGCAGAAGGACACGAACGGCACGATCACCGGCATCACCTGCCGGTGGGATTCGCCGTCCACCGAGCTCAAAGTCAAGGGAACGATCCACTGGGTGCCCGGGGACGCGAAAGCCGTGGAGGCCCGGCTGTACGACCGCCTCTTCACGGTGGAGGAGCCCGACGCGCACGAGGAGAAGGATTTCAAGGAATTCCTCAATCCCGACTCGATGAAAAAAGTGACCGCTTTCGTGGAGCCCGCGCTGCTCGAACTCAAGCCGGGCGACCGCGTGCAATTCGAGCGCGTGGGCTACTTCGTCGCCGACGGCGTCGACTCAAAACCCGGTGCCCCCGTGTTCAACCGGACCACGACACTCAAGGACACCTGGTCCAAATCCGCGCGGGGATAGGATTAGGGACAAAGGCACAGAGGCACAAAGGCACAGAGGGGTGATTCATCGGAGAGATTTCCATCCGGTCCATCCCGTTATCCCGTCCGCTTTCCTCCGTGGGCCGCTCAATCCCGAACGCGCCCGCGGGGCTTTCGATCCCCCTGCCCGTACACGTTCTCGTTCACGTACCCGTGCACGAGGGACCGAAGTTCGTGGAACGTGTACGTGAACGTGAACGTTTATGTCCGCGCCCTCCGTGTCTCCGTGATGAAAATAAATCAGGGCGGCGTGATGCCGCCCAGCGCGGCGATGAGCGCGGCGTGTTGGCGGAGGCCGTTCGCGAGCCAGACCGCGTGCGCGCGCGCGGCCTCGGCATGGGCGGCGCGACCTTCACGCCAGTCCGTTTCTTCGATCAGGCCGGCTTCGCGACGACGGGCGAGACTCTCCTCCTCCGCGCGCAGCGCATCGCGACGCGCGGCCATGTGACCAATCATTTCGGCGGCACGACGACGCTCCGCCCAGGCGTTGTCGATTTCGAGGACCGCGCGCAGCGCAACGGCGGTCCACTCCGCCTCCGCGGCGCTCACCCCGGCCATCGCGCCGGCGGCGTTTGCACGGAGACGCGGCTGCCACAGCGGCAGCGAAACCACCGGCCCCGCCCAGGCGGACCACTCGTCCGGTGATGACGCCGATGCGCCCTCCCCCGCCGCGCTGACGACGAGCGCGAGACTGGGCAACCGGTCCCGTGAAGCCTGTGTGGCTTCACCGCGCGCCGCCTGCCAGTCCGCGTGGGCACGCACGACATCCGGACGACGCACGTGCAGGTTGGCGCCGGACAGCTCGGGCAACGAGGGCAGGGTAAACCCGCCAAGACTCGTGGGCGCAATCGCCGGGTCTTCGCCGCCAAGCAGGGAACGCAGCCGAGCCCGAGCCTGATCGAGCTGGATATCACCTTCCATGGCATGATGCTCGACCTCCTCGTGCATCGCCACGGCCTGCCGCAGCGATGGGGGATCGTCGAGCCCGGCCTCAACCCGCCTCGCGGCGCGCTCGCGCAGCGCGCGAATGTCGCCGACCTGCCGCGTCCACCACGCCTGCTCCTCGGCAAGCACGGCGCACGTGATATAGGCTTCAACGATGTCGCGCACCAGCATCAGCCGCACGGCATCGGCCTCCGCGCCGCGCCCGGCCAGCCGGGCCCGTGCCGCGCCGACCTCCGCACCAACACGACCAAACACGTCCAACTCCCATGACAGCCGCGTACCAGCCATGAGCGGATCGATGTCGTCCGCGACGCCACCCGACCGCATGGATTGTTCGCGGCCTGTCCGATAGCCCGCTTCGACCATCGCCTCGGGACGACGGCCGGAGCGCGCCGCCGCCAACGCCGCGTCCGCCGCGCGAATACGCGCGAGCACGGCAACGACATCCGGGTTTCCGGCCAGTCCCTGTTCGACCGCCGCGTCGAGCCCGGCGTGGCCATACGCAGACCACCACCCCGCACCGGCGTTCGCCGTGGCCAGCAGAAACCCCGCGAGCATCAGGATGGTCGCACGGCGCTTCACAACACCTCGATGGCTTCCGCGTTAACGATCAGCGCATCACCGGTCGATTCAGGCGCGACCGTTCCCGCGACGCGCACGCGGCTGAGTTCGGTGAGTCCGTTGACCCCGCGTAGACCGGCCTTGAGCACGCGACCATCGCTGTCGACGATCTGGATCGTAGCGGTACCCGCGCGAATGGTGGCCGGGTCCTCGCAGCACACGTCCCACGGCGTCTCACAACTGTCGCCCGGCCGCAGATCGCAGGACTCCAGAGTTCCCTCATCGCCGACCACGACGAGCGCGCGTCCGTCGACGAACGGCGTTTCGGTGCCCATCACTTTCGCCTCAATCACCACCGCGTCGCCCGGGCGCACGGCGGTACGCAAGGCGGGAATGGGCGTGATGGATTCCGGCGCGGGCACGGCGCGGAAGACCGCGGCGAGCGCAGCGGGTAATTCCGCGACAACGGCGGTGGGCGATTCCGGCGCTCCGGAGCGTCCGCACCCGACGGCAACGGACAACAAGCCGGCCAGACCGGCTGCTAGCATGATGTGTTTTTTCATGTTCTTTTCCTTTTCTAGTCCCGCAACGCCTGCGGGAGACTGGGTTTCAAACAGCGGAACGCGGGCGGCAGCGAGCCGACGAGTCCGAGCAACAGGCCTGCGAGGATTCCCGCGAATAGGGTTTCGGGGCCGAAGCCGAGGCGGAACGCGCCCGCGCTCAAGTAGACCACGCGGTCGGCGAGCAGCAGGACCGCGGCGAACGCACCGAGCAGCGCACCGAGCAACGAGGCCATCAGCGACTCCTGCACGAACGAAAGGAATATCGCGCCACGCCCAAAGCCAATCGCCTGAAGCGTCGCGATTTCGCGCACGCGCGCGGCGAAGGCCGCGTAAAGGGTGTTGAGTCCGCCAAACACCGCTGCGGCGGCGATCAGCGCGGCGGTGATCCACGTCATCGCGCGCACGGGCGCATAAAACGCGGCGAGCCGCGCGTAGTAGTCCGGTTCGGACACGGCGGTCAATTCCAGGTCGAGCCGCTGCTTCGTGAACAGGTGCACGTCGGCGGGATCGCCGTCGTCGAGCCGCACCACGATCGCGCTCAGCGTTTCGCGTTTGGCGAGCGTACGCAGGTCGTTCAGGTGCATCCACAGCTCCGATTCAAGCACCGAGCCCGGCGCGGCGAACACACCCGACACCGAGAGCTGCGCATCGTCGAGGCGCAGGACTGCGCCGGGGCGGAACGCCATTTCATCAACGCCGAATCGCTTCCATGCGAGACGCCCGGCGAGAATCTCGCCCGGCCCCGGAAAACGTCCCTCAATCACGGCCACATCCGGATGCGCCAGCAGCGCCTTCGGCGTAACGCCGCGGACGAGGCCCCGAATACGCCGCCCGTCCGCGAGTTCAAGGTCGGCCATATGCACGATCTGCGGCGAAACGGCGCGTTCGCCGAGGGGCGCGTGGAGGCCGGAGATGCTGGCCTCGGTAATGCCCGCGGCGCGCTCGGTAATCTCGCTGCGCTGCATGCTCTCCTCACTGCCCTTGCCCAGAATGAGCAGGTTGGCCGGCGAGCCGCTCGCGCGGAGCGTATTGCGCATGCCCGCGTTGAGGGCGTGCGCGCCCATGACGAGAAAAACAACGAGCGCGCCGCCGCCGAGCGTCTGCGCGAGGCGCATACGGTCCCGATATAAATTCCGCACGGCGTAACTGAAGGGCAGCAACATAGTCAGGTCCTCAAGCTTTCGACGATGGGACGGCGGGCCGCGATCCACGCGGGATAGGCCGCGGCAAGCCCGCCGAGCGTCAACGCCAACAGCAGGCTCGACGCGAACAGGCCGCCATCCGGCAGCACCGACATGACCTGGCCCTCATTGCCGAATGTAATCCGGCTTGCCGCGAGAAAGGCCGCCGCGCCGCCCGCGCCCGCGAGACCGCCCACCGCACCGAGCAACACGCCCTCGAGGAGCACCAGCCAGGCGATCGCGCCGTCGGGATACCCGAGCGTTTGCAGCACCGCGTTCTCGCGGATGCGCGTGCGCACCACGAGCAGCACCGCGTTTCCAACGAGGCCGAGCACCGCCACCACGGCGCCAAGTCCGATCCACCGGGTGAAGCCGGTCAGCTCGATCAACTCGCGCGCGGCCTGTGCGAAGAACGCCTTTTCGGGCTGCGTGTGGGTCGGCGCCTCGGCCGACGCGAAGTGGGCGTCGATCGACGCCGCCACGGCGTCGAGTTGCGACGAATCCTCCACCCGCACATTAAACTGCGTCACTTCACCGAGCCCGCGGCGCGACGCCTGCTGGAGAAACGGCAGGTGTACGTAGGCCACGTCGTTGTCCTGCAGGTTTGGCGAGACGAGTACGCCGGAGATGCGTACGCGCACTCCCGCCGCCTCGAATGCGTCGCCCGGTTTCAAGCCGCGACGCCGCGCGAAGTATTGGCCGATGATCGCGCCGTCGCCGGTCCGCTCCCACTCCTCCAGCGAACCCTCAACCAGCCGGATTTCCGGCGCATAGCGCGCGAGCTGGCGCGGCGGGACGCCGCGAAACGTGACGATGTCGAGGCTGGCCCCGCAGTTGTTGACGGTGATCTGGATCGGAATCACCTCGCGCACCCCGGGGATCCGGCGAATTTCGTCCTCATAATAAACCGGCAACCGGCTCGTCGACGGGCAATAGCGATTCTCACGATAGACCACGAGCGTCACATCGGACGCCTGTACCGCGGTGGAGCGGGCCACGGCGCGCTGCATGCTCTCGACCAGCCCGTAGAGGAACATGCCCGCCGCGATCCCGGCCACGGTCAGCACCGTACGCACGCGATGGCGGGCGAGCTGTTTCGCCGCGAGCGGGACCAGGTTGAGCGCGGCATTCAGGTTCATGGCACGGCCTCCAGCAGGCGACCCTTCTCCAAATGCAGCACCCGCGACGCGGAGGCGGCGGCGCGCGGATCGTGGGTGACCATGACAATGGTCTTGCCCTGCTCGCGCGAGAGCGCCTGGAGCAAACCGAGCACCGCATCGGCCGCCGTGCGATCCAGATCGCCGGTCGGCTCATCGGCGACGAGCAGCGGAGGATCGGCCACCAGCGCGCGCGCGATCGCGACCCGTTGTTCCTGGCCGCCCGACAGCTCGCGCGGAAAGTGGTGCATGCGGTCGGACAGGCCGACGAGGGACAGCACCGCCTCGACGCGCTCGCGCCGTTCGCGGCGCGACATGGGGTCGAGCAGCAGCGGCAGCTCCACGTTTTCAAATGCCGTCAGCACGGGAACCAGGTGATAGAGCTGGAAGATGTAGCCGACGTGCCGCGCGCGCCACGCGGCGAGGCGACGGCGCGGCAGCGCGTGCACGGGAATGCCGTCAAATTCAATTGTGCCCGATGCCGGCTGGTCGATGCCCGAGAGCAGGTTCAGCAACGTCGTCTTGCCCGATCCCGACGGCCCCATGAGCGCGAGAAATTCGCCGCGCGGAATGTCGAGGTCGAGCGCCTCCAGCGGCGTCACCAGGTTGTTGCCCTTCCGGTACTGCTTCGTGACGTTGCGGCAGCGAATCAACGTGTGGTCGACGGTGCTCATGATTTCAAATCCTCCTTCACGATGACTCGCGCGCCGGGCCGCAGTCGTTCGGCGCCGCCGGTCACCACTTTTTCGCCGGGCCGCAGCCCCTCGATCACCTGGCGTAACCCGTCGCGCTCCTCCGCGCCGGTCGTGACGGGACGGCGTTCAGCGGTCTCCCGCACCGGATCGATCACCCAAACCGCGCCGCCGCCGTCCACCAGCGCCGCGGCGGGAATCCACAACGCGCGCGACGCGTCGCCGGATGCACCACCGGCCGACGAAACCGGCGCGAGAAATTCCGCGCGGCACAACATTTCGGGACGCAGGCGCGGGTCGGGATCGCGGAGCGCGACCTTGACCTGGAGCGTGTTGCGCGTCAGGTCCGCCGCGCCGGTGATGCGCGTCACGACGCCGGTGAATATCCGGTTCGCCAGCGCGGCCGTAACGACGCGCGCGGACATGCCCGTCACAATGCGCCCGATGTCCGAGAGCGGCACATCCACGCGCGCCTGCATGCGCGACGGGTCGTAGAGCGTGACGATTGAAGAACTTTCCATGTCCTCCATGCCCGCCATCCGCTTCAGGCCGGGCGCGGCATGCAGGGCCAGAACGATGCCGTCCATCGGCGCAACGACGCGCGTGCGCTCGAGATCGAGCCGGATGCGGTCCAGCGCCGCCTGCGCGGCCGTGACGCGCGCGCGCTGCATGTCCGATTGTACGCGCAGCATATCGACGGCGACGCGCGCGGACTCGTTCGCGGCGCGCGCCTCGGTTTCCGCCCGATCCGTCGCGATCCGTTCGACGGGCGAGACATCCTCGTCGGTCAGCGCATGCAAGCGCCGCGAGCGATCGGCGGCCTCGGCGAGTCGTGCCTCCGCGGCAGCCGCTTCGGCCAACGCGGCCTTGATCGACAGTTCCCGTTCCGCCAGCGCCGCCTCCGCCTCGGCGAGCATCGCCTGCTGTTCCGACGCCTCAATGCGCAGCGTGGCCGCGTCAAGCGTGGCCAGCAGGTCGCCCTTGCGGACCGACTGCCCTTCCAGCACCTCGACGGTATCGACGAAGCCGTCCGTCTTCACGGGAACGCGGACCGGGTACGGGTCGGGTTCGATCCAGCCCGACGCCTGTGCGATCATCGTCACCGGCCCCTCGGCGGCGGCTGATGCGGACCCGCCGCCCGTTTCGAGCAACAGCACCGGGGCAACCGTAACCTCGACACGCGGACGCAGCCGGTCGCCGAAGACCAGCGCGAACAGCCCGGCGACGCCGAGCAGAAAAATCAGCAGGACCAGCAGCGGGCCAGCCTGGCGGCGGCGCGACGCCGGGGAGCGCGTCGTGCGCCGGAGTGAATCAAGTGCGGTTTGTGATGTTTGCATAATCCTGAAAAGCCCATGGAACAACCTGGATCCCGGATGGCCGGGAAGGAAAGAACACCGTGCCGGCAGAGGCCGGTGGTGATGGGACTTAATTCAGGAACGAACAGAGAACGGAAAGGCGTCGCGTAGTCGAAACAGCATGTCCGACTGACGGCGCGGCAAAGGACGGCGTGTGCGGCCGAATCGCGGTGGGCGCCATGTCGCCCACCGTGGTAATCAACGGGAGGATCGGCGCCGCGTCACGGTGCTGCGAGGGCATCAAGCCCGGGTCTGAATCCACCGTAAAACAGCAGGACGGCTCAGGAGCGGGCTCGGTTTCACCCGCGCAGCACGACATCGCCGCACCGTCGTGCGAGCAGCAACAGGAACAACCGCCAGCGTCGGCATTCAGGCACGCGTGCAGCGGCAGGGGGGCGGCAAGAAGACCCACGACCAGCAGCAGGACGAACAACGGGAATCCATTCACCCGGCTTCGTTTGTACGCCCGTTTCATACGTTAACACATACCTCGATTCACAAGGCTGTCAATCTCTCCGCGACGCGCCGACGGATATGCTGATCATCTTCCGTGAAATTCCGTGCGCTTCCGTGGGCTTTTTCGATTCCGAATAGCGCCTTCTTCCGTACACGTTCCCGTCCACATGTTCACGTGCACGAGGACCGAAATTCGTGAACGTGTAAGTGAACGTGAACGGATACGTCTGTGTCCTCGGTGATGAAAATTCCTCGGCGTGCGGAGCAATCAACCGCGATTCGCTTCGAGCCACTTCAGCAATTCGGCCTTCGGAAATGCGCCGACCTTCATGTCCACCGCCTTGCCGCCCTTGAAGAGGACGAAGGTGGGGATGGACTCGACCTTATACCGTTCCGCGAGCGCACGGTTGTTGTCGACATCGACCTTGAGCACCGTCAGCCCGTCGGGCTGCTCGGCGGCGGTTTCCGCGAGGATCGGGTTCATGTAGCGGCAGGGCGGGCACCAGGTCGCCCAGAAGTCCACCAGCACGAGGCCCGCCGTGTTGGCGACCGCGGCATCAAACTGTTCGACCGACGTGACCGTGACGATGTTCTCCGCCTTCGACTCCGCCGAAACGCTCGCCCCGCGGGAGCAGGCGGCCAATGGAACGGACAGCACCAGCGGAAGCATCAGGCACAACGCGCGCAACAATTTCATTTTTATCCCTTTCACCTAGCGAGTGGGTTCCAGCGCATCTCCGCGCCGGGCCTCGCCCTCCACGATATCGGCGTAGGCCGCCGATTCCTTAACCTCTTTGACGCGGATGCGCCCGATAACCTTACCGGGCACGACATCGATGACATTGCCCGTCACCGGGTCGGTGACTTCGCGCGGCGACCCGCGCACCACGAATTCCGCTCCTGGACGCAGCCCAACGGAACGCCCGCCATTGACGATCGCCTGGCCCTCAAACAAGTCGGCCACCCGTGGCTGCCACGCCTGCCGCGGCAACTCGTGCAGGATTTTCTTCACCGCCCGGCTCAGCGCCGTCTCCGTCGCCTTGCCCAGCGGCGTCTGGAAAAATGCGTCGCCTCCGAAGCTCACGCCCTTGTAATTCACCGTCGCGCCCAGGCCGCCGGAGGAGGCAACGCCCTCCGTTTGCACCGAGGAAATAACCTCGCCGCTCGCCACATCCGACACCTTCACCGTCAGCGCCACGCGCGCGCGCTGGCTCCGGGCCCGGACGCCGCCCTGCGGCGCGCCGAACCAGCCGGACGTGTCGCCAATCACCGTGAAGTCCGTCACCGTTCCGCGGATCAGATATTGCGCGTTCTTCAGGCGGCCCTTTTGCGCGCGGCCCTCGGCGCGGAACAGATCCTGCCCCTGGCGCACGATTTCGCCGACCACATCGCCGAGGTGCTGGCGTTCGAGCACGACCACGCGCTCCGACTCCACCAACTGGTTCACCAGCAATTCCGCCATGCCCGCCCCAAGTTTCCACTGGCCGGAAAAACTGGCCTTGTTTTCAAAGTCGACCACCGCGACCACCGGCTTCAGTGCCTCGTCGGTACGGCCGAAGAATCCGCCATTCGAACCGCCGGGCGGCGCGACGCATGCGGCAAGGGAAAGGGAAAGAAGGAAACCGGCCAGTACGCGCACGCGGGGAAATGAGCGGCGTTTCACGAACGTCACGCCTTCGGCATGAATTCCCGTACCGACTTCATTAGGTCTTCGGGATAGAAGGGTTTATGGAGCAGTTTGCGGACATTCGGGAAGTCGCGCATCTCCTCCTCCTCCAGCGTCGGGTCGTCCGCGAACAGGATGACCGGCGTCTGAACGCCCTCCGCCGCCATCAGCAGCAGCAGGCCCGCGCCGTTGAATTCCGGCATCTGCATGTCCAGCAGCATGCCCCGGCAATCGGGTTCGCGCAGGATGCGATAGGCCTCGTCGGCTCCGCGCGCGGTGCGCACGGTATAGCCTTCCTTCTCGAGGATTTCCCGGCAGAACTGGACCAGCGTGTGTTCGTCGTCGCAGACAAGGATCATGATTTAGCTCCGGGACCAGCGTAGTTGAGCCGGAGGCGAAAGTCACGCCGGGAAGAAGGGGGGAATGGCCCCAAATGACCAATGACCAATTTCCAAATGCCCAATGACCTTTTGGTCATTCAGTCATTGGTCATTCGGTCATTTCTTCTTCTGCTGGCGGGCGCGCTCTTTCAAGCGCTTCTTGCGGCGAAGACGTGCGGCCTGTTTGACGCGAGTGCGAAGATTCTGTCCCATAGTGCGAGCGGGTGTAGCAGAAGAGCGCGGTGGGATGCAAGGAGTTATGGGCTCCTCGGCGCCGATCGGATTTCGTTCACCAGAAATTTATAGCTTCTCCACGCCGAGGTCGGCCTCGGTCAACGCCTCGGTCCGCGTCTGGATGGCGTTTAGGAAGCGGCCGCCCTGGGCGCCGTCGATGACGCGGTGGTCGAAGGAGAAGCTGAGGTAGAGCCGGTCGCGAATGGCGATCTGGTTGTCGACGACGGACGGCACCTTGACGATGGCGCCCATGCCGAGGATCGCGACCTGCGGCTGGTAGATGATGGGCGTGCCGATGATGCTGCCGAACGCGCCGAAATTGGACAGGGAGAAGGTGCCGCCCTCGACATCCTCGCGCTTCAACTGTTTGCTGCGCGCCGCCTTGATCAGCCGTTCCAGATCCTGCGCGATCTGCGCGAGGGTCCGCCGGTCGGCATTCTTGATCACGGGTACGACGAGACTTTCATCCGGCAGCGCGACCGCGAAGCCGATGTTGACCTCGTTGCGGAGCACCAGGTTGTCGCCGAACACCGAGGCGTTGATCGTCGGGAAATCCTTCAACACGCGCGCGGTCACGTAGATCAGCACGCCGGTGTAGGTCATCTTCACGCCGTACCGCTTCTCGAAGGACGCCTTCACACGCTCGCGCAGCGCGACGATGTGCGTCATATCGACCATGTGCACCATGGTCACGTGCGCGCTGGTGTGGATGGACTGGACCATGTGGTCGGCGATGGTCCGGCGGATGGAGGTCATCGGGACGACCTGCCCGAGTTGCTCGACGTCGCGCGGGCCGGGCTTCGGCTTGCCGGTCGCCTGTGCGATTGAGGTCGCGCCGACGGGCCGCTGGGCGAGGTAAGTAAGCAGGTCGTTCTTCGTGATGCGTCCCTGCCGCCCGCTGCCGCGGATATCCTGGAGTTCCTTGAGCGAAACATTGTTCAGCATCGCGAGACGCAGCACGAAGGGCGACAACCAGTCGCGCGTAAGTTCGGGCAGGCGCATGCCGGTTCCGAGGTCATCCTCCTCGCCCATCACCGACACCATCATCTGGTCGCCGTCGCCCCCCGCGTGCGGACGGTTGGCCCGCGTTTCCTTCGGCGGCTCGGCGGGTGCGGACGCATCGGACGCGACCTCCGACTCCGTCTCCAGCATGGCGACCACCTCGCCGACGGCGGCGCGCGCGCCCTCGCCCTTCATGATGGAGCCGACCCGGCCCGCGGCGGGGCTCTCGACCTCGACGGTGATTTTGTCGCTCTCGACCTCCATGAGGACCTCGTCCGCCGCGACGGACTCGCCCACCTGCTTGCGCCATTTGACGATGGTCCCCTCCGCCACGCTCTGCCCCATCTGCGGCATCAAAATTGGGATTGTTTTCATTATTTCACCACGGAGACACAGAGGTACGGAGTTAGAGCACCAAGCGTTTTAATCCATCCTTCAATACGGCTGCGTTGAAGTTCGCGAGCAGTCCAACGCGACTGTTTGTCAGCTTCATATACGTGAGCAGTTGGGCCTCATGAACGGGAAGCAGCTCTTTGACGACCTTCAATTCGACCACCACTTTCTTTTCGACCCAAAAATCCAGCTTCAACTTTTCTCCGACCTCAACGCCTTTATACAGCAACGGCAAATACAACTGATTTTCAAACGCGAGTCCACGAAGACTCAATTCATGCGCCATGCTCCTGTCGTAAAGTTCCTCGTTCAATCCGGGTCCCCAAAACTTGTGGACCTCAATCAGGGCACAAATGATTTGCTGCGTCAGCTCCTCCTCCAGCAACATCTCCGTGCCTCCGTGTCTCCGTGGTAAAAAATCAGTACTCAATCAACTCCACGAGCGCTTTCTCGATTTTTTCCGCGTTGGGCCGGTAGGCGTTTTCCAACTCGGGGGCGTAGGGCACGGGGACGTCGGGGGCGGTGACGCGCATCACGGGGGCGTCGAGCAGGTGGAACGCGCGTTCGGCGACCAGCGCCGCGAGCTCCGCGCCGAAGCCGCAGGTGCGCCAGCCTTCGTGCACGACGAGCACGCGGTTCGTCGCCGCCGCCGCCGCGATCACGGCGTCCTCGTCGTACGGCTTGAGCGTGCGCAGGTCCACCACCATCACCTCGTACCCCTGCGCGGACAGCCGCGTCGCCGCGCGCACCGCCTCGTGCACCATCGCGCCGTAGGTCAGCACCACGGCCTCCTGGCCGGGCCGCACGATGCGCGCCGCGCCGAGCCGCACCGGCTCGACCTTGCGCGGCACGAGTTCCTTCACGTGGCGGTAGAGGTATTTATTCTCGAGGAAAATCACCGGGTTCGGGTCCAGCACCGACGCGTAGATCAGGTTGCGCGCATCCGACGGGAATGCAGGATACACCACCTTGATGCCGGGCATGTGGCAGAAGATCGACTCCAGTTCTTCCGAGTGGAACGGCCCGCCGCCAAACCCGCCGCCGCACGGCGCGCGCACGGTCATCGGTACCGGCACGCCGGTCCGGTAGTGATACGTGCCCGCGTTGTTTAAGATGTGATGCAGCGCGTTCGTGCCGAAATCGGCGAATTGCAATTCGACGACCGGCTTCAACCCCTGCGTCGCCATGCCGATCGCGCTGCCGAACAGCGCGGACTCGCTGATCGGCGTGTCGAAGCAGCGGTCCGCCCCGAATTCCTCCTGGAAGCCGAGCGTCATCTTGAACGCACCGCCGAACCGGCCGATATCCTCGCCGTACAGCACGACTTCCGGGTGGTCCTGCATCACCGCGCGCAGACCCTGCCGGATGCCTTCGAGGTAGGTCATCTCAAGCATCGGCGTACACTCCATGCGCCAGCGTGGCGGGGTCCGGCGCGGGGTCCTTCAGCGCCTGCCGGTACGCAGCGTCGACTTCCGCCAGGCAGGCCTGGTCCAGCGCCGCCACCTCGGCCTCCGTCACGATGCCCCCGGCGATCAACCGTTCGCGCGCGAGTTTGATCGGGTCGCGCGCGGCATATTTCGCCACGAGGTCGCGGTCCACATAGGAGGCGTCATCGTGCTCGCCGTGGCCGCGCATGCGCAGCGTGTCGCATTCGAGCAGGACCGGGCGCGGCTTCGCGCGCAGGTCCGCCGCCAGCTCGCGGCAGAAGAGCATCAGCCCCACCGCGTCGTTGCCGTCCGCGCGATAGCCATCGATCCCGTACCCCGCGGCGCGGCTCGCGAGGTGCTCGCACTTGTACTGGAACTTTTGGGGCGTCGAATAGGCGTAGTGGTTGTTCTCAATCACGAACACCACCGGGACGTCGTACACGGCCGCGAAATTCACCGCCTCGTGGAAGTCGCCGGTGCTCGTGCCGCCGTCGCCGATGAATCCGAATCCGAGCGTGTCGAGGCCGAGCCGTCGCTTCGCCATCACGCCGCCGACGATCACCGGCAGCATCGCGCCGAGGTGCGAGATCATCGTATAGACGCCGTTCTTGAAATTGCCGTAGTGCACGTTGCCGTCGCGCCCGCGCGTCGGCCCGCTCGCCCGGGCCAGCCACTGGCGGAAGATGTTGAGCGTCGACTCACCCCGCCCGATGTGCACCGTCATGTTGCGGATCAGCGGCGTAAACAAATCCTCCGGTCCGCTGGCCGCCGTTATCGCGGACCCGATCGCCTCCTGGCCCACGCCGGTGTACACGCCGCCGTAGATTTTCGCCTGGTGATACAGCCGGATCAGCCGTTCCTCGGTCCGACGGCTCAGCACCATCGTGCGCAACAGCCCCGTCCAGACGGACTTGGGCACGGCGTCGAGGCCGGATTTGGACGACACAAATTCCATGCGTTGCCAATGTGCCAGAATCCCGGCGGGGCATCAATGGATTAGCTCCCTCTTGTCCTTGATTTCTGGTCGATATTATGGTCATATTCACCCATGAGTCTGACCACTATTCCGCTCAGTGAGGCAAAAACTAACCTCTCGCGCTATGGTCGGATGGCCGAACAGGGCCACTCCGTCGTGGTGCACAAGCACGCGCGACCGGCCTTTATGATCGCGCCACTACCCGCCGTCGCGGCGGCCAAAACCAAGCGACCGGGAATCGCTCGCGGGCGCATCCACGTGGCCCGGGATTTTGACAGCACGCCCGAAAGCGTCATCCGCGCATTTGAGGGCCGCGATTGAACGCCTTGTTCGACACGCATGTGCTGCTCTGGTGGCTCGGTGAGCCGGATCGGATACCCCCCGCGTTGATGGCTCGCCTGCGCGAGAAGGACGCCGTTTTGTACTACAGCCAGATTTCGCTGCTCGAAATTCAGATCAAAAGCGATCTGGGGAAATTGCGCATGGACTTCCCCAACACGGAGGTGCCCATCCTGGCGGAACGAGCGGGACTCGACGCGCTCCCCCTGGGCAATGAAGCCATTTTTATGCTCTCCAAACTCCCCAATCTGCACCGCGACCCCTTCGATCGGCTGCTTGTTTGCGAAGCCATCCAGCATGGGCTCACACTGATCTCGTCGGATAAAATAATGCGGCGCTATCCGGTCAAACTGCAATGGACTTGATGGAACCACTCCCGCTGCGGCTCGGTGTGCTGGGCTCGGGCAACGGCAGCAACCTGCAGGCGATCCTCGACGCCGTCGCGGCGCGGGCGCTGGAGGCGGAGGTCGTCTGCGTGCTTTCGGATGTGGCGGACGCGTTCATCCTCGAGCGCGCGCGGAAGGCGGGCGTGCCCGCGCTGCACCTCGATTGCGCCCCCTTCAAAACCAAACTCGACGGCGCGGCGGAGGAGCGGGCCATCGCGGTCCTTGGGGAACACGGGGCGAACGCGGTGGCGCTCGCGGGCTTCATGCGGATCGTGAAGCCTGGCCTGCTGCGCGCGTTCCCGGACCGCGTACTCAACATCCATCCCTCCCTGCTGCCGGCGTTTCCCGGTCTGCACGCGTGGGAGCAGGCGCTGCGCTACGGCGTCCGCGTCGCCGGCTGCACGGTCCATTTCGTCGACGAAGGCACGGACACAGGGCCCATCATTCTCCAGCGCACCGTGCCGGTGCACGACCGCGACACGCCGGAATCGCTGCACGCCCGCATCCAGACGCAGGAGCGCATCGCCTACCCCGAGGCGCTGCGCCTGCTCGCCCAGGGCCGCCTCCGCATCGACGGCCGACGGGTGCTCAGAACCAATGACACAATGACGCAATGACGAATGACGCAGACCCGCCCTCGTCATTCCGTCATTCGGATTTCGTCATTTCTTGGAATATTCCCATTGCGGCGCCCGGTGGGGATGCGATAGCCTGCGCCGCTTGTTCAGCAAGGATTGGATCATGGGCACTGGTAAAAAAATCGTATTGGGGTTGCCGAAGGGCAGCCTGCAGGAATCGACCTTCTCGATGATGAAGAAGGCCGGATACACCATTTCCGGCGGCTCGCGCTCGTATATGCCGTCCGTGGACGACCCGGAGATCGAGGCGCGCCTCATCCGCGCGCAGGAAATCAGCCGCTACGTCGAACAGGGCCTGCTCGACGCCGGCCTGACGGGGTTCGACTGGATCACCGAGAACCGGTCCGACGTGCACGAAGTCGCCAATCTCGTCTATGCGAAGCAGGGCCTGCGCCCGGTCCGCTGGGTGCTCGCGGTGCCGAACGCCTCCCCCATCCAGTCCGTCAAGGACCTGCAGGGCAAGCGGATCGCCACGGAAGCCGTCGGGCTGACGAACCAGTATTTGCAGCGCAACGGCGTGCAGGCGGAGGTCGAATTCTCCTGGGGCGCGACCGAGGTCAAGGCGCCGGAGCTGGTGGACGCAATCGTCGAAATCACGGAAACCGGCTCCTCGCTGCGCGCGAACAACCTGCGCATCGTCGACACCGTACTCGAGTCCACCACCCGCTTCATCGCGAACAAGAAGGCCTGGGCCGACGACTGGAAGCGCCGGAAAATCGAAACGATCGCGCTCCTGTTGCGCGGCGCGCTCGCGGCGGAAACGAAGGTCCTGCTGAAGCTCAACGTCAGCGAAGCGAATTTGGAACGCGTCACGAAACTGCTGCCCGCGCTGCATGCGCCGACCGTCATGCCGCTGGGCGGCGCCGGCTGGTTCGCCGTTGAGTCCGTGGTGGATGAGCCGGTCGTCCGCGAATTGATTCCCGCCCTGAAGGCGGCGGGTGCCGAGGGTATTATTGAACTTTCCTTAAACAAAGTCGTTCCCTAGGATGAACGGTTTGAGGATTTGAAGGGTCCAAAGAGGCAAGTATGGGTTCCGTAAAGAAGCAACGCCGCAAGAAGATCGCCAAACACAAACGCCGCAAACGCTTGCGCCTTGCCCGTCACAAGAAGCGCAGTTGGGGTTAACCACCCCACTGTCCGCTCGTTGGGTTTCCGTCATGCGCTGGACACGGAGGGTTCAGTACACCGTGGGGGTCTGCCTGCTCGCCGCCACGTGCGGCTGCGCGGGACCGCGTGCTGCGACGCAATCCACGGCCCCCGGCGATATACCGGCCACCCTGCCGCCCGAGCGGGCACAATTCGCCGAGGCGCTGGCTCGCTACGGACTCGCGGTCAGTCAGGAATGGAGCCGCCAGGGCGAAGCCGCCTTCACCAACTTCATGCGCGCGGCGGAGCTGGACCCGGACAACGAGGAGCTGCAATTCCGCGTCGCCCTCGGCCTGATCCGCGACCAACGCGGGCCGGAGGCGCAGGCGTTGATGGAGCAGTTGGCGAAACGCCGGCCCCGGTCGGACCGCGCCCAGGTTTGGACCGCGTTCGTCCTTCGCCTGCTCGGCCAGCCCGAGGCCGCCCTGGCCTATTACGACCAGGCGCTGAAGGTCGCGCCGGATGCGCCGCTGCCGTACCTCGAAAAAGCGGCCCTGCTGATCCGGCTCGACCGGACGGATGACGCGATCGCCCTGCTGCAGACCGGCGTCAACAAGGTCAACGACGGCGAAGATCTGGCCCGCATGCTCGCGCAACTGCTCGTCCGCCGCGCCGCCGCGATGACGGACCGGACCGCGGCCGCGAAAGCCGCCGGGGACGCCCTGCGCGTGCTCGAACCCGCCGTGGCAGCCGGCGTGCGGGATGAGCCGCTGCTCATGCAGGTCGTCCTCCTGCGCAAACTGGCGGGCCAATACGAAGCTGCCCTGCTCGCGCTGGAGGACATGGATGCGCGGCGCGCCCCCCCGGATCAGTGGCGCCAGCGCCGGCTCACCGCGGTCTTCGGGCGCGAGGACCTGCCCGCCGCTCGGCTCGCCATGCAGGCCCTCGTCGAGCAGCAACCTGGCAACGTCCGGCGCCTGCTCGCGCTCGGCCACTTGAATGAACAGGCGGGCGACATCGCCGGCGCGGAGAACGCCTTCCGCCGCGCGCAGGAGGCGGACCCGTCGAACGTCGCGCCGCCCCTGCGACTCGCCCTCCTGTTGACCGGCGCCCACCGAACCGACGACGCCGTCGAGGTGCTGGAAGACGCCCTCGCTCAACATCCGCAGGAAACGAAATTCATCGAATTGCTCGCCTACCTCGAAATGAGCCGTGAACGGGCCGGGGCCGCGCTGGATTATTTCGCGCGGGCGACGGCCCGTTTCGCCGAAACCGGGGACGAGCCGATGACGCCCCATTTCGAGATCAGCCATGCAATGGCCAACCTGCAGGGCGGAAAGCCGGACGACGCCGCGCTGCGACTCAAGGCGGCGCTGGAAAAGGACCCGGAATTCCTCGACGTCTTCGCCCGCATGCTGCTGCGCGAACGCGACGCGAAAAAGCAGCGGCAGGGGCTCGCGGCGATGCGCCGGTTGAGCGAACTCGACCCGGAAAACCCCGGGGTCTTCGTCTATCTCGGCCTCGTCGCCAGCTACGCCAAGGCGTATCCGGAATCCCTCGCCGCCTTCGCGCGCGCGATGGAACTCGCGAAGGAACTCGACGCCGAGGGTGAAATTCTGACCGCCAGCTTCTACTTCTGGTACGGCGCCGCCTACGAACGCATCGGGCGCATCGAGGAAGCCGCGGAAATGTTCAAGCGGTGCATTGCCCTGGAACCGAAGCCCACGCAGCGCCAGGACTATTCCGCCTACGTCGATGCCCTCAACTACCTCGCCTACATGTGGGCGGAGCGCGGCCTGGAACTTGAAACGGGGCTCGAGCTCATCAACCGGGCGCTCGCCATCCAGCCCGACAACCCGGCCTACATTGATACGCGCGGCTGGATCTACTACATGATGGGTCGCTACCCCGAGGCGCGGGAAGACATCGAGCGCGCCGTCGCGCTGCTGCCCGACGACCCCACGCTGACCGACCACCTCGGCGACATCTACGAAAAGCTCGCTGTGATTGAAGAGGCGATCGACTGGTGGAGCCAATCCTTCATCCTCGATCCCGCAAACGAAAAGGTCGCCGCAAAACTGGAGGCGCAAGGCGTTGACCTGGCCCCGTTGCGCGAAAAGGCGGCCGCCCGCAAGGCGGAGTTGCCCGAGGATGCCGCGCCCACCCTGCTCGCCCCGCCGTTGTTCGACGGCGAGGTCGAGCCGGACGTGGACATCGACGCCGAAATGTAAAACGCCCCCACCGGCACGAGGCCGATGAGGGCGTTTGCAGCCGGGAAAAGCCCCGCTTTACTTCGCTTTGACGATCGTTCCGGGCGACGGATTCTTGTCGCCCTTGACCACGTCGGCGTAGGAGACCTTCTCGGAAACCCGGACCACCTTGAGTTCGCCGATTTCATCGCCCTCTTCGGTGCCGAGCGACGCGCCCGTGCTGGGGTCAATCAGCTCTTCGCCCTCTTCCACCATCACCAGCGACTGTCCGGCTTCCACGCCGAACTCGGAGCCGCGGTTGATGATGATCTGGCCGTTCTTCGCGACGCTCACGACGGAGCCCTCGAAGGGAAATTCCTCGAACTTCTTGGCCATGAACGCGACGGCCTGGTTGATCACGTCCTGCGCCGCCTCGCCCAGCGGGGTCTTCTGGAAGCCGCCGATATCGCCGCCGATCGCGCCGCTGTAGCCGACGCGCAGCGCCGAGCCGCCCGCCTTGCCCACCACGCGCTCCTTGCCGACGATCTCGCCGGTCGTCGTGTCGGTCAGCGTGATGATCGCCGTGATCTGCGCCGTATTCTTGCCCGCGCCGAGTCGGAAGCCCTTGATATTGATGCCGCCGTCGCCGCCCGTGGTGTTTTCGCTGACCTCGGTGAGCGCGCCGGACGCGAGGTACTTCGCGGGGCGGATCTTGCCGGTCTGCGCGACTTTCTTCGCCGCCGCCGTGCGACCGCTCGCCGCGAGATCCTGCTCCGCGATGATGTCCTTCAACTGCTCGCGCTGCACCACGACGAAGCGGCCGGAGTCGAACAGGGCCGACTCGAGCATCACCGTCAGGTTATCGCCCACGTCCCAACTGCCGCGCCAGCCGGCTTCATTTTTGAAGCCCTTCACGCCGACCGCGTGTTTCAAGCCCTTGTAATCGCCGAGATTCATTTCGGCATTGCCGGACGACGTTTCGGTGCCCTTCTTACCCCACAGCGCGTGGGCCGGGGACACGGTCATCGCCAGCGCGGCGGCGGACAAACCAACCAACATGATACGCTTCACAGGAACTCCTCCTTGATGGTTAACGCGGCGGAAGCCTACGCGGATGCGCCCCCCGAATCAAGCGCAAGGCGGAGTCCGCAAATGCTGTTGATTTCCTGTGCCCATTCGATAGATTGCTCATTCCGCTGGTGGCCGTAGCTCAGTTGGCAGAGCGTCAGGTTGTGGCCCTGAATGTCGCGGGTTCGAGTCCCGTCGGTCACCCCAGCTCAATTCGTCCTCACCTCAACCGCGCCGCCATCGCGTCAAACAACCGGTCCGCCTCCGCCCGCTCCCGCGTCAGCCCCGCCTCCAGTTCGTCGCAGAGCTTCATCAGCTCGTCCACCTTGGCGACGATGCGGTGTTGTTCGGCGAGGGGCGGCAGTGGAATTGGGGTGCCCTCCAGTTGGCCAACGTTGAGTGTCGGTTGCGCAAGCGTGCGGGTCGTCGACGTAAAGAAATCCTGTGCCATCGGAGCCTGCAAAGCTGTGAGCAAATAGCGACGATCGAGAATTGGAGAAGGGACCACCCTGCATACTGCACGAGCAATAACGGCGCCTCGCCAAGCATCCGGGACCACTCCGATCCGGCCAATGCTTCCGACGACGCCAACAAGGACTTCGTCGCCTTTGAGGACTGTGCGCTGGTATTGATCGGCAACGGTCTTTGCTATGCGTTTGGTGGGAGATTCGAATGGGTCCGACGGATGCAAGTCCTGGACCCGAATGAGCGGAACTCCAGTCTCAACTTCTGGACCTGGCACAAGAACGCCATAGGTAATGCCGCGATCTGGATCGTCAATGTCCGCCAGACGAGTCCAAGCCCAGTTCTCGGGTATCGGAAATGGTTGCTTATCTTTATGAAGTACTGGGACCGACTGGCTGATTTCTGCCGTACTCTGCGGTACCAGCCTCCCCATCACGGCCAGCTGCAGGATGGCCCGGCGGAGTTCGGCCACGTTCTCCGGGCGGGCTATGAGCTGGGGGAAGTGATCTGCAATGAAGTTCCATCCGACTTCGCCCTGCGGGCTACGTCGGACAAGGCGGTTGGAAAACTCGGCCGGGGCGGTGGCGGTGGTCAGGTGATGGAGGGCGGAGCGGGTCAGGGCGGCCTGGGTCTTCCGCGCCTCCTCCTGCCGCGCCTCCAGCACATCGCACAACCCCATCAGCTCATCCACCTTCGCCACGATCCGGTGCTGCTCGGCGAGGGGCGGGATTGCATAGAACCGATCCAACGATGGCGGAAACTTCACAAATGGCTGAGCCGATCCACCGCGAACCCAGAACGATTCGTCATTCAGAAGAAGAAACGCGAAGTCGAAGATGAACAAGTCGGGATCAGCTCGAACGATATGAGTGTTCGCGATAGCGGACCACTTGCCAGTTGCCTTGAACGCTTTTCCGCACCGCGCTCCAACGGCAGAGACCACGATAGCTTCGCCTTCATGCTCATAGGCATCGCACCAGACATCAGGGCCGGAAGCGCTGAACCCCTGAAAAAGTTCCGGCCTTGGCGCTTCGCAGAGCCGTCCCTTGATCAGCTTGCTATTGCCGCTTCGTGTTTCGAGAGCTTCACGCAAACGAACCGTCCGCCAGTTCGTGGGCAGTACTTCAACATTAATCGGGGTCTCTGACGGGGTAGAACCACCACGAACCGGTGTTTCATGGGGCAACTGTGGTACCAGTCGCCCCTCCTTTGCTAAGCGCAGGATCAGCTCCCGCAGTTTCGGCACCCCGCCTGGGGCGTTGGCGAGGACTTCGAAGTTCTGGATGAGCAGGTCCATCTGAAATTTCAGATTTCAGATTTGAGATTTGAGAGCGCGGCGCCCAGCTGGTCACGCAGAGCGTTACGGGTGGTTTCGATCTGCTTGAGCAGTTTCTGGTAATCGGCGAGCAGTTCCTCTGGGTCGTCGTGGCCGGCCTCGGGTGTGTTGGGGTTCTTGAGGTCGAGGTTGTAGCCGTTGGCCTTGATGGCCTTGGCAGACACCTTCCACGCGTGCTCGTTGGACTTCCGCTTGCCCCACCACTTCTTTTCCCGCTCGAATTCCTCGATCCGGATGGGCTTGGTCTTGCTGTAGCTCTTGTAGCCGGGCGGATACGGATGTTCGAAGTACCAGACGTCTTTGGTCGGCCCGTCCTTGGTGAAGAACAGCAGGTTGGTCTTGATGCCGGTGTAGGGATTGAAGACGCCGTTGGGCAGGCGGACGATGGTGTGGAGGTTGCATTCCTCCAGCAGCTTCTCCTTGATCCGCGTCTTCACGCCCTCGCCGAAGAGCGTGCCGTCGGGCAACACCATGGCGCAGCGCCCGCCGGGTTTGAGCAGGTGCATGATCAGCACCAGGAACAGGTCGGCCGTCTCCCGCGTGCGGAACGTGGCGGGGAAGTTGGACTCGATGCCGTCCTCCTCCATGCCGCCGAAGGGCGGGTTGGTGACGATCACGTCCACGCGGTCGGCGGGACCCCAGTCCCGCAGCGGACGGGCCAGCGTGTTGTCGTGGCGGATCTGGGAGGGCACGCGGATGTCGTGCAGGAGCATGTTGGTGACGCACAGCAGGTGCGGCATGGGTTTCTTTTCCACGCCGGCAATGGCGTCCTGCAGCTTCTGTTCGTCCGCCGCCTTCTTCACGTACTGTTTGCGGATGTGCTCGATGGTGCAGGTCAGGAAGCCGCCCGTGCCGCAGGCGGGGTCGAGAACCTTTTCGCCCAGCTTGGGATCGGTCATGTCCACCATGAACTGGGTGACGGCGCGGGGCGTGTAGTATTCGCCCGCGTTGCCCGCGCTTTGCAAGTCGCGCAGGAGCTGCTCGTAGATGTCGCCGAACAGGTGCCGGTCTTCGGAACGGTTGAAGTCGATTTCGTTGATCTTGTTGATGACCTGCCGCATCAGCGTGCCGGACTTCATGTAGTTGTAGGCGTCCTCGAACACCTCTTTCACCACAAAGCCCCGGGGGTCGGCATTGGCGCCAAACGTCATGGACTTCAGCTTGCGGAACAAGTCGTTGTTTACGAAGTCCAGCAGTTCCTCGCCGGTGATGCCCTCCGGGTCGGCCGCCCAGGTGCGCCAGCGGAAACGTTCCGGGATGGCGGATTTATAGCCGCGCTCCATCAGTTCGTATTCACGCTCCCGGTCATCGAAGATTTTGAGAAACAGCATCCAGCCGAGTTGCGCGATGCGCTGGGCGTCGCCATCGACACCCGCGTCCTTGCGCATGATGTCCTGGATGGATTTGACGGTGGTGGTGATGCTCATGGGGGGGGGAGGATTTGAGATTTCAGATTTCAGATTTGAGATTTCGCTGCTCGGCGAGGCGGCGCAGTCGTTCCTCGTGGTCGCGTTTCAGTTGGTCCAGGAACGCGCTGCCCTGCTTCTTCTGCGTGTAGGCGCGGCGCGTCTGGTCGTTCAGGTAGCGCTGGCCCTTGATATCCGAGTTCTGGAGCGCGTTCGTCCACCCGCGGATCTGGCGGGAGATGGATTCGCAGTGGGATTTGAAATTTGAAATTTCAGATTTGAGATCGGTGAAGGCCGGCATGCGGCTCATCACGCACAACATGGACCGGACTTCGCCGGCGGAGCCGCGCGCGTAGTACAGGAACGTGATCAACTCAGCGCTGGTGCCGCGCTCGAAGCCCTCGGCGATGTTGTTGGAAATCGAGAGGCCCGCCCGCTGGAGCTGATTCGCCAGGTCGCCCTTGCGCCGAAAGGCGGGCTGATCCGACCACTCGAACAGCCGGGCCGCGAGGTCCGCGGCGGCCTGCCAGACGGGCACATCCTCAAACCGCTCGTACTTCATACAATTCCTTCTCCAGCCCTCGCACGGCGGCCCAGTACTGGTCCACGCCGCCGAACAGGCTGACGATCTCGAGCGGGGTGCCGTACTGGTTGATCGGTTGAACCCTCAGGGTCTCCAGCGACTCCAGGTCCGCCACGCCGGCATCGGCGTATTTGTCCAGCAGGGCGTTGAGCACGGTGCGGGCCTTGTCGCTGTATTTGGTGAAGTAGTCCCGTTTGCGGACGACGAGGGCGCGCTCGCGGCGCGTCAGTGGAGGCCGGTCGAAGGCCACGTGGCAGACCATGTCAAACGGGTCGTAGTCCCGGCCCACCTCCTCGGCCAGGGCGTCCAGCAGGATGCCGCGCTCCTCCAGTTCCTGGAGGACGATCTGCTTCTGCTCGGCGCTGGACCAGTACGTGAGAAAGTCGTCCAGCGCGCGGTACTCCTGCCGCACATTCTTCCGGGTGTAGTCCCGCAGCGACTCGGTGATCAGCTTGCCGTTGGCGTCCAAATACTGCACCCGACTGGCGAGCACGGTGACCGGCACGTTGTTGACGTAGTACTTCACCCTTTTTTCGCCTGCCCTGCCTTTGCTGCCTGAAGTGTCCGGTGGCTCGGGGAAAGGCATGTTGCCGGGCTCCGGTGGCACCGGCGAATCGTCGGGGCCGGGCCGATAAATCTGCACCGGCTCGCCGTCGAACTCTGAATCGGCAAACAGCTCGGTGGCCTTCTTGAAATCCATGATGGTGAAGAACATCTTGCCGAACTCAGGCTTGAGCCGGGAGCCGCGGCCGATGATCTGCTTGAACCGGGTCATGGACTCGATGCGCTGGTCCAGCACGATCAGCTTGCAGGTCTGGGCATCCACCCCGGTGGTCAGCAACTGGGACGTGGTGACGATGACGGGGTAGCGCTGCTCGGGGTCGATGAAGTTGTCCAACTCGGCCTTGCCGGTGTTCTCGTCGCCGGTGATCCGCATGATGTACTTGCCATTCTTCTGCACGTGCCCGGCATTTTGGTTGACCAGCGCCTGCCGCATCCGCTCGGCGTGGTCGATGTCTTCGCAAAAGATGATGGTCTTGTCGTAGGGGTCGGTCTCCCGCAGGAACTCCGTCACCTTGCGCGCCACCAGCTCCGTGCGCTTCTCCAGCACCAGCGCCCGGTCCATGTCCCGTTGGTTGTAGACCCGGTCCTCGATGAGGCGGCCGTTCTTGTCCAGCTGGTCCTTTGACGGGCGCCAGCCCTGCAAGTCCTTGTCCAAGTCGATGCGGATGACCTTGTACGGCGCCAGGAAGCCGTCCTCGATGCCCCGCCGGAGCGAGTAGGTGAAAACCGGTTCGCCGAAGTAATCGATGTTGGAAACGGTCTTCGTCTCCTTGGGTGTGGCGGTCAGGCCGATCTGCGTGGCGGACTTGAAGTACTCCAGGATCTCGCGCCAGGCCGAATCGGCATCGGCGCTGCCCCGGTGGCACTCGTCCACCACCACGAGGTCGAAGAAATCCGGAGTGAACTGCTTGTAGACGTTCCTCTCCTCCTCGGTGCCGGTGACCGCCTGGTACAGGCACAGGTAAATCTCGTAGGACTTGTCCACCTTGCGGTTCGTGAGCTTGGTCATGGCCGCACCGAACGGCTTGAAGTCGTTCACCTTGGCCTGGTCCACCAGGATGTTGCGGTCGGCGAGGAACAGGATGCGTTTCTTCTTCCGCGCCTTCCACAGCCGCCAGATGATCTGGAAGGCGGTGTAGGTCTTGCCCGTGCCGGTGGCCATGACCAGCAGGATGCGGTCCTGTCCCTTGGCGATGGCCTCGATGGCGCGGTTGATGGCGGTCAACTGGTAGTACCGGGGCGCCTTGCCGCTGCTGTCGGCGTAGTAGTCCTGGCTGACGACCGACTCGATATCCGGGCTGATGCCCTTGGTCTTGCAGTACCGGGCCCACAGTTCGTCTGGGGACGGGAAGGCATCCAGTCCCAACTCCCGCTCGACTTGGCCCGTGGTCGCCAGCCGGTCATGTTCCAGGAATCCGTCGCCGTTGCTGCTGTAGACGAACGGGACGTCCAGGTCCGCGCCATAGTCGAGCCCCTGCTGCATCCCATCGCCTATCGCGTGCTTGTTGTCCTTGTTCTCGATCAGGGCCAGCGGGATGTTGGGCCGGTAGTAGAGCAGCACGTCCGCCCGTTTCGCCTGTCCCCGGGCCACGGTCTTGCCCCTCACGATGACCCGGCCCGCGGTGAAGGACACTTCCTCCCGGATCTGGGTCTGAAGGTCCCACCCGGCCTTTTCCAGGGACGGCAGGACGTACTTGGTGCAGATATCCCGCTCGCTGAGTTTTTTCTTATCCATGGCAAAGGGTTGCGGCATGACGGTCATCGGGGCCCGTCAGTACCGCAAACGCGCCGGTACTGTAGGGAAATCATTTCCCCATCTCAAGGTTTCACCAGCAATCTGCACGGAAGCTATCGTTTCGATAGCCTCCGTGCAGACCGTTCCCGACTTGACCCGCGCTTCGGATGTGGTAATAAACACATCACTTTTGAATATGTGATGTGAGTTATGAACCGCACGCGAACCAAGTCGCGCCGACGCAACCCCCTGGACGTCTTCCGCGCCCACGGGGGAATCCTGCGCTTCAATGAGGCGCGCAAGGCCGGCATCCACAGCATGACACTTTTCCGGCTCCGGCAGAAGGGCTTCATCACATCTCTCGGGCGGGGGCTGTACAGCCTTGCCGACATGCGACCACAAACCCATCCCGACCTTCTCATTGTCAGCCGCGCCGCGCCACGCGCCGTCATCTGTCTGGTCTCCGCGCTCGCATGGCACCGCCTCACCGATCAGATACCCCACGCCGTGGATTGCGCATTCCCGCGCGGGGTACGACCGCCGCGCCTCGCCCATCCACCCATCCGGACCTTCTGGTTCAGTCCCGATGCGCACGCACAGGGTGTTGAGACGCACACCGTTGACGGAAGCCACGTGCGCATCTACTCGCCCGAAAAGACCATCGCGGACTGCTTCAAGTACCGCAACAAGATCGGACTCGATACCGTGCTCGACGCGCTGCGCCGCTATCGGGAAAACGTCGGGCTCCGATCCGACAAACTGATGAAATACGCCCGCGTTTGCCGTGTGCAGAAGGTCATGCAACCCTATCTGGAGGCATCGCTGTGACCTCGCGCGAGAAGCCCACCAATATGGCGCACTCGGTCCATGATCGGCTGCTCGCCCTCGCCAAATCGCGGGGCCGTCCGTTCAACGAACTTCTCCAGTACTTCGGCATGGAACGCATTCTCTAACAGCGCAAACGGATTACTGCAAGGATGCGCGGAAAGGTGGGGGACCTTCTCTTTTTTTGTCGGCCCGGCCCGCTCTGTCTCATTTTTATCCTCGATTGTCGCAGAAGTGCTTTAAAACCAATTCGAGGACGAGGACGACGACGAGGACGATGGTGGGCTTTTGTCGCGGTCCTCCTCTCCGTGTCCTCCGTGCGCTCCGTGGTGGGAATTCCCCTTCCGCATGTGGAGGCGTGATTTCAGGGTGGAGGCGGGGCGGTTCCTGCGGTACGCTCTCACGCCTATGAAACCGCAGGGTGCACCTCCTTCGATTCCTGACTTGTCCGAAAAGGGCCGCGACGCGGCGGGGCAGGCGATTTCGCTTAACCGACGGCTGTTCATGCAATTGCTCGTGTTCGGCGATGCCCGCAACGAACAGGCGCTCAAACAGGCGCTCGCCAGCAGCGGCATGGCGGCCACGCTGTACCGCGATATCAATGACCCGGACGGCGTCGCCCTGCTGACCTGGCATGAACACCCGGAATTCTTCGTGGCGACGCTGCGGGACTTCCTCCAGCAGTCCGCCTTTTCCGAACTCACGCTGAAACCGGCATTCACGATGCTGGGCCGCTCCTATTCCATCGGCTACGAGGCGGACCTGCCGCACGTCCTCTTCAACCGGCCCATCCAGCGCGCGACAAACCCGGACGCGCCCTGGCACGTCTGGTACCCGCTCCGTCGCAAGGGCAGCTTCGAAAAACTGCCGGCGGCCGAGCAGCGCGAAATCCTCAGTGAACACGGCACGCTCGGCGCGCTGTTCAGCGCGGGCGACTTCGGCAACGACATCCGCCTCGACTGCCGCGGCCTGGATACGAACGACAACGACTTCGTGATCGGCCTCATCGGCAGGGAACTCTTCCCGCTCTCCGCCATGGTCCAGGCCATGCGCAAGACGCGCCAGACCTCGGAATTCCTCGAACGACTCGGCCCCTTCTTCATCGGCAAGGCCATCTGGCAGCGCCCGGGCGGGACGCTGGAATCATGACGCCATCACTCCACCACTCCACCACCCCATTCCTCCAAGCCTGCCGCCGCGAACCCACGCCGTTCACCCCGGTGTGGCTGATGCGGCAGGCGGGGCGCTACATGCCGGAATACCGCGCGGTTAAAGCAAAGCACGGCGGCATCCTGAACATGGTAAAAGACCACGCCGTCGCGGCGGAAATCACGCTGCAACCGATGCGGGCGTTCGACCTGGACGCCGCGATCATCTTCGCGGACATCCTGACGCTGCTCGAACCGATGGGCTTGCAACTCGAATTCATCAAGGGTGAAGGGCCGCTGATCCACAACCCGCTTCGCACCCCGGAAGACATCGGTCGGCTGCGCCCCATTGCCGCCGCCGGGGAGCTTGGCTTCACGTTGGATGCCATCCGGCTGGTGCAACGGGAGCTAGCCGGGCGCAAGCCGCTTATTGGGTTTTCGGGCGCCCCGTTTACGCTCGCGTGCTACGCGATCGAAGGCGCGGGTTCCCGCGACTTCGCGCGGGCGCGCGCGTTCATGTACCGCGAACCCGCCGCGTGGACCCGCCTGATGACGCTTCTCGCGGAAGCCATCGGCGACTATCTGGCCGCGCAAGTGGAGGCGGGCGTCGATGCGGTGCAACTGTTCGACAGTTGGGCTGGCGCACTCAGCCCGGCGGATTACGAACGCTACGCGCTTCCCTATTCACGCATCGCGCTCGAACGCGCCACCCGCCACAGACCGGTTCCGCGCATTCACTTCGGCACAGGCACCGGCGGCTTCTTGAACCTGATGCACGACGCCGGCTGCGATGTGGTTGGCGTCGACTGGCGCGTGGACCTTGCCGCCGCATGGGATGGACTGAAGCGCCCCGCGGCGACGCAGGGCAATCTCGACCCCGTCGTCCTGCTCGGCCCGCCCGACGAAATCCGCCGCCAGGCCGCCCGCATCCTCGACTCTGTCCGCGGCCGTCCCGGCCACATCTTCAATCTCGGCCACGGCGTCCTGGAGCCCACCCCCGTCGACCATGTCCGCCTCCTCGTCGATTTCGTTCATGAGCGCTCCAACCGCTAGAATCACCGCAAGGTGCAAAGGATGCGGAGCAGAGGTGGAACCACGGAATTCACGGAAGTGCACGGAACAATTTTCAGACTCCTTCTTCCGCGAAATTCCGTGCTTTCCGTGGTTAAATTCTTCCCGGCGACCTGGCTGGTGACTTTTTGATGAAACACATCACCATTATCGGCGGCGGGATCACGGGGCTTGCGGGGGCGTTTTATCTCCAGCGGGAGATCGCGGCGCGCGGGCTGGCGGCGCGCTACACGCTCGTGGAAGCCGGGCCGCGCTGGGGTGGTAAAATCGTCACGGAACGCGAACGCGAATTCACGATCGAGGGCGGGCCCGACTCCTTCATCGTGGAAAAACCAGCCGGTCTGCAACTGTGCCATGACGTGGGTCTGGGTGATGACCTCATCCCATCGAACGAAATCGAGAAGCGCGTCTACGTGCTGCGCAACGGACGCCTCGTGCCCTTCCCCACCGGCTTCCGTCTCACCATCCCGACGCAGTTGATGCCGTTCGTGTTCTCGCCGCTGATTTCGCCGGTCGGCAAATTGCGAATGGCGGGCGATTTCGTGCTGCCCCGCCGGCGCGAAACCGGCGACGAATCGCTCGGCTCCTTCATCCGACGACGCTTCGGTCGTGAGTGCCTCGACCGCATCGCCGGACCGCTGCTCGGGGGCATTTTCGTCAGCGATCCGGAACGGTTGAGCATGCAGGCCACGTTCCCCCGCCTGCAGGCGATGGAGCGTGAATACGGCAGCCTGATCCGCGCAGCACGGGCGGTACGCCGCCTGCCGCGTCCCACCGGCGGTCCACGCGCCGCGGGAACGGCCATGTTCAACTCGCTCCGCCACGGCATGGGCTCGCTCGTGGAGGCCGTCACGCGCAAGCTGGATGGCGACCTCCGTCTGAATTCGCCCATTCGCTCAATCACCTGGCGCGAGGGCCGGGCGGTAATCCAACCGGAAACCGGCGAAGGCTGGACGTCTGACGCCGTCATCGCCACGACGCCGGCCGCTCACACGGCCGCACTGCTCGAACAGGCGCACCCCACGCTCGCCGCAAACCTGCGCGCGTTCCGCTATGTGAGCACCGCAACGATTTCACTCGCGTACCTGCTCGATGACATTCCGCGCGAGCGGCCCCTGGACGGATTCGGCGTGATGATCCCCGCGTGCGAGGGCCGTTCGCTCATCGCCATCACCTGGGCCTCCACGAAATTCCGGCACCGCGCGCCGGACGGCTGCGTCCTCATCCGCACCTTCGTCGGCGGACATACGAACGAGGCGATGGCCGGGTGGCCGGAGGACGAACTGCTCGCGGTCGTTCGCCGCGAACTGGAGTCCATCCTCGGCATCCGCGCCGAGCCGCTCTTCCACCGCATTTACCGCTGGTCGAAGGCGAACCCGCAATACGACGTCGGTCACCTCGACCGCGTGGCGGAATTGGAGCGCGCAGCCGCCACCCTGCCGGGCCTGCACCTCGCCGGCAGCTCCTACCGCGGCGTCGGCATCCCCGACTGCGTGCAAGGCGCGCGCAAGGCGGTGGAAGCGCTCGCGGCGAAGCTGTAGTGACTGATCCCGCCCCCCGCGGGCTTGCCCCGCGGGAGCGAAAGTTTTCAGGCTATGGCTGCCGGGTAGCCTGAACATTCCTTCACCCGCGGGACAAGCCCGCGGGGATCGAAATCAAACCATCCGTTGGCGGCAGCGTCTTGCCGTGGAACGCGAGGAATTTCTCGAGGCGCTCGCGGCCCATGTATTTCGCGAGCAGAGCGGGGTCGGTCTCCGTGAGGTCCACGAGGATCAACCCGTCGAGCACGTAGCTGAATGCGGGATCGATGTTGAAGCCCAGCAGCTTGCCGCCCAGCCGCAGGTACTGGCGCAACAAAATCGGCACGCCCTTCAAATCGGATTCGATGTCCGAAATGAGCGCCTCGACTTCATCCAGGTCGTTCACCACCGCGCGCTGCCGCTTGAGCTGCCACGCGTGCAGCGGATTCGTGCGCAGCGGCTTCCGGGCCTTCACCAGCTTCGCCAGCTCCGGGAGAAAGTTGTTCATCTTCAGGAAAGCGACCATCAACTGGCGCGAGGACGACTGGTAGTCGTTGTTCACGCTGACCGGCCCGAACAGCACCTTGTATTGCGGGTGCAACGCGACGTAATTCGCCACGCCCTTCCACAGCAGCAGCAGGGACGAAAAATTCTTCTGGTACTCGGGCCGCACGAACGAGCGTCCCATCTCCAGCGCCGACCCCAGCCGGTTCAACAGCCGGCGCCGGTAGCGGAACAGCGTGCTCGTGTAGAGCCCGCGCACGCCGAGGCGTCGGACGATTTCATCCGCACGCCCGAGCCGGTACGCGCCGACCAGTTCGTCCTTCACGCGGTTCCACAGAAACAAATGCACGTAGTAGTCGTCGAAGCGGTCGAGGTCGATCGCGTGTCCGGTGCCCTCGCCCACGCCGCGGAACGTCAGTTCGCGCAGGCGGCCGATCTCGCGCATGAGGTGGGGCATCTGCGCGGACTCGCCGAAATACACGGCGTAGTCGCCGCTCTCGATCAGTTTTTGTTCCGGCGGCAGGTGCTCAATCTCCGCCTTCAACAAGCCGGCGGCCACCGGCGGCGCCACATCCATCTGTTCCGGCTCCACCATGCGAATCGGAAAGATCGCGCGCCGCACCGGCTGTTCCCGCTCCGAGCGACGGCGCCGCAGGTGGTACGTGCGCAATCGCAGGTAATCCATCACCGCCCGCTCGTCCGGCAATTCGGCGAGGCGCTTCCAGGGGATCAAGTGCCCGATCCGCACTTCGATCTGCTTGTTGGTCTTGTTGACCAGCTCGCGCGGCAACATACCCGTGCGCAGGCGCGGATGCACCAGGCCCAGCACCTGGAAGATGAAACTGTTCGATCCCGCGAAGAATACCGGCAGCACGGGCGACTCGGTCATCTGCACCAGCCGCGCGATGGTCGTGCTCCACTCCGGATCGCGGATGCCGCCGCGCCGCAGGTCGATGTGCGACACTTCGCCGGCGGGGAAAACGCCAAGCGTTCCGCCCTGCTTCAACCAGCGGATCGAATCCTTGAGCGGGCGCAGGTTCACCTTCGCCGACTCATCCCGGTCGAACGGATCGACAAAAATCATCGAGTCATGAAGGTCCGGCACCGACTTCAGCAGGAAATTCGCCATCAGTTTCACGTCCGGGCGTACGGAACGCAGCAGCGCCCCGAGAATGATGCCCTCGATGCCGCCGAAGGGATGATTCGCGACCACCACGAGGCGCCCGTTTTTCGGGATGCGCGCCAGGTCGGATTCGGTGATCGCCAGCTCGATGTTCATCACCTCGAGCACCCGGTCCATGAAATGCCGGTCATCCGTGCCGGTCGCCGCCGCGTAGTAGATCTGGTTGATCCGGTCGATCGCGAGCGCCTTTTCGACCGCGCCACCCACGACGGAAAACAACTTCCGCTGGACCGGATTCTTGAAGAAGGACCCGAGCTGGATCAGTCGCTTGGATTTGGCCGGTTCGGTCATGGCATCACCCGGTGAAAGCACCAAGTGTCCATGTTTGCCGCCAAATGTTAAGCAATTATGAGGGCGCCGTTCGGGTTCGGTTGCCCGCGTCTACGGGCGCGGCTATAGGGCGACGTCGCCGGTTTGCAGCGCCTTGAGCGCTTCGAGGACCTGGGCGTCGTGCGAGCCGGTTTTGATGTCTTCCATCACGCGGCCGATTTTGCCATCGGGCGTGATGATGAACGTCACGCGCCGGGCCATCTTGCCCATCAGCGTGCTGACGCCGTAGGCCTTCGCCACGTCGGCGTCCGCATCCGCCAGCAATTCAAACGGCAGTTTGTGTTCCGCCTTGAATTTCTGCTGCGTCTCCAACTTGTCCACGCTCACGCCCAGGATTTTCGCCCCCGCCTCGGTGATCGGCGAGAAGCCGTCGCGCAGCGAACAGCCCTGCGCCGTGCAGCCCGGCGTAAACGACTTGGGATAGAAGTACAACACGAGCCAGGACCCCGCGTAATCCGCCAGGCTCAACTCCGACCCCGTCGTCGACATCGCTTTGAAGTCAGGCGCCGCGTCGCCCGGCTGCAACGCCGAAGCCGCCACCACGCCCATCGCCAGCACCACCGTCATCACGAATAACAATTTCATCGTCCCGCTCCTTCAGGTTGAGTTTACGCACGTCCGCCGCGACACCTTCTGCAAATCAATGCACTCCACGGGACACACGTCCTTGCACGCCCCGCAGCGGATGCACTGCGCCTGGTCGATATAGAGCAGGTTGTAATCCTTCGCTCCCGTCGACCGGTGATACCCGGTGATACGGCCATCCGCATCGTAGATCATTGAACTGACCTTCACGATGCAGTTTTCGACCGGCTTCACTTTCAGGCATCGATCGCAATAGATGCACAGCTCATTGTCGATTTCGTATTTGAAGTGGCACAAATAACAACGTTTCGCTTCATTTTTCGCCGCCTCGTCGTCGAACCCCATCTCGACCTCGGCGGTGCGGTCGCGCTGCTCCAGCGGCAGCACGGGCATCGGATTGCGCGGCCACTCGTCCATCTCGCGCGTGCGCCCCGTGCCCCCGGCATCCTCAATCTGCACGGCCTCGTGGAATCGCTCACGCCCCATGAGTTGCGTGTCCACCGCGCGCGCCGCGTTCCGTCCGTCGGCGATGGCCTCAATGAGCGAGCGTGCGCCCGCCGCGAAATCGCCGACCACGAACACGTCCGTCTCCACGGCGACGAATCCCTGCTTCGCGCGCGCGATGGTGTCCACCCACGCGGCGGGCATCCACGAGCGGTCCGGCCGCTGACCCGTCGCCAGCAGGACGGCGTCCGCCTCAATCTCGAATTCTGTTCCGGGCCGTTCGTTGAACGCGCGGCGCCCATCCGCATCCGGCGCGCCCGCCTCGGTGCGCACGAACGTGACCGCGCGCACGCGCCCGTCCTCCACGCGAAGCGAAACCGGACTGGCCTGCGTCTGGAACGCGATGCCCTCGTGCGCCATCTCCTCCACCTCGCCCGGCGTGATGTACATCTCACCGGCGGTGCGCCGGTAGTACATGCCGACCGCCGTCGCGCCGAGTCGCCGCGCCGTGCGCGCGCAGTCCACCGCGGTGAACCCGCCGCCGATCACCACGACGCGTGCGCCGAACTCCGCGCGCCGCCCCGCGTTCACTTCGCGCAAAAAGAGGAACCCGTGTTCGACGCCCGCCGCCTCGCGTCCCGGCAGCCCGGGCCAGTTCGCCTGCGCCGTACCCGCGGCGAGCACCACCGCGTCGTGTTCCGCGCGCAGCGCGTCGAGCGAGACTGCGCGGCCAACCTCGACCCCGCAACGGATGTCCACGCCCAGCAGGCGGATCTGCTCAATTTCCTGCGCCACCAGCGCGCGCGGCAGGCGGAACTCGGGAATACCCTGCACCATCATCCCACCGGGCACGGCCTCCTTCTCGTACACCGTCACGCGATGCCCCCACAGCGCCAGTTCGCGCGCCGCCGCGAGGCCCGCCGCGCCCGCGCCCACCACGGCGACGGACTTGCCGGAATCGGCGAACAGCTTGTCGAGCACCACCGGCTCACCGCGCTGCTGGAAATCCGCCGCAGACCGCTTGGAGAAGCAGATCGCCACCGGCTCGCCCAGCCCCTTCCACCCGTGCCGGCACACCGGTTCACAGGGCCGCGTGCACACCCGGCCAAGGACGGCGGGAAATACGTTGTCCCGCAGGTTGATGAGGTACGCGCCCGCGAAGTCCCCCCTCGCGATCGCGTCCAGGTAGCCCGGGATGTCCGTCTTCGCCGGGCACGCCGCCTGGCAGGGGATGTTGAGGTCCAGCCAGCGGAAATCCTTCGCCTCGCGCGCCAGTCCCCGCGCCGCGCTCAATGCGCTATGCCGCGGGCGCGGCGGCACGGCCTTGGGGGCGTTTTTCTTCTCCTGGTACTTCCGATAGGGCTCGGAGGCGGGCGGCTGGGGTCGCATGGGTCGCGTTTCGTCTTTCCTTGGTACGGCGGCGGGGCCGGAAAACCGCCAGTATACAACGCGGCGCGCCGGCTGGCCATAGGCCCGGTGGACGAATTTTCGCATGCGGGGCCGGGACGGCACTAATCCTTGCGTTCCGCCGGGCATCCCGCTATTTTCGCGCGTTTCGATAAGGGGACATTCATGAAGCGGACGTATCAACCTTCCAAAATCAAGCGCAAGCGGACCCACGGGTTCCGCAAACGGATGAAAACCAAGGACGGCCAGCAGGTGCTCAAGCGCCGCCGCCAGAAGGGCCGCAAGGAACTCGTCCGCGTCTGACCCCGCCATGAACCGGCCGGACCAGGGATTGGCGCGGCACCAGCGCCTGACCCGGTCCACCGATTTCCGGGCCGCGTACGACCTCGGCCAGAAGGCCGTGGGCCGCCGGATGGTGCTCTACCTGCTGCCGCGCCCCGAAGGGAAACTTCGACTCGGCGTCGTCAGCAGCCGCAAAGTGGGCGGCGCCGTGCAACGCAACCGCGCCCGGCGACTGATGCGCGAGGCCTGGCGCCTGAACCGGCGCCGATTCCGGGGCGAAGTGGACGTGGTCCTGGTCGCGCGTGCCGCCCTGCTCACCGCATCCACACCGGAAATTCACGAAGAACTGCTCGACCTCGCCCGCCGTTCCGGCATTCTCGGGGATTGAGCTTGGAAAACAATGAACTGCACCGCAGACATCACAGATCGCACAGATGAGGAATTTGCTTCATCTGCGGAATCTTCGCCATCTGCGGTTGCCCGCTCCCCCGCCCGCCGGATCGCGCGGGCGTTAATCTGCGGCTACCAGCTCACGCTGGGGCCGTGGCTGGGTGGGAATTGCCGGTTTTATCCCAGTTGCTCGCACTATGGCCTGGAGGCCATCGAGCAGCATGGCATCGCGCGCGGCGGCTGGCTGACCCTCAAGCGGGTCTGCAAATGCCATCCCCTACACCCCGGCGGCGTGGACCTCGTGCCCGCCCGCCACCTGAAATGAGGAACCTCCCATGGCCATGAACAAAAAAGACATGCTGCCCTTTGTCGCCCTGCTGGCCCTGCTCTTCGCCTGGCCGGTCATCGACCGCAAGATCGCCGAGCACTTTTTCCCGGATCGCATCGCGCCCGTCCGGCCCGCGTCCGCGCCGCCCGCCACGCCGGACGCCGGCATCTCCGAATCCGATGCGCCGCCCGCCCTGGCCCCCGTCGCTGAAAAACCGGCTGCGCCCGCGCCCGCAGCCGCGGCCATCGCGGAAGAAGCGCCCGTCGCCGAACCGGCGCAACTGTTCACCCTCGCCAATGAGCGGGCCGAGTTCGTCTTCACCTCGCGCGGCGCGGGACTCGGCGCCGTCACCCTGAACGATTACCGGCGCAGCATCGCGAAGGACAGCGGCCCCATGACGCTCGACTTCATGGCCCGCCCCTCGCTTGCGTGGGAACAACTGCCCGGCCTCTCGGACGACTTCAACTTCGCCGGCGCCGTCTCGGCGGACAACCGCTCCGTCACCTTCACCCGGACCACGGCCGCCGGGCTCCGCTTCGAGCGCACCCTGGAGGTCGACGACAGCTACGTCATTCGCGTCACCGACCGATTCGTCAACACCACCGATGCCCCCATCGATATTCCCGCCGCCCTGCTGCGCACCGGCCCCATGAGCCGCGAGCCCGGCCACAAGGACAGCGCCGGCGTCGTCTCCATCGGCGTCGACTCCCTCTCCCCCGGCGGCGAAAAAGTCCAACACTGGGGCGGCAAGATCGCCAAACGCTTCACCGCCGAAATGGAAGAGCGCGAGCTGCCCGCCCTGCCGCGCATCCACCACGCCCCGCCGCGCGACAACCCGGTCGACTGGGTTTCCGCCAAAAATAAATATTTCGTCCAGATCCTCACCCCTGAAGGCGGCGGCGAACGCCTGTGGATCTACGCCCGCCGCGCCCCGGCCCCGCGCGAGCTGGCGGACCCCGCCTTCGCGCCGCGCAAGATGACCGACCTCGAGGAAGTCGGCGCCGCAGTCGAATTTCTCAGCCAGCGCATCGAGCCCGGCCAGGCCATCGAGCGGGCGTCCACCCTGTACGCCGGCCCGATGAAATTCAGCGAGCTGCACGCCATGCGCCTGCACCAGGTCGACGTCATGGAATTCGGCATGTGGGCGCCCATCGGCAAGCTCCTGCTGCGCGTGCTCAACTTCCTGCACGCCCACATCCCGCCCTACAACTACGGCATCGCCATCATCCTGCTCACACTCATCGTCCGCATCATCTTCTGGCCCGTCACGCACAAGAGCACCGAGAGCATGAAACGCATGGCCGCGGTCGCCCCGCTGGTCACCGAGCTCCGCGCGAAGTACAAGGACAACCCCCAGAAGCAGCAGCAGGAAATCATGGCGCTCTACAAGGAGCACAAGGTCAACCCGCTCGGCGGCTGCCTGCCCATGTTGATCCAGATTCCCGTCTTCATCGCGCTCTTCGTCGTCCTGCGCAGCGCCATCGAACTTCGCTTCGCCTCGTTCCTCTGGATCGCCGACCTCAGCGAGGCCGAGAATCTGCTGCCCGGCCTGCTGCCGTTCGGCCTGCCGCTGAACATCCTGCCGTTGCTGATGGCGGGCACGATGTACCTCCAGATGAAGCTCTCGCCGAGCGCGGGCGACCCCGCCCAGCAGAAAATCATGGCAATCATGATGCCCGGCATGATGCTCGTGTTCCTCTACAACTTCGCCTCCGGCCTTGCCCTCTACTGGACCACGCAGAACGTCCTCATGATCGTCCAGCAGATGATGATGAAGAAGAACGTAACGCCCCTCCCGGTCCCCGCGAAGCCCGCCGGAAAGAAATAGCCACGCCCTGTTCGTACACGTACACGTACGCGTACACGTTCACGTGAACGTGTACGTGAACGGGCACGAGAACGCGGGAACGGATTTTCAACGTCTGTAAAAACACTTCCGGCGCGCTTGCAACGTCTGTAAATTACAGACGATGCAAATGCGCCCGCCCGACCCCGGAACAAGCTCCATGAAAAATCACAACATCGTCGTGACGCTCGACAACGGCGCCCGCACGGAGTGTCCCATCGACACGCCGGTTTCCACGCTGCTCACCGGCCGTACGGACGCGCAGGGGCGGCATTACCTTGGCGCGGTGGTGAACAACCAGCTCGTCACACTCGTGTTCAAGCTGGAGGTGGACAGCGAGGTCAAATTCCTCACCTTCGCGGACCCGCTGGGCTGGCGCGTGTACCGCGCAACGGCGTCGTTCCTGCTCGCGAAAGTCGTGAAGGAACTTTTCCCGGCGGCCCATTTTTCCATCGAGCATTCGCTCGGCAGCGGGTTTTACTGCTTCTTCGAACTCGATGGCGTCGAGGGCATCAGCGACGAGCAGCTCGCCGCGATTGAGCAACGGCTTAAACAGCTCGCCGCGCAGGATGTGCCCATCGAGCGCCGCAAGGTGAACTACGGCGACGCGGTGCGGATATTCCAGCAACAGGGCCAGCCCGACAAACTGAACCTGCTGCGCTTCCGCAATCCGCCCAAGGTCGTGCTCTACGAGTGCGGCGATTTCGCCGACCTCTCGCACGGGCCGCTCGCCGCCACCACGGGCGTACTCACGCACATCGGGCTCGTCCGGCACCAGCCGGGTTTCGTCATCCAATTTCCCGACCGCAGCGTGCCGCCGCGCATCCCGCCGCTGCGCCAGGAGCCGCAGTTGTTCCACATTTTCCAGGAACACAAGAAGTGGGGCCGCATTCTCAACGTCAGCAACGTGGGCCGCCTCAACGAGATCATCGCCAACAAGGAGATCGCCGATTTCGTCCGCATCTCCGAGGCGCTGCACGAGAAGAAGATCGCGCAAATCGCCGACCACGTCGCGCACCACCGCGACCGCATCCGCTGGCTGCTCATCGCGGGGCCGTCGTCGTCCGGCAAGACCACCTTCGCGAAACGACTCGCCGTGCAACTGCGCGTGAACGGGCTGCAGCCGGTGACCGTGTCGGTCGACAACTATTTTGTCGACCGCGAACACACGCCGAAGGACGCGAAGGGTGAGAACGACTACGAGCACATCGAGGCCATCGACCTTAAATTGTTCAACGAACACCTGCGCCGGCTCGACGCGGGCGAGCGCGTCGAACTGCCCACCTTCAACTTCCAGCTCGGACGCCAGGAGTTTAAGGGCGAATCGCTGCAACTCGCGCCGAACCAGATGGTGATTCTCGAGGGCATCCACTGCTTGAACCCGCGCCTGACGGAGCAGTTGCCGAAGGAGCGCAAGTTCCGCATCTACATCAGCGCGTTGACGCAGCTCAACCTCGACAGCAGCAACCGGATTTCGACCACCGACAACCGGCTCGTGCGCCGCCTCGTCCGCGACCACCAGTTCCGCGGCCACTCCGCGCTGGTCACCATGAACATGTGGCCCAGCGTGCGGCGCGGCGAGAAGACGTGGATCTTCCCGTTCCAGCGCGAGGCCGACATTGCATTCAATTCCGCGCTCGATTACGAACTCGCCGTGCTCAAGCCGCTGGTGGAACCGCTGCTCGCCGAGGTGAAGCCCGACAGCCCCCAATACGTCGAAGCCCGCCGCATGCAGGAGTTCCTCGCCAGCTTCCTCACCCTGCCCACCGACCTGATCCCGCCCACGTCCATCCTGCGCGAATTCGTCGGCAAGAGCGGGTTCCGGTACTGATCGCCGGATTCAGTTGGCTGAAATACAATCGCAGGCTGCTGCGTTATGATGAGCGTATGCCCTGCTTTCGCCCAATCCGGCTGATGGTCCTGCTGATCGCAGGCATGGCCACCCTGCCCGCGGCGGGTCAGTCGTGGAGTTGGACCGCCCTCACCATCCCGGTGCGCGACACGAATGCGCTGGCGGCGGATCGCTGGAGCAGTGAAACGAACCTCACGGCCAAACCCGTCATCCTGATTCAGACGCCCTACAACAAGGACCGCTACCGGATCGGCGAATTTCCCGGGTTCACGGGCCCGGGTTTTCCGCGCAGCACAAACTATCATGTGGTGATCGTGGACTGGCGCGGCTTCTACGGTTCCAGCAACGCGGCGCAGGTCGGCTACAATCGCGGCCTCGACGGCTACGACTGCGTGCAATGGATCGCGACGCAGACATGGTGCAACGGGCGCGTCGGCACGTGGGGCTCGTCGGCGCTGGGCCTGATCCAATACCAGACGGCGGCGCAACAACCGCCCGCGCTCGCGTCCTGCACCATCCAGGTGAAGGACTTCCTGAACCGGTACGACAACTATTACTACGGCGGCGTCTATCGCCAGGAACACGTCGGCAGCATGGCCAAGCTCGGCCTCGTGAGCACGAACCTGATTTTGTCGCAGCCGCGCTACACCGTCTTCTGGCAACTGGCGGAGGCGAACAGCGATCTCGTGGAGGACGTGGCGGTTCCGGTTCTTGTGGTCGGCGGCTGGTACGATCATTTTTCCGAAACGGTGCTGCGCGCCTACCGCGATTTGCGCGAGCGCGGAGCTCCGGCCGCGCGCGAAAAGCACCGCCTGATCTTCGGGCCCTGGCTGCACGGCGACACCGGACTCGCCGACCAGGGCGAGCTGACCTACCCCAACGCGACGAACCTCGCGGCGGATACCGTCGACTTCTGGGATTTCACCCTGCGCGGTGTAACGAACCAATGGGCCCAGCGCCCGCACGCATCGTTCTACCAACTCGGCGAGGACATCTGGGTTTCATGGACGAGCTGGACCGGCGTCACGCGGGCGGCGACCTCCCTCTTCCTGAGAGCCGATGGCGGCCTGCATCCCGCGCCCGCCCCCACCAACGATGCGCCCCGGGCCTACGCTTACAACCCCGCCGACCCGACGCCCGCGCTCGGCGGGTCGCGCTTCGATCCCTTTACACCCTTGATGCCAATCGGGCCGCAGGATATCGCGCCCGCGATTGAGAGCCGCGAAGACGTGCTGGTTTTTTCCACGCCCCCCATGGATCGGCCCCTGCGAATCAACGGTCCCCTCTCCGCCACGCTCTACGTTTCAAGCGACCGCACGGATACGGATTTCGCCGTGCGCCTGACCGACGTCCATCCCGACGGCCGATCCCTCGTGATGGTGCAGGGCATCCGGCGCGGGCGTTTCCGCGACAGTTACAGTTCCGAAACGCTGATGACGCCCGGCGAGGTTTACGTGATCACCATTCCGCTTCAGGACCTCGCCCTCACCATTCGCCCGGGCCACCGCCTGCGGCTTGTCGTGTCTTCGGCCATTCATCCACACTTCGCTTTGAACCGGAACGACGGTGGCCCGATGTATACGAACAGCCCGTGGTTCGTCGCGACCAACCGCATCCACTTCGGGCCTGGCCAGCCCTCGCGCATCGACTTCTCCACCCTGCCGGACGATCTCGACGGCGACGCGCTGGGGGATTTCTGGGAATCCGTTCATTTCCGGGGATTGGATCGCGACGGCACGGGCGACTTCGACGGCGACGGCCACACGGACGCGCAGGAATTTCTGGCGGGGACCGACCCCACGAACGCCGCGTCGGTTCTACAATGGACACACATCGCGACGGCTGGGGATCGGCTGATTCTTTCGTGGGCGAGCGTTTCAAACCGCGGCTATACCGTGCTCACCGCCACCAACATGCAGGATGGCGGATTTGCGCCCCTGTCCGGCGCGCTGGGCCTTCCCGCCACGCCGCCCCTCAACGTATTCACGTCGACCGCGCCGGCGCAACCCACCGTCTTCGCCATCGAAACCGCGCCGCCATAGAACGGAGACGCGCGGCGATGCCACACCTACTTCGCGTCGACCATCTTCACGAAGCGGTCGAAGAGGTGGAAGGCGTCGTTCGGGCCGGGCGCGGCTTCGGGGTGGTATTGCACCGAGAACACCGGCAGCTTCTTGTGGCGCTGGCCTTCGGAGGTCTTGTCGTTGAGATTGATGTGCGTCGTCTCGACGTCGGCCGGCAGGCTGTCCTTGTCCACGGCGAAACCGTGGTTCTGCGAGGTGATGTCCACGCGGCCCGTCGCCAGTTCGATGACGGGCTGGTTGCCGCCGCGGTGGCCAAACTTCAACTTGAAGGTCTTGCCGCCGAGCGCGAGGCCGAGCAACTGGTGGCCGAAGCAAATGCCGAACGTCGGCAGGCCGGTCGTCACGATTTTCTTCAATTCCGCGACGACGTGCGGCACGCCCTCCGGATCGCCGGGGCCGTTGGACATGAAAAAGCCGTCGGGCTTCAAGCCAAGGATGTCGTCAGCCTTCAAACTGTTCGGGAACACGTGCAGCTTGCAGCCGAGATTGCTCAGGATGCGCAACTGGTTCGTCTTGATGCCGCAGTCGAGCACGGCGATTTTGCGCGCGCCGTTTTCCGAGCCGGGGAAAATGTAGGGCTTTTTCGTGCTGACCTCGGTCGCGAGGTCGCGCCCGACCAGGCCGGCTGACTGCTTCGCGCGGCGCACGAGGCTTTCGGGGCTGAGATCCTGCGTGGAGATCATGCACTTCATCGCGCCCTTGGAGCGGATGTGCAGCGTCACCGCGCGGCAATCCACGTGGTCGATGCCGAGGATGCCGTTGTCGCGCAGGTAATCCGGCAGCGACTGCGTCGCGCGCCAGTTGCTGTGGATGCGGCTGCACTCGCCGATGACCAGTCCCTTGGCGTGCGGCTTGTAGGATTCGACGTCCCCGGGGTTCACCCCGTAGTTGCCGATCAGCGGGTAGGTCAGCGTGACGATCTGGCCGTTGTAGGAGGGATCCGTGAGGATTTCCTGGTAGCCGGTCATGGAGGTGTTGAACACCAGCTCGCCCTCGGTTTCACCGGGGCCGGTGAACGAACGACCTTCAAAAACCGTACCGTCTTCCAGCGCAATGAGTGCCTTCATCTCGGGGGCAGAGAAAAGCGGATGCGGCGGCGAATTGCAAGCGCACTCCTGCTCTCCGGCGCAAAACCAAGACGGGGAGAGGCCAGATCCTGCCGCCGCGGCGGACTACTTGGTGTCGCTATCGGCGTCAATCAGGTCGTCCAGCCGCATCGTCGTGCTCATTTCCTCGGCCGGGCGGCGGTTTTGGATCTGGCGGAATGCCTTGGCCAGCACGTCCGCGCAGGACTGGACATCGCCAAGAAGCGCCCTGCTGACCTTGTCGGCGGACGGCACGAGAAATTCGGCGCGGACAAGATCGGCCTGGCCGGGGATCGTGAATGGATGTTTGCAGCGCGGGCACTGGGTGCGCCGGAACGCGAGCGCGTCCTTGATCATGAGTTTCTGCCCGCAGGCGGGGCAGCTCATCTTGAACTCCGCCTCGCCGGGCCGTCGCGCGATGGACTCGTGGATGTTGGCCTGCACCTGGGGCGTAAGCAGCCGCATGGGGGCGCGGGCCTTGTTCAGCGTCTCCTCGTCCATGAAGTGCAGGAGCACGATGGAAAAATCCGCGCTCTTGATCTGGTCCGCCAGCCGCTCGACCGAATCCAGTGAGCCGATTTCGATGACCACTTCGACGATATCGTTCAGGTTGACCTTGCCATTCCGGGCGCCGGGACCACATAACGTTTCCACGAACGCGGCGGCGATTTCCGGTTCCGGCGAGAAGATCGTTGCGACACAAGTATTTGCGGCTGCGCTCATGGTTGGCCCTCCGGGCTGATATTAGAACGAGGTTTCAAGGGCGTCCACCCTTATCCGACGGATATTCCGGCGTGCGTTTTCCGGGCCTGCGCGGCCTGGTGTTTGTGGGCCACCGCCGCGCCGACGAAAGCCTTGAAAAGCGGGTGCGGCACGAGCGGCTGCGACTTGAGTTCCGGGTGGAACTGGACGCCGACGAACCACGGGTGGTCCGCCAACTCGATCATCTCCACGAGATGCCCGTCCGGCGACAACCCGGACAGCACGAGCCCCTTCGCCGCCAACCGCTCGCGATAGGCGTTGTTAACCTCGTAGCGGTGCCGGTGCCGCTCGCTGATTTGCTCCGCGCCGTACGCGTTGTGAACGACGGAGCCGCGCGTGAGTTGGCACGGCCACGCGCCGAGGCGCATCGTCGCACCGAGGTCCACCACCTTCTCCTGCTCCTCCATCAAGCAAACCACCGGGTGCTCCGTCTTCGGCTCAAACTCCGTCGAATGCGCGGCCTTGAGCCCGGCCACATGGCGGGCGAATTCGATCACCGCGCATTGCAGGCCGAGACAAATGCCGAAAAAGGGAATGCCCTGCTCGCGCGCATATTGAATCGCCTTGATCTTGCCCTCGATGCCGCGCGCGCCGAAGCCGCCGGGCACGAGGATGCCGTGCACCGATTTCAGCGCATTTTTCGCGGCGCCGGATTCGATCTCCTCCGCCGCAATCTTTTCGATCTGCACCTGGTGCTGGTGCGCGATGCCGCCGTGGTGGATGGACTCGTAGAGCGACTTGTAGGCGTCCTGCAGTTCGGAGTATTTCCCGACGACGCCGATTTTCACCGTGCCCTTCGGGTGTACGATCGCGTCGATCAGCTTGCGCCAGGGCGTCATCTTCGCCGGCGGCCGCGCGAGGCGGAAATGCACCATGATGATCTCGTCGAGCCCCTGCTCGGAAAGCATCAGCGGCACTTCATAAATCGTGTGTTTGACGTCCTGCTCCTCGATCACCGCGTGCAGCGGCACGTTGCAGAACAGCGAGAGCTTCTTGCGCACGTCGTCCGTCAGCGCGACTTCGGACCGGCAGATCAGCGCGTCCGGCGCGATGCCGATCTCGCGCAGCTTCGCGACGCTCTGCTGGCTCGGCTTCGTCTTCACCTCGCCCGCCGCCTTGATGTACGGCACGTAGCTCATGTGGATGTACATCACGTTTTCGCGCCCGACCTCGAGGCCGATCTGGCGGATCGCTTCCAGGAACGTCAGCCCCTCGATATCACCCACCGTGCCGCCGATTTCCGCGACCACGATGTCCACGTCCTTCTCCGCCAGCGCGCGGATGTTCGCCTTAATCTCGTCCGTGATGTGCGGGATCATCTGGATCGTGTGGCCGAGGTACTCGCCCTTGCGCTCCTTGCGCAGCACGTCCCAATAAATCCGGCCGGCGGTGAAATTCGATTTGCGGGACGTCGGCCGCCCGGTGAACCGCTCGTAGTGGCCGAGGTCGAGATCCGTCTCCGACCCGTCGTCCGTCACATACACCTCGCCGTGCTGGTACGGGCTCATCGTGCCCGGGTCCACGTTGAGGTACGGGTCCATCTTCAGCATGCGTACGTTCAGTCCGCGGTCGATCAGGAGGCGCCCCAGCGACGCGGCGGTGATGCCCTTGCCGAGGGAGGAAACCACGCCGCCGGTCACGAAAATATATTTGGTCATAGGTGCCGTCCGGGGCTGAGCCCCCGCAAAGTTTGAGCGAGAATATCCGCCGTCCGCCGGGAACCAAGCCTTTTTTCGGGATGCGGGATTCGGGATGCGAGATGCGGGATATTTCGGATTTCGGATTTCGGATTTCGGATTTATGCTCGCCCCTTATGCAGCCCCAGATTGACAGCGTCCGCCTTGTTCCGACCGATTGGCTCAACCCCTTGCCGCTGGCGGGGTTGTTCGCGAAGCCGCAGCCCATTGAGGTGGACCTTGGCTGCGGCAAAGGCCGTTTCCTGCTGGAGCGGGCGCGCGCGCATCCCGACGTCAATTTCCTCGGCATCGACCGCATGCTGCGGCGCATCCGCAAGATCGACAACAAGGCGCGCCGACTCGGCCGCGAAAACATCCGCCTGTTGCGCGTTGAAGGCTACTATTCGGTCGCCCACCTGATGCCCGCCACGGCGATCCGCACCTACTACATCCTCTTCCCCGACCCGTGGCCCAAAAAGCGGCACCACGAGAACCGGCTGTTCAACCCGCGCTTCGTCGACGCCCTGCACCGCACGCTACTCTCCGGCGGCTGCGTCCACGTCGCCACTGATCACGCGGAATATTTCGAGGCGATTTGCGACATCCTTCGCGCCGACGCTCGCTTCGAGGAAATCCCGCCCTTCCAGCCGACCCCCGACGAGCGCACCGACTTCGAGCTGTGGTACGAAGGGAAAAAATCGATCGGGCGTATTTCGTTGCGCAAACGCTGAATGGGGAAGATGCACCGCAGAGGCGCTGAGAACGCTGAGTGAACGTCGAATCGAGTGCCGTCGGCTCTGCGCCCTCTGCGTCTCAGCGGTGAATCTTCCGGGATGATCAGCCGCCGAGCAGCCAGTTCACGTAGGCGTACCACCAGCGGTCGCCGCCGAGGATCCAGATGACGGCGGCGGCGGCGATGTAGGGGCCATAGGGAATACGGCTCTGCCAGCCCTTGCCGCCCGCGAGGATCAAGGCGACGCCGGCGACGGAGCCCAGCAGGGACGAGAGCAATACGGTGAAGATCACGCCGGGCCAGCCGAGAAACGCGCCGATCGCGCCGAGCAACTTCACATCGCCCATCCCCATCGCATCCTTCTTGAACGCCAGCCGCCCGAGCCACGCCACGAGATAGAGCGAGCCGGAACCCGCGACAATCCCGATGAGCGACGCCACCAGCGCCTCCCCCGCCGTCTGCGCGCCATGCAGCGACGGCACGAGCGCGCTCGCCAGCAGGCCCGCGGGCATGCCGCCGAGCGAAATGCGGTCGGGGATGATCATGAAGTCGAAGTCGACAAACGTCGCGACGATCAGTCCGCCCACCACCGCCATGAACAGCAGCGCGCGGGGATCGAAGGCGTAGCGGTTCCACACGGCGAGGAACAACCCCGCCGTCAGCAACTCCACCAACGGATAGCGCACCGAAATGCGCGCGCTGCAATGCCGGCAACGCCCGCGCAGCAAAAAGAAACTGAGCACCGGAATGTTGTCGTACCACGCGATCAGCGTGCCGCACGAGGGACACCGCGAACGCGGGTGTACAATCGATTCCTCGCGCGGAATGCGATGAATGCAGACGTTAAGAAAGCTTCCGATGCACGCGCCGCCGAGAAAGGCGAGCAGCGTGAAATACGCGACCAACAGCGGGTCGTTCATTGGCCGTACACCGCCATTTCAAGCGCCCGGCGCATCTCCGGTATCGGCGGCGTGACGCCCGTCCAGATCTGGAACGCGCGCGCGCCCTGGTGCAGCAGCATGCCGAGCCCGTTCGCCGCCTGCGCGCCGCCCGCCGTCGCCGCCTCCATGAACACCGTCTGGCTCACGTGATAAATCAGATCGAACGCGCGCTGTCCCTCGCGGAACGCCTCCGGCTTCAGCAGGCTGCGGTCGCCCTCCTTCATGCCGACCGGTGTCGCCTGCACCACCACATCCGCCTCGCGCGCATACGCCGCCTGCTGGCTCGCGCCCGCCGCGACCTTCACCTCGACGCGCGGGAACTTCGCGCGAATCTCCGTCGCCACGCGCTGGCAGCGTTCGACATCGACGTCCGACAACGTGACCGCGCGCGCGCCTTCCTGCGCCGACATCAGCGCCACCGCGCGCCCCGCCCCGCCGCTGCCGAGCACGAACACCGCTTCGCCCGCGACCGCGCGGCCAAACGCCTCCTCCAGCGCACGGATGAAGCCGAAGCCGTCCGTGTTGTGGCCAATCATCCGGCCGTCCTCCGCGAACTGCACCGTATTCACCGCCCCCAGCAGCCGCGCCGATTCGTCGAGGTGCTCGAAGCCGTTGAACGCGATCTCCTTGTGCGGGATCGTCAGGTTCACGCCGCCAAACCCCATGCTGCGCATCGCGGGCAGCACCGCCAGCAGCCGCTCGGGTTTGACGTCGAACGCGAGGTAGATCGCGTCCCACTCCAGTTTTGCGAACGCCGCGTTGTGCATCACGGGCGACAGCGTGTGACCGATGGGATGCCCGAGCACGGCGAACGGGCGGGTATGTCCGGATATTTTCATAGGAGTAAGCGTGGAGAAGGAAGGGGAGTTGGGAGTTAGCGGGGTCGGCATCGTTATCGGTATCGAGCCTTCACGTTTTCGATCTTCGCAATACTTCCAACGTCTGTAATTTCTTTTTTGCGGACTTCCAACGTCTGTAATTTTCCGCCTCCGCGCCCTTAGCTACGGCGGACAAGCCAGACCCTGTAAATTTCGCGCCAGCTTACGCGCCGAGCAGGTGCAGATGCGATAACGGAAAATTGGCGGAATCCGTGGTCAATGTCGCCGCAAAGGGCGGGGACAACCACGCGTTTCTCCCGGCGGTACAATCGATACGGCAACTCTATCGTCGTTCTCATACGCACGTTAGTGCGTCAACGGTCACGCTGATCTTTCAGTCGATCAAGGCGCGCCAACGACACATCCCTGTACTCGCGCGGCAAGCGTTCAACGCAGCCCGTGAGTTCATCGGCAGAAACAGCCTTATGACCCAAGAGAGCGGAAACAAACTCAATATCTTTCTCCCGACCCGCTGCCAGTTTGCTGGCGACAAGATCGCCGATGGAGAGGCACCAGCCGGTGCCGCCGGCCGTGTTTTCATTCCGGATGGGTACAAGCCGCTCGCGCCAACCGTCGGGCAGAATGGCCGTCCCGGGCGCCACGCCGTGGGCATAATAACCGAATTGGAGATGAAATGGGGACAGCTCACCGATTGCACCATCGATAAGGTCCGCCTTCGCCGGGTCGGATAGAGGGAAGCAATCAGCTTCCTGCGAACGCAGGACTTCCTCCGGTGCGTCAGGCAGGGCGCCCAGGATCGCCTGACTGCCAACGATGACGATTTCCCGGACATTCGCGACCGCGGTGGCAGCCCGGATCACATGCTCAAGCTCATGCCGCTTCATGTTCGCGAAACTCCCGATAGATCGCCCAGCGTTCTTGCGGGGTCAGAATGCCGCAGAAGGGGTTGGACTGGCGCAGGCGGCGTCCTCCCTCGGAAGAATCCAGGAGGACCGCGCGAATTTCCTCCCACGGCTTCTCGAGCGTTTCGGACCAGATACGGAGATCGCGGCTGTCGCCCGTCTCCCGCCAGCGCCGACACACCGCCCGGGCCTGATCAACGCCGCAACGGAGCGGATCGGCGTCGATCCGCTCTGCTATGGCGCGCGCCAGCAACAGGCTGCGTTCTTCTATATCGCGATGATGCATATCTCACACCTGCGCGGCGGCGCGGTCGGCTTTGCTTTGCTTGTGTTTTTTCAGGAACAGGTGGCGGTTCAGGGCGTTCAGGTAGGCTTTTGCCGCGGCTTCGACAATGTCAGTGCTGGAGCCTTTGGCCTGCACGGCTTCATCGCCGTAGCGGACGCGGATGCTGACTTCGCCGATGGCGTCCTCGCCCTTGGTCACGGCCTGGAGCGAAAAATCCTCCAGCTTGCCGTCGACGCCGGTGATGCGGTCGATGACTTGCAGCGTCGCGTCGACCGGGCCGTCGCCGCACGCGGCGTCGGTTTCGACGCGTTCGCCGTGGCGCAGCCGCACCGTCGCGGTGGGCACGCTGTTGGTGCCGGTGGTGACCTGCATGGTTTCCAGCGTCCATACCTGCGGGATTTCCTGCGCCTGCGCCTGCACGATGGCGATCAGGTCGTCGTCGTAGACGACCTTCTTCTTGTCGGCCAGCTCCTTGAACTTCGTGTACACGGTGGCCAGCTCCTCCTCGCTCATCGCGAAGCCCATTTTTTCCAGGTGTTTGCCCAACGCATGGCGGCCGGAATGCTTGCCCAGCACCAGCTCGGTGCCGTGCAGGCCGACGTCCTCGGGGACCATGATCTCGTAGGTCTGCCGATCCTTCAGCATGCCGTCCTGATGGATGCCGGACTCATGGGCGAACGCGTTCGCGCCGACGATGGCCTTGTTGCGCTGCACGACGAACCCGGTCATACGGCTGACCAACCGGCTGCTGCGCATGATTTCCTTCGCATTCACGTCGGTCCACACGCCGCCCAGCGCGTCGCGGCGCGTACGGATCGCCATCACGGCCTCCTCCAGCGAGCAGTTGCCCGCGCGTTCGCCGATGCCGTTGATGGTGCATTCGATCTGGCGCGCGCCCGCCTGTACCGCGGCCAGCGAGTTGGCGACGGCCAGCCCCAGGTCGTTGTGGCAGTGAACGGAGAAGATCACGCCGGGCACCTTCACGCGGTCGACCAGGAACGCGACCAGCTCGCCGAATTCGTTCGGCACCGCATAGCCGACGGTATCGGGAATGTTCAGCGTCGTCGCGCCGGCCTCGGCGACGGCGGTGTACAGGTCGGCCAGGTACTCGCGGTCCGAGCGCGTGGTGTCCTGCGCGGAATATTCGACGTCGTCCGTGAACGTACGGGCCAGCTTCACGGCTTTCACGGAGATTTCGACGTTCTTCTCGCGCGTCATCTTCATCATGTTCCGCAGATGGATGTCGCTGCCAGAGCTGAACGTGTGGATGCGGCGACGCGCGGCGGGGGCCAGCGCCTTGCCCGCGCTTTCGATGTCGATCTCCTTCGTCCGCGCCAGCGCGCAGATGACCGGGCCGCTGATGGTCTGGGCGATCTTGTGGACCGCCTCGAAATCGCCCGGCGAGGCGATGGGGAAACCCGCCTCGATGATGTCCACGTTCAGGCGCGCCAGTTGCTTGGCGACCTCCATCTTCTCGTGGAAATTCATCGTCGCGCCGGGACACTGCTCCCCGTCGCGCAACGTGGTGTCAAAAATTACGACCTGGTTCTTCTTGTCTTTATTCATGATTCAAATCCGTGTGTATCCGTGTTCATCCGTGGTTCCAAACAAAAAACCCACCGTTTTCGGCGGTGGGTCTTCCATCGGTTGCCCGGGGTCCGGCAAAGAGGAGGATCAACCCACCGCCGCGCGAAGCGCGAGGGCAAGCAGGGCAAGTTGAAGCGCGCGCGGGTTGACCTGCGCGGCGGAAGAGGCACTTGCTATGGGTTGTCCATTCACGAGGGCAATATAGGCCGGGTTCCGCGGCCCGTCAACGGCGGGCTCTGAAATGACTTAATGACCAATGACTCAATGACCAATGGCCAATGGCCCAATGACCAATGGCCCAATGACCAATCAGGCAATGACCAACGGGCGCGGGATCCTTGGTCATTGTGACATTGGACATTCCGTCATTTCCTACGAGAGCATCCTCCGCATGCGCATCCGGCGCAGGGGCGGGATCCAGTACGCGAACCAGTCGGCGAGCAGTTTCATCGTTCACCTCCGCCAAGATGCCAAAGCATAACGCTTGCCAACCTTGGGCCGGGGCGATGAATACGGAGGATAACACCGCGAATTGACGCGAATTTCCGCGAATTATAGGGGGAACCCGCTATCCGCGACTGCCTTCTGGACCACTTCCGGACAGTCCTGTCCAAATGTGTGCATTGCGAGTGGCCGCTGGCAGACCTCGCCAAAGCAGCGCGCCATGACGTCGCGGACCGCCGGGAGATTGGGACAACGTTCGCCCAATTGCTCGGCAAGGGAGGAAACCCGTTCGCCGACGAGGCCACAGCCGACGATGAGGGAGAAACCGCGGAGGTCCAGGTTTACGTTGAAGCTCATGCCGTGCATGGTGACCCAGCGTTTCAGGTGGAACCCGATGGCGGCGATTTTTCCCGCGTCGGTCCACGCGCCGTTCATACCGGGGCGGCGGCGGGCGGTGATTCCGAACGCCGCGGCGGTGCGGATGGCGATCTCCTCCAGATTCTTCAGGTAGCCGTGCGCATCGGCTTCGGCAGTGCCGAGTTTGATGACGGGATACATGACCAACTGGCCCGGACCATGGTAGGTCACGTCACCGCCGCGCGAGGAATGCACGAGGTCGACGCCGTGCTGCTGCAATTGTTCCGGAGTGGCGAGCAGGAAGTTTTTACGACCGCGCCGGCCAAGCGTGATAACCGGGGCGTGTTCCAGAAACAGCACCGTGTCGGGAATCCGATCCGCCTGCCGCGCCGCGACCAGCGCCTCCTGCATGCGCACGCCGTCCGCGTAACGCACGGGCGATGGGAACCAGAGGCCGATGGCGTTCACGGACGGAGGGTGTATCGGAATACCGGAGTGTTGGAGTGTTGGAGTGTTGGAACCCATCACCCCATTACTCCACCGCTCCATCGCCTCGCTAGTTTTCTTCGTCCGGATTCTGCGTGTCGTAGGTGTCGGCGTCCATGAGGGACTCCAACTCCGAGACGTCGTCTGGAACGATCTTGAAGATCCAGCCTTCGCCGTAGGGATCGGTGTTGATCAGCTCGGGCTTGTCGAGCAGGGCCTTGTTGACGGCGCTGATGGTGCCGCTGATCGGCGCGTAGACATCGGAGGCGGCCTTGACGGATTCCAGCACGGCGACCTCCTCCTGTGCGGAGAAGGAATCACCTTCCGTGGGCAGCTCCACATAGGTCAGGTCGGAAAGCTGGTCCTGGGCAAAATCCGTTATGCCGACGGTGGCCACCTTGCCGTTCCAGCGGACCCATTCGTGTGATTTCGTATAGCGGAGCTCGCGCGGAGTATCCATGAATTGACCTCACCCAATTGCTTCATTGCCGCGTCGCACGGGACGTCCTGCAATTGGCGTACCTTTTTTCGGATTCACCCGGCGAGGTCAAGCATAGATTCCGCCGAATCGCGCGGAGTCAGCGAAGAGCATGGCGCAAGGCCGCGAGGCAGTCGGGGCAGATCGTGAAGACCGGGCGCGGGGGGGCGGCCGGGTCGCGGGCTGTCCGCCGTACGCAGGGATCGTCGAGGGCGCGCCAGCCCAGCGGCCCGCAATCGGCGCGCATGCACCAATTGCAGAGCGCGAGCACATCCGTGGATTTGGGCGCCTGCACGTCCAGCAAGGGCAGGTGGGGACGGCGGTGTTCCAGCAGGATCGCGGTCTCGAAGCAGCAGCCGCCGTCCAGCGCAGGCGCCACCCGCATGCCGACCAGCCGCCGCGTTTCGGGGCTGTCGCAGCGAAAGAGGAAGCGCACGGAACGGCCACGGTCGCGCACGTAGTCCATGATCTGCCGGTAAACGAGGCGGTTTTCGAGGCCCGTGATGTGCCGCCAGAGGCTTGTCTCCAGCACGGCATCCGCGCAGACCGCGCGCCCTTCGTTGGCCCGGGCGAAACCGGCCCAGTCGCCGCTCACGGCGATGATGCGGTCCCCGGCATCGACGCGGTAACGGCACACCCGGACGTCAAGTCGGGACCGGCCACCGCGGGACTTGGATATCTGCACCGGCATAGGGGCCACCGGGTTCCAGCCTACGCCGTTGCGCCCGGCAAGCAACCGCAAAGCGCAGTTGCCCACTTCACCGGTTCATTCGCAATTGGCAAGCGGGGGCAACGGTGCTATAAGTCAACCCCGGGTTGGCAAACAGTTCGTTCCACGGAGAAAAATTATGAAACGGGTTCTGGCGATCGCAGCAGTGGTCTTGGGTGTGTCGGCGGCGGCGGTGTTCGCGGAGGGCAAGTCGTCCGGGGCGGAGACGTCCTACAACGCGGAAACCAAGGTCATGACGGTGAAGTTCGGCAATGGCAAGGTCTATCAATATGCCGACGTTCCGCAGGAAATCGCGGATCAGGTCAATGCCGCGGAGTCGAAGGGCCAGGCCGTGAACAAGCTGCTCAAGAAGGGCGGCTACAAGGCGAAGAAAGTCACGGAATAGTTCCGCGGGCTAGTCGTCGAGGCGGAATGGAACGGTGAATCGGTCCAACTCATCCGCCCGCAATTGAGCCTCCCGCTGCGCCTCGGTCATTTGCGCCCAGCGCGCGGTCATGCGTTGGATACGCTGCTCCGGCGTCAGCCGGGGCGGCGGCAGCACGCGATCATCAATAATGGGTAATTTTAGAGATGCGTTGGTCATGGTTCTTCTGACAGCTTCCTGAGGTATTCATACGCCCGCTGGCTGGCATATTTCAAACACGCTTCCGAAAATCGTCATCCCGGGAACGGCCTTTCCAGGCGGGCGAGTACGCGGTCGCGGCCGAGCACTTCGAGCAGGTGGAACAGACTCGGGCCGCCGGGCAGGCCGGTGACGGCGACGCGCAGCGGGTGGATTAACTCGGAGGCATTCACGCCGCGCGACTCCGCCGTCGCGCGCAGAGCGGCTTCCGTGCCCGCGGCGTCAAACGCCGGCAAAGCCGCGTAGGCGGCGCGCAATGCGTCGAGATGCCCGCGTGCGCCTTCCTTTTGCAGACGCTTGCGCACCGCGTCGGCGTCGAACGGATATTGCTCCGTGAAGAAATAGCCGGATTGCGGCGCGACATCGGACCACAGCTTGACGCGCTCGCGCATCAGCGCGCAGACCTGGTCGAGATAGGCCTCCGTGAATGCGGGCGACCAGAGCCCATGCAATTCGAGTTCGCGGCGAAACCGCAGCCGGTACGCCTCCGCGGGCTGGCGCTTGAGGTACTCCGCGTTCATCCACTCGAATTTCCGGAAATCGAATTGCGCGGCCTTCGACTGCACGCGGTCGAGCGTGAAGGCGGCGACCAGTTCCTCGCGGGACATCACCTCGCGCTCATCGCCCGGATTCCAGCCGAGCAGCGCGAGATAGTTAAACAGCGCGTCCGCCTCGTAGCCCTTCTCGCGAAAGTCGCCGACATACGCCGCGCCGTCACGCTTCGAGTAGGGCTTGCCCTGCGCGTTGACGATCATCGGCAGGTGCGCGTACTTCGGGACCCCCGCGCCGAGCGCCTGGAAGAGCGCGACGTGGCGGTAGGTGTTCTCAATGTGGTCATCGCCGCGAATGACGTGCGTGATGCCCATGTGGATGTCGTCCACGACGTTCGCGAGGTGGAACACCGGGTTGCCGTCGGACCGGACGATGACGAAGTCCGGCAGCCCGGCGGCTTCCTTCTTCAGGTCGCCCTTGATGAGGTCGTGGAAACCCATGTCCGTGCCGGGCATCTTAAAGAGAACCGCCTCGCCCTTCCCCGTCCCGCCCTTGTCGAGTTTGTAGGCGTGCCCGCTTTGCAGGAGCTGTTCGGCGGCGGTGAGGTGCGCGGCGCGGCGCGTTGACTGATACAGCGGCTCACCATCGGTCGTGAGCCCGAGCCACTCCATCGCGGACAGCACTGCCTGCACCGCCTCGGGCGTGGACCGTTCGCGATCAGTGTCCTCCACGCGCAAGAGGAATTGCCCGCCCTCGTGGCGGGTGAACAGCCAGTTGAAAATCGCGGCGCGCAGGTTGCCGATGTGGACCTGGCCGGTGGGACTGGGGGCGAAGCGGGTGCGAAGCGTCATGATCTCTCCGTGGACTGTGTCGGTTCAGTATGCGCGATTCCAAGCGCGGAACAACGCCAAAGGTGCTTGGCGTTGTCCCGGGGGATAGGCTAGTATTTGTCAGGGTTAGCCATGCACGTGTACCAAACCTGCTGGTCCGAAACGGATGGCTGGAAAGCACTGTCTGGGAACAGTGTGCCGGATGCCCAGGTGGCGTTCATCTTCGGCGAACGCGCGCTGCTGCAACGCGCGGAAATAATGGCGGACATTCGCGCGCGCCACCCGAGCGCCGTGTTCATGGGGTGCTCGACAGCCGGCGAAATCGCGGACTCCAACGTTCGCGATCACACGATCACCGTGACGGCCGTCGCGTTTGAGCGCACCCAAGTGCGCGCCGCATCGGCCCCGGTAACGATTGACGGCAGCCGGGAATGCGGGCGGGAACTCGCGACGCGCCTGGCCGACCCGCTGCTCAACCACGTCTTCATTCTGTCGGACGGCCTGCAGGTCAATGGCAGCGCCCTCGTCGCCGGGATGCTCGAAGCGCTGCCGCCCGGCGTGCAGGTCACCGGCGGCCTCTCCGCGGACGGCGCGAATTTCAAGGAAACCGGGGTGCTCGATGGGGACGAGCTGCGCCCGGGCCGTGTGGCGGCGCTCGGTTTCTATGGTCCGGCGCTGCGCGTCGGCTACGGCTCGATGGGCGGCTGGGATCCGTTCGGCCCCGACCGCGTCATCACCCGCGCCGCGGGCAATGTGCTCTACGAACTCGACGGCAAATCCGCGCTGGCGCTTTACAAACAGTACCTCGGCGACTACGCGAAGGACCTGCCCGCCTCCGGTCTGCTCTTCCCGTTGCTCGTGCACAAATCGGAGCGCGATCCGGGTTTCGTCCGCACCATTCTCTCCGTGGACGAAGCCGCGCAGAGCATGACGTTTGCGGGCGACATGCCGCAAGGCGCACTGGCCCGGCTGATGAAGGCCAACTTCGACCGCCTCATCGACGGCGCGAGCGGCGCGGCCTCCGTAACCTATGAAGCGATGGGCCGGCGCCCCACGGAACTCGCCCTGCTGATCAGTTGCGTGGGACGCAAGCTGGTGCTGCAACAGCGCACCGAGGAGGAAGTCGAGGCGGTTCGCGATGTGTTGGGTGCGAAGACGATCCTCGCGGGCTTCTATTCATACGGCGAAATTTCGCCCCTCACCCCCGGCGCGCGCTGCGACCTGCACAACCAGACCATGACCATCACCACCCTGAGCGAGGTATGAGCGGATCTCCATGGCATCGCCTGCTGGCGCGGCAACTTCGCCACCTGCTGGGCGATACGCCGCCGCCGGACGCCTGGCTTCCCTTGTTGGAGTTGGTCAGCGAGGCCTACCGCCAGTCGGACGCGGATCGCGAAATGTTGGAGCGCTCGCTCGAGTTAAGTTCCCAGGAATTGCTGCAGGCGAACCGGGACCTCCGCGCGATCTTCGGGCTGTTGCCGGACATGTTCTTCCGCGTCAACGGCGACAACGTCATCCTCGACTGCAACCTCGGCCGGATGCCCGGCGGCGGACATCCACCGGAACTGCGCGGACGCCGGTTGACGGAAGCCCCAAACACCTGCGGGGGAAGCGTACTCATCGGCCTGCTGGAGGAGTCGCGCGCCCATGGCGCCCGCGTGGTGCGCGAAACCGAATTGCCGATGCCCGGCGCCGCGGCCTTCGCGGAGGTCAGCATCATTCCGCTCCACGCGGAGGAGCACATCATTTTCGTCCGCGATATCACCGCCCGCCGACGCGCGGAGGAGTCCAGCCACCGCCTCGCGGCCGCCGTTGAACAAGCGGCGGACGCCGTGCTCATCACCGACACGAGGGGCACCATCCAGTACGTCAATCCCGCCTTCGAACACATCCTCGGCTACCGGCGCGACGAAGTCCAGGGGAAGACCCCCGCCCTGCTCAAGTCGGGCCGTCACGACGGCGATTTCTATGAGAAATTGTGGGGCGCCATCGAGTCGGGTCGCATCTGGAAGGGGCGCTTCACCGACCGCCGCAAAGATGGATCCCTCGTGGAGCTGAACGCGGCCATCTCGCCCATTCGCGACGCGTCGGGAAAAATTGTGCACTATGTCGCCGTCTCGCACGACGTCACGCGCGAGATGGAACTCGAGGACCAGTTGCGACAGGCCCAGAAGATGGAGGCCATCGGCCGCCTCGCTGGCGGCATTGCCCACGATTTCAACAACCTGCTGACGGCCATGATGGGCAACGCCGACCTTGTCCTGCGCCGCCTAAACGCCACATCCCCGGTTCGCGAGGACATCGAGCAGATTCGCGAGGCGGCGCAGCAGGCGGCCGCGCTCATCGCGCAACTTCTCACCTTCAGCCGCAAACAGGTCGTGCATCCGCGTCCGGTGCATATCAACGAGGTCGTCGGCAACATGGTGCGCCTGCTCAAGCGCATCATCGGGAACCGGGTCGAGTTGACGGCCGACCTTGATCCAACGCCCGGGATCGTACGCGCGGACCCGGTCCAGATCGAACAGGTCATCATGAACCTCGCCCTGAACGCGCGGGACGCAATGCCGGAGGGCGGCAAACTTGTCCTGCGCACGCGCGGTCTCCGCCTCGACCGCCCCGCGGAGGCCGGCCTCGCCGAACTCGCCGCCGGGCTGTACACGCTCCTGCAGGTGACCGACTCCGGAACGGGGATGGACGCCCAAACCAAGGCGCGCCTCTTTGAACCGTTCTTCACAACGAAGGAAATCGGACGCGGAACAGGCCTCGGCCTCGCCACCGTCTACGGCATCGTACGCCAGTGCGGCGGCGCGATTTTGGTGGAGAGCGCGCCCGGCGCGGGCTCGACCTTTTCAGTCTACCTGCCGCAGGCTCGCGCCGCGCTCGCCACCTCGCCCGGCATCGCTCCGCCGCCGCCGGAACACCCGCGCACAATTCTCGTGGTGGATGACGAAACGCCGGTGCGCAAGCTCGTGGCTAAAATGCTCGTCGAAGCGGGCTACCAAATCATGGAGGCCGGAGATGGCCGGGAGGCGATGGACGTTCTGCAACGCCACGGACCCGACATCGACCTATTGCTCACCGACGTAATCATGCCGCGAATGGACGGGCATGAGTTGAAGGCGCGCGTGCGCGCCGATCATCCGCGCCTGCCGGTCGTGTTGATGTCCGGTCATCCCGAGACCGCGGAGTCAAAACCGGAATCGCTCAACGGGCAGCAGTTCTACGTGCGGAAACCCTTCCGTACGGAGAACCTGCTGGATGTGCTCCAGCACGCATTGGCGCAAAAGTCCTGACGCATCCCGGGGCGCTCCCCTGCGCGGAGAATTTTACGCCTCGCTCAGTCTGCGCACGTGCGCGGCTACCGCCGATGCGAGCCCGCTCAAATTGTAGCCGCCCTCAAGGATCGAAACGAGCCGTCCGGCGGCATGGCGTTTCGCCAGGTGGACGGCCCAGTCCGTGAGGTCGGCGAAGTCGTCGTCCGTCAGCGTGAAGCCGCCCAGCGGATCATCGACGCGCGAGTCAAAACCGGCCGACAACAGCACAAGCTCCGGACGGAACGCATCCAGCGCCGGCTCCAACTCATCCGTGAACGCGGCGAATATTTCCGCGCGCCCCGCCCCCCTCGGCAGCGGCACATTCAACGTCGTACCGGCCCCCGCGTCTGCGCCCGTTTCCGCGCGCGCGCCGGTTCCGGGGTACGACGGGTGCTCGTGAACACTGAAGTAGAACACCGAACCGTCGACATAAAATATGTCCTGCGTACCGTTGCCGTGGTGCACATCCCAATCGATGATCGCGACGCGCTGCACGCCGTGTCGTCGCTGCGCATGGCGCGCGGCGAGGGCCACGTTGTTGAAAAGGCAGAAACCCATCCCGCGATCCGCGGTCGCGTGGTGGCCCGGCGGACGCACCAGGCAGAACGCATTCTTCACCCGGCCCGCGAAAACCGCGTCCACCGCGTTAAACACGCCGCCAACCGTGTAGCGCGCGGCCGCCATTGAGTGCGGACAGATTTCCGCATCCCCGGTGCTCAGCGTCGCGACGCCGCCGGCCACCTCCGCCTCGACGAGCGCGATGTAGTCTGGAGCATGGCACAGGGCCAGTTCATCCGTCAGCGCCTCGCGGCACGGGATCTTTTCCAGTTGATCAATCAGGCCCTGCGTGCACAGGGCGCGAAAGGCGGCGTCGTAGCGCGAGGGCGACTCCGGATGGCCCCAACCCGTCTCATGGGTCTTGCAGATCGGATCCGCCACCAGACCGCTGTGCAAATAACGTTCTGACATGCGACAAAGTTTCGCCGAGTTCCGCAAAAAAATCAAACCGGGGGTGCGCCCAGCCGGTCGTGGACGCAGGCTAGCGCCGCGATGCAGGCCGTATCGCTGCGCAACGTGCGGACGCCGAGCGTGCAGGTGCGAAACCCGTGCATGGCGAGCAGTTCCAGCTCATACGGCACCCAGCCGCCCTCGGGGCCGATCGCCAGCAAAACCCGCGTGTCCGGCCGCGACGGAAGCACGTCTGCCACCCGGTCCACGGCGGCGGGATGCAGCACGAGTCGGACTTCCGCGTCCGACAGGGTGGACAGCTCATCCTCGATCAGCGGCTTGAATCGGCGGTGCACCGACACCTCCGATAGCCGCGTATCCTGCGCCTGCTGGAGTCCCTCGATCAGCAGCGGGTTGAAGAAGGAGCGGTCGATCACGTGCGTGTCAAAATAGTTGCGCTCCACCCGCGCCGCATTGGTGAGCAGGATGCGCCCAACCCCCAGCGCCGCCAGTTGCGCCCACAACCGCTTCATCACCTTCGGCCGCGGCAGCGCCAGCAACAGATCCACCCGCGGTCGCGGCGGCGGCTCCGCTTCGAAGGTGCAGGCGAGTTCGACCCCGGCGTCCGACACCATGACGACTCGCCCCCGCCCGCGCGGCCCGTTCATCACGCCCACGCGAACGGCATCCCCCACCGCCACCCGCAGGACATCCCGCGCATGCGCCCCCCGCTCATCCACCAGCACAGCGCGCCCATCCGGTTCGATTTCCGCCGGCGCTAGAAGAATGAGGTTCATATGGGAAAAATTGAATCTGACCGGCGGGAACTATACCATGCATACGGTGAAATCAATGGCCCCGCGAAAATCCACTCCCAGCAAAGCACCGACGGCAACAAAATGCGCCCCCGCCCCCCGGCGCCTCCGCGCCGCGTCGCGCTTGTCCTCCTGTTCCTGCGGTGGGGCGTCCGTAAACATCGCGGACCGCGAGGCGATATTTCGTGCGATGGCGCAGCCCGCCCCCAAAGCCAAAACCACCGTCGCCGTCAAACTCACCGACATGCTTGGCGAGGAAGTGGTGGTGGAGGCGTGAGATGAAACGAAATCCACCACTGGTTTCGGAGTATTTGGAAAATATCGGGCGGGAGGCCCTCGAAGATCATCAGGAATTGATCGGGCTCATGGTTCATCGGCGCGAAGGGGTCTATGCCCTCTACCGGAAGAATCGTTTGTACTATGTGGGTCTCGCGCGGGATTTAAAGCGACGCATGGGACAGCATCTGCGGGACCGGCACCAGGCATCCTGGGATCGATTCAGCGTTTATCTCACTGTTGGAGGCCGCCATTTGCGGGAATTGGAGGCCCTATTGCTTCGCATCGTCTCTCCGGGCGGAAACCGGGTTAAGGGTCGCTTGGGGCGAGGCGAGAATCTGGCCCCCGTGTTGAAACGGTCAATTGAAAACAAGCGTCGCAATGAGGTGCGCGTTATATTCGGTTGGCCGGAGCCCGAGATACAGATCAGTACTCCCTCTGTGCGCGAAGGCCGGGCCCCAATCCTCGCCCGATATCTGGGCGGACGCCCCGGGATATTGGAGGCTCGATTCAAAGGAAAGCGAATTGTTGCGCGAGTACGGCGCGATGGGACCATCCGGTTTGGTGGGTCGATTTTCACGTCTCCTTCATTGGCCGCCGCAAGCGCCTGTAACCGAAAGACCTGCAACGGATGGAACTTCTGGTACATCGAGAGAACCAAGGGCAATTGGGTCAAACTGGATGAATTGAGGCGATAGATTCGATGGCCGAAGAATATCCCATCTGGTCTCTGCCGGACGACGCTCCCGAAGACATCGAGCAGATGGGGAGCAAGGAGAAGTTCTGGTTTCGGCGGGATGAAGCCAGATGGCTCTTCAAGTATCCCCGGGAGAACAGCGGCGAACATTGGGCGGAAAAAATCGTCGCGGAGCTTGCTGTGGTTCTCCAAATCCCCGCAGCACGGGTGGAGTTCGCTGAATATCGGGGTCGGCAGGGCAGCGCAAGTTTGTCTTTCGCCGATCGCACAGCGGGTCGCGCGTTGGTACACGGAAACGAGGTCTTGGCCGCACTGCACGAGGACTATGACAGGAACAAGAAAAGGAAGCAGTCCGACCACCACCTGCAGCGCATCATCGAAGCCGTGAGCAGGGTATTTGGTGGCAAGCGACGTCCTGCGCTGGAGCGTTTGGCCGAATATGTAGCACTGGACGCTTTGGTGGGAAACGTTGATCGCCATCATGAAAATTGGGGATTATTGCTGTATATCGACGAAAATAAAGTTGTTCGATTTGAAGTAGCACCATCATTTGATCATGCTTCATCACTCGGACGAGAGTTGCGGCCAGAACGGTGCGTGGCGCTTCTGCACGACCCCAAAGGGGTATCCCGCTACATCGCAAAGGGGAGCGGAGGTATTTATCTCACTCCAGCCGACCCCAAGGGCGCCAGTCCGCTTTTTTTGGCGCGTGAAGCGAAACGATTGTACCCGGATTATTTCAGCCCTGTTCTGAAACGGATTGCCGACCTCGACATTTCATCCGTGCGAGGTATTATTAACCGTATTCCAGAAGACTTGATGCAGCGTGAGCATCGCGTTTTTGCCGAATCATTCATCTTGAAGGCGCGAAGCATGCTCTTGGAGGACGCGGCATGAAAACACTATTTCTCGCATGGCAAGCGCGTGGCGCGACCCGCGCTTGGTATCCGATCGGACGACTAGAGGCCGATCCCGGGGCCCATCATTATGCGTTCAGTTACACGATGGGTGCCGAACAAGCAAGGCACGATGCCGGATTTCAACCACTTGTTTCTTTTCCGCATTTGGACAAATTTTACGAATCATCAGAATTGTTCCCTCTATTTCAAAATCGGGTTTTGGATCCTTCCAGAAAAGATTTTGCGCAATATCTGGAATGGCTCGACTTGGAAAGAGATGCGGCTGACCCGATCGACATTCTAGCCGTCAGTGGCGGGGAACGACAAACGGACAACCTGGAAGTTTTCCCCCTCGTCGAAAAGGCGGTGGACAATTCGTTCCGTTGCCGTTTCTTCCTTCATGGACACCGCCATGTCAGCACTTCCGGTATTGAACGCGCAAACCGGTTGGCTGAGCGGGAAGAACTTCGTGTGTCCATTGAGTTGAACAATCCGGCTACAGGATTGGCTATTCAGCTTCTATCGCCCGACTATGAAATGGTCGGATGGGCGCCTCGCTATCTTGTGCGGGATCTGGTCCATGCCGTCGCAGATGCTCCTGAGGTGCATGCACACGTGGTGCGAGTAAATGAGCCCCCGGCTCCAGCGAATCGGCGCGTGCTTGTAGAGTTTACCGGCCGCTGGCCATCCGATTACGAGCCCATGTCTGATGAGGTTTTCAAGCCTCTTTGCTCACAGGCCTAACCCGCCGGCGCGTGGCTTAACAGCTCGTACAGCCGTTTGTAGTAGCCGCCCTGGGTGAGCAGGTCGCGGTGGGAGCCTTGTTCGATCAACTGGCCCTGGCGCAGGACGAGGATGTGGTCGACATGGCGGATCGTCGAGAGACGGTGCGCGATGATGATGCTCGTGCGGCCTTTCATCAGCTTCTTCAGCGCGTCCTGGATCAACAGCTCCGTCTCCGTGTCCACGCTCGCCGTGGCTTCATCGAGGATGAGCAGGATATCCGGGTTGTGCGCGACCGCGCGCGCGAGCGCGAGCAACTGCTTCTGCCCGGTCGAGAGCCCCGCACCGCGCTCCATCACGACCGCGTCGTAGCCGCCTTCGCGCTGCTCGATGAATCGGTGCGCGTTGACGAACCGGGCCGCCTCCTCAACCCGCGCGCGCGGCATGTCGGGGTCGTGCAGCGCGATGTTCTCCGCGATGGTGCCGGCGAAAATGAAGGGGTCCTGCAACACGATCCCGATGCGGCGGCGCAGGTCGCTCTGCGCGTAGTCGCGCACGTTGATGCCATCCACGCGCACCGCGCCACGCTGCACGTCGTAGAACCGCGCGATCAGGCCGGTGAGCGACGACTTGCCCGCGCCCGTCGCGCCGACTATCGCGAGCGAGGAGCCGGCGGGGATGTGCACGTTCAAGTCCCGCAGCACCCAGTCCTCGTCCTGGTAGGCGAACCACACATGGTCGAACGTGATGTCGCCGCGGAACGCTTCCAATTTCGCGGGAACGGCCGGGTCCTCGATCTCCTCCGGCGTGTCCATCAACCCGAACACACGCTCGCCCGACGCCATCGCGGCCTGCAACACGTTGGATTTTTCAGACAGGTCGTCGAGCGGGCGGAAAAATTCGCGCAGGTAGGCCAGGAACGCCAGCAACTCGCCAATCGTAAGCGTACCGTCGCCGCGCAGGATGTGCCAGCCGCCGACGCCGAGGATGAGCACGGCGGCGAGGCTGCCCATGATTTCCGTCGCGGGAAACGCGTAGCTGAACCACTTCATCGCCCGCAGGAACGCGTCGCGCAGCGGGCCGTTGTGGCGGGCGAACCCGGCGTTGGCCGTCGCCTCGCGGTTGAACATCTGGATCGTGCTCATGCCGGTCAGCATTTCCTGCAAATAGGCGTTGAGCGCGGACTGGCGCTGCCGCACGGCGCGATGCGCGGCGCGCACCTTGTTGTTCAACACAACCAGGATCACCAGCATCGGCGGGAACAACACGAGCATGATCAGGGCGAGGCGCGGGTTGACCCAAAACATGTAGCCGAGCACGCCGGCGAGCATCAGGAAATCCGTCGTCAGCCCGATCAACCCGTCCGTCAGCAGCCGCTGCATCGCCTCGACGTCGGAGCCGACGCGCGTCATCAGGCGGCCCACGGGGTTCCGGTCGAAGTAGCGAAACGGAAGCCGCAGGATCTTGTTGAAAATATCCGCGCGCATGTCGAACAGCATGCGCTGGCCGAGCCACGACAGCAGGAACCCCTGCGCATAGCGCATGAGGAACGCGCCGAACCCGATCAGCATGTAGAGCCCCGCGATGCGCAGCAGGATCGCCCAGCGCTCGGCGGCGGGCACATCCGTCGGCACCAGCGAATGGTCAATCGCGTCGCGGACCAGCAGCGGCAGCGTGTTCGTCAGCGCCATCAGCGGGAAGACGACCACCAGCGCGAGCGCCATCCACCCGCGGTACGGCCGGACATAGCGCAGCATCCGCGCGAGCAGCGAGCGGTCGAACAACTTCGCCGGGATGTCTGACTCTACGTGTTCCATGAAGCGGGGAGAAAGGGGGAGGAAGCAAGGAGAAGGGAGAAAGAGGACCACTGACCACTGGTCACTGAATACTGAATACTGATTACTGAATACGGATCACCGGTCACCGGACACCTCCTCCAGCTTCGCCTCAAGGCGCTGGATTTCGTCGAGGTCCCGGTAGTAGCCGGGTTGGGCGGTGAGTTCCGCGTGCGTGCCGTCCTGCACGACGCGGCCCTGGTCGAGCACCACGATGCGGCTGGCATGGCGCAGGGTGGAAACGCGATGGCTGATGAGAATCGTCGTGCGCCCGTGCAGCATGGGGAGCAACTGCTGCAGGATGCGCGCCTCGGTCTGCGTGTCGACCGCGGAAAACACGTCATCCAGGATCAGCAGATCCGGATCGCGCGCGAGGGCGCGCCCGATGGCGGTCCGTTGCCGCTGCCCGCCGGACAGGGTCACGCCGCGCTCGCCGAGCATCGTCCGGTACTGCTGCGGAAACCGCTGCACCTCGTCGCTCAACCGCGCGATTTCGGCGGCGCGCAGGATGCCCGCCTCGTGCGCCTTCATCGCGTCGTCCACCGGGTCGAGGCCGAACGCGAGGTTGTTCGCCAGCGTGTCGGAAAAGAGGAACGGCTCCTGCGGGGCGACGCCCACATGGCGGCGCAGATCGGCCAGCGCCATCCGGCGCACGGGCACGCCGCCGACGCGCACCTCACCGGAAGTCGGGTCGAGCAGGCGGGGCAGCAGCGAAGCGAGCAGGGTTTTGCCGCTGCCGGTCGGCCCGGTCAACCCGATGCACTGGCCCGCGGGAATATTCAGGGAGATGCCATCCAGCACGCGCCGCTCGGCGAGATGCAACGCGACGTTGTCGAATTCGATATCGCCGCGCAGGCTCGGAACCGGCTGCGCGCGTCCTTCCGGTTCGTCCCGCACCGCGGGTTGCGCGTCGAGAATCGTATGGATGCGCGCCCAACTCGTGCGCCCGCGCTGGAACAGGTTGATCGTCCATCCCAACGCGAGCATCGGCCACTGGAGGAAGATCAGGTATTGCTGGAACTGCACATAAACGCCGAGCGAGATGCGGCCGTCGATGATCTGCCGGCCCGCGAGCAGCAGCAGCAATACGGCGCCGGCCCAGTAGAGGAACATCATAAACGGCCAGACCGGTTCCTCGATGCGCGTCAGCGTCATGTTGCGGCGGATAAACTCCTGGTTCAGCCCGGTGAACTGGCCGCGCCGCCGCGACTCGATGCCGAAGCCCTTGATCGTGCGGATGCCGGCGAATGTCTCCTGCGCGAAATTCGTGATGGTCGAGAACTGCTCCTGTGACAGGTCGTAGTATTTCCGGATCAGCCGGATCAGAAAAAAGAACATCACGCTGATGACCGGCAGCAGGAATGCGACGACGAGCGACAACTTGAAATTCGTGCTGAACATGATGCCGAACGCGAGAGGGAACCCGATCAGCGTGCGCGAGCCCTGCAACAGCCCCTGCCCGATCATTTCGCGCACCGCGCCGAGGTCCGACGTCATCTTCGTCATCAGGTCACCCGTACGCTCGCGCTGGAAATACGCGGCGTCCAGCGTCGTCAGGTGCCCGAAGACGTCGCGGCGGATGTCGTGCTCGACGCGATTCGCGAGGCCGAGCAGGTTGCGCCGCATCACCACGGCCACGAGCAGGACCAGCACCGCGAGCGCGAGGAACAGCGCGAGTTGGACGGCGAACGCCCGCCCGTCGCCCCCCTCGCGCAGGGCATCAATGGCGTGCCGCAACACAATGGGACTCGCGAGGCTGCCGCCGAGATAACCCGACACGCAGAGCATGCCGACAATGGCCTGGACGCGGTAGGTCCAGATGTAGCGCCAGAGGGATGCCGGTGGAGAAGCCATAAGGGTTCAGCGTGCCTGATTGGATTCCACTTCGCAATCCGGCAGGCGGCATTACGAAATCTTCCTCCACGCTGGCGGTGGCGACCGGGTTTCCGCTATAACGGTTGCGGCGACGGGACGCGGCGACTACAAGTTGGGTCGCCCGGAACGCCGAAATCTGCTCATGAACATCTGTATCGACGCACGCTGGATATTCCGTGAACTTTCGGGCATCGGCCTCTACACGCAGGAGCTGATCCGTGCGCTGGCACGGGTCGACCGCGAAAACGAATACACGCTGCTCTTCGACCACGTCGAGCAGCAGGAGCGTACGCGCGTCGTCACGCGGTACGACCAGTCACCGCGTTTCCGCGCCCGCCGTGTCCCCTACGGTGTCTTCACGCTGCGCAACCAGGCGCTCCTGCCGGGCTGGCTCTCCCGGCACGGGTTCGACCTCTACCACTCCACCAACTACATGATGCCGCTGCCCCGATGCGGCGCGGTGCGGCGCGTGGTGACGATCCACGACCTGATCCCGCTGCTCTTCCCGGACCACGCGCCGAAGTCGAAGAAAAGCAGATTTTTCCCGCTCTACAAAAAGCTCATGCTGGGCGTCGCCGCGCGCGCGGACCTCATCCTCGCGCCCAGCGCCTCGACCCGCCGCGACATCATCCGCGAATTGCACATCCCCGCGGCGCGCGAAGACCGCGTGGTGAGCATTCCCGAAGGCGTCACCCCGGACTACGCGCCGGGCGAACGACCGAAGGACCGGGCGGAGAAGGTCATTCTCTACGTGGGCCGCGCCGATCCCTATAAAAACCTGCCGCGCCTCGTGGAGGCGCTCGCCGGCGTGCGCGCCAACGGCGTGAACGCGCGCCTCCGCATCGTCGGGTCCCGCGACGCGCGTTATCCCGAAGCAACGAAACGGGCGGAACAACTCGGACTCGCCCCGCACGTCGACTGGACCGGCTACGTCGCGCCGGAGCAGCTCGTGCGCGAGTACCAAACGGCCGACGTGTTCTGCCTGCCCTCGCGCTATGAAGGCTTCGGCCTGACACTGCTCGAAGCGATGGCCTGCGGCACGCCGTGCGTGTGCAGCAACATCGGCTCGCTGCCCGAGGTTGCCGGCGACGCGGCGCGCAAAGTCGATCCCGCCATCCTGCCGCAGCTCGTCGAGGCCCTGACGGAAGTCCTCACCCGCGTCGAAATCGCCGAGGACCTCGCCCGCCGGGGCCGCCAGCGCGCCGCCCAGTTCACCTGGGAACGCACCGCGAAGCTGACCATCGAAGCCTACCGGCAGGCGATGTCGTGATGCGTGATGCGCGATGCGGGATCCGGGATGCGCGATTTGGAAGAGCCCGTTTTCCATTCCCCGATCGCCCTGCCCGCCATCCCGCATCCCGCATCCTGTATCCCGCATCCCATTTCCCGCATCCCATTTCCCGCATCCCGCATCCCGCATCCCGCATCGTCCCCGACCCATGCTGACCTTTCCCCCAGCCTGGACCTCGCTGAACACGGCGCTCGCGCACGACTGGCTCACCGGCATGCGCGGCGGCGAAAAGTGCCTCGAATTGCTCTGCGAAGGATTCCCGACCGCGCCGCTGCACACGCTCCTGCACAAGCCCGGGGCAGTCTGCGCGTCGATCGAAGCGCGCCCCATCCGCACCTCCTTCCTGCAACGCGTCCCGCGCATCGCGGATCACTACCGCTATTGGCTGCCCTTCTTCCCGCTGGCCGTGCGCGGCTTCCCGCCGGTCGACGCGGATCTGCTCATCAGCACCAGCCACTGCGTCGCCAAGGCGCTGCGCGTGAAGCGGCCGGGTAAACACCTGTGCTACTGCTTTACTCCGATGCGCTACGCGTGGACGTTCCACGACGAATACTTCGGCGCGCGCAGCATGAAGCAGCGCCTCGCGCGCCCGCTGCTGGCGCAGTTGCGCGACTGGGATCGCCGCGTCAGCGACCGCGTCGACCGCTTCATCGGCATCAGCCGCCACGTCTGCGACCGCATCCAGCGCTTCTATGGCCGCGAGGCGGACCTCGTCTATCCGCCCGTCGATACGCTCTTCTACACCCCCGGCGCCCCGGGCACGCGCCGCGGCGATTTCGACCTCGTTGTATCGGCCCTCGTCCCCTACAAGCGCGTCGACCTCGCGGTCCGCGCGTATGCGCGCTCCGGCCGTCCGCTGAAAGTCGTCGGCATCGGCACGGAAACCGCGCGGTTGCGCACGCTCGCCGGGCCAAACGTCGAATTCCTCGGTTGGCGTTCCAACAGCGAAATCCGCGACCTGTACCGCCAGTGCCGCCTGCTCGTCTTCCCCGGCGAGGAGGACTTCGGCATTGTCCCGCTGGAGGCGCAGGCCTGCGGCGCACCCGTTGTCGCCTTCGCGCGCGGCGGCGCGGTGGAGACCATCGTCGCGGACGAAACCGGCGTCTTCTTCGCGGAGCAGACCGACGACACGCTGCTCGCCGCCGTCGGCCGCGGCGCAAGTCACGCGTGGGACGAAACCGCCATCCGCCGAAACGCCGGACGCTTCAGCGCTCAAACCTACATCGACGGGCTCGCGCGCAGCATCGACGCGCTCCTGCGAGGATGACGCAATGCTCCGCGGCTTCTTCTCGCTCCGACTCCATCTCGCCGACGTCGTGCGCGACTGGGGCGTACTCGCGGCGCTCGCCACCCTGTTCGCGCAGTTCGGACGCTGGCATTGGATTCCCGACCTCGCCAGCCACTTCGCCCCGCACTACAGCCTCATCCTCCTGCCCGCCACGGCGTGGATGCTGGCGCAACGCCGCTTCCGCATCGCCACCGTGCTCGCGGCGGCGCTCGCCGTGAATCTGTATGCACTTTCCGCGGCGGCGCCCCGCGCACTGAATGCACCGGCCGACGCTCCGCGCATCCGCGTCGCCTGCATGAACGTGTTGCGTGACAACAAGGACAGCGAACGGGTCGTGGAAGTTCTCCGCGCGGCGAATGTCGATGTCGTGCTGGCCATGGAAGTCACGGAGTCGTGGATGGAGCGCCTCGCGCCGCTGCGCGCGCACCTCCCCTATGTGGTCGAACTGCCGCAGGACGACTGCTTCGGCATCGCGCTGTTCAGCCGGATTCCGCTGGACGACGCGCGGATCGAATGGACCGCCAGCGGGCTGACCCCGGCGATATTCGCGCGTCTCGTGTTGGGTGGCCGCGCGATCCGCCTGCTCGGCCTGCACCCCGTCCCGCCGGTTTCCGCCATGCAATGGTCCTGGCGCAACGACCAGTTGGCGGACGCCGCGCGCATCGCGGCCACGACAAGGGAACCGCTGCTCGTGTTTGGCGATTTCAACGCGACGCCTTGGAATGTGCACCTTCGCGCGTGGACGCGTGGCAGCGGACTCCAGATGCCTCCCGCGCTATGGCATCCGAGCTGGCCCTCCTTCGCGCCGCGTGTGTTTCGGATTCCGATCGACCTCGTACTCGCGTCAGACCACTGGCGTTTCACGGAATACCGTACGCTCGAAGGCATCGGCTCCGACCACCTGCCCGTTCTCGCGGAACTCGCGCTGGTGGAGTGAGGGGCGGCTCGGTGGGGACACCTCGCCCTACCTGTCAACCGTCCTTGGTAGGGCGCGCTCGCCGAGCGCGCCGCAGCGGCTTGGGCCAAGCCGCCCTACCAGCGTATCGTCGAACTGGGTGCGGTTACGCCGGGAAGCCAGCGACGACGCGGATGCCGATGCCGCCGCGTGGCGTGAAGTCGGCCGTTACCGTGAGGCGACGTGGCGCGAGCGCGGCGACGAGATCGTCGCGGATGCGGTTCGCGATGACCTCGGCGAAGGATCCTTCATTGCGGAAGGAACCGAGATACAACTTCAACGATTTGCTCTCGAGGCAGCGCGCCGCCGGCACATACTCAATCGCGATGCGCCCGAAATCCGGCTGGCCCGTGATCGGACAAAGCGAGGTGAATTCCGGGCAGTCGAAGCGAACCGTGTAGTCGCGGTCCGCGTGGCGATTGGGGAACGTTTCGAGCTTCGCCTTGTCGGGCGATGCCGGCAGCGGGACCTTGCGGCCCAATTGCGTGAGCCCGACGGACTGGAGTGCTGGAGTGTTGGAGTGTTGGGATTTCCTGGCCATTACTCCATCACTCCATTACTCCACCATTCCGCAACGCCTAGACGCCAACCTGGTAACGTACGAAGCGGCGGATCGTCAGGGTGTCGCCGAGCAGCTTGCCGCGGGCGGCGAGCATCTCGGTGACGGTCTGGTCCGCGTCCTTCACGAACGCCTGCTCGACGAGGCAGTTCTGCTGGTAGAATTTCTCCAGCTTGCCCCCGACAATCTTGTCGATGATGTTCGCGGGCTTGCCTTCGACCTGCTTGGCGAAAATTTCGCGCTCCGCCTGAAGCACGTCCGCCGGCACGTCGGAGCGCTGCAAATACGCGGGGTTGCTCGCCGCGATATGCAGCGTGACGTCCTTGACCGCGTCCCTGAAGGTGTCCGAGCCAAGGGAGGCGGCGTTCGCACAACCGACTTCGACCAGCACGCCGACTTTTTCGCCGAGGTGGATGTAGCCGGCGACGATGCCTTCACCCTGCACGCTGTATTTCACGTTGCGACGAATGATGATGTTCTCGCCGATCTCCGCGATTTTCGCGGCGACCTGGTCCTTGACCGTCTCGGCGAGCTGGTTGTCGCCGACGGACTTGGCCGTCTGGACGAGTTCCTTCATGAAGGCTTGGAACGAGGCGTTGCGCGCGACGAAGTCGGTCTCGCAGTTAACCTCGATCATGACGCCAGTCTTGCCGCCGTCGTAGATCTCGCATCCGACGCGGCCGTCCTTGGCCACGCGTTCCGCCTTCTTGCCGGCGATGGCGAGTCCGCGTTCGCGGAGCACCTTCACGGCGGCGGCTTTGTCGCCATTCGTTTCAACGAGCGCCTTCTTGCACTCCATCATGCCGAGCCCCGTTTCGTCGCGGAGCTCCTTGACCATTGCTGCGGTGATATCCATGTGAATTCCTGCTTTCAGTATGCGGGGTTCGGGCGTCAGGACGCCGGGGTTTCCGGCGCGGCTTCCGCGGCGGCGGGGGCTTCGGCGGCGGCCTCTGCGGCCGGCTTCGCGGCGCGCGTACGGCGCACCGCCGGCTTCTTGGCCTCGGGCTTCGCGGCGGATTCCGCGGCGGCCGGCGCGCTCGCTTTCGCGGCGGCTTCGGCGGCTTTGGCGCGGGCCTGGGCGGCCGCTTCATCGGCGGCGCGCTTGCGCTGCTCTTCCGCGGCGACGCGCGAGTATTCGGCCTGGGCCTTCTCAATCGCCTCGGCGGCGAGTTTGCAGATCAGGTCGACCGAACGGATCGCGTCATCGTTGGCCGGGATCGGGAAGTCGACCGTGTCCGGGTCGCTGTTCGTATCCACCACGGCGACCACCGGGATGCCCAGGCGGTTCGCCTCGGCGATCGCGATCGCTTCGCGCTGCGTGTCGATGACGAACATCGCGCCGGGCATCGCGGCCATATCAGCAATGCCGCTCAGGTTGAAATGCAGCTTCTCGAGTTCGTGCTTGAGGCGCGAGACTTCCTTCTTCGGCATCTTGTCGAAGCTGCCGTCCTTCTCGAGACCCTCAATCTCGCGCATGCGCGCGATGCTCTTGCGGATCGTGACGTTGTTCGTCAGCGTGCCGCCGAGCCAGCGGTTGATCACGTAGGGCTGCTTCGTGCGGTCCGCGAGCATGACGATCGGCTCGTGCGCCTGCTTCTTCGTGCCGACGAAGAGGATGGAGCGGCCGTTGAGAATGGTGCGGTAGACGAAATTCAGCGACCGCTTGAGTTCCTCGAGCGTCTTGTCGAGGTCAATGATGTAGATGCCGTTGCGTCCGCCCTTTTCGGGCTCGAAGATGTATTTCTTCATCTTCGGGTTCCAGCGCTTGGTCTGATGCCCGAAGTGCAGGCCCGCGTCGAGCAGGTCCTGTACGGCTACGTTGGGTACGAATTCACCCGTTTCCATGTCGAACTCCCTCTATTATCCCGCAAATTGCGGGAAATCCGCTTTGGCCGACCCGGGAGCGGGCCGACACTCGCTTCCGTCCTTACTTCCACACGTTTTCAGGACTAAGCGGGCGAACATAGGGCAATCCCGCGGAAGGGCAAGCAGAAAAGGGGCCGATTCTTCTGCTCGTCCTCGTCTTCGTCCTCGAAAATTCTTCACCACCCGCTTCGCTTGAGTACACGGAGTTCACGGAGAAAACTTTTGGGGAGGCCGGAAACGCAGTTGCCCCCTCCGTGCCTCCGGGCGCTCCGTGGTAAGGTCCTCTTTTCGACGAGGACGATCACGAGTCACGCGTGAACAGAACGCGAACCGTGTTTGTCACAAGGACCGTGGCAACGTATGGTCAATTCATGAAGCGCGGTGCTCCAATCCTCCTGTTGTTATTCGGCCTCGCGGCGGGCGCGGCCGGGCTGGAGGTGCATATCGAGGATGACCGGCTGTCGATTGACGTCGACCGCGTGGCGCTGCGCACGGTCCTTCAGCAGTTCGCCGACCAGGGGGTGCGCGTGCAGATGGACCCCGAGATCGATGTACTCGTCAGCGGGTCGTGCAAGGGCACGCCGATCGAAGAGGCGCTCGACGCACTGCTCAAGCCGTTCGCCTATGTCGTCTATTGGGAGGTCGTGCCGGGGCCGCTCGCGGACCTGCCGCGCCTGTCGGAGATCCTGGTCTTTCAGCCCGGCGCGCGCGACCGCGTGGCGCCGCTGCAGCCGGAGACCCGCCTGCGCCTCACGCGCGGCGCGCTGCCGGACAGCCCGTGGTTCGTCGCGGACGAAGTGCTCGTGCGGGTGAAACCCGGCACCCGCATCGAGGAGTTCCGCCTGCTGCTGCGCCAGCTCGGCGCGACGGTTGTCGGCAGCATTCCACAGCTCGGTATCTACCAATTGCGCCTGCCGCCGGGGCTGAACATCGAGGACCTCGTCGCGCAACTCAAACGCAACCCGATCCTGGCCGATGTCGAACCGAATTTCGCCGACCGGCTCCGCGCCACGCCATTGCAGCGTGCCCTTGCCGCGAATGGTGAACCCATCGCGCCGCCGCGCGCGAAGGACGGCGCCGCGCCGCTCGCGATTTTGGACTCGGGCCTGCTCGCAGGCATCGGCTTGGAATCGAGCGTGGTCGGCCAGTACAACGCCGTCTTTCCGGACGTGGAAATGGCCGACCCGCAGGGGCACGGCACACAGATGGCGCTCATCGCCGCGGGCGCGGTGCAACCCGCCGGCGCCGCAGCGTCCGACGAGGGCGTTCCCCTGCTCGCCGTGCGCACGTTCGACGAGGACGGCGCGACGTCGAATTTCGCGCTGATGCGCGCGCTGCAATACGCCATCGACCAGGGCGCGCGCGTCGTAAACCTGAGCTGGGGCACCACGACGGACAGCGCGTTCATCGCCGATGCGATCGCCTACGCGCAGTCGAAAGGCGTCGTCATCGTCGCCGCTGCGGGCAATGAGCCCACGGGCCAGCCGATGTATCCCGCCGCCTATCCCAATGTCGTCGCGGTTAGCGCGGTGAATGCCGACGGCACGGCGTGGCCGCAATCGAACCACGGCGAGTTCGTCACCGTCTCCGCGCCGGGGCAGGCCAGTTTTCCCGTCGGACACGAGGGGCCGCCCGGAACTTACGCGGGCACCTCCATCGCCAGCGCGCAGGTCGCCCGCGAAGTCGCGCTCTACTTCACGCGCAACCCGACCGCGACCGCGCAGGACGCCACGCGCGCGCTGCAAAACGCCGTAACCGATGCCGGTGCCGCCGGCCACGACCCCGTCTACGGCCACGGTTCGCTCGACGCCGCCGCGCAGGATCGCCTGCGCTGATGGTGCACACCGCCGGCATTCTGCTACACTGCGCGCATGCGTGAATGGCTATTAGCGGTGTGGCCCCACCTGACCGCCGCCCTCGTGGTCGGGCTCGACATCTGGGCGGCCGGCCACGCGATTCTCTACAAGCGCGACCCGCGCTCGGCGACGACGTGGATCGGGCTCATCCTGCTGTTCCCCGTGATCGGCGCGGCGCTGTACCTGCTGCTCGGCATCAATCGCATCCAACGGCGCGCGACCCTGCTGCGCACGCGCGCAGGCATGACACCGGAAGCGGCGCGCATCGACGCGGGCCTCGCCGCGCCGCGCCTGGGCACGGGTCTGAACGAATTGAATCCGCTGGCCGCCGCCGTCCAGCGCATCACCGGCGCGCCGCTGCTCGACGGCAACCGCCTGCACCCGCTGCGCAACGGCGACGAGGCGTATCCGGCAATGCTCGACGCCATCGCGAAGGCCAGCCGGAGCATCACGCTGAGCAGCTACATTTTTTCGCACGACAAGACGGGGCTCCGTTTCGCCGACGCGCTGGGCGAGGCCGTGAAGCGCGGCGTACAGGTCCGCGTACTCATCGACGACGTCGGGGCGCGCTACTCGCTGCCCACGATTTACGGCACACTGAACAAACGCGGCGTGCGCTGCGCCGCCTTCATCCCCACGTTTTTCCACTGGCGCATGCCCTACATCAACCTGCGCAACCATCGAAAAATCCTGGTGATCGACGGCGCGCTCGGGTTCACCGGCGGCATGAATATCCGGCACAACAACGTGCAGGCGGACCGCGCGAAGGACACCGTCCAGGATTTGCATTTCATGGTCGAGGGACCCGTCGTGCGCGATTTGCAGGAGGCGTTCGCGGACGACTGGGCCTTCACCACCGGCGAGCGACTCGCGGACGAACCGTGGTTCGCCGCCCGGCAGACGCGCGGCAACGTGCTGGCCCGCGCGATCCTGGATGGCCCGGACGAGGACCATGACAAATTGCGTTCCGTCCTGCTCGCGGCACTCGCGTGCGCCCGGCGGCGCGTGCGGATCGTCACGCCCTATTTCCTGCCCGACCAGGGGCTCATCAGCGCGCTCAACACCTGCGCCGTCTGCGGCGTCGAGGTCGAGATCGTGATTCCGGCCCGGAACAATCTGCACACCGTCGGCTGGGCGATGCAGGCTCAGTTGTGGCAGGTGCTGGTGCGCGGCTGCCGCGTCTGGCGAACACCGCCGCCGTTCGACCACAGCAAAATGTTCGTCATCGACGACGCGTGGTCGCTCATCGGCTCCGGCAACTGGGACGCGCGCTCGCTGCGACTCAACTTCGAACTCAACGTGGAGTGTTACAGCCCGGGCCTCGCCGCGGAACTTAACGCGCGAATCGACGAAAAGATCGCCGGCGCCCAGGAAGCCACACTCGCCGAACTCGACGCCCGGCCCCTTCCCGCCCGCCTCCGCGACGGCATCGCGCGGCTGTTCTGGCCGTATTTGTGACGAAGCCAGTGGCGGGGAACGCGCAGCGCGTATCCTCCACCCGCTCCTCGTCGCCCGCTACCAATATTGGTACTGCCCCCGCATCACCACGTAGACGCCGAGCAGCAGGTTGGTCAGCGCGTGGGCGAACGCGACGGACCAGATGTCGCGGGTGCGGAGATACAGCCAGCCGTAGGCGAGGCCGGCAATGAGGCCGCCGAACCATTCCATGTGTTCCAGTGCGAAGATGCCGGCTACCGCAAAAAAAGGCATCGGCGAGAAGTGGCCGGGGTTTACCTTCGTGAAATCGCCGCCGAACATCCAGCGATAGAGAAATCCACGCCAGAAGAACTCCTCGATCACGCCGATCGCGAGGCCCGACCCGAGGATGCGCACCGCGGTCAACGTCCAGCCGCACGTCTCCGGCGCGTAGGGCAGTTTCTCAAGCGGCTCGCGCAATTCGCCCAGCGGGCGCACGCCCCATTTCAGGTAGAGCTCCTGCAGCACGCCGAGCCGGGTTGCGGCTGGGTCCTCCAATCCGATCCACGCGACGAGCACGCCCACGCCGACCACTGCGGCGAGCGGGAAATGCCGCCAAGCCGGCGCTTCATACCAGCGCCACGGACGGAGAAACAGCAGGAGGCCGATGCACAACGCGCTTCGAATCGCATACGCCCAGGCGGGCGGGAGCTGCGGCAGATCGAGAAAGTGCATCAGCGCGATCCAAGCCACGAACGGCGCGACATGCGCCGCCAGGGGATTATCCCGAACCGCAGTCCTTTCAGCACCCATGAGTCGCCAGCATAGCGACGCCCCCCTCCCCAATGCAATGCCCCACACCCCCGGAAAGGGGTCAGTTCTTGTTTTTTACTATTTCGGAGATTCAGTTGCGTTCATATAGTAAAAAACAAGAACTGACCCCTTTCTTCGTTTTGGGTTTTGGAGGGGGCGCGTTACACTGCGCGCGTGAATGCCATTCCCCTTCTCGATGCCCGGCAGGCGGCGGAGGCGCTGCTGGCGTGGCGCGCGCCGCAACACGACGGCTACCATGCGTTTTATGCGTCGCACCTCGGCGGCATCGTCACGACGCCGGGACTGATGCTGGTCCCGGCGGACGACCACCTCGTGCACCGGGGCGATGGCGTGTTCGAAACGCTCAAGTGCGTCGACGGCGGGCTCTACCTCTGGCGGGAACACGTCCGGCGCCTGCTGCACTCGGCCCGCGCCATCGGCCTCGCGGTGCCGTGGAACGAAGAAGAACTCGCATCGATCACCACTCAAACCATACGAGCGGGAGGCCGCCGCGATTGCCTCGTGCGCATCATCGTCTCACGCGGACCCGGCAGCATGGGCATCAACCCGTACGACTGCCCCGCGCCCGCCCTCTACATCCTCGCCCACGAACTGAAACCGTCGTTCATGGACGCCCACCCCGCCGGCGCGCGCGTGATCACGAGCGCGATCCCGGTGAAGGCCGGCTTATTCGCGACCATTAAATCCTGCAATTACCTGCCCAACGCGCTCATTAAGAAAGAAGCAGCCGACGCCGGCGCCGACTTCGCGATGGCGTTCGACGAACAGGGCAACCTCGCGGAAGGCGCGACGGAAAATTTCGGCATCGTCGATCAGGCGGGCCGGCTTCGTGTACCCGGCGGCGAACGCATCCTCGCGGGCACCACCATGAACCGGGCGCTGGACCTCGCGGAAGCCCTCGTCCACGACGGACGGCTGCGCGGCATCGCGCGCGGACCAATCTCGCGTAACGAGATTCGAACCGCGCGCGAACTGCTGATCTTCGGCACCACGCCCGACGTCACCGCCGCCGTCGAATGGGACGGCGCCCCCATCGGCAATGGCGCGCCCGGCCCCGCAGGCCACGCCCTGTTGTCCTTGATCCAACGCGACATCCGCGAGAATATGGACGCACGGTTTGCCGTCTGGTAAAGGCCGGATTCACCGGGCCGAACGCAAAACCGGGAGGACCACGATGAAACGAATTGCCAGCCTGACCGCCAGCTTGCTCGCCGCCTTCGCCCTCGACAGCCACGCCGCCCAACTTGCCGCCGGCACCCAGGAGCTGCGCCTCCAGGGTCTGCTTGACTCCACCACGCTCAACGGCAGCGAATTCGACTTTAACGTTTCCTACGGTTACTTCTTCGTCGACAACGTGCAGGCCGGCGCACGCATCAATCTCGTCGATAACGACGACCTCAGTCAGCTCGGCCTCGGCGCCTACGTCGAATACAACGTCGATACGGGCAACGAAATCATGCCCTTCGGCGAATTCGCCGTCTCCCTCGCGAACGTGGACATTGAGGACGCCGGCGGCGACAACACCGCGGGGATTCTGGAACTGCGCGCGGGCGCGAAATATTTCCTCGTCGAAAACGTCGCCATTGCCCTTGCCGGCGTCTTCGCATACGCCACAGACGAGATTTTTCCCGACGACGGAAAAATCCGCGACAACGACGTTTTTCTCGAACTGTCGCTGCGCTGCTATTTCTGAGGTTCCACTCTGACGAGTGCCATGAACCCGCTGTAGCGACGGCATTTTATGCCGTCGGCTTCAGACCGACGGGATGCAATCCCGTCGCTACAACAACGGCCAAGCCGGCCCGCCGATTCATCCCCCGCCGGCGGCTTCCGCAGGCTCCTCGTGCAGGCGCGCGGCGCGGATGTATTCGCGGCGCATCGTCGCGATGTTTGAAATCGAAATCCCCTTCGGGCATGCGGCCTCGCACTCGGCATGGTTCGAGCAGTTGCCAAAGCCTTCCTGGTCCATCTGACCCACCATGCGCAGCGCCCGGCGCTCGCGCTCGGCTTGCCCCTGCGGCAGCAGCGAAAACTGCGTGATCTTCGCACTGACGAACAGGGAAGCCGACGCATTGGGACACGCGGCGACGCACGCGCCGCAGCCAATGCACGCCGCGGAGTCCATCGCCTTCTCCGCGATATCCTTCGGAACGAGCACCGCGTTTGCGTCCGGCGCGGAACCCGCGTTCACGGAAATGTAGCCACCCGCCGCAATGATCCGGTCGAACGCGGTGCGGTCCACCACGAGGTCCTTGAGCACGGGGAACGACTTCGCGCGGAACGGTTCGATCGTCACCGTGCCGCCGTCCACAAAATGCCGCATGCGCAACTCGCAGGTCGTGCACTTCAGGCGCGAGCCGTGCGCCATACCATCCACCACGAGGCCGCAGGTCCCGCAAATGCCTTCGCGACAATCGCTATCGAACGCAACCGGATCCTCGCCCTGCTTCGTGAGCTGCTCGTTCAATACGTCGAGCATCTCCAGCAGCGACATCTCCGGCAAAATGCCGTCGACCGCGTACTGCTTGAAGCCGCCCTTCGCATTCGGGCCCGACTGTCTCCAGACTTTGACGTTGAATTTCATAGTATTTTTGAAGAGGGGAGGCGGATTGGGGAGGAGGCTGGGAGAAAGCACGGAGATGGCAGGGAGGCCGATGTGAATTCGAGTCCTTCTCCTTGTCCTTCTCCCTTTCTTACTCCTTTTCCTGCTCCCATTCCTACTCCCCTCTCCTCCTCCTCACTTATAGCTCCGCTGCGCCAGGTGCACGTAATCGAACTCCAGGTCCTCCTTGTGCAACACCGGTTCGGAGGCGTTGCCGGACCACTGCCACGCGCCGACGTAGCAGAAATTCCTGTCGTCGCGCATCGCCTCGCCCTCGGGCGTCTGGTACTCCTCGCGGAAATGGCCGCCGCATGATTCCTTGCGGTTGAGCGCGTCAATCGCCATCAGCTCGCCCAGTTCCATGAAGTCCGCCACACGCCCCGCGAATTCGAGGTTCTTGTTCAGATCCGCGTCCGCGCCGCCCACGTTGACGTCCTTCCAGAACGACTCGCGCAACGCGCGGATGTCCGAAATCGCCTTCGTCAGGCCTTTCTCGTTGCGGCCCATGCCGACGTGATCCCAGAGGATGCGGCCGAGTTCCCAGTGGAATTCGCGCACCGTCTTTTTGCCGCGCGCGCCCACCAGCCGCTTCGTCTGCTCCTGCACCGCCGCGACGGACGCCTTGAACGCCGGGTGCTCCGTCGTCACCTTGTTCTTCAATACGTTGCTGCCGGCGAGGTAGTGCCCCAGCGTGTACGGAATCACGAAGTAGCCGTCCGCCAGCCCCTGCATCAGCGCGCTTGCGCCGAGGCGGTTCGCGCCGTGGTCGGAGAAGTTCGCCTCGCCGAGCACGTGCAGGCCCGGCACGTTGCTCATCAAATTGTAGTCCACCCACAGCCCGCCCATCGTGTAGTGCGGCGCGGGATAAATCCGCATCGGCGTCTCGTACGGCGACTCCGCCGTGATCTCGTGGTACATGTCGAACAGGTTGCCGTACCGGTCGCGCACCACATCCCGACCCAGCCGCTTGATCGCGTCGGCGAAATCGAGATAGACCGAATAGCCCGTGCCGCCCACGCCGTAGCCGGTGTCGCACATCCTCTTCGCGGCGCGTGACGCGATGTCGCGGGGCACGAGATTGCCGAACGCCGGGTACATCCGCTCCAGGAAATAATCGCGCTCGTCCTCGGGAATCTGCGCCGGCGCCCGCTTGTCGCCCTTGTTCTTCGGCACCCACACGCGCCCGTCGTTGCGCAGCGATTCGCTCATCAGCGTCAGCTTCGACTGCGAATCGCCGGCGAGCGGAATGCACGTCGGGTGGATCTGCGTATAGCACGGGTTCGCGAACAGCGCCCCCTGCTTGTGACAGCGCCACGCCGCCGTCACATTGCAGTTCACCGCGCAGGTCGACAGGAAAAACACCGTCGAATAGCCGCCCGTCGCCAGCAGCACCGCGTCCGCCGCGTACGATTCGATCGCGCCCGTCACCAGGTTGCGGCACACGATGCCGCGCGCCACGCCGTCCACCCGCACGAGGTCCAGCATCTCGCGCCGCGCGAAAATTTTCACCCGGCCCGCGTCCACCTGCCGCATCAGCGAGCTGTAGCAGCCGAGCAGCAACTGCTGCCCCGTCTGCCCGCGCGCGTAAAACGTGCGCGACACCTGCGCGCCGCCGAACGAGCGGTTCGCCAGCGTCCCGCCGTATTCGCGGGCAAACGGAACGCCCTGCGCCGCGCACTGGTCGATGATGTTCGTGCTCAGCTCCGCGAGGCGGTACACATTCGCTTCGCGCGCGCGGAAGTCGCCGCCCTTCACCGTGTCGTAAAACAGCCGCCACACGCTGTCGCCGTCGTTCTGGTAGTTCTTCGCCGCGTTGATGCCGCCCTGCGCGGCCACGCTGTGCGCGCGGCGCGGCGTGTCCTGGATGCAGAAGTTGAGGACGTTGTAGCCGAGCTCGCCGAGCGAGGCCGCCGCCGCGCCGCCCGCGAGGCCGGTGCCGACGACGATCACAGTGTATTTCCGTTTGTTCGCCGGGCTGACGAGTTTGATGTTCGCCTTGTGCGACTTCCACTTGGACTCGATCGGCCCGTCCGGGATGTTCGCGTTCAGGATCGATTCTTCGGCTACTTTAATCATGGCGTACTCCAAAAAACGGGGCGGGGGCGCTCCGGCTCCAAACGAAAATTTGCAACGTCTGTAAAAACTTTTTCAAAAACTTCCAACGTCTGTAAAAAACTCTGCGCCCTCCGCGCCTCAGCGGTGAACGCCTAATGCCCCGCGACCGCCGCGCGCAGGGTCACCGGGTCAGGACCGCAAAAATGCAGAAACACCGGCAGGAACACAAACCCAAGCGCCATCAGCGCGGCGAACACGAAGCCGGCGGTGTAGATCGCGGGGGTCCACTTCGGACGCAGCACGCCGAGCGACTGGAACGCGCTCCAGAACCCGTGGCGCAGGTGGAACCCGAGCAGCAACATCACCGCGACGTAGGACCACGCCTTCACCGGGTCCTTGAACGCGATGACGACGGCGAGGTAGACGTCCTTCATCAGCGTGCCATGCACCTCGATCATCGCGTGCGGCGTCCCCTTGTTCAGCGTGAACATCCAGACGTGGAAGGGAATGAAGAGCAGGATCACAATGCCGGTCACGAGCATCGATTTCGAGGACCACGTCTGCTTGCTCGGCCCGCCCTTGCTCGCGGTCACCGCATAGCCCTCGGGCCGCGCGCGTTTCTCATCGAGCCGCACGCCAATCGCGAGAACGACGTGGGCCAGGAAAAACACCAGCAGGCCCGCGCGCGCAACCCAGAGCAACGGGCCGAGGCTCGCCAGCTTGTGCGCGTAGGCGTTAAACGCCGCGCCGCCGTCGGGCAGCAGCAGTGTCAGGTTGCCCGCAAGATGCACGACGATGAACCCCACCAGCGCCAGCCCGGAAATGGCGGCGATGACCTTGCGGCCGATGGTCGAATTCACAAAACAGGGTTTGCTCATGGTTAATCCTCTTCAGGCTGACCCGTCTGATCTATCGGATCAATCACGTGAGTCAGCCTACCGTATCATTGGCTCAACAATATCACAAATTCGGGCCGGTGCTGCCTTTGACCAACTCGTCGAATTCCTCCGCGGTCATCAGGCCTTTTTCGACGACGATTTCCTTCGCGGTTTTTTTCGTCGCGAGCGATTCCTTTACCAGCGCGGATACCTTGTCGTAACCGAGCTTGGGGTTGAGGATGGTGGCGAGGCCGCCGCTGGTCTCGAAATAGGTGTAGCAGCGCTCGCGGTTGGCCTTGATGCCGGCGATGCACTTTTCGGCGAGCTGCACGGCGGCGCGGGCGAGGATGCGATGCGACTTCACCAGGTTCAGGCCGGTGACGGGCATGTGGGTGTTCAGTTCCAACTGACCCGCGGAGCAGGCGGCCTGTACGGCGGCGTCGTTGCCGATGATCTGCATCATCGCCATGTTCGTGGCCTCGGCGATGCTGGGGTTGATCTTGCCGGGCATGATCGACGAACCCGGCTCGACGGGCGGCAGCACGATTTCAGCGAAGCCGGTGTTCGGCCCGGAGCAGAGCAGGCGCAGGTCGTTGCAGATTTTGTTGATGTCCATCGCGGCGAGCCGCAGCGCGCCCGACATCTCCGCCTTGTCGGTCAGGAACTGCGTGATCTCGATGCCGTTGTCCGCCGGGCGATAGGCGTCGCCGGTGAATTCCGCAAGATACTTCGCGATCAACGGGCGGAACTCCTTCTTCGTGTTCACGCCGGTGCCGATGGCGTTGCCGCCCTCGCCCACTTCGAGCACCTTGTCGCGCGCCTGCTCGATGCGCATGACGGCCTTGCGCAGCGCGTGCGCGTAGGCGGCGAATTCCTGGCCGAGCGTGACCGGCACCGCGTCCTGCAGGTGCGTGCGGCCACTCTTGATGACGTCGGCGAATTCCTTCGCCTTTTCATTGAGGCGCGTGATGAGCTGCTTGAGAGCGGCGACGGTGGGTTTCGTGAGGTCCACGCAGGCGACGCGAATCGCCGAGGGGAAAATATTGTTGGTGGACTGGCCCTTGTTGACGTCGTCGTTCGGGTGGACGAGGCCGCGGTCGCCGCGCTTGCCGCCGAGCGCCTCGTTGGCGACGTTGGCGATGACCTCGTTGACATTCATGTTGGACGAGGTGCCGGAGCCGGCGTGGAAGCAGTCGATCGGGAACTGATTGTCCAGCGCGCCGCTCAACACTTTTTCGCAGGCGGCCACGATGGCGTTGGTCTTCTTGTCGTCCAGCAGGCCGAGCTGGTGGTTGGCCTTCGCGCAGGCGAGCTTCATCTTCGCCATGCCGTAAATGATTTCGACCGGCACCGGCTCGCCCGCGGCGTTGAAGTTCTGCACCGAGCGGCAGGTGTGCACCCCGTAGTAGGCATCGGCGGGAACCGCCAGCTCGCCGAACGAATCTTTTTCCAAACGCGTATTGCTCATAAAGGGCCTCCGGAAATCTTGCGCCGCACTATACGGACGCCGCGACGCACGACAAATGAAACCACAACCCACCCCCCTGAAACAAGTATCGGGGAAAAACTGACCTCAACGGGCGGGCACCCGACGCAGGGAGGGCGATCCGTATACGCCCCGGGCAAAGCATTTCGGCCTTCGTCATTTCCCGTAGTGGCTGGCGATCCACTTCTGGTAGTCGCCGCTGCGGACGCGCTGGATCCAGGTGGGGTTGTCGAGGTGCCATTGGACGGTTTTGCGCAGGCCGGTGTCGAAGGACTCGGCGGGCTTCCAGCCGAGTTCCTGCTCGAGCTTGGTGCAGTCGATGGCGTAGCGGCGGTCGTGGCCGGGACGGTCCTTCACGAACGTGATCAGGTCGCGGCGCCGTTTCCCGCCGGGCAGCGCGGGGGCGAGTTCCTCGACGAGGTCGCAGATGAGATGGACGACATCGAGATTCTTCAGCTCGTTCCGCCCGCCGATGTTGTACGTCTGGCCGCGCCGCCCGCGCGTCATGATGTCCCAGACGGCGGTGTTGTGGTCGCGCACGAAGAGCCAGTCGCGCACGTTCATCCCGTCGCCATAGACCGGCAGCGGTTTGCCTTCAACCGCGTTCAGGATCATCAGCGGGATCAGCTTCTCGGGGAACTGGTACGGCCCGTAGTTGTTCGAGCAATTGGAGATGGTGACGGGCAGGCCGTAGGTGTGGTGGTAGGCGCGCACGAGGTGATCGGACGCGGCCTTTGACGCGGAATACGGGCTGTTCGGCTGGTACGGCGTCTCCTCGGTGAAGAACCCGGTATCGCCGAGGCTGCCGAAGACCTCGTCGGTGCTGACGTGGTGGAAGAGCGCGATCCGGTCCTTCCGCTCGCGTGCCAGCTGGAGCAGGACGTACGTGCCGTGGATGTTCGTCTCGATGAAGTCGTCGGGCTTCACGATGGACCGGTCCACGTGCGACTCGGCGGCGAAGTGGCAGACGGCGTCCACGCCGTGCTCGTCGAACGCGCGGGCCATCGCGTCGCGGTCGCAAATGTCGCCACGCACGAAGACGTAGCGGTCCCCCGCGCGTGCCGCGACGTCCGCCAGACTTTCGGGATTCCCCGCGTAGGTCAGCTTGTCGACGTTGACGACGCGCCCCTTGAAGCCGGATTCCTCCAGCAGGAACCGGATGAAATTACCGCCGATGAAACCGCAGCCGCCCGTAACCAGAATGGTATCCATGGCGCGCAGTGTAGAAGCGCGTCACCGCCAGTCCAAGCCGCAAACGCGGCTCATCCGGGACTTGCCCCGGGCGCAGGCGTTCTCCATGCTTTGGCGTTTATGGATTTGCTGACGCTAGCAATGTTGATCGGCGGGTTCATCCTGCTGGTCTGGGGCGCGGAGCAGTTGATCAAGGGCGCCTCGCGCCTCGCGGCGGGGCTCGGCATTTCGCCCCTCGTCATCGGCCTTACCGTCGTGTCTTACGGCACCAGCGCCCCCGAGTTGTTCATCAGCACGATATCCGCCTGGAACGGCGCGTCAGAACTGGCGTTTGGCAACGTCGTCGGCAGCAATATTTTCAACATCCTGTTCGTGCTCGGCGTCTGCGCGCTGATCAGCGCGATGGACGTCGATGCACGCCTGATCCGCATCGATGTGCCGATTATGATCGGCTCGTCCGCCGTGGCATGGGTGATGGCCCTGAACGGCGTGGTCAGCCGCGGGGAGGGTTTGTTGCTCGCGGCCGGCGTGGTGGCCTACACCCTGTTTTGCGTCCGGCAGAGCCGCAAGGAGGAAAATCCGGCGATTCAGGCGGAATACGAGCGGGAATACGGACTCAAGGCCCGCACCCGGCGGCAGATCGCGGCGCAGGTCACCCTGTGCGTCGTGGGTCTCGCCATGCTCGTCGTGGGCTCGAAGCTGCTCGTGGTCGCGTGCGTGAGCATCGCGCGCTGGCTCGGCGTCAGCGAACTGGTCATCGGCCTCACCATCGTCGCGGCGGGCACGTCGCTTCCGGAAGTCGCGACCTCGGTCATCGCCGCGCTGCGCAAGGAGCGGGACATCGCGGTGGGCAACCTCGTCGGCAGTAATATTTTCAACATCCTGTCCGTGCTCGGCTTTTCCGCGCTGGTGGCGCCGGACGGCATCGCGGCGCCGCCGCAATCGCTGGCGTTCGACGTGCCGGTGATGATGGCGGTCTCCATCGCGTGCCTGCCGATTTTCTTCACCGGCTACCGGATCTCGCGCTGGGAAGGCCTCGTCTTCCTCGCCTACTACGTCTTCTACATCGTCGAGCAGATCGTGCTCGGCGCCGAGTGGTCCATCGCGCACCGCGTCATGATCGGCATCGCCTGCTTCGTCGTCCCGCTGACGGCGCTCACCCTCGGCATCGGCGTCTACCGCTCGCTCCGCCCGCAGCTCGCGCGCCCAACACCCTTCTGAATAAAAATATCGGGGGCTCCATCGGGATCGGAATCGTTTCCGATTGCCCCGCGATCCTACCCGCACCGCTGAACCGCCGCCCCGATCTCCGAAAAATCCTGCCCCCGCGGCATCGCAAATAGGCCGCGCCCGCCGGATCGCTGCGCCCAGATCGCGCCAACCAGCCGCTTCTCCTCGGAATCGACCGCGTCATAGCGATCGGCGCCCTTGTATTCCACCACGAGAATACGACCGTCTCGCAACCGACACACGAAATCGGGATAAAAGAAATCCGTGGAGGTCTGCAACCGGAAGGACGAAGGCTTGCGCGCGAGATTGCGAATCCAGTACTGCACGGCATCCAGTTCGTCGAGGAATTGCGCACACCGGAACTCCTCCGTCAGCTCGTTTCGCGCAGTCCGCTCCTTCAACTCGCCGGGTTTCGGTCCATAGTAGTGTTTTTTGAAAACAAACGACCCGTCATAGGGCCAACTGGGCTCATATAGCGTGCGACTGAAATCAAGGCCACGCTCGGGCGAAACCGCAAGACCGCTCTCCGGCAAAAGCCATTGCTGGAAACTGGACTTGTGCTCGGCGCGGCGATGACAATCGATCAGCTTTTCCAGCTCATCCCGTAAACGGAATCGATCCAGCGCCAGCGTCGTGACGTCATTCAACCCGCATCGCGCCATGAGACCCCGGATCGCTTTCCGCAGGAATTCCGCCGACTCGCCCGGCGGGATGTCGCGATGCTCGATCTTGGCGTCCAGCCACGCGACCAGTTCCTCGAAGGTCCAGTCCTCCGGACGCTCGAAGAGCACCAGTTGCTGCTGCAGCCGGGCTATAAAATCATCGTCTTCCCGCTCGCGAACCACGGAGTCCCCGACTTCGCCATCGGCGCCGACATCCACGGAGCCGGTGCGTGCGCCCGGTCGCTTGCAGGGGTCGTAATCTGGACGCAAAACGGCATCCCGATCGCTCAATTTCCACGGACGCTCGATCAAATGCGTCTTCTCGAACTCAAACCAACGGCCCTGCTCCGCCACGGCGAGCAACGGCACGAAGAATTCCAATTGCTGCTCGAACGGCGTGGCAACGCGGGGCTCAGCGCTGCCGTTGAATGCGCGCTCAATCTGGCGCACGCGTTCAATCGCAACCGAAACCTGTTCGCGTGCCGCCGGATCGGAAACGCAGGCTCGCACCCGCTCCTCGTCCTCCTTCGACAGCGGAACAAAGACCGTCAACGTCCCCTGCCCGGCATCCAGCCTCACCTTGCCCTCCAGTTCATCCGCATGCGAACGGAAGGCCTCCTGGTCCAGTTGACCCGGCGCGAGCTGCACGGTCTGCGGTTGCACACTCAATGACAGCAGCGGCTGCGCGGCGGGTAAAAGAACGTTCTCCGCCTCCGCGGCCGTGAACCCGTTCCCGACCAGCGCATCCTTCAACTCGGCCAGAACCTCCTCCAAGCGGTTGCCCTCCGCCAGCGCCAGCACATACGCCCAATTCAAATGTTCCTGCCGCTTCGAGGAAGCTTTCGGCAAGCGGAGAATCCGGCCCACGATCTGCTCGATCGCCGTCGCGGAGCGGGTCTCGCGCAGACTGCACAACACGTACGCGAACGGGCAGTCCCACCCCTCGCGCAGCTTCTCCACTGTGATAATGAAGCGAACCGGACACGACGCTGCGGCGATGTCCTTAACCTCTTTGAGGTCGTCCAGCTTTCCAGTCGAAATCCTGATCTCATCCCGCACCAGGCCATACTCGGAAACCAGCTTGTCGCGCAGCGGTTCGCACGCATCCACGCGCTCCGCCTGAATCAGCAGGATCGGGCGCAGATATTCGCCGGTCGCCTCCGCCTCGCGCGCGGCCAGCCCTTCGAGATTCTTCCGCAGCGCGATCGCCTCCGCCAGCAACTGGTCCCGCTGACCGGGCGGACGGGTCATCACGCGCAGCGGCAGCTTCACCATCTGCTCGGCCTTCAATTCGGCGGCGGACACCCGGTGCAGCACGTTCGACGGGCTCTTCTTGAGGTCCGGCGTCGCCGTGAATTCGATGATGCAGGACGGCTGTACCGCCGCGAGCGTGGAGAATGACAACTCCGTGCGCGCATTGTGCGCCTCGTCCACGATCACGATTGGACGCCGATGCCGCAGCACGTTCATCAACGACGGCGCGGGCCGGTCGTCGGGTCCCATGTCCATGCCCGCGTACCGCTCCGGCGGAATCGCCGCCACATGCTCCTTCATGTGGCTGTTGTCCCCGCTGTACACTTTGCGCCCCTCGGGATCGCCGGTGCGGAAGCATTGGATCGTGGACACGATGACCACGGTCGCGCCGTCGACCAACGCCCGCGTCATGCGCAACGCTTCTTCGATGGTCAGCACCTCGACCGGCCCCGCGCACTCCTTCTCCAGCGCGCGTCGGTAGAAGTGGCGCGGATCGCGCAAGGCGGCGGCGGTTTGCTCCAAAATCGTGTTGCTCGGCACCAGCCACAGCGCCACCCCGCGCGGCGCGCACAGGAAGCGATTCAGCGCAATGCCCACCGTATGCGCCGCCAGCAGCGTCTTGCCGCCGCCCGTGGGAACGCGCACGCAGACATACGGCATCTTGCCGAATCCGCCCGAGGGCGCGGGAATGTAGCGCTGCGGCGCGCCGTACACGCGCGCCGTGACGGCCTCATAGGCGCTGACCGGCTCGCCATCGCGCGCGCACCGCCCCAGAAACTCGCGCAGCGAGTCCAATACACGGTGTTGATAGCCCTTGAGGTCGATCATTTTAGGAATTCCGCCGAATCTATTCCGCTCAACTCAATAATGGACTTCAACGTACCGACCGGTATTTCCCGGCGATTCGGCACCGGCACCGTCGCACTGTCGCCCCCCGGCAGGTCGCGTCGAAAGATCAAGTGGCTGCCCGCCTGCCGACGAAACGCAAATCCATTCGCCTTGAGAATTGCCGCGATTTCGCGTGCGGAGAGCGGACGCAATTTAGGCATGCGCCAATTCCAAGGGGCGAACATCGCCGGCGGATTTCAAGCGGCGCTTGATCTCTCGCGCACTGGCTTCCTCGAGCCACAACTGCGCCGCTTCCGCGAGCATGTTGTACGCCTCGCGCCGGGTGCGCCCCTGGCTGGCCACGCCCAATTCAGGGCAGCGCGAAACGAACCAGACGTCCTCGCGTTCGATCACCGCGGTGAGCGCGGGGATGGCAATCCGTTCGCCGTCCTTTTCCAATGTCACTGTTTTCATGGTGGGTTTCCCGTTAAGATACCTTAACCTCATACGGCGTCTGGCGGAAGGTGATTCGTTCCGCGCGCAGGCGGTCGGCGCCGAGCAGGCAGCCTGCACCGTAGATCACTTTCGGGCCGTCGTGCGGCGGGAGCTTCGCGAGGACCGCGCGGGTCAACACGTTGCCGCCGCTCGCGGATTTGTCGCCGAGAATGCCGTTAAAAAGCAGATAGATCACCGTGCCGCGGCATTCGCCGATTTTCGGCGAATTCGGCACCCGCTCGCGGGGCAAAGGCTCGCCGGTCTCGGTGAAATACACATGCCGGGCCAGGTCGGCGAACCGAACCGTGTCGCGAATCTGCCCGCGCTCGTCAAACAGGGGCTCCCCCAACTCGCAAAAACGGAAGCCGCCGCCCAACCCCTCCACCCGCTCGCCCTTCGCGTTCGTATACCCCTCCGCCACCCGCTTCACCCGCTCCGCCGTGACATGAGGCGCAATTTCAGAGTCCATTTCAACGAGCAAGAATCGGCGTTGCGGTGCCCCCAGCTTGTTTAGTGAAAGAACGGCATGACCAGTCGTTCCACTGCCAGCGAACGAATCCAGAACGAGATCGCCAGGATTTGTGGCAATGTGAAGGACTCGCTCAAGCAAGCGTGTGGGCTTAGGTGTATCGAAGGCGGTTTGCGTTTCGAGAATAGATTGAATCTCCTTCCGAGCTTCGTCCGTGTGGCCGACCTCTTCATGAGGCCACCAAGTCCATGGAACAAACCCGTCAACCTCGCTCAAGAAGCGGATAACGCTCGGCTGTGATTTATTGTCTTTTCCGAAATAGATTCTCCCGGCATTCAGCAGTTTTTTGAATTCCGATTCGATCATCGACCAGCATCGCCCCTCTGGCGGCTCATGAACGATTCCCGCCGGGGTCGCGATTTTATACATTTGGTTCGGTCGCCAACCCTGAGCCGTCATCGGTATGGTTCGCCATCGCCCACGGGGATCATTTTTGGGGTTCTTATATATTTTCGATTGTACGTCCGTAAGAGGCACACGATTTCTTGTTTCCTTAAATCGCTCTGGATCCATTGCATAGACCAACAGATATTCGTGCACATCCCCGATAGCCTCGCGATTCTCGCGCGAGTAGCGTTTCTGCCAGACATTGCACGCGATAAAACGATCCCTTCCGAAAATTTCGTCAAGCAAGAGACGCAGCAAAGCTGCTTCGGAGTCATCCATTGAGACCCAAATTGATCCATCTTCGCGGAGAAACCGCTTCAGCAGCGCGAGTCGCGGGTACATCATGCAGAGCCATTTGTCGTGGCGGGAGAGGTCTTCGGCTTCCTTGCCGACGGTTTTGCCGAGCCACTGGGCGATCTGCTTGCTGTTGACGTTGTCGTTATAAACCCAGCCTTCGTTGCCGGTGTTGTAGGGCGGGTCGATGTAGATGCATTTGACCTGGCCGGCGTAGTACGGGAGGAGGGCTTTGAGGGCGAGCAGGTTGTCGCCCTGGACGATGAGGTTGCCGGAGCCGGGGTCGCCGACGGACAGGTCCGGCACATCCTTAAGCAACCGGAACGGCACCGTGTGGTGATGGTTCACCACGGCCTGTTTCCCAATCCAATCCAGCGTCGGCATGCGAAGTTCCTACCGGGCGCGGAGAGGAAAAGCAACCCCCGACAACGTTCTGGGCAAAAAAGGGGGGGCGCGGATCGAATAACCCGCGCCCCCCTCTTTTTACTGCTTAATGCTCGTAGTCACGGCGTCGGGATTCATTTCCCGGCGCGATCGTGTCCTTGCTGCGAATCCTGCCGTCCAAGCCCTTGGTGATTAGCTCACCACCGCCAGACTGCCGAAGCATGGTCCGCGCCGTACGTTCAGCAGCACCCTGCGTCGGGTGAACGCTTCCGGCGCGGTCAGCGTCGGTGCGCTTGTTCACCCACTCACGTGGTCCCTGTCGATAAACAATACGATTGCTCACTTCTGTCACCTCCTTTCCGGGAGCCTCTTGCTTGACGGCACGACCAGTCGGCGGATACAAATCTGCCACTCAAACGGGCCATTGGGCCAAGCGCTCCGAGCTTCCCGTGAATTTCGGAGCCAACCTCCGGGTGCTATCAACACCCGGAGGTTTTTCTTTTCAGGAAGCTGCCACAAAGACCACAACTTGTCAAATTTATATTGATTATGTATATTGACAATCAAGATTGCTAATGCATATTGGCGACAGATCAACGCGGGAGGCACGGATGATCCATTCCATCGCCCAGAATTTGCGCCACTTTCGAGCGCTACACGGGCTGACCCAGGGAGAATTGGCGGATAAAGCGGGCATCAGCCGCAACGCCTACCGGGCGATAGAAACCGGCAAGGCGGAACCGCGGGAAAGCAATCTGCTACGCATCGCGGAGGCACTCGGGATTTCTCCCATGGATTTGCTGCGCGAAGTGCCGCGATTGCAAACCCTTCGTTTCCGCTCCCACAAGGCGCGCAGCGTACAGCAGCGGGCCGAGCGTGACGAGCTGGTGACCCGGATCGCCTATTGGCTGCAGGACTTCAACGAGTTGGAGGCCCTCCTCGCCGACCGGAAGCCCCAGAAGATTCGCATGGGGCAGCGGAGGGATACGAACCCCCTCCGAGCCGCCGAACAGGCGCGGCTGGATATGGGCGTGCCACAGGATAGTCCGATACCGGATGTGTGCGATGTGATTGAGGATGCCGGCATCAAACTCCTGATGATCCCCGCGCGCTCGGACATCTTTTATGGCCTTTCGATCGGGCCGACCGACGGAGGGCCCGCGATCGTCGTCAACGCGCGCGCAAATATCCCGGTTGAGCGCCGCATCTTCTCGGCCGCCCACGAACTGGGGCACCTGCTGCTCCATCCCGGCAGTTTTAACGGAGCCATTGGAGAGGAAGACCCGGAAGCCCGCGAGGAAACGGAGGCGCATTCGTTCGCGTCTCATTTCCTGATGCCGCAGGCCGCCTTTGATGCCAAATGGAACGAATACGCAGGTCTTCACTTTGTGGACCGGGTCTTAAAGATGAAACGCCACTTTTTCGTCAGCTATCCGACGGTGCTCTATCGACTGATCGACATCGGCGCGACGGATAGCAGCATCTGGGCGAAATTCCGCCATCTTTATCGTCATCGCACCGGCAAAGAACTCCCGCCGAAAAAACAGGAGCCCTATCCGCTGGCCGAGCCCGATTTCCGGGAAGATCGCCTTGAATTGCTTGTGCGCAACGCGCTTGAGCAAGACCTGATCACGCTGGACCGCGCGGCGGAGATTCTCGGCCTTTCAATCGAAGATTTGCGCGCACGGGTCGACTCCTGGAGCGCCGCGCGGTGAAACATGGATCGACCGCCTCCAGACGTGCTGATCAGCGACTCGAATGTTCTCATCGATTTCGCCAACGCGGATCTGGAGGCGCTCGGATTGGTTGTCCGCGCGTTTTCGCGCGTCTACACGGCGCGCGGAATTTTGCGCGAGGTGAAAAACCTGACGCTCGCGCAAACGAAACGAATCGGCGTCGAACTGTGCGATCCAACGATGGCGGAATTGATGGAGTCGGCGGCTCGCGGTGGCGCGTTGTCGGCTCGCGATAAACTGTGCTTCGCAATTGCCAAGCACAGACAATGGGGCTGCCTGACAAACGATCGCGGCCTTCGAAACGTGTGCATCAAGGTAGGCGTCCCCGTGGTATGGGGCTTGGAAGCGATTCTCATCGCCCATCGAAAAGGTCATCTATCGAAAGCTCGGGCGACTCGCGCTGGCATGGCTATCCAACGCTCTAATCCACATCATATCGGACCGGATGTGCTGGATAAATTTCTGCATCTTCTCGATGCGTAGAAAAAACGGGCCGGGGAAATCCCCGGCCCGTTTTGACTTTCTTGACGATGTGCTTACTTCTTCGCGATCGCCGCCTGTGCCGCCGCCAGACGGGCGATCGGCACGCGGAACGGCGAGCAGCTTACGTAGTTCAGGCCGACCTTGCAGCAGAACTTTACGCTGTTCGGATCGCCGCCGTGTTCGCCGCAGATGCCGAGCTTGATGTTCGGACGGGTCTCGCGACCCTTCTGCACCGCCATCTCGACGAGCTTGCCGACGCCGCCCTGGTCCAGGCTCTGGAACGGATCGACCGGCAGGATCTTCTTGTCGAGGTAATCCGGCAGGAACCCGCCGATGTCGTCGCGGCTGAAGCCGAGGGTCATCTGCGTGAGGTCGTTGGTGCCGAAGCTGAAGAACTCCGCCGTCTCGGCGATCTGGTCCGCCGTGACCGCGGCGCGCGGCACCTCGATCATCGTGCCGACCATGTAGGTCACCTTAGACTTGCGGTCCTTGATGAGCTTGTCCGCGGTCTGGCGGATGATCTGCTCGCAGTAATCCAGCTCGGTCTTGTTGCCGACGAGCGGGACCATGATTTCCGGCAGCACCTTGACCCGCTTCCTCGCCACGTTGATCGCCGCCTCGATGATCGCCGTCGCCTGCATGACGATCAGTTCGGGGTAGGTGATGGAGAGGCGGCAGCCGCGATGGCCGAGCATCGGGTTCATCTCATGCAGTTGCTTGACGCGCTGCTGGATCTTCTCCACCGGCACGTTCATGCGGCGGGCCATTTCGTCCTGGCCCTTCGCGTCGTGCGGGAGGAATTCATGCAGCGGCGGGTCGAGCAGGCGGATGGTGACCGGGTGGCCGTCCATCGCCTCGAAGATGCCCTCGAAGTCGTCGCGCTGGTAGGGCAGCAGCTTCGCGAGCGCTTTTTCGCGCGCTTCGAGCGTGTCCGCGAGGATGAACTCGCGCTTCGCCCAGATGCGGTCGCCCTCGAAGAACATGTGCTCCGTACGGCACAGCCCGATGCCTTCCGCGCCGAAACGGATCGCGATCTCCGCGTCCTTCGGCGTGTCGGCGTTCGTGCGGACCTTGATCTTGCGGTACTGGTCGGCCCAGTCCGAGATCTGCTTGTACATCCGGTAGATCGGGTGCTTCAGCGAATCCTTGCGGCCGTCCACGATCGCGGACACCACCGGGCTCGACTCCGTCGGAATCTGGCCCTTGTAGACGATGCCGTTCGAGCCGTTCAGGCTGATCCAATCGCCTTCGCGCAGGATCGTCGACCCGCAGGTGACGGTCTTGCTCACGTAGTCGATCTGCAGCGTGCCCGCGCCCGCGATGCAGCACTTGCCCCAGCCGCGCGCCACGACCGCCGCGTGGGAGGTCATGCCGCCCGTGGAGGTCAGGATGCCCTGCGCCGCCCACATGCCGCCGACGTCCTCGGGGGACGTCTCGTGGCGGACGAGAATGACCTGCGCCTTCGGGTCGGCCTTCACCGCCGCTTCCGCCTCGTGCGCCTGGAAGACGATCTTGCCGACCGCCGCGCCGGGGCCCGCGGGCAACCCGGTCGTCAGCTTCTCCGCCACCGCCTCGGCCTTCGGATCGAAGATCGGGAACAGCAACTGCTCCAGGTCGCCGCCGCTGATCGTGTTCACCGCCTCGGCCGCCGTCAGGATCTTGTCCTGCTTCTTGCCGGTGTAGAAATCCTTGCCCGTCGCCATCTCGACCGCCCAGCGCACGCCGGCGAGGCCGGTGCGTTTCGCGTTGCGCGTCTGCAGCATCCAGAGCTTGCCTTCCTGCACCGTGAACTCAACGTCCTGCGGGTACTTATAGCGGCGCTCCAGCTTGTGCATGATCGCGCGGAGCTGCTTGTCCGCGTCCTTCCACGACGGCTCCGACTCCGACGCCATCTCGTCGAGCTGCTTCGGCGTGCGGATGCCCGCGACGACGTCCTCGCCCTGCGCGTCGATCAGGTACTCGCCCATCGGCTTGTCCTCGCCCGTCGCGCCGTCGCGCGTGAACGCGACGCCCGTGCCGGAGGTCTTGCCCATGTTGCCGTACACCATCGAGCAGATGTTCACCGCCGTGCCCAGCAGGCCGGTGACCTTGTTGATCGCGATGTACTTGCGGGCGCGGTCGGAATTCCACGAGCCGAACACCGCGTTGATCGAGAGTTCGAGCTGCTTGTGCGGGTCCTGCGGGAAGGGCTTGCCGACCTTCTCGTGATAGACGCGCTTGTACACTTCGCACAGCTCCTTGAGCTGGTCCGCGGTGAGGTCGTTGTCCTCCTTCGCGCCGTACTTCGCCTTCAGGCGGCTCATCTCGTGCTCAAAGCTCTCGTGCGTCAGGCCCGTCGTCGGCCCCATCACCACGTCGCCGAACATGTCGAGGAAGCGGCGGTAGCAGTCCCAGCCGGCGCGCGCGTTGTTCGTCTTTTCGATGAAGCCGAGCACCGACTTGTCGTTCATGCCGAGGTTCAGCACCGTGTCCATCATGCCCGGCATCGAGATCGCCGCGCCGGAGCGGACGGAGACGAGCAGCGGGTCCTTCGCGTCACCCAGCTTCTTGCCCATCAGCTTCTCGAGCTTCGCGAGCTGCGCCAGCACCTGGTCCCACATGCCCGGCGGATACTTGTTGCCGTTCTTGCTGTAATACGCGCACGCCTCGGTCGTGACCGTGAAGCCCGGGGGCACCGGCAGCTCCGCGAGCGCCATGTCCGCGAGGTTCGCGCCCTTGCCGCCGAGGATCGGCTTCATCGAGGCGTCGCCCTCGGTGTACTTCTTGCCGAACCCGTAGAAATAAACGTACTGCTTCGCCTTCGGTGCCTTGCTCTTTTTCGCCATGGATGGACTCCTGCTTTGACTGATGGCGCCGTTGTGACGCCGTTTGACAAATGAGCGGCGATGCTAGGCGGGCCGCCCCCGCGGTGTCAAGCGAAGCCCCACGCCAAAAACCGCCATTTTATAGGGGAAACCACGACCCCGCCCCACCCCGCCAAAAAGAAATTACAGACGTTGCAAGTCCCCCAAAAAGGTTTTACAGACGTTGCAAATTCCGCCGCACCCGGAGGGACGCCCGCCGCACGGCTCGCGGTGGCCATGCGAAGGCGGGTGTCGGCCGCGACTGCGCGGGCGGATAACGAGCCGTCGACGGCCAGCCGCGGCGTTTGCGCCCGAATCTGGCGCGGCTAATCCCTTGCCCCGGGGCGGCGGCTCGTGTACTGTCGTCGCTTCATTTGGAGGAAAACGACATGGCGAAGATCAATTTTGGCGGCGTAACGGAAGACGTGGTGACCCGCGGCGAGTTCAGTCTCGCGAAGGCCCGCAAGGCGCTCAAGGGCGAGACCATCGCGGTCCTCGGCTACGGCGTGCAGGCCCCGGCGCAGGCGCTCAATCTTAAGGACAACGGATTCAACGTGATCGTCGGCTGCCGCGACTGGACGAACGCGAAGAAGGACGGCTGGAAGCCGGGCAAGGACCTTTTCTCGATTGAGGAAGCCGCCGACCAGGGCACCATCCTGCTCTATCTCGTGTCCGACGCCGGGCAGCGCGCGCTGTGGCCGACGATCAAGAAGTTCCTGACGCCGGGCAAGGCGCTGGCCTTCTCCCACGGCTTCTCCATCGTGTTCAAGGGCCAGACGAAGGTCATCCCGCCGAAGGGCGTGGACGTGATCCTCGTCGCGCCGAAGGGTTCCGGCCTCAACGTGCGCCGCAACTTCCTCGCGGGCGCGGGCATCAACTCCAGCTACGGCGTGTTCCAGGACGCGACCGGGCGCGCCACCGAACGCACGATCGCCCTCGGCATCGGCATCGGCTCCGGCTACCTGTTCCCCACCACCTTCGAACGCGAAGTGGTGAGCGATCTCACCGGCGAACGCGGCGTGCTGATGGGCGCGCTCGCGGGCATCATGGAGGCCCAGTACGAGGTGCTGCGCAAGAACGGCCACTCGCCGAGCGAAGCCTTCAATGAAACGGTGGAAGAGCTGACGCAGAGCCTTATCCGGCTGGTCGACGAAAAGGGCATGGACTGGATGTACGGCAACTGCTCGACCACCGCCCAGCGCGGCGCGCTCGACTGGAAGCCGAAATTCAAGAAGGCCACCCTGCCCGTCTTCAAGGCGCTCTACAACTCCGTGAAGACCGGAAAGGAATCCGCGCGCGTGCTCCGCGTGTGCAGCGGCCCGAACTACAAGAAGTTGCTCGCCAAGGAACTCAACGCCCTCGGCGGCTCCGAAATGTGGCGCGCCGGCGCGGCCGTCCGCTCGCTCCGCCCCAAGACCGCCAAAGCCCCGGCCTCCACGGCCAAGGGCACCGGCGGCCGCACGATGGGCTGATCGGGTCGAACTCTTAATCAGGAAACGGGGCGTCCAGCCGGACGCCCCGTTTTTAGTTAACGCAATCGACAGTTCACGCGCCCGCGGAGCGGTCGCGCCACCAAAACCAGCCTTCATCGTGGTGGACCGCGCGCTCCGTCGCGCGGTT
>DAOLDD010000006.1:0-41971 GCA_035327585.1 Kiritimatiellia bacterium | reverse complement strand
CGCGCCACCAAAACCAGCCTTCATCGTGGTGGACCGCGCGCTCCGTCGCGCGGTTCCTTATCTACACGCGCCCACCGGGCGTGGATCACCTTACGCGGCGCAGCGTGACGCCGCCGGATTTCTCGTCGGGCTCGAGTTCGACCAGCCCGCGCGAGGCGGCGTCTTCGAGCAGCTTGTTGAAGGAGCGGTAGCCGTAGTAGGCCTCGTTGAAGCCGGGCCGGCGGCGGCGCAGTGTCTGCTTCACCATCGAGCCCCAGATTTTCTCCTCAGACCCGCGTTCCTCCACGATGGCGTCGATGGTCTCCATGACCAGGTCGATCGCCTCCTGCAGGTTGCCGGTCTCTCCCGCCGGTTCAGCCGCGTGTTCGGCGGCGGGTTCAGCCGCCGGTTCAGCGGAAGGACCCGCGGCGGGCGCCCGTTTGCGCGGCACGGCGGCGCGCGTGCGGCGAGCCGGACGCGGGCGCGCGAGATCGTCGTAATAGATGAACTCGTCGCAGTTGGCGATCAGCAGGTCGGAGCTGGAGTTCTTCACGCCAACGCCAATCACGGTCTTGTTGTTCTCGCGCAGCTTGCTGACCAGCGGCGAGAAGTCGGAATCGCCGCTGATGACCACAAACGTATCCACGTGGGTCTTCGTGTAGCAGAGGTCCAGCGCATCGACGACCATGCGGATGTCGGCGGAGTTCTTGCCGGACTGGCGCAGGTGCGGGATTTCGATCAACTCGAACGCCGCCTCGTGCATCGCGGGCTTGAATTCCTTGTAGCGGGCCCAGTCGCAGTAGGCCTTTTTGACGACGATGCTGCCCTTGAGCAGCAGCTTTTCCAGCACCAGCCGGATGTCGAATTTTTCGACGCGCGCGTCGCGCACGCCGAGGGCGATGTTCTCGAAGTCACAAAAGACGGCGAGGTTCGCGGTTTCAGGGGATTTACTCATTTCTCTTCTCTTCTTTCTAACGGAGGCGTTTCAACGCCTCGATCATGCTGCAGCGGCGGCCCGCGGGGCGGGCGGAAACGCGATCACGGATGATCCGCCGCCACACGGCGGCTGGATGTGAAGCGTCACCGTCGGCCTCCCACAGGGTGGCCCATTGACCGGTGAGGGTCTCTTCGTGGGGACGAGGCAGGGGATCGGAACCGTACAGGATCGAAAAACCGCGCGAACGCGCCGTGCGAAGGTGGGCCGGGGTGGGAAACCACGACGGCCGCAGACATGTATCCGCAAAGACTACGTCATCCGGCGTCCGCGTGTCCAGTACATTCCGGATGAGGCGTCCGCGCGCGCCAAACCACTTGCCGAGCCCCCAGGGCAGCACGGGCGTTGCCCCGCCTTCGCGGACGCGGGCCAGCACTGCGTCGAGCGGGGCCCCGTCGTCGAGCCGAAGGTTGCGGCCGAGCGCGAGCACTTCGAGCCGTTCGCGGGTGATGATTTGCCGGCCCGCGAGCACGGCGAGCCGGCGTCCGTCCGGGTGCGAAATCCACAGCGTCTCGGGTTCATCCGCCGGGTCGACCCGCCAGCCCGGGATCGTCTGCGCGCCGGAACGGAGCGCTTCATATCCGGTCTGCCCCGCGCGTTCCGTCAGGCACAGGAGCAGCAGGTCGGCCCCGGGCGCGGCGGCGCTCAACTGGCGATGCGCGGAGGCGAACTGGAGCGCCAGGTCGTAAAACGGATACAGATGCACATGCGTGTCGGCCGCAATCAGCATGGGCGAAGTATGTCCGGGGGGACGTTCCAGCGCGAGTGTTTGTTTTCCCGGCGGCGGCTCAAAATCCTTTCTTGCTTCCGCGTTTAAGCCTTCTAGTATGCGCGGATGCTCGTTGCCGCCCGGCGCGAGCGACGGTCTTGGATCATCCGAAACGATTCGAAAGCGAGGACGCATGAGCGAGCATCAGGTTCCCTTCCCCTCCGGCGAGCGGCCCGGTACAAACGTCAACATGGGCGTGGTCGTATTGCTGGCCATCGCCCTGAACCTCCTGATCTTCGGCATGCTGTTCACGCTGAAGGGTACGTTCATCCGCGACCTCTTCATTGGCCGCGAACAGGTTGACGGCTCACGCCTGTTGTTCCAATTCCTCACGATGTTCATGTTCTCGCTTTCCACGATGACCGTCATGGTGAAGCGGATGAAGGTGCGGGCCGAATTCAAGGCGCTGCGCGAACTCCCGCTGCCGGACGACATCGACATGAACGACACGCCGCGCCTCGTGGCGGTCTACAACGACATTGCCGAGATGCCGGGCTGGGAGAAACGCATGGTCAGCACGCGCGTGATGCGGGTGCTGGCGATGTGGATCAACTCGCGCGACTTCGATCGCACGATCCAGTACACCCGTGAAAACAGCGAGATGGACGTCTTTTCGTCCGATGCCTCGTTCCGCGCCAACCGGCTGTTCATCTGGGCGATGCCGCTGTTGGGCTTCCTCGGTACGGTGTACGGCGTCAGTTATGGTATCGGCGGCTTCGCTGAATTCTTGCGCGGCGACGTATCGGCGGAGGACATCAAGTTCCAGGTCGGCTTGATCACGCAAGGTCTGGCCGTCGCGTTTTATACGACGCTCGTCGGTCTCTGGACCGCCGGCGCCTCCGCGTTCCCGAGCATGTCGGCGGAACGCCGCGAGGAAGTGCTGCTTTCCGAAATTGATTCGATGATCGAGGAGCGGCTCACCGCGAAAATGCCGTCGGTGAAGAAGACCGAGTTCCCGGTCGAGAGCATCCAGGCGATGCGCGAGGACATCGGGCACATGGCCGAGGCCATGACCGCGCCGCTGAAGGACCTCGTGGCCTCCATCGAGGAGGGCTTCCGCCGCATGCCCAGTCCTTCGCGCTATGAGGAGGTGTTCTCGCAGGCCATCGCCAAGGCCGGCGACCTGCTCAACGACAAGTACAGCGAGTTCCAAATCCGCTACGAGATCCGCGTGGGCGAACTCGGCGAGCAGCTCGCGGGCAAGCTCGTCAACGTCTCCGAGGCCTTCCGCACCGGCACGGAGGCGGTGGCCGCGAAGCTGGATACACAGGCCCGGGCCATCTCGGAAAGCGGCGCCCGCGCCGTCGAACAGCAGGCCGCCGCGGTGCAGAGCTACCTCGGCACGCTCAACCAGGCGAGCGAACGCGAAGCGGCCCGCTGGCGCGAAGTGTCCGACGACCTGCGCAAGCAGGTGGGCGACGCCGCCAGCCAGCTCGGCGCCTCCGTCACGGCGCTGCGCGAGGCCTCCTCGCTCGCGGCCCGCGGCGCGGACGAAGCGGCCCGCGGCCTCGCGGACCAGATGACGCGGCTTGTCGACGTCGGCACGCGCATCGAATCGCTGTTGCAGGCGACCCGCGCGGTCGAAATCGCGCTGGGCGACATCGCCGGCAGCAAGGACTTCCGCCTTGCGATGACGGAACTGCGCACGCACCTGCAAACGACGGACGAACTGGTCAAACGGCTCGCGAAACCGCGCCAGATCGTGTTGACCGAATCGCGCTAACCCTCCGGAGCGGAAGCATTCGCCATGCGGCGGCCACCCAGACGAGAGCAGAAGATCGAGATGACCCCCTTTCTCGACTCGCTCGTCATCATGATGAGCCTTATCTGCCTCGTGCTCATCGTGATGATCATGCCGATCATCCAGAATCCGAAGCAGTTGAACGTGCTGTCGTTCGAAAAGCTGTTCAAAGTTCTCCAGCGCAAACAGAAGGTCGAACAAAAGCCGATCTATATCGACTGCCGCTACGACGGCGCAACGGTGATTCCCGGCGATATCACGGTGACGATCGACGACTTGCGCCAGCCGGGCAACGCGATCGAACGCGTCATGGCCCGCGTCGAGGCCAGCAATGGGCAGGACTATATCGTCCTGCTCGCACGCCCCGGCTCACTCGCCGTCTATCGGCACCTCCGGAAGGAACTTATCCGCCGGGGCATCGTGGCGGGCGCGGATGTCCTGGATGCCAAAGCGGTTCTGGACTGGAAAGCGGAAATGAAGGAATTGAACATCACGATCCCGGAATATTGACGCGATGGCCAAACGCCCTCCAAAAAACAATCCTGAACTGAACGTGACGTCGTTCTGCGACATCATCACGGTGTCGATCGTCGCGCTATTCATGGTCATGGTCATCGTCATCGACCTCGCGCTGCGCACGCCCAAGGTGCGTCCCACCCCGCTCGCGCTCGCGACCACCAATCAGCCGGTGTATGTGGAGTGCCGGAACAACCAGTTGTTCTTCATCGACAAGGTCGAAATCGCGGAGGCGATGCGAACCGCGTCCCGCGACATCCGGGCCCGCGCGCTGAGCGGCGAGGATGGCGCGATGGAGGCGGCCATGTCCGCCGATATTGGCAACCGCTTCTACCGGCTCGACAACAGTTTCATGATGATGGGCGTGATCGCCCTCGTGCCGCGCCCGGACATCGCCGGGATCGAGCCGCCGTCGGACGAGGACGAGGGTCCGTTCGGGCGCATCATCGGCAACCTCAGCACGAACCAGCACTACCTCGTCTATCTGGTGCGGGACGATTCCTTCGAGACGTTCAAGCGCGCCCGGGATATCGGCGCGCAAAATGGATTTTTGACCGGGTGGGAATACCTGGGCCGCGACGAGCCGATCACGTTCGAGGGCATGTTCAGCAAGGTGAAGGCGGAGTAGCGGTCGTCACTTCCGTCCGGCCGCGTCGATCCGCTCATTCATCGCCTGCAACCGCGCCGCCATGTCGACGAGCAACCGGCGCACCACGCCGGGGTTCTCCAGCAGGATCGTCTCGAGGTTGTGTTCGGCAATCGCGACCAGTTCCGTATCCGACTCGGTAACCTCCGCCGTCGCGGTGCGCGGCGCGCCAAGCAACATCGACATTTCGCCGAAATAGTCGCCCTCCCGCATCACGCGAAGCTCCACCGGGCCCCGGGTCAGGCGCACCGCGCCGGAGCGGATGAAGTACATCTCGTCCCCCGCGTCGCCCTCACGAAACAACACGCTCCCCCGGTCAAACCGCCGGACAAACCGCTCGACAAGGCGCTGGCTGGTCCGCCCAACGGGACGGTCCCCCGCCAGGAAGCCCCGAAGTACCAGCGCCTCGCGTCGGCGCGTATTCGCGGCGAGTTCCGCACCGAACAGAAGCACCGCAAACGTGTAGTACACCCAAACGATCAGCAGGAAAATCGCCTTCACCGAGCCAAACGCATAACCGAAATTCGGATTGTACTGCAGCAGGAGGCCGAACAGCGGACGGATCAGGCCCAGCAGGAATACCGCAACCAGCGCCCCCACCGCGGCCTCGCGCCACTGGAGCTTCACCGGCGCGAACACCTTGTAGAATACGCTGACCATGCCCATCGCCACCGCCAAACCCACCGCCGCGCGCGCGGCACGCGCCACCCACGCCAGCTCCTCCTGCAAGGAGGGCGCGACGAGCCGCCCCGCGGTGAGCAGGATGAACAACAGCAGCAGCGCGAGCACGACGGCCAGGTCCACCGACTTCTCGCGCAGGAAGGCCGGGCGGTGTTCGCCTTTGAAGATGTGGACGATCGTGTGCCGCGCGGCGCCCGCGAACGGCGTCATGGACCAGAGCAGCACCGCGAACCCCACCACCCCCCAGACGCGCTGGTGCGCGAGCGTGCCCAGCTCCGCCAGCAGCCGCTCGTCGAACGCCGGGAACAGGTCGGCCAGCAGCCCCTGGATCGCGGCCAGCGCGGTGTCCGATGATTCCGCGATCCACCCCAGCAGGAAAATCAGCAGGAGCAGCAGCGGCATCAGCGAGAGGAAACCGTAATACGCCAGCGTCGCGGCGGACTCCAGGTTCCGGTTCCGCGAAAACGACCGGATCGACTCGCGCACCACCAGCAACACCACCGCGCCGGCGGTCATCTGCGCCTGCTTGACCTGACTCATGCCCGCAGCCTACCGCGCGAATGCCACGGATTCAATGCGGACGCCGCCTACAGATCCTCCATCTCGATGGCGTCGCGGATCAGACGATGCTCCTCGCGCTCCTCCATGCCGACGAGTTGCTGGAAGAATTCGCGCACCTCCTCGGCCACCGCGCTCTCGGCGATCTTCCGGAAGGAATCGACGAGGCAGCGGTCCATCTCCAGCACCGAGCGCAATACGGCGCTCGTGTCGGCCTGGTCGAGACGCGCCTTCTCCAGGCATTCCTCCAGGGGCCGGCCCGGCGTGTTCTTGAACCACGTGTCCAGCACGGCGCGGGACGCGCTGCCCTGATAGGCCGCCAAGGCTTCATTCAAGTGCCGTTCATGGCGCGCGATATAGTCGAGCACCATGCGCAACCGCCCTTGATTGGCGGCTGTTTCGACCCGCTCAAATCGCACCGCCAGCTTGTCGTGCAGCGCGCGGATGCGATCGATGATCTGGTTCACATTTTCCGCCATGATCGTTCCTCCCTTGGGTTGTCGCCTCTGCTCCACTCTCATCGTACCGCGTGCGATGCTCCTTGGGTATCGGGCCTTCCCCGATGGCCGAATCGGGATCGCACCCGATAGCGCTCGCGCCGCGTCCCTCCTAGTCTCTCCTTCACGAAAGCGGCGGAGGAGCCGCTGAGGCCTGAACCCCGGAGGAGTTCGCGGCAGGGAGTGCCGCCAGCGAAATCTTATATCGGAATAATTTATAGAATTTGGTGCCGGCGTAGGCGCGTCTTCAAGCGGCGAGATCCTCGCCGCCCCCCCCAGGCACTCCTCCTAGGCGCGCAGCGCCGGCACCATTTTTTCAGGGAAATAACCGCGGGCCATACCGCCCGCGTCGGAGGACGGACCTGATGAAGAAGCAGATCGCGATTATTGACGGCAACGAATCCACCACACATTCCGCCTATGCCACCGCGGAAGTGTGCGCGATCTATCCCATCACGCCGTCCTCGAACATGGGCGAGCTGGCCGACCAATGGGCCAGCGAACGCCGCAAGAACCTCTGGGGCACCATCCCGCTCGTCGTCGAAATGCAGAGCGAAGGCGGCGCGGCCGGCGCGGTACACGGCGCCCTCCAGACCGGCTCGCTCGCCACCACGTTCACCGCCTCGCAGGGCCTCCTGCTGATGATCCCCAACATGTACAAAATCGCGGGGGAACTCACCCCTACGGTCTTCCACGTGTCCGCCCGCGCACTGGCCACCCAGGGGCTCTCGATCTTCGGCGATCACCAGGACGTAATGTCCGTCCGCGCAACGGGTTACGCCATGATTTGCGCCTGCTCCGTGCAGGAGTGCATGGACATGGCGCTCATTGCGCAGGCGGCTTCCCTCGAGTCGCGGGTCCCGTTCATCCACTTCTTCGACGGGTTCCGCACCTCGCACGAAGTCAACAAGGTCACCCTGCTCTCCGACGAGCAGATCCGGGCGATGATCGACGACGACCTCGTCCTCGCCCACCGGAAACGCGCGCTGAACCCGGAAGCGCCGGTCATGCGCGGCACGGCCCAGAATCCGGATGTCTATTTCCAGGGCCGCGAAACCGTCAACCCCTTCTACGCCGCCACGCCGGGGATCGTCGAAAAAACGATGCGGAAGTTCGCCGACCTCATCGGACGCTCCTACGGCCTCTTCGAATACCACGGCGCCCCGGACGCGGACCGCGTGGTCATCCTCATGGGCTCCGGCGCGGAGACCACCCACGAGACGGTCGATCACCTTGTTAAGAAGGGCGAAAAGATCGGCTACATCCGGGTCCGCCTCTTCCGCCCCTTCTCGATCAAACATTTCCTGGCCGCCCTGCCCAAGACGACTAAATCGATCGCCGTACTCGACCGCACGAAAGAGCCGGGCGGCGCGGGCGAGCCGCTTTACCAGGATGTGTTGACGGCGTTGGCCGAGGGGATGACCGAAGGCTTGCTGCCCATGCCGGCGATGCCGCGCGTGATCGGCGGCCGCTACGGGCTCTCCTCGAAGGAATTCACCCCCGCGATGGTCAAGGCGGTGTTCGACGAACTGAAGAAGGACAAGCCGAAGAACCACTTCACCGTCGGCATCAACGACGACGTCGCCCACACGAGCCTCGCGTTCGACCCGAACTTCATCATCGAGCCCGACAACGTCGTGCGCGCGATGTTCTACGGACTCGGCGCGGACGGCACGGTCGGCGCGAACAAGAACTCCATCAAGATCATCGGCGAGGAAACGGATTTCCACGCGCAGGGCTATTTCGTTTACGACTCGAAGAAGTCCGGCTCGCAGACCGTCTCGCACCTGCGCTTCGGCCCGAACCCGATTCGCTCCACCTACCTCATCCAATCCGCGAACTTCATCGGCTGCCACCAGTTCAACTTCCTCGAGAAGACGGACGTGTTGAAAAACGCCGCGCCGGGTTGCGTGTTCCTGCTGAACAGCCCGTTCAGCGCCGACGAAGTCTGGGCGCGCATCCCCGCCCGGGCGCAGAAGCAGATTTGCGACAAGAAGATGAAGTTCTACGTGATCGACGCCTACACCGTCGCGCGTGAAACCGGCATGGGCACCCGCATCAACACGATCATGCAGACCTGCTTCTTCGCGATTTCCGGCGTGTTGCCACGCGAAGAAGCCATCGCGCAGATCAAGAAGGCCATCAAGAAGACCTACGGGCGCAAGGGCGAGGATGTCGTACGGAAAAACAACGAGGCGGTGGACCAGACGCTGGCGCATCTCCACGAGGTGAAGGTCCCCGCGGCCGCGACCGGCGGTGTCGCGCTGCCCCCCGTCGTCTCCAGCGAGGCGCCCCGCTTCGTGCAGGACGTAACCTCCGTCATGATGGCCGGGCTCGGCGACGAGCTGCCCGTCAGCGCGCTGCCGGTGGACGGCACCTACCCGACCGGCACCACGAAGTGGGAAAAACGCAACATTTCCCAGGACGTGCCCGTCTGGGTCCCGGACATCTGCACCCAATGCGGCATGTGCGGTCTCGTCTGCCCGCACAGTTGCATCCGCTCGAAGATTTTCAACGAAGCCGACGCCGTCGGCGCGCCGGCGAGCTTCAAGTCCGTGCCCCTGCGCGGCAAGGACGTCGCGCCCGGCACCCGCTACACGCTCCAGGTCTTCGTCGAAGACTGCACCGGCTGCACGCTCTGCGTCAGCGTCTGCCCCGCGAAGAGCAAGGAGCAGGCCGGCGTCAAGGCGATCAACATGCAGGACAAGGCGCCGATCCTGGAGGCGGAACGCGCGAACGCGGCGTATTTCGACACGATGAAGAACGGCGTGCCTGCGAAAGTCGACCTGACGATGGCGAAGGACCTCCAGTTCCTCGACCCGCTGTTCGAATTCTCCGGCGCCTGCACCGGGTGCGGCGAAACGCCTTACGTCAAGATCGTCAGCCAGATGTTCGGGGACCGCATGCTCGTGGCGAATGCCACCGGTTGTTCGTCGATTTACGGCGGCAACCTGCCGACCACGCCGTGGACCGTGGACGCGAACGGACGCGGCCCGGCCTGGTCGAATTCGCTCTTTGAAGACAACGCGGAGTTCGGGTTCGGCTACCGGCTCACGATCGACAAGCACGCGGAGTACGCACGCGAGCTGCTCGCGCAACTCGGCGGCGCGCTGGGCGACACGCCGGTGCAGGACATCCTGAACGCCCCGCAGCGCACGCGCGAGGACCACTACGCGCAGCGCATGCGCGTCGAGGCGCTGAAGAAGAAACTCGCGACGATGGACCGGCCCGAGGCAAAACGCCTGCTCCCGATCGTCGACCAGCTCGTGCGCCGCAGCGTCTGGATCATGGGCGGCGATGGCTGGGCGTACGACATCGGCTACGGCGGCCTCGACCACGTGCTCGCCTCCGGCCGCGACGTGAACATCCTCGTGCTCGACACCGAGGTGTATTCCAACACCGGCGGCCAGATGTCGAAATCCACCCCGCGCGGCGCGGTCGCGAAGTTCGCGGCGGGCGGGAAGAAGACCAGCAAGAAGGATCTCGGCCTGCTCGCGATCTCCTACGGGAACGTCTACGTCGCCCGCGTCGCGATGGGCGCGAATCCGCGGCAGACGCTGCGCGCGCTGGCGGAGGCCGAAGCCTACGACGGGCCGTCGCTCGTCATCGCCTACAGCCACTGCATCGCGCACGGCATCGACATCGCGCTCGGCTTCAAGCAGCAGAAACTCGCCGTGGACTGCGGGCACTGGCCGCTCTACCGCTACAACCCGGAACTCACGGCCCAGGGCCAGTCGGCCTTCCAACTCGACTCGAAGGCGCCCACGGTCCCGTTCAAGGATTACGCGTACAACGAAGTCCGCTACCGGATGCTGAGCCACAGCGAGCCCGAGGAGGCCGCGCGCCTGCTCAAACTCGCTCAGGAAGACGTAAACGCCCGCTGGAAATCGCACGCGGACCTGGCGGCGAGAACAGCGGGATGATGATCACCGCGGAGTCGCTGAGGGCGCGGAGAAAATGGATTTACAGACGTTGGAAGTCCGAAAAAACGAAATTACAGACGTTGGAAATCTCGGCGACCTCTGCGCCTCTGCGGTGAATTGCTGAAAGGGATATGAACATGGACCTGCGCACGACGTATATGGGGCTGGAGTTGAAGAACCCGCTCGTGGCTTCGGCTTCGCCGCTCTCGGAGACGCCGGAAAAAATCAAGCGCCTTGAGGACGCCGGCGTGTCGGCCGTCGTCATGTTCTCGATCTTCGAGGAGCAGCTTCGCCAGGAAGCCGCGGTGATGGACTACGCGCTGCACGCGGGTTCGGACAGCTTCGCGGAATCGCTGTCCTACTTCCCGCAGCGGGACGATTACAGCGTGAAGCCGGACCGCTACCTCCAGGTGATTGAGAAGGCGGCGGCGGCCTGTGAAATCCCGGTGATCGGCAGCCTGAACGGCATCACAAACGAAGGCTGGATCAATTACGCGAAGCAGATTGAGCAGGCCGGCGCGAAGGGGCTGGAGCTCAACATCTACTGGACGCCGACCGATCCCGCGCTTTCCGCGTCGGACGTCGAAAAGCGCTACATCGACATCGTCTCCGCGGTGAAGGCGGCGGTGAAGGTGCCGGTCGCGGTCAAACTGAGCCCGTTTTTCAGCTCATTCGCGAATTTCGCGGGGCAGGTGGACAAGGCCGGGGCGGACGCGTTGGTCCTCTTCAATCGCTTCTACCAGCCCGATTTCGACATCGAGGAGCGCGAGGTCAAACCGCAACTGAACCTGAGCACGCCGTACGAGATCCGGCTGCCGCTGCTCTGGATCGCGATCCTGCACGGGCGCGTGAAGTGCTCGCTGGGCGCGACGCGGGGCGTGCACAGCGCGATTGAGATCGTGAAATATGTGATGGCGGGCGCGGACGCGGTGATGACCACGTCGGCCCTGCTGCAGTACGGCGTCGCGCATGTCGGCAACCTGCTGTGGGACCTGCGCAACTGGATGGAAGTGCACGAATTTGACTCGATCAAGCAGATGAAGGGCTGCATGAGCCAGCGGCATGTCGCCGATCCGTCCGCGTTTGAACGCGCGAACTACATCAAGACGCTGGAGAGCTACAAGGCCGTATTGCGCGATACCGCGTAATTCACCAGGAGGAGAACACCATGAAAGTGAAAATTGACGAAGGCAGTTGCACGGGCTGCGCCGTGTGCAGCGACGCATGCCCGGAAGTATTCGCGCTCGGCGACGACAACATCGCGAAAGTGATCGCGGAGACGGTGCCGGCGGACAAGGAAGACGTGGTGCAGGAATGCATCGCGAATTGCCCGGTCACCTGCATTTCCGCGGAGTAATCCGGCGGGAGGCCATGCGGGATGCACACGCAGTCGTCAGCGGGCAGCCGGACGGACGCACCGCGCGCGGGGTGCGGCGGTTCCTGCTGCTCCTGCGGTGCGAACGCCATCCTGCCGCCGAGCGGACCGGGTGACGCGGTGGGCGGCCGTCTGGCCGCCGCGGCGCTGCTGGTGTTTGTCCTGCCGTTGATCGGCGCGGTGGCCGGCACGCAACTCGCGGGACCCGGCGGCACGGCCCAGCTTTCAGGCGCGGCGCTGGGTCTGTTCACGGGCATCGTTGTCGCGCAAGGATTGGTCTGGTTGTGCGGCCTCGCGCGCAGGGCGGCGACATGATCGCGCCCGTCCATCCGCAACCGGACATCAACCCCTTCGCGGGCGGCATTCATCCGCCGGACCAGAAGCAGCTCGCGGAGAACGCGCCGATCGAAGTGTTGCCGACGCCCGCACTGCTGACGCTGCCCTTGCACCAGAACGCGGGCGCGCCGTGCATCAGCAAGTTGAAGATGCGGCAGGAAGTGAAGTGGGGCGACGTCGTGGCCGAGGTCGAGGCATTTGTGTCCGCGCCCATTCACGCGCCGGTGAACGGGATGGCGCAGATCGCGTCGGTCACCACGCTTCCGAACGGTCGGCATGTCAAGACCGCCCCGCTGAAGGCCGGCCCGGAACAGGTGTCGGCCGCGGAACTCAAACAGACGCTCCTGGGCGGTCCGTGGCCCTTCGCGGAAATCGGCGCGTTGGAACCCGACGTGATCGTACAGCGCTGCCGGAGCGCGGGGCTCGTGGGCGAAGGCGGCGCGGCCTTTCCGACGCACGTCAAACTCGTCCGCAACGAGAAGCGCCCGGTCGACACGCTGCTGGTCAACGGCTGCGAGTGTGAACCCTATCTGACCTCGGACTACCGGCTGATGCTGGAGGCGACGGAGGCCATCGCGGCGGGCGCGCTGCTCGCGGCGCGGGCCTGTGGCGCGACCCGGGTCGTCATCGCGATCGAAGACAACAAGCCGCGCGCGGTTGAGGCCGTCCGGGCGATTGCGCAGCAACACGGCATCCAGGTCGCCGTCGCGCCGACGAAGTACCCGATGGGCGGCGAGAAACAATTGATTCCCACCGTACTGGGCCGCGTGGTGCCGAACGGCGGGTTGCCGCTCGACATCGGCGTCGTCGTGATCAACGTCGGCACCGCCGCCGCGCTGGCCGCAGCGGTGTTCCGCAACCGGCCGCTGACGCACCGCGTGGTGTCCGTCACAGGCGCGGGCATCGCGCAGCCGAAAAATATCCTCGCACCGGTTGGCGCTTCGTTCGCCGAATTGATCGCCTTCTGCGGCGGCCTGAAACCGTACGCGGCGCGCGTGATCGCGGGCGGACCGATGATGGGCTTCGCGCTGAACACGCTCGACGTGCCGGTGACGAAGGGCACCAGCGGCATCGTCGTATTGACCCACGAGGATGTGCGCCGCAGCCAGGAAACGTCGTGCGTGCGCTGCGGCCGTTGCGTGGATGTATGCCCGCTCCGGCTCGTGCCGACCAAACTCGCCCTCGCGTCGCGGCACAAGGATTGGGAAACCGCGAGGAACTACCACCTGCGGGTCTGCTGCGAGTGCGGCTGCTGCGCCTATGTCTGCCCGGCGGGCATCCCGCTGGTGCAGTTGATCCGCATGGGCAAGGCGACGGGAAAAGATGTTTAGGGAAACCCTCACCCCAACCCTCTCCCACGCGTGGGAGAGGGAGCAGAAAACACCCTCTCCCTGCGGGAGAGGGCGGGGGTGAGGGAGCGAGCGGATGGACAAGGTGACGAACGATAAATGAGCGAAGAAACTCCAGCGGCGGAAGTGAAACCGGCGGCTGCGCCCGCACCGAAACCGGTGGCCGGACCCGTGTATGTTGGTCCCGCGTTCATCGTCGCGCCGGGCCCGCATCTGTCGTCCACCGCCCTGACCACGCGCCGGATGATGTTCGACGTGATCGGCGCGATCCTGCCGGTGGCGCTGCTCGAAGTGGCGATGTTCCGATTCGCCTCGCTGTTCAAGCTGCTGCTGTGCGCGTTGACGTGCGTGGCGGCGGAGTGGGTGTTCCAGCGCATGCGCGGGCGGCGTGCGACGCTGGGGGACGGGTCCGCGTTGCTCACCGGGTTGATCCTCGGCCTTTCGTTCCCGCCCCACACCGCGTGGCACATTCTTGTCGTCGCTTCGCTCGTCGCAATCGGGCTCGGTAAGCTCGTCTATGGCGGGCTCGGCCAAAACATCTTCAACCCGGCGATGGTGGGCCGCGCGTTCGCGATCGTCGCGTTCCCGGCGGCGCTCGGCGCGGCGGCGTACATTCCCGCGGTGGACGGCATCACGATGGCGACGCCGCTGTCCGCGTTCAAGGCGGAGGGCTTCGTCACGCCGCTGGCCCCGCTGTTCGCCGGCTTTGGCGAGCACGCGTACGGCACGTCCAGCGCGCTGGCGAGCATCGTGGGCGGCCTCTATCTCTGCATCCGGCGCGCGGCCTCCTGGGAAATTCCCGCGGCGATGATCGGCGCGGCCGCCCTGTGCGCGCTGGCGTTGCAATGGCTCGGCGTGAGCGGCGGATGGACGATGATGCACGAGCTGTGCGGCGGCGCGCTGATCTTCGGCGCGTTCTTCATCGCGACGGACCCGGTCACCAGTCCGCTCACCCCCCGCGGCAAGGCGATTTTCGGCGCGGGCATCGGCCTGCTCGTGATCGTGATCCGCAAACTCACCGGCTATCCGGAGGGCGTGATGTTCGCGGTGCTGATCATGAACGCGCTGGTCCCGCTGATTAATCGCTGGATGGTGCCCACCCCGCTGGGCGGCCCGATGCCGGTGAAGAAGTCATGAAGACGAATTATCTAAAGGATGCGTGGCTCGTGATCCTGCTCTGCCTCTGCTTCGGCGCGGCGCTGGCGGGGGTGCAGGGCGCGCTGGCCCCGCGCATCGAGGCGAACAAGCTGGCGGACACGCTGCGCCAGATTCCCACCCTCGTGCCCGGCGCGGTCTCCGGCGTCCCGGACACGGTCGCGGGCCTGCGCATCTACCGCGCGCTTGACGCGGAGCATCAGGAAATCGGCCGCGTGATCGCCGCCTCGGGCCAGGGCTTCGCGGACCGGATCGAACTGCTGGTCGCGATCGACCGCGACGCCCGGGCGCTGACCGGCCTCTACATCGTGGACCAGAAGGAAACGCCCGGCCTCGGCGACTTCATCACGAAGGAAAAATGGCGCGCGCAGTTCGCCGGCAAGCCCGCGACCACGCCGCTGTCCGTGACGAAGTCCGGCGCGCAGCGGCCCGAGCAGGTGGACGGCGTCACCGGGGCAACGATTTCATCCGAGGCCGTGGTCAACATCGTGAACGCCGCGCTGGCCACCTACCGGGGAGGCGCACAGCCATGAGCCGCGTCGAAGTCACCCCGGGCGAGCGCCTCTGGAACGGCATCCTGCCGGAGAACCCGGTCTACCGGCAGATTCTTGGCATGTGCCCCGCGCTCGCGGTCACGAACACGATGGAAGGCGCCGTCACGATGGCGGGCGCGGTCCTCTTCGTGCTGACCTGCTCGAACGTCATCATCAGCCTGATCCGCCACCTGCTGAAGCCGCACCTGCGCATCCTCGTCTTCACGCTGACCATCGCGACGTTCGTGACCATCGCGGACCGCCTGCTCGCCGCGTACCTCTACGACATGAGCAAGCAGCTCGGCCCGTACATCCCGCTGATCATCGTGAACTGCGCGATCATCGCGCGCATCGAAATCTGCGGTTCGAAGCAGGGCCCGCTCAGCGCCGCGGCGGACGCCGTCGGCCAGGCGGTGGGCTTCGGCATCGGCCTCGCGAGCATCGCGACGGTCCGCGAGATCCTCGGGTTCGGCACCTGGTTCGGCCAGTGGCTCGGCTGGCGCGTGATCCCGGACACCTCCCCCGCGATCTGGGATGAATGGGTGATCATGATCCTGCCGCCCGGCGCGTTCCTGACGCTTGGCCTGCTCATGGGCCTCGTGAACTGGATCGGCGCACGGCGCAAAGCGGCGACGGCCGCGGGAGGCGCAGCATGAGCTATCTCGGCTCCCTGCTGATCGTCGCGGTGACCATGGTGTTGATCAACAACATGGTCCTGCACTATTTCGTCGGCATCTGCCCGTTCATCGGCGTGTCGCGCCGCGTGGACACGGCGTTCGGCATGGGCTGCGCGGTGACATTCGTCGTCACCATCGCCTCCCTGCTGAGCTGGACCATCACCTACTTCGTGCTCGCGCCCGGCGCGCCGGTGGCGACGTGGTTCGTCCGGCTCGTCCAGCCCGGCTTCGAGGGCACGGTCAACCTCAGCGTATTGAGCTACATCGTCTACATCTTCGTCATCGCGGCGACGGTGCAGCTCGTTGAGATGTACGTGCGCAAATTCTTCCCGCCGCTCTACAAGGCGTTCGGCGTCTTTCTGCCGCTGATCACGACGAACTGCCTGATCCTGTTCGTCTGCCTTGAGGTGATGAAAAACCTCGGCGCCGACGCGGCCACGCCGTGGGGACTCGACCGCACGCTGGTGTATGCCGTGTCATCCGGCATCGGCTTCATGCTCGCCATCGTCATCATGGCCGGCATTCGCCAGGAACTCGACACGTGCGACGTGCCGAAGGCGCTGCGCGGCCCGGCGATCACGCTGATCACCGCCGGCATCCTCGCGCTCGCGTTCATGGGCTTCACGGGCGTGGACCGCAATTTGGTGAAACTCGGCGAAGGCGGTGCGGCGGCCGTTCTGCCCAAAGCCCGCGTGGAGGCGCAGCCATGATGACAGCGCCCCCCATCGGCCTCGGTCTCGGCCTCCGCCTCGGCCTCGGTCTCGGTATCGGCCTCGAAAATCCTTTACTCAACCAAATCGAGGCGGAGACCGAGACCGACTGCGAGGCCGATTTTATCGGAATGTGAAGATGGACATTGCCACCATAACACTGGCCGGCGGAACGATGCTGGGCCTTGGCGTGACGGCGGGCTGGCTGCTCGGCTGGGCCAATCGCATTTTCCACGTCGAGATCGACCCGCGCATTGAGGCCGTGAACGCTGTGCTGCCCGGCGCGAATTGCGGCGGCTGCGGCTGCACCGGCTGCATGCTCTACGCGGAGGCCGTGGTCGCGGGCACAATCGAACCGACGAAATGCACGGTCGGCGGCCCGAGCTGCGCCGCCGCGATCGCCGAGGTGCTCGGCGTCGAGGTGCAGCAGACATGGCCCTACCGCCCCATCGTCCACTGCCGCGCGCACGACGGCGACAAGCACTTCATGGGCAACTACCAGGGCGAGCGCACCTGCGCCGCGGCGAACCTCGTCAACGGCGTGCAGGGCTGCACCTACGGCTGTCTCGCATTCGGCGACTGCGTGGCGGCCTGCGAATACGACGCGATCCACATCATCCGCGGCCTCGCCACGGTCGACTATGACGCCTGCACCGGCTGCGGCGCCTGCGCCCGCGTCTGCCCTCGCAACATCATCACCATGGTGCCTTTCAAGAAGGAACGCATGCTCGCCGTCGCCTGCTCGAACAAGGATTTCGGCAAGGACGTGCGCACCGTCTGCAAGGTCGGCTGCCTCGGCTGCAAGGCGTGCTCCAAGGTCAGCGGGCTCTTCACGGTGAGCGACAACCTCGCGCACGTCGACTACGACAAATACGACCCCGACCACTTCGTCGGCGTCGACGTCGCCATCCAGAAGTGCCCCGCGCAGGGCATCATCTCCTTCGGCAAACCCGAGAAGAAGGATCTGGAGAAACTGGAAAACATCGACGCGCCGAAGCTCGTCGAAGCGGATTTCAAAACCACGGTGGATAAGACGGACTGGCAGGGATGATGAAAGCGGGATCGGGATCGGGATCGGGATCGGGATCGAAAAACCTGCGCTTTCGATGGCGACAGCGATACCGACGCACAGGATAAAGATGCAGCGAAGAATACGGAGGAACGAACATGCACATCCGGGACTTCATAAAAGATCATCCGCTCTTCAAGGGCATCGACGCCGGGGCGACGGACTGGCTGGTCTCCTGCGCGTTGGCGCGCGAGTACGAGGCGGGCGACTTCATCCTCCGCGTCGGCAAGCCGGCGGACCACCTGTACCTCATCGCGAAGGGCCGGGTCAGCATTGAGGCCCCGCCCGCGGGGGACAAGGGCGCCATCATCATCCAGACCCTCGCCGACGGCGACACGGTCGGCTGGTCGTGGATGCTGCCGCCCTACACGTGGAACCTCGACGCCCGCGCGATGGCCAGGACGGTCGCGATCGCGATCGACGCCGCGAAGCTGCGCGAGCGCCTCGAAACCGACACGGCGCTGGCCGCGAAACTGTACCGGCGCTTTTCCGAGGTGATGCTCCAGCGCATCCACGGCATGCGCAAACAACTCTACGAATCCGCCTGAAAGAGACACCCATGGTCAAATCGCCCAAAAAGATCGACCCACCCAGCAACGACAAGCGCTGGCGCATGGTGGACAACACCATGCGGAAACACGGCCATCGCCCCGATGCGCTGATCGAGGCGCTGCACACGATGCAGGAATGCTTCGGCTACCTTGAGGAGCCGGGGCTGAAGTACATCGCGCAGTCGCTGCGCCTGCCGCTGAGCAAGGTCTTCGGCGTGGCCACGTTCTATCATTTCTTCACGCTGAAGCCGAAGGGCCGGCACACCTGCGTCGTCTGCATGGGCACCGCCTGCTACATCAAGGGCGCGCAGAACATCCTCGACGAGATCGAGAAGAAGTACGGCGTGAAGCCGGGCGAAACGACGAAGGACAACGAACTCTCCGTGCTCACGGCGCGCTGCATCGGCTCCTGCGGCCTCGCCGCCGCGGTCGTCGTGGACGGCAACATCGCCGGCAAGATCAACGCGGATGACACGCTGAAACAACTCGAGAAGGTGGTGGGTTCATGACACCCGAAGAAATCAGGGCAATGGCCGCGGCCCGGCGCGATGCCGCGCAGGATGTGAAGTATCGCCTCAACGTCTGCCTCGCGGCGGGCTGCCAGTCGTGCCACGGCGACAGCGTCTTCAAGGCGCTGAAGAAGGAAGTGGAGACGCGCAAACTGGAGGGCGTCGAAATCCGCGGCGTCGGCTGCCTCGGCCTGTGCGCGGAGGGACCGCTCGTCCAGGTCGATCCCGACAACCTGCTTTACCAGCGCGTCCAGGCCTCGGACGCGGGCGAATTGGTGGAGTCGCTCTACGGCAAGCCGCTCAAGCGACTCGCCTGCCCGACCGACGCCCCGTTCTTCGCCGCGCAGAAACAGATCGTGCTCGAAAACTCCGGGCGCATCGACCCGGAGAGCCTCGAGGACTACGTGGCCGCCGACGGCTACGAGGGCCTGATCCGGGCGCTTACGGAGATGACGCCCGCCGAGGTGATTGAGGAAATGACCACCAGCGGACTTCGCGGCCGCGGCGGCGGCGGCTTCCCCACCGGGCTCAAATGGAGCACGGTCGCGAAATCGAAGGGGTTGAAGAAGTACGTGATTTGCAACGGCGACGAGGGCGATCCCGGCGCGTTCATGGACCGCAGCGTGCTGGAGAGCGACCCGCACCGCGTGATTGAAGGCATGATCATCGCGGGTTACGCGGTCGGCGCGAACCACGGCTACGCCTACATCCGCGCGGAATACCCGCTCGCGGTGAAGCGCATCCAGAACGCGATCAAGCAGGCCATGAAGGCCGGCCTGCTCGGCGAAGGCATCTGCGGGACCAGCTTCAACTTTACGATCGAGGTGCGCCTCGGCGCGGGCGCGTTCGTCTGCGGCGAGGAAACCGCGTTGATCGCCTCCATCGAGGGCAAGCGCGGCCAGCCGCGGCCGCGCCCCCCCTTCCCCGCGGAATCCGGCCTGTGGGGCTGCCCGACGCTGATCAACAACGTCGAGACGTTCGCCAACATCGCGCCGATCCTGCGCAACGGCGGCGAATGGTTCGCCGCGATCGGCACCGAGAAGAGCAAGGGCACGAAGGTGTTCGCGCTCGCGGGCCGCGTGAAGAACACCGGCCTCATCGAGGTGCCGATGGGCATCACGCTGCGCAAGATCATCTTCGACATCGGCGGCGGCATCCCGGACGGCAAACGCTTCAAGGCGGTGCAGACCGGCGGTCCCTCCGGCGGCTGCATCCCCGAGGAACACCTCGACATGCCGGTGGACTACGACTCGCTCGCGAAAGTCGGGTCGATCATGGGCTCCGGCGGCATGATCGTGATGGACGAAACGTCCTGCATGGTCGACGTCGCGAAATACTTCATGGAGTTCTGCAAATCCGAGTCGTGCGGCAAGTGCGTACCCTGCCGCGCGGGCACGGACCAGATGCACGGGCTGCTGGCGAAAATCTGCGCCGGGGAGGCGTCGATGGACGACCTCGCGCTGCTGGAACGCCTGTGCGACGTGGTGAAAAACACCAGCCTGTGCGGCCTCGGCCAGACGGCGCCGAACCCCGTGCTCTCCACGCTCCGCTATTTCCGGGACGAATATCTCGCCCACATCGTCGAAAAACGCTGCCCGGCGGGCGTCTGCAAAATCAAGGCCGCCGCGGAGGTCCACGCATGAGCGAAACCACCCAGATCCTCACCCTCAAAATCGACGACCGCGACGTCAGCGCCGTCGGGGGCCAGACCATCCTGGAGGTCGCGCGCGAAAACGGGATCGGCATCCCGACGCTCTGCTACCTCAAGGGCCTCTCGCCCGTCGGCGCCTGCCGCCTCTGCCTCGTCGAAATCAAAGGCACCCCGAAACTCCTGCCCGCCTGCGTCACCCGCGCGGCCGAGGGCATGGAGGTCACGACCGACTCGCCGCGCCTGCGGGAATATCGCCGCACGATTCTCGAGTTGCTGTTCGCCGAGCGCAACCACGTCTGCTCCATCTGCGTCAGCAACAACAATTGCGAACTGCAGGCCATGGCGCGCTCGCAGGGCCTCACCCACATCCGCGTGCCCTACCGCAACCCGCGCCTCGGCGTCGATGCGACTCACCCGCGCTTCAGCGCCGACCACAACCGCTGCATTCTCTGCGCGCGCTGCGTCCGCGTGTGCGACGAGATCGAAGGCGCGCATACGTGGGACATCATGGGGCGCGGCATCGACTGCCGCGTCATCACCGACATGAGCCAGCCGTGGGGCAGCTCCGACACCTGCACCTCGTGCGGCAAATGCGTGCACGTCTGCCCGACCGGCACCCTGACCGAGAAGGGCCACGCCGCGGCCGAGATGAAGAAGCGCCAGCAATTTCTGCCGTATCTCACGGCAATGCGGGAGGAACGCGAATGAGCGCAAAAGTACGACTCGCCACCGTCTGGCTCGACGGCTGCTCCGGCTGCCACATGTCGCTGCTCGACATGGATGAACGCCTGCTCGACGTCGCCGACCGGATCGAACTCGTCAGCAGTCCGCTGATGGACGTGAAGGGCGTCCCCGAACACATCGACCTCACCATCATCGAGGGCGCCATCACGAACGAGGAGGACCTGCACAAGGTGCTCGCGTTCCGCAAGAACACGAAATTGCTGATGGCGCTCGGCGATTGCGCCATCACCGGCAACGTGCCCGCGATGCGCAACACCTTCGCGATCGACGACCTCTACAACCGGGCCTACATCGAAAACGCCGACACCGAAAAGCAGGTGCCCGGCGCCGTCGTCCCCGCCCTGCTCGACCGCACCCGCCCGATCCACGAAGTCGTCAAGGTGGACATCTACGTGCCCGGCTGCCCGCCGCACGCCGACATCATTTTCTACGCCATCGCCGAGTTGCTCGAGGGCCGCATGCCCGACCCGGTGAAGATGGGGAAATTTGGATGACGAAGAGGGGGAGTTGGGATGAAGAAATGGAGAAAGATAGTGGAGATGAAGGGGGCGAATTCCTCCTCCCCTTCTTTCTCCCTTTCCGTCTCCAAATCCATCTCCCACCCGTCAAAAGGAGCGCACCATGGCCAAGACAGTAGTCATTGATCCGATCACCCGTATCGAGGGGCATTCCAAGATCACGGTGTACCTGGACGACAAGGACCAGGTCGCGGACGCGCACTTCCACGTGACGCAGTTCCGCGGGTTCGAAAAATTCACCGAAGGCCGGCCGTTCCACGAAATGCCCGCGATCACGGCGCGCATCTGCGGCATCTGCCCGGTCAGCCACCTGATGGCGTCGTCCAAGGCGTGCGACGACCTGATGGCGGTGAAGATTCCGCCGACCGCGGTCAAGCTGCGGCGGCTGATGAATCTCGCGCAGCTCACGCAATCACACGCGCTGAGCTTCTTCCACCTGAGTTCGCCGGATTTTCTGCTCGGGTTCGACTCCGATCCCGCGCAGCGCCACGTGCTCGGCGTCGCGGCGAAATATCCGGAGATCGCGAAGGACGGCATCTGGCTGCGCAAATACGGGCAGCAGGTGATCGAGTGGCTCGGCGGCAAGCGCGTACACCCGGCATGGACCGTGCCGGGCGGCGTGAACGCGGCGCTGTCCGACGAGGTGCGCCAGAAGATTCTCGAGGGCATCCCGCGCGGGCTCGACATCGTCCGGCGTACGCTGGATTTCTGGAAGGGCGCGCAGGGCGGGTTCAAGGACGAGATCGAACACTTCGCGAATTTCCCGTCGCTGTTCCTCGGCCTCGTGTCGCCGGAAGGCAACCTGGAGCACTACGACGGGTTCATCCGCGTGGTCGACTCCGACCGCAAGATCATCGCCGACAAGCTGGAGCCCACCGCGTATCACCACCACATCGGCGAGGCGAGCCTCGGCGACAGCTACCTGAAGTCGCCGTATTTCAAGCCGTTCGGCTACCCGGGCGGCATGTACCGCGTCGGCCCGCTCGCGCGTCTGAACTGCTGCGACGCCTGCGGCACGCCGCTGGCGGACAAGGAGCTGCTCGACTTCCGCGCGCTGCGGAAGGAGGGCGCGGTGTTGAGTTCGTTCTACTACCACCACGCGCGGCTGGTCGAAATCCTCTTCGCGCTGGAGCGGATGGAGGAGCTGTGCAACACGGCGGACATCATGAACACGCACGTGCGCGCGGTTGCGAACCCGAACAAATTCGAGGGCATCGGCGTCTCCGAAGCCCCGCGCGGCACGCTGTTCCACCACTACAAGATCAACGAGCAGGGCCTGATCACCTGGGCGAACCTGATCGTCGCGACGGGTAACAACAATCTCGCGATGAACAAAGGCATCGCGCAGGCGGCGAAATTCTTCGTCAACGGCAAGGATGTGAAGGAAGGCGCGCTCAACCGCGTCGAAGCCGTCATCCGCTGCTACGACCCCTGCCTGAGCTGCTCGACGCACGCACTCGGGCAAATGCCGATCAAGCTCGCGATTGTGAACGCAAAAGGGGAGACGGTCCGGGAGATAAGCAGATTGTCCGGATAATTCTCAAAGACCCCAGCGGGCTTGCCCCGCTGGTGAATACGTTCAGCAGCTACAGGGACGGGATATGAAACGCACAGTCATTCTCGCATGGGGCAACGACTTTCACCGCGATGACGGCGCAGGCCGGAAGGCGGCGGCGCTGCTGCGCGAAATGAACCTGCCCGGCGTTGAGGTACACGACTTCAACCAGCTCGTGCCGGAGCACTGCGAATTGCTGGTCGGCGCGGATCGCGCCATTTTCCTCGATGCCTATCCCGCCGCGCCGGGCCACGGCGCCCTGCTGCTGCCGCTGCATGGCCAGCAGGCGATCGCGCTGCCGCGTTCGTGCTTCGGCCACGCAATGCAGCCGCACGAAATCGCGAAGATGGCGGCGGATTTATACGGCGCGGAGGCCGAGGCGTGGCTCGCGGCGATCCCGGGCTTCGAATTTGACCTCGGCGAGGAGCTTTCCGACGGCACCCGTCGCGGCATCGCGGACATTCTCGAACAGATCATGATGTTGATTCACCAACACCCCGAACCCGGAGTGAATCATGCATGCGCCTGCGGAGCAGTACCTGGATGAAGCAACGGTCGATGAAGTAATCGCGCGGTATCCCGACACGACCGGCGATGTGCTGAGCATCCTCGAGGAGTTGCAGCACCGGCATCCGCATCAATACCTCCCGCGCGAGACGCTGGAACTGGTCTCGCGCAAGACCGGCATCTCGCGTTCGCAGATCTACAGCGTCGTCACGTTCTATGCCTTCTTTAACCTGAAACCACAGGGCCGCCACACGATCGCTGTATGCCGCGGGACCGCGTGCCACACGCGCGGCTCGCGGGCGCTGCTGGAGTCGCTCGCAAACCGGCTCGGCATTCCGCCGTCGGAACGCGACCAGCCGTCGTTCACCAGTCCCGACCGCGAGGTGTCGGTCCGCACCGTCGCGTGCTTCGGCCAGTGCGCGCTCGCGCCGGTCGTCGCGGCGGACGAGGAAATCCACGGACACATGACGGACATCAACCTGCGCGCGCTGTCCGACCGCGTTCTGGCGAAGGGGGCGAGGCCATGAAACTGCTCGACCTCGATTCCTTGAGCGACATTCGCAAAATCGGCATGGATAAACTGCTGCCGGGCAAGCCGCGCATCGGCGTCGGCCTCGGCACCTGCGGCATCGGCAATGGCGCGAAGGAGGTCTTCGCGGCGTTGGAACGGGAACTCGCCGCGGCGGGGCTCGACGCGCTGCTCGTGCCGGTGGGCTGCTTCGGGTTTTGCGCGGCCGAGCCGCTGGTCAGCCTGCACCTGCCCGGCCAACCGCTGGTCCTGCTGGAGAAGGTCCGCCCGGAGGAGGCGGCGGACATCGTCGCGGCGCTCGCGGCGAAGACCATCCCGGTCAACCGCGCGCTCTGCCGGATCGAGGATTGGGATCACTTCACCTCGCAAACCCACTTCGGACGCGGGCTGCCGGAGCTCCCGCTGTGGCGCGACATCCCGTTCTTTCGCGGGCAGAAAAAAGTCGTCCTGCGGAACTGCGGGCTGATCAACCCGTCGGACATCGAGGAATACATCGCGATCGGCGGCTACCACGCCTTCTACCAGGCGCTGCAGAAGCCGAATCCGCTCGAAATCATCGAGGAGGTCAAGCGCTCGAAACTGCGCGGGCGCGGCGGCGCGGGCTATCCGACCGGGACGAAGTGGGCGCTGCTGCACAAGGCGGAGGCGGACGTCAAATATGTGATCTGCAACGCGGACGAGGGCGATCCCGGCGCGTACATGAATCGCAACGAGATCGAGAGCGACCCGCACATGCTGCTCGAGGGCATGCTGATCGGCGCGTTCGCGACGGGCGCGACCCAGGGCATCGTGTACCTGCGCGCGGAATACCCGCTGGCGGTCGAGCGGCTGCGCCGCGCGGTGGACGAGGCGCGCGCGCTCGGCCTGCTCGGCGAAAACATCCTCGGCACGCGGTTCCGCTTCGACATGAAACTCGTCGAGGGCGCGGGCGCGTTTGTGTGCGGCGAGGAGACGGCGATGATCGCGTCGCTGGAAGGCCGCGCCGGGCGGCCGCGTCCGCGCCCGCCGTTCCCGGCGCAGAAGGGGCTGTGGGGAAAGCCGACGAACATCAACAACGTCGAGACGTGGTGCAACATCCCCGTCATCATCGCGCGCGGCGGCGCGTGGTTCGCGGAGATTGGCACGAGCAACAGCTCCGGCACGAAGGTCTTCTCGCTGGTCGGCAAGATCAAGAACACCGGGCTGGTCGAAATGCCGCTCGGTTCGCCGCTGAAGAAAATCGTCTACGACATCGGCCAGGGCGCGCCCGCGGGCAAACGCGTGAAGGCCGTGCAGACCGGCGGCCCGTCGGGCGGCTGCATCCCGGCGTCGCTGTTCGATACGCCGGTGGACTACGAGGCCCTCGCGGGCATCGGTGCGATCATGGGCTCCGGCGGCATGGTCGTGATGGACGAGGACAACTGCATGGTCGACGTCGCGCGCTACTTCGTCGAGTTCACGCATTCCGAGTCGTGCGGCAAGTGCATCCCGTGCCGCGTCGGTCTCGACCAGGCGCTCCGCATGCTCAATCGCATCACCGCCGGACAGGCGACGGACCAGGACCTCGTCGATCTCGAGGAACTGGCGCAAATGATCAAGGAGTGCTCGCTGTGCGGACTCGGCCAGACGGCGCCGAACCCGGTGCTGACCACGCTGCGCCATTTCCGGCACGAGTACGAGGAGCACCTGCGCGCGAAACGTTGCCGCGCCGGCATCTGCGAACAGATGTTCCTGTCGCCCTGCGAGAACAGTTGCCCGCTGCACATGCGGATCCCGTGGTTCCTGCAATTGCTCAAGGAGGGACGGCTGGAGGACGCCGCGGAGCTGGTCTGGCTCGACAACCCGCTGCCCGCGTCGACGGGCCGCATCTGCCAGCACCCCTGCGAGAGCCAGTGCCGCCGCGCCGGGGGGGACGCCGCGATCAACATGCGCGAGGTGCATCGCTACATTTCGGACGTCGTGCTGGAGGGCGACCTGCTCGATGACGTCCTCGCGCGCCTGCTCGCGCGCAAGCGGCCCGAAACCGGGCGTCGCGTCGCCATCGTCGGCGCCGGCCCGTCGGGTCTCGCCGCCGCGTTCTACCTCGCGCTGCTCGGCCATGCGGTGACGGTGTACGAATCGCGCGAGGAGGCGGGCGGCATGCTGCGCTATGCACTGCCGGAGTATCGCCTGCCAAAGGCGATGCTCGCGAAGGAACTCAGCGTGTTGGGCCGGCTCGGCGTGGCGTTTGAATTCAACCGGACCCTTGGCAGCGACCTCTCGCTCGATGCGCTGGCGGCGGACAACGACGCGGTATTCCTCGCGATCGGGACCTGGAAGGGCCACGCAGCGGGCATCACCGGCGAGGACGCGCCCGGCGTCTGGCACGCGATCGCATTCCTCGAGCAGGTCGTGCGCGCCAGGGCGCCGGACATGGGCCGCAAGGTGGTCGTGGTCGGCGGCGGCAACGCCGCGATCGATTCGGCGCGCACCTGCCTGCGGCTCGGCTGCGAGGTGACCGTCGTGTATCGCCGCGACCGCGTCGACATGCCCGCGATTTCCGAGGAGGTCGACGATGCGCTGCGCGAGGGCGCGCGGCTGGAGTTGTTCTTCACGCCGCTCCGCGTCGTACGCGACGCATCCGGGCGCGTGACGGGCCTCGAATGCCTGCGCACGAAACCGGGCGAGTACGACCACTCGGGCCGGCGCACGCCGGTTTCGACGAACGAAAAGGTCATCTTCCCGTGCGACGCCATCGTCATGGCTGTCGGCGAGCGTCCCGACGCGGCGCCGCTGCGGCAGTCGGCGATCCAGGTGCGCGAGAACGACACCGCCGCCACGGACTACGTCACATATCAAACGAATCGCCCGAAGGTGTACGCGGGCGGCGACCTTGTGACCGGCGCGTCGAACGTGTCGTCCACCATGGCGACGGGCAAGGTCGCCGCCGCCGCGATCGACCGGCAGCTCACGAACCAGGACCGGATGGCGGAACTGCTGGGGACGTTCGACATCAAACCGGAACTCACCGTGGACCCGCCGGGCGGCGCGCGGAACGACTCCGCGCACCTGTCGGCGGACGCGCGGCGCGGCTCGTTCGCGGAGGTCGTCACCGGCTTCACGCGCGACCAGGCGGTCGCCGAGAGTGTCCGCTGCCTGCGATGCGATGTGAAAGAGTCGTGCGCCGCGCACGCGGCGGGAGGGCATCACGCATGAAGACGATGGTCACGCTGAGTTTCGACGGCAAGCCCGTGCAGGCCGATGAGAACGACACCGTGCTCGCCGCCGCGCGCGCGAACGGCGTCTTCATTCCCGCGCTCTGCTACTACAAGGGGCTGTCCACTGTCGGCGCCTGCCGGCTCTGCCTCGTGGAAATCAAGGGCGTGCCGCGCCTGCTCTCCGCCTGCGTCACGAAAGTCGCGCAGGACATGGAGGTCACGACCGCCTCGCCCAAGGTGGTCCGCTACCGGCGCATGATGCTGGAACTGTTGTTCGCCGAACGGAACCACGTCTGTTCGTTTTGCGTCGCCAACGGCCAATGCGAATTGCAGGCCCTCGCGCAGGCGCTGGGCGTCGTGCACACGCGCTATGCGTACCGCTACCCCCGCTACGCGCTAGACGCGTCGCACACGAAGTTCCTGCACGACGCGAACCGGTGCATCCTCTGTACGCGTTGCGCGCGGGTGTGCGAGGAGGTCGAAGGCGCGCGGACATGGAACGTCATGGGGCGCGGGATTCATTCCGACATGATGACCGACCTCAACCAGCCCTGGGGCGAGTCGCCCACCTGCACCACCTGCGGCAAATGCGTCCAGGTCTGTCCGACCGGCGCGCTGGCCGAACGCGGCGTTTCCCCCGGCGAAATCCGCAAACGCGAAAACATCCTCCCCTACATCGAGGCCATGCGCGCCAGCGGGCGGTAACCACTGGAGCATCTTGCGAAACAGTAGCCGCGCGGCCGCCTACAGGGATATGTGAAATGGAAAATCTCCCCCACTCACGCTCATTCCGTCACGCCAACGAGAAGAACAATCAGACGCAGAGGTCAGTCCGCACACTATTGCAACCATGTGCGGACGGACCCCAGCTCCGGACGTAAACCATGTCTCCGTGCTAAAGTGTCAACGATGTCCCCGGGCGCTCATTGTTTCTTTTTGATTTCATGAAAAAGAACATGAGCCAGTCCTTTCCATGTGAAAAAGGCTTGTCGGCAAGAATTGCGTATCCCAGGACGGACTCCCCATATGGTCCGGTTTCGGCGTTGTGATATCGCTCGGTCGTCTCTGACGGAAATACTGTAAAGGCATTGCCATCTTTGAGCGTGGCGGTTGTCTTGTGGTCGAAGCCCAATTTGTCCCACTTCACGGAGTATCCAGCACTGGCGTGCTTATCAACGTATGGCACTTCAGTCGCGTCTACAGGCGGAGTTTCGATGGGGCCAAGGATAAACTCGTCCCATTTTAGCAGATTTCCGTCGACGGGCGATCTGCCGTAACGGGTCTCTTGCGCGGCAGCTATGAGTCGGAAGAGTGGCACAGAGATGTGTCTGCGGTTCACTTGAATTACAAGATTGCTGTCCGTGGTAAGGAGGATCCTCTCGACGCGAACAAATGGCGGATACCTCCAGTCCGATTGCACGTCTTCACTTGTGATCTTCTTCGCTAACCAGGATTCGTTCTTCTCCAGTTCCCTTGCAGAAGTGAGGATAATGCCGTCATCCGTGTGGCGTGCTTCGAAACGTTGTGTTTCGTCTGGTACTCCTTCTGGGCTGAGTGGAGTAATTGTGACTGACTGGTCATTGTCTTTCCAGACGCAGGCAACTCCACCAACGTCCCCCGCGACTAATGCGGTGCCATCTGGGTAGAAGGAGACAACAAGGGTTCCGAATCCACCTCCCGGAGGCGAATATTTCCATGTGCCGAGAAACTGCTTTCCGTTCTTTGGTCTATAGTCGCGGTCAAATTGAAGGAGAACGTCTGAGTGTGTGTTATCCTTATCGAGCACTTTCAATAGGTCGGCAGACTTGATCCGGATGGCTTGCTCAACAAGAGAGATACCTCTTTCACGAACATACGGGTCAGCCCCGCGTGATATCATCAAGCGAATAAGTTCAAGGTCTCTGTGGAGGAAAAGCGCGGAGACGGCCGCTTGAGGAATCTGGACGCCACTAGCCAAAAGAAGCTCACATATCTGACTGTTATCTGCGCGAGCCGCCGTAAGGAGTGCAGTTTCGCCAAATGTCTGCACAAATCCGGGCTTCAACCGCACGAATTGGCGCATTGCTTCTACGGTCATATGGCGATTGTTAAAGGCTTTTTCAGCGGCCCGCTTGTCGGGCGGAAACCCATAGTCAATCAACAACGCGATGACATCGTATTGCTTGCCCATGAGAGCGAAACTAAAGACACCCTGGGGGTCGATGCCCGCCTTGCCAAAGGCTTCGAATGAACGCTCTTGTCCAAGTGCGTTGCGGATGTACTCGACATCACCGAGATATGCGGCTTCGTTGGCTGGCTGGGCGTGGGTGGTATCAGCAAACCGGAGCAGCGAATACAGTAATGCTGCAAGTAATCGTCGATTGAATATCATAATGTAAACCCAACGACAAGGCTGACGACTCCGATTCTTATCGGATGTCGTCGAGCCTCATGTTCGCTCCAATTTTCTTACCGGCTTGAATCACTTTGTATCCTACCCAAGCACAAACCAAACCAGCTATCATCCCCGCAAATAGAAACATAATTAAAGAGCTGTATACTCGAATCGGCTCAGGCCCCCTAAATATTAGCAGAGGGGTAAGGGCTGAAAAGAACCCAAATATTAGGCCAAAAATCGAGATGTGAAGTCGAGTAGTTGTTTTATTCTTTTTTCTCGTCTGTCGATTAACACAGAACCCGTAATACCGAGTAACAATGCTTGAATCCCTGAGCCAAGGAAGGCCACTGGTAAAACTGCTGGCCAGAATATGAGAACAGGATTGCCTGTACATATCCCGATAACTGTCGCACCAACAACTGGGGCGATAACTACGCATAGTAAAGTGGCTGTTATGTAAGGCTTCATCTTTATAGCGAACAAGTGATTAGTCGGTTTCCCACTATCCTGCCAAATCCAAAACGCTTCCTTGAATTGCAACGAGTTACGTAAAAATGCTTCTGACTATCCTCCCAAACGGCAGGATGGTCGGTTTCCAGCCATCCTCCCGTCCGGCGGGGTATTGGACTGGATGCTGCCAGAGGGGGTGGCGGGTGGCAATTTCGGATTGGGGGTGATGGGGCCTTCGATTAATCCGCGGTTCCCTCCTGTCGGAATTTCACCACGGAGTGCACGGAGACACGGAGGGGAGTTATAGAGTAATTCTCAAAAGTTTTGCCCTGAACCCCCGAGGCCGGCAAGGGCCTGCCGCCCTTCAGATGGCACGCCTCGGTCTTGTAGGGCACCGCGCCGTCGGTGCCGAGGAATAGCGACCAAGACAGAATTTTCGAGAACCGCCCTGGTTGCGGGCCGCCTCCGAAATGCGTTCTCTCCGTGAATACTGTGTGCCCCCCCCTGTCCGACGAAGGCTCGGCGAAGGTGGGGGCGAAGCGGGTGGTGAATAGAGCATGTCGAATGGATCGGACGGACCCTTGCCCCCGCTTGGAGTTCGGGACAAAACGATTGAGCGCCGCATTATCACAAATTTGTAGTTCAGCCCGAACAATAAACTACATTTGTGTATTCATGCACGCGCCGCACTGTGTTGCATAAACTTGGCTACCAACGCTTTGCAACTATGCCAAGAATTGGAACAATTCTCGCTTTATGAAGCCTCCCCGCGTCGTTAGGGTGGCGTTTGGTTTATTCACTCTTTCGATTTGGGCGGGCACACCATGAGCGTACAGACGGAAAAACCACGGCATTACTGCGGACTGTTTGGCGTCTTTGGCGTTTCGGATGCGCCGAAGGCGATTTACACCGGGCTGTTCGCGCTCCAACATCGCGGCCAGGAGGGCGCGGGGCTGGTGGTGAGCGACGGGGAGAAGGTGCGCTCCATCAAGGGCACCGGGCTCGTCAATGAAGTGTTCAACCGGGAGCCGATGCCGCTCAACACCCTGCACGGGCATATCGGCATCGGGCATGTCCGGTATTCGACGACCGGGGCGTCGCGTCCGCAGAATGTACAGCCGCTCGTCGTGGAGTGCGTGGACGGCATCTGGGGCATCGCGCACAACGGCAACCTCACCAATGCGAAGAAGCTGCGCCACGACTACCAGGAGGCCGGTGCGATTTTCCAGACGAGCACGGACAGCGAAATCCTGCTGCACCTGATCGCGGACCCGCAGTTCCGCTCCCGCCCCCGCCGCGTCGAACGCGCGCTGGGCGAACTCCAAGGCGCGTTCTCGTTTCTCCTGATGACGAAGAACACGCTGATGGCGGCGCGCGATCCGTACGGCTTCCGCCCGCTCTCCATCGGCAAGCTCGGCAGCGGCTACGTCTTCGCCAGCGAAACCTGCGCGCTGGAGCAGGTCGGCGCGGACTACGTGCGCGACGTGTTGCCGGGGGAACTCGTCGTCGTCGACGACCGCGGCATCCGCAGCAGCACGTTCTGCGAGCCGGTGACCGGGTCGCTGGGCCAGTGCATCTTCGAGCATGTCTATTTCGCGCGGCCCGACAGCATGGTGTTCGGCCAAAGCGTACACGAGGTGCGCATGCGCCTCGGCCAGCGCCTTGCGGTGGAGCATCCGGCGGCGGCGGACATCGTCGTGCCGATCCCGGACAGCGGCATGGCGGCGGCGCTGGGTTACGCGCACCAGAGCGGCATCCCGCTCGACTACGGGTTCATTCGCAACCACTACGTCGGACGCACGTTCATCATGCCGACCCAGGGCCAGCGCTCGGACAGCGTGGACCTGAAACTCGCCGTCGTGCCCGGCGTGGTGCGCGGCAAGCGCGTGGTCGTCGTGGACGACTCGCTGATCCGCGGCACGACTTCGCGCCGCCGCATCAACGCGCTGCGCGAGGCGGGCGCCAGCGAGGTGCACGTCCGCATCTCCTGCCCGCCGACGCGGCATCCCTGCTATTTCGGCATCGATTTCCCCTCGCGCGACGAGCTGGTGGCGGCGGACCGCGACACGGAGCAAATCCGCAAATTCATCGGCGCGGACTCGCTCGGCTACCTGAGCCTGAACGGGCTCCAGGCCGCGGTCGAACACCCCACGGATTATTGCACCGGCTGCTTCACGGGTCGCTATCCGGTCGAAGTCGCCGAGGAGCACAACAAATTCGATTTGGAAATCCCCGCGGGCAGTCCGAATTGACCTGAAATACATTTACGTGGTTTGCGCATTGTGAAGGACGAGATTCAGCATTTGAAACGACCCCACCGGCCTTGCGCCGGTGGTGAAGGAGTAGCGTCCGGCTACCGGACGGCGGCCAGACGTCAGTGCGATCCGACGCCCGCGCGAGCGCGCGGGCGAAAACGCGAGCGTTTTCGCATCCGCGACGCGGATGCGCCGGATCGCGCAGGGTTCGCCTCTTGCACCGCTAGCCGGGGAACTTCTGCTCCCGCGGGGCAAGCCCGCGGGGGGCAAACGAAAACCGGGTGCGGTTCGATCTGAATTGATGATTGATGCGGGGGGCGGTTGAACGTATTTTCTGCGGCCACTTTTGCTGTAGCCGCGCCCGCTGGGCGCGGGATTGGGACGAGGGAGCGGGAGCGGAGACGAAATTTAATTTATGCACAAGCACATGAGTGAGATTGGGCAACACACCGCGCGGCCGGGGAAGCAGGGCCTCTACGACCCCGCCTTCGAGCACGACGCGTGCGGCGTGGGCATGGTCTGCAACCTCAAGGGCGAGAAGTCGCACGACGTCGTCAGCAAGGCGCTCCAGATCCTCGAAAACCTCTCGCACCGCGGCGCGTGCGGCTGTGATGAAAAGACCGGCGACGGCGCGGGCATCCTCATGCAGATGCCGGACAAATTCCTGCGCAAGGTCTGCGCGGCGGACAAGATCCGCCTGCCCGCCGAAACCGAATACGCCGCGGGCCTCGTCTTCCTGCCGCGCGACCCGGCGGAGCGCGCGTACTGCATGGGCCTCTTCGAGCGCATCGTCCGCGAGGAAGGCCAGGAATTCCTCGGCTGGCGCAACGTGCCGCAGCACAACGAGGTGCTGGGCGACATCGCGCGCCGCGTCGAGCCGGACGTGCACCAGGTCTTCGTTGGCCGCGGCAAGGGCATCCAGGACCAGGCGCACTTCGAGCGCAAGCTCTACGTAATCCGCAAGGTTCTCGAGAAGGCGATCCGCGAATCGACGCTCAAGGAGAAGAGCTACTTCTACGTGAACAGCCTCTCCAGCCGCACGATCGTCTACAAGGGCCTGATGCTGGCGGACCAGATCAAGCCGTTCCTGCCCGACCTCGTCGACCCCGACCTCGTCAGCGGCATGGCGCTCGTGCACCAGCGCTACAGCACGAACACGTTCCCGACGTGGGACCTCGCGCAGCCGTTCCGCTACATCTGCCACAACGGCGAAATCAACACGCTGCGCGGCAACGTGAACTGGATGACCGCGCGCGAGGCGCTCTTTGAATCGAAGGTGTTCGGCGACGACCTGCACAAGATCCTGCCGATCTGCACGCCGGGCGCGAGCGACACGGCCATTCTCGACAACGCCGTCGAACTGCTCGTCCACACCGGCCGCTCGCTGCCGCACGCGATGATGATGCTCATCCCCGAGGCGTGGCAGAACCACAACCAGATGAGCGACGCGAAGAAGGCGTTCTATTCCTACCACGCCTGCCTGATGGAGCCGTGGGACGGCCCGGCGTCGATCCCGTTCACCGACGGCACGTGCATCGGCGCGGTGCTCGACCGCAACGGGCTGCGCCCCTCGCGCTACACGGTCACCAAGGACGGCTTCGTCATCATGGGCTCGGAAACCGGCGTGCTCGAAGTCGCGCCGGAAAACGTCGAGTCGAAGGGCCGCCTGCAGCCGGGCCGCATGTTCCTCGTGGACATGAAGCAGGGCCGCATCATCGGCGACGAGGAGATCAAGGAGGAGATCGCGAGCCGGAAGCCCTATCGCGCGTGGCTCAACACGCACCTCAAAAACCTGAAGGACCTTCCCCCACCCTCGCGCCCGCTGCCGAAACTGTCCGACGCGCTGCCGGTCCTGCAAAACCTGTACGGCTACACGCTCGAGGACCTGCGCATCGTCATGGCGCCGATGGCGAAGAGCGGCATCGAGGCCACCGGCTCGATGGGCGTCGACACGCCGATCGCGGTGCTGTCCGACCGGCCGCAACTGCTCTACTCCTACTTCAAGCAGCTCTTCGCGCAGGTCACGAACCCGCCGCTCGACGCGATCCGCGAGGAACTCGTCACATCGCTCTTCAGCACCATCGGCGCGGAGCGCAACCTGTTCGATGAAACGCCGGAGCACTGCCACAAGCTGCGCATCGAGGACCCGATCCTCAGCAACGAGGATTTGGAGCGCATCCGCGAGTTGAGCGACGAAGGGCTCTCCACGGCCACGCTCGACATGCTGTTCGATCCGCGCGGCGGCGGCGCGGCGCTGGAACAGGCCATTGAGGCGCTCTGCGCGAAGGCGATCGACGCCGTGCGCGGCGGCGACGAAATCATCATCCTCTCCGACCGCGGCGCGAACCGCGACCGGGCGCCGATCCCGGCCCTGCTCGCCTGCGCCGCCGTGCAGCACCACCTGATCCGCGAAGGCCTGCGCACGCGCTGCGGCCTCGTCATCGAGAGCGCCGAGCCGCGCGAGGTGCACCACTTCGCCGTGCTGTTCGGCTATGGCGCGAGCGCGGTGAACCCCTACCTCGCGTTCGACACGCTGGGCGCGATGATCGACCAGAACATGCTCGACGTGGACCGCGCGAAGGCGACGAAGAACTACATCAAGGCCATCAACAAGGGCCTGCTGAAGGTGATGTCGAAGATGGGCATCTCCACGCTGCAAAGCTACCGCGGCGCGCAGCAGTTCGAGGCCGTCGGCCTCGCCAGCTCGGTCATCGACCGCTATTTCACCTGGACCGCGAGCCGCGTGGAAGGCGCGGACATCGAGGCGCTCGCGCGCGAGGTGCGGATGCGCCACGAGCGCGCCTATCCGCCCGTGCACGTGCCGGAGAACCTGGAGCTCGACGTGGGCGGCCTCTACCAGTGGCGCCGCACGGGCGAACGCCACCTGCTCCAGCCGCTCGTGATCGCTAAGCTGCAGGAAGCCACGCGCAACGGCAAACTGGAGACCTACGAGCAGTTCGCGAAACTGGTGAACGACCAGACGCGCGAACTCATGACGCTGCGCGGCCTGCTGGAAATCAAGGACGACGCGGCCACCGCGATCCCGCTGGCGGAAGTCGAGCCGTGGACCGAGATCGTGAAGCGGTTCAAGACCGGCGCGATGTCTTACGGTTCAATCAGCAAGGAGGCGCACGAGACGCTGGCCATCGCGATGAACCGGCTCGGCGGCAAGAGCAACTCCGGCGAGGGCGGCGAGGACGAGGAGCGCTATTCGCCCCTGCCCAACGGCGACCTGAAGAGCAGCGCGATCAAGCAGGTCGCGTCCGGCCGCTTCGGCGTGACGAGCCACTATCTCGCGAACGCGCGCGAATTGCAGATCAAGATGGCGCAGGGCGCGAAGCCCGGCGAGGGCGGGCAGTTGCCCGGCGAGAAGGTGTATCCGCCGATCGCGAAGACCCGCCACTCCACCCCGTGGGTGCAACTCATCTCGCCGCCGCCGCACCACGACATCTATTCCATCGAGGACCTCGCGCAGTTGATCCACGACCTCAAGAACGCGAACCCGGAGGCGCGCGTCAGCGTGAAGCTGGTGTCCGAGGTCGGCGTGGGCACCGTCGCGGCGGGCGTGTCGAAGGGCAAGGCGGACGTGGTGCTGATCAGCGGCTACGACGGCGGCACCGGTGCGTCGCCCGAGACGTCGCTCAAGCACGCGGGCCTGCCGTGGGAACTCGGCTTGGCCGAGACACACCAGACCCTGGTCTTGAACGACCTGCGCAGCCGCATCGTCGTCGAGTGCGACGGAAAGCTGATGACCGGCCGCGACGTGGCGGTGGCATGCCTGCTGGGCGCCGAGGAGTTCGGCTTCTCGACCGCGCCGCTCATCACCGTCGGCTGCATCATGATGCGCGTCTGCCACCTGAACACCTGCCCCGTCGGCATCGCGACGCAGGACCCGGAGCTGCGCCGGAAGTTCACCGGCACGCCGGAGCACGTGATCAACTTCTTCCATTTCGTCGCCGAGGAATTGCGCGGCATCATGGCAAAGCTCGGCTACCGGACGATCAACGAGATGGTCGGCCAGGTGAAGCGGCTCGACGCGCGCAAGGCCGTGGCGCACTGGAAGGCGAACGGGCTCGATCTCTCGAAGATCCTGTTTGCCCCCGACATGCCCGCCAGCGTGGGCCGGTATTGCAGACAGAAGCAGAACCACAACCTTGACGTCGCGCTCGACCACGAGTTGATCGCCAAGGCGAAGCCCGCGCTGGAACGCGGCGAGCGCGTGGAATTCGAGCAGCGCATCCGCAACGTAAACCGCACCGTCGGCACGATGCTGAGCTGGCGCGTATCGAAGAAGTACGGTTCCGCGGGCCTGCCCGACGACACCATCGTCGTGCGCGCCAAGGGCTCGGGCGGCCAGAGCTTCTGCGCGTTCGGCGCGCCGGGCCTGACGTTCCACGTCGAGGGCGACGCGAACGATTATTTCGGCAAGGGCCTGTCCGGCGCGAAGCTGACGATCCGGCCCCCGCGCAACGCGACGTTCAAGGCCGAGGAGAACATCCTCATCGGCAACGTCGCGTTCTACGGTGCGATCAAGGGCAGCGCCTTTATCCGCGGCCTCGCCGGCGAGCGCTTCTGCGTCCGCAACAGCGGCGTGACGGCGGTGGTGGAAGGCGTGGGCGACCACGGCTGCGAATACATGACCGGCGGCCGCGTGGTCGTGCTGGGTCGCACCGGCCGCAACTTCGCCGCGGGCATGTCCGGCGGCATCGCGTACGTGCTCGACGAGCAGGGCGACTTCGTGTCGCACCGACTGAACACCGAGATGGTCGGCGTGGAGACGCTGGAGGATGCGGAGGAAATCGCCTTCGTCAAAGGCCTCATCGAGCAGCACCAGCACTTCACGGAAAGCCCCGTCGCCGCCCGCCTGCTCGCCGACTGGCCCGCCACACTCAAGCGCATCGTGAAAGTGATGCCCACCGACTACAAAAAAGCCCTCGAAAAGATGGCCGCGGAAAAAGCGGCCAAGGAACTACAGCCGGCGGGGAGTTAACCGCGGATTACGCGGATATGATGGATGGAGAACTCATACACAAGGAGCTGAGTGGACAGATCATCAATGCAGCCATTCAGGTTATAAACACACTCAAGCCCGGATTGGACGAAAAGTTGTATGAGAACGCGCTCCTGATTGAGCTATCCGAACGGGGACACAAGATTGAGCAACAAAAGCGGCACACCGTTTTTTACAAGGAAAAGAGAATTGGCGATTTGATCCCGGATATCATTGTGGATGAAAAAGTTATCGTAGACCCAAAGGTTGTTACTGATTTCAATGAGTCACACATCGCTCAAATGACGGGTTATCTAGCTATTACGGGACTTAGCCTGGCTCTTCTTCCGAACTTCAAATACTCGACACTAAAATGGAAACGTATAGTCAGATCATCATCCGCGTAATCCGCGAAATCCGCGGTTAAATCTGAGGTATTATGGGCAAGCCAACGGGGTTTAAAGAGTTTACGCGCGAGTTGCCGCACAAGGTGGCGGTGGCGGAGCGCCTGAAGTACTACCGGGAGTTCTACGAACCGTTCCCGGAGGAGCGGGTCAAGAAGCAGGCTGCGCGCTGCATGGATTGCGGCGTGCCGTTCTGCCACACCGGCTGCCCGCTCGGGAACATCATCCCCGACTGGAACGACCTCGTGTACCGCGGCCGCTGGCGCGAGGCGATGGATCGCCTGCACGCCACGAACAACTTCCCCGAATTCACCGGCCGCCTCTGCCCCGCCCCGTGCGAAGAGGCCTGCGTGCTCGGCATCAACGAGCCGCCAGTCACCATTGAGCAGATCGAGAAGGAAATCGTTGAGCGCGCCTTCGCCGAGGGGTGGATCAAGCCCGAACCTCCGGAGAAGAGGACCGGCAAGAAAATCGCCGTCATCGGCTCCGGCCCCGCCGGTCTCGCCTGCGCCCAGCAGCTCAATCGCGCGGGCCACACGGTCACCGTGTTCGAGCGGGAGAGCCGCATCGGCGGCCTGCTGCGCTACGGCATTCCCGACTTCAAGATGGAGAAGGCCGTCATCGACCGCCGCCTCAAGGTCATGGAAGCCGAGGGCATCACCTTCAAGACCGGCGTTAATGTCGGCGTGGACATCACGGGTGAACAACTGAAGAAGGACTTCGACGCGGTGGTGCTCGCGGTCGGCGCAACGCGCGGGCGCGACCTCAATGCGCCGGGCCGCGAATTGAAGGGCATCCACCTCGCGATGGAGTTCCTGCCGCAGCAGAACAAGGTCGTTGCGGGCGATACCATCCCCGGCCAGATCATGGCCACCGGCAAGCACGTCATCGTCATCGGCGGCGGCGACACCGGCAGCGACTGCATCGGCACCTCGAACCGGCACGGCGCGAAATCCGTAACCAACTTCGAGCTCCTGCCCATGCCCCCGAAGGATCGGCCCGCGCACCAGCCGTGGCCGTACTATCCGATGAAGCTGCGCACCAGCACCTCGCACGACGAGGGCTGCGAGCGCGTTTTCGCCGTGTCGACCAAGGAATTCATTGGCAAGGACGGCGTGCTCACGCACCTCAAGACCGTCAACGTCCGCTTCGCCCCGTCCCCGAACGGCGGCCCGCCGAAGCTCGAGGAATTGCCCGGCTCGGAGAAAGTCTGGCCCGCCGACCTCGTGTTGCTCGCCATGGGCTTCACCGGCCCGGAGACCGATGGCGTGGTGAAGCAGCTCGGCTGCGAACTCGACAACCGCGGCAACGTGAAGGCCGACGAGAACTACGCGACCACCGTCCCCGGCGTCTTCACCGCCGGCGACGCGCGCCGCGGCCAGTCGCTGATTGTCTGGGCCATCTCCGAAGGCCGCGAAGCCGCCCGCGGCGTCGACACCTGGCTCATGGGCCACTCCTTGCTCCCCACCAAAGCCGGCCACGACCTCCCGCGCGCGTGAGCGTGATCCACAGCCCGTAGACGATCGGGCACCCCGATCGCATTGGCCACAAAACGCACAGAATTCACAAAATTTTGTGCGCTTTGTGCCTTGTGTGGCCAACCCGCAAATTGCGTCACCGCGGAGGCGCAGAGAACGCGGAGGTGAGCACGGGCAAGGATGAATTCAGTCCGGAATTCTCCACCTCCCGACGTCAGATGGCTTCGCTCGGAGCGGTCTTCTCCGCGCCCTCAGCGTCTCAGCGGTGAAACATCCGGATGATGTACAGCCACTTTTCGCCCCCCAAAATCGCCGCCAAGCCCCTGTTTCACCCCCATCCACGGACGCAACCCGTTGATAATCAACAGAAACCTGTGGTACGGCCCCATTCGGCGTAATTGTATACTTTGTAAACCCAACTCCGATGCCGGTCGCGTGTCCGGACGCCGCTGATTCTGAAATCAAAAAAAAGCGCTTGGGCTCTGGCTCTGGCTCTGGCTCTGGCTCTGGCTCTGGCTCTGGCTCTGGCTCTGGACCGGCCTTTGCGGGCCGGTCCTTTGCGACCTTCTCAACCTTCGCCACGGATTCGGCTGGCAGCTTCATCGCGGCGGCAATAAGCTGATCGACAGTCATTCCATTGCAGGGTGGAATCATGCGCTTTGAGCCTTTTGGCATGAATCAAGCTTATGACTTCCATGTGTAGGCAACAACGCCAAGACAGTTTGAACCCGCAGCAAAAGACGTAGCAAACGGGCCTTGCGAGAAGGGCTGGAAATGGCCCTATACCGTGCTAGATTTTTAGCGTGTTTCAGAAGAAATGGGCATATTTGTGCGCAGGTTGAGAAAACCCGAACAAAACCCTTGCGTTTTTTTGCCAACAATTATGTTGCAGTCAGGAGTCAGATGATAAATAAAGGCGTTGGGCCGGAGGTGTTGGAGCCGCCGATGGTCGCATTTGTCAAGTCTAAAAACAGACTAAAAAGGGAGACGGATCGACTGCAAAAGCCGACCGGAGAAGAGATGGACGATAAAAACATATCGGCATCCACCCAAAACAGGGAGGAGCTGCAACGGGACTACGAGAGGCACGGATACAAGGATATTCGGTTCTTGGTGTCTCCCGATGCCGCCGTTAGCCTCGACGAATGCGTGAGTGAAGTGCTTGCCGGCCTGAAGGAGTACTCTTCGGGAGATCTTCAGGAGCAGCATGGCCGCGTTACTTGATCTGCTTCCAGGTTGCCCTCGTAGCTATCTTGGCGTTGTTCGGGCGGCTAGCTGGCTTAGCAGAAAGTTTCCAGTCAACAATGATCATGGCGCTGCCATTGATCCCGACTTCTACAAGCTGATCATCCGACTGACCGGATGCAGTATCTCGCATTATCGGTCTGAACCCTTGCAATCGGTCAAGGGGATGATGCTAAAGCTATACGACGGGAAGTTTGCCGTCTTTGTTTCTCCCAAACAGTCATATTGTTGGCGTCGCTTTACGCTCTGTAAAGAGCTTTGCCATGTGTTGACCGACGGTGTTTGGTCCCCATCGGGACACGTGGTCACTCAACTCGAACTAGCCTCCAAGCCGCCATCGTTGACGGGTGCGTTGAGTTCCGAGGATTTTTGCTTTTCTCTGGCTGTGGAAATCATGATTCCGGATGGGTTCAGGGACTTTGCGGTTGCAAATAGAGGCAGACTTACGGATTTGGACCTTGCCGAAAAGATCAAGGCTCCCGAATGGGTTGTGACCTTTTTCTTCGAGAAATTGTACGCGACCTCGTGTATGGCCAGAAGCGTAATATCGCTGCGGCCGGACGACGACGACAAATGACGGCCTAATCGCTACGCCGAACGAGTCATTTGATACGTCAGGCGCTTGCCCGACACCTGCGGGTAGAATTTCGGCGCGTCGGGGTCGCACCACAGGTTTCTCTAGGGTACCAAGGGGTTACGCCAGCGGAACGACCTCAAAAGAGGGCTTAGCGGCGTTTTTGGGGGCGGAAAAGGGCCTCCAAGCGATACGGGGTGCGGGGTGCATTCGCCCCCCCCCACTCGCCCTGCGCGGACGGAGCGAACGTTCCGTCTGCAACAACAACCGCGGCGGGGCCGGAACACCGATTCTTCGGCCACAAAACGCACAGAATTCACAAATTTTTGTGCGTTGTGTGCCTTGTGTGGCCAGTCCGCAAATTGCGTCACCGCGGAGGCGCAGAGAACGTCGCACCATCGGGTCGGACCACGAGTTTTGTTGATGCTGCGTGGGTTACGCCGAAATTGGGCGGGAATGTGGTCGCTAGAGGCTGTTTTTGAGGCTGGAAATCGCTTGTAAGCGGCTGCGGTGACCGCGGACGGGTTCAAGCCCGGGGGAACGTTGCTCCACTCGTCCACCCGTCCTCCTCCACCTCTTCCTCGTCCTCGTCCTCGTCCTCGTCCTCGAAATCCCCGGCTGCGTTGACGAAATCGAGCGCAAGGTCCGCATCGCCGGGCGGGCAGATCTTTACAGCGCCCACCAGGGCATCGCCCGGATGGATGGTGCGGGCGTCATCGCTTCGTCAATGTTCGCGACGATGAGGCCGGGCGCGGATGGCCATCACGCGTATTTCTTCAGCTACAAAAGGCAGAGAATTCACAAATTTTGTGTCTTTTGTGCATTGTGTGGCAAAAGTGCCCGTATCATGTATCGGAGGCTGTTCTGGAGCCACTTCGACGCTATAGCGGTTCTTAAAACTTTTGTCCTGTTTGTTGTAGCGACGGGATTGCATCCCGTCGGCCCAAAAC
>DAOLDD010000005.1:32199-156049 GCA_035327585.1 Kiritimatiellia bacterium | reverse complement strand
AGTGAGTGTTTTCCCGTGTCGCCAATGTGCGCCATCAGGAGTTGTACGGAGCCCGCCAAGTTCTCCGGCAGGGCGAATCGCGATGAAGGTGTAATGTTCACACCCCCACATCGGCTGCCGGCCGTATTCCTTACAACGCCGCGCGGATCAGCGCGGGCCGATGACGTTCCAGGCGCTGACGTCGAGGCCGTTGGTGAACAGGTTCGCGCTGCTCTGGATCGTGTAGCCGTTCATGAACGCCGCGCCGTACTTGTCGGCGGCGCCGTCCTGGAAAATCAATTCGTCGACGCCGTCCCCGTCGATGTCGCTCGCGGCGCGGAAGACCCACGGGCGCACGTCGACGCGGGCGCCGGTGAGATACCAGCCGGACTGGATGGCCCAGCCGTTCACCTTCACGATGCCGTACACGCCGCTGTTGCCCTCGCGCACCACGAGATCCGCGCGCCCGTCGCCATCCGTGTCGCCCGCGGCAAGGATGCGGAACGGCGTGATATCGACCGGCGCCCCGCCGAGGTAGTTGGCGGAAATCCATTTGTTGTTCTTCTGCAACACAACCGCGTAGACGCCCGAGTCGCCCTTCTGGAACAACAGGTCGCCGTAACCGTCGCCATTGAAGTCGCCGCCCGCCACGACGCCCCACGGCGACAGGTCGGTCTCGACGCCGAAAAGGTGGACGGACCCCACGACCGTGCCCGTCGCCAGCACGCCGACAAGATGGAAGCCGCGGTAGCGCGCGACGAGTTCCGGCTGGCCGTCGCGATTGAAATCCGCCGTCGCGACCACGCGCCACGGGCTGATGTCCGTGCCGCCGAGCGGGAACGTGCCGCCCGCGCCCTCGGTGCCGTTCATCGCCTGGATGTACAACACGCCGCCGCCCTTTTGCTGGAGCAGCAGGTCGCCCACGCCGTCACCGCTGAGGTCGGACGCGCTGCCGAGAATCGTCACCGTGGCCTCGCCGAGGCCCTCAACCGGCGAGCCGGCGGCGTACCCGCGGGCCGTCGCGCGGCTCACCGCCGCACCGCCCAGCACCGCCGTCACGTCGACCGTCGCACCCGCCGTCCCGCCCGCGGCAAGGGCGCCGACGGAGAAAACCACGCTGGACGGCGTTGACACAAAGGCGCCCGCGCTCACGTTCGCGGATACGAACGTCACCTGCGCGGGCAGCGTGTTCGAAACCACGACGTTCGTCAGCGCGACGGCGCCCGCGTTGCTGAAGATGAGGGAATAGGAGAACGACGCGGTGCGCTGGACGACGGACTGCGAGGCGGCCATCGCGATGCGCAGGTCGGAGAGGATGTACGTCGTCTCGAAATCGGAGGCGCTGCTCGTCGCGTTGCTCGCCGTCGCCGTCACGCGGTTGGTGATCAGCCCGGAACTCGCCGCCTGCACACGCACCGTCATGCTGACGGAAGCGTTCTCACCGAGCGTCGGGATGGTGAACGTGACATTGGTGCTGACTTGCGCCACCGCGCCGGTCGGGGTGGCCGCGGACACGAACACCACGTTCGTCGGCAGGCGGTCGTGCAGCACGACGTTCGTCGCGGTCTCCGTGCCGATGTTGAGCACGGTGAGCACATAGTTATACTCCGCGCCCGGCAGCACCGGGTCGGCGGAATCCGTCTTCGTCACGGAAAGCGCGGCGAAAATGGGCGGCGGCTGGGCGAACGCCATCGGCGCGAGCCCCAGCAGAACCGTCAGCAACAGGTTGCGAAATTTCATGGCGACTCCTCGCGGGCAACCGCGCGCCGGAGCACATCCAGCGCGGACTGCGCACTCATCTCCTTCACCGTAGCACGCGGCCCGCCGAAACGGAACTCCTTAACGGCGGTCTCCCGCGCGCCCGAAACGGCAACATACACCAACCCCACGGGTTTTTCAGCACTGCCGCCGTCAGGCCCCGCAATGCCAGTCACGCCGACCCCGTAGTCCGCGCCGAGCCGCGCGCGCACGCCCTCCGCCATCGCGGCGGCGACCCCGGGGCTGACCGCGCCGTGCGCGGCGAGCACGGCCGGCGGAACGCCCAGCTCGCGCTCCTTCACGTCGTTCGCATAGGCAATCACGCCGCCGCGGAATACCCGCGAACTGCCCGGCACCGACGTCAGCCGGTGACCCAGCAGGCCGCCCGTGCAGGATTCGGCCACGGCGACCGTACGCCCGCGCGCGGCCAGCGCCTCCACGACCACCAGCGCGAGGTCCACGCGCCGCTCCGCGAAAATGAATTCACCGAGCCGCGCACGAATCACCGCCGCCGCCCGGTCCAGCGCGGGCGCCGACGCCGGCTCCGCCACCACCCGCAGCTCCACGCGACCGGCGCGGGCGCAGTAGCCGATCGATAAGCCCGGCTCCACGAAATCCGATTCCGGCAACAGGCGGAGCAGGTCCGACTCCCCGATGCCGGTCAGTTGAAACACGCATTGGCGCGGCGGCTCGCCCGCCAGCGCGCGGAGCCGCGGGACCACGTGATCCGCGAGGATCGCCTCGAATTCGTTCGGTGGACCGGGCAACAGGAAAAGATGGCGTCCGTTCCAGTGGATCGCCTCGCCCGGCGCGAGCCCCACGCGGTTCTCGAGCACCTCGGCCGTCGACACCACCAACGCGTGGCGCGCGACGGCTTCGCTCCAGACGCGGTTCGTACGGGCGTAACGCGCGCGGATCGCCTCGCGCGACGGCTCGTGCATGACGATGTCCGCGCCCACGAGCTGCGCCACCGCGTCGCGCGTGACGTCGTCGGAGGTCGGGCCGAGTCCGCCGCTGACCACGACGATGGGCGCGCGGGCCAGCGCATCGCGGATGGCGTCGCGGATCACCGCGAGGTCGTCCGGCACCGTCGTATCGCGTACGAGCGGGAGCCCGAGTTCGGCGAGGTGCTCCGCCAGGGTGAGCGCGTGCGTGTTGAGCGTGCGGCCGGACAGCAGTTCGGCCCCGGTCGAGACCAGCTCGACCGCCGGCTTCATTTTGCGTACCCGTTCGGGTGGGCCTGGTGCCACTTCCACGCGTGCTCCACGATCACGCGCAGGTCGGGATACTTCGGTTTCCAGCCGAGCACGGTGTGCGCCTTTTTCGCGTCGGCGATGAGGCGGGGCGGATCGCCCGGGCGGCGCGGCGCCATGTCGGCGCGGATCGTTTTGCCGGTCACCTCGCGCGCGGTGTCGATCACTTCCTTCACGGAATAGCCGCCGCCGTTGCCGAGGTTAAACGGCCCGCTGACGTCCTTCTCCAGCGCAAGGATGTGCGCCTGCGCGAGGTCGACGATGTGGATGTAGTCGCGGATGCAGGTCCCGTCCGGCGTGGGATAGTCGTCGCCAAACACCATCACTTTTTCGCGACGCCCCTGCGCCGTGAACAGGACCAGCGGAATCAGGTGCGATTCCGGATCGTGGTGCTCGCCGAATTTCTCCGTCGCGCCCGCCGCGTTGAAGTAGCGCAGGAACACGGACTTCGTGCCCTCGCGCTCGTCGCGCCACAGGAGCATCTTCTCGAACAGCAGTTTCGATTCGCCGTACGGATTCGCCGGCCGCTGCGGCAGGTCCTCCGTCATCGGCATCACCTCCGGCACGCCGTAGGTCGCGCAAGTGGAGGAAAAGATGATCTTCGGCACGTCCGCCGCCTTCATCGCGTCGGCCAGGTTCACGCCGCCGACGACGTTGTTGCGGAAATAAAGCTGCGGGTCCTCCATCGACTCGCCGACCAGCGCGAACGCCGCGAAGTGCAGGACCGCCGCCGGCTTCGCCGCGCGCATCGCGTTGACGATGTCGTCCCGGTTGCGCAGGTCGCCCTCGACGACCTTCGCCCGCGGGTCCACCGCGTCGCGATGCCCGCGCTCGAAGTTGTCAAACACCACCACCTCATACCCCTGGTTCAGGAGCAATTCCGTGGTCACGCTGCCGATATATCCGCCGCCGCCAGTGACAAGAACTTTCATGGCGCGACACGATACGGCCCGCGCGGTGCAGGGGCCAGAAAAAATCACACCGGCGCGCGGCCCCGGCAATCCGGATAACGTGAGCATCCCCAGAACGAGTTGCCCGCGTTCGGCCCGGTTTTCGCGGTGCGGAGCACCATCGGCTGGCCGCACAACGGACAGTCCGGTACCTGATCGGTCGGATCAGTCCGATCCGCCGGATCTCTCTTCTTCCGCCCCCGCTCCGCCAGCCGCGCGGCGGCGAGTTGTTCACTGTAGCCGCCCTCCTCGACAAACTGCTTTTCCAGCGCGCTGATCTGCTGATCGAGCAGAAAGTTCGCCTGGTGGATCAGGCAAATGACCGCATTGGCGCGAATGGCCGGTTCGTCGTGCTCCAGCCAGGGCGCATAAAGCGCCCACCGCTCTTGATCGGTCAAATCCGTCAGATCAGACCGCGCCGCCTGATCCTTCTTGAAACGCCTGGGCACCTCTCGAACAGCAAGAGCCTCCGGGCTCTCCGCCGCCCACTGCGGCAGCCGCCGATGCCGCAGGAAATCCTCAAAATCAAGCAACAGCTCCTCAAGACTGGCACGCGCCACACAAAGCAGGCGAAGCTCGGTTTGCGAGGAAGTTGCGGCGGCGCGGCTGCCCTCCGCGATGTTCTGCCGACCGGAGCGAGCCGCCTGGATCATTTGGTCCACGGTGCGCGAGCGCGCATCAATGAACTTCTCGCAGAACCACACCGTTGCGTCGTAGACCAACGTCGCGGTCTGGAAGCTGCACGTTTTTCGATAACCGCCGCTGGGCCGAATTCGCGACATGCCGCGGGCCTCTTCACGCATCCGGCGTGGAATCGTCTTCCGGCTTTTCCTCTTTCGCCTGCGCCTGTTCGAGGGCCCAGGTCATGTCCTGTGCTTTTTCCCAGACGTGGCGCGCGACGAGGATCGGGCAGCCGTGCTGCACCGCGATGGCGATCGAGTCGCTCGGGCGCGTGTCGATTTCCAGTACGCTTTTCCCCAGCTCGTTTTCCTGCACCAGGAAGAGGCGCGCGAAAAAGGTGTCCTCCTTCAGGTCGTTCACCACCACCTTCTGCACGCGCACGCCCAATCCGCTGAAGATGTTCGCGATCAGGTCGTGCGTGAGCGGACGCGGCGGCTTCACCTTGCGGATCGACAGCGAGATCGCCATGCCGACGGCCTGGTCGACGAAAATCGCGATCGTCTTCCCGTTCTGCCCCAGGAATACCCCGACCCCCGTCGGCGTCGGCACCAGCCCGCGAATCTGCACCTGGATCTCGTCCCCCATGGCGCCTACATCCCCTCCGTGATGTAAATCACCATGTAAAAGATCCCGATGATCATGATCGCTGACAGCACGCTGTCCATGGCTCCACTATAATGCAGCGCCCGGCGTGCGGCAGCAGAAATTCCGCCCCCGCGTCATCACCCGCGCCGCTTCCCCTCGAACCGCGCCTGCAGGTTGCGGACGTGGTTCCGGCGGTCATCGGCGCCCACGGTCCGGGCCCAGGCCTCGATCGCGTCCACAACCTCCGGCACCTGCGCATCCTGGATCAGCACCGCGGTGTGCGCCATGACGGTCCGGGCGATGTCCCGAATGTGAACCACCGACGGCGGCATCGGCGTCTTAAACGCCGCCTCGCCGCTGAACGCCACGAGCGAGATGAAGTAATGGTGTGGAATCTCCGTCAGCTCGCTCAGCGTTTTGGTGTGGCGATAGTTCTGGTGCAGCGGATTCTGGAATGGGTGCCTTTGGCGAAAGAGCACCTGCGTCCACTGCCGCTCCCGTTCCTGTCCAAAAATCCCCCCCTTCATCGCCTTCGTCTCGATCACAAAAATCCCGTAGCGCGACACCACCACATGGTCGATCTGCGTCGTCCCGCCCCCGGCCGGCAGCATCACGTTCGGGATCAGGTGATACACCTCGTCAGGCAGTCCCCTCCGCAGAATCGAATTCACCGCAAACTCGCCAATCTTGCCCTTCCCCCGCGCCTTAAACCACCGCTTGACTCCCGCCACCACCACCGGAAAAAGCGCCAGGAAAATCGCATACGGCAAAAGCTCGGCAATGAACTTATCCATTTGGAACTGCTCCCATCAAATATGCCCGCAGCCGCGACTTGCAATGATTCGCGAGCCGAAATCTTTACCTCAGAGCAACACGGATCCGCAATATCTACGCGACGACTTGACTCATCGTCTATGGAGTAGCGGCTTAGCTGCTGATAGAAACCCGAGCAAATGGAGGGTTTCATGGACCACAGCATGCGTGCTACACTCAACACTCGTGATCACGCAATCTCTATCAAAACGCGCCGGATACTCTGCTCCAGTAGACGTTTTTGTTTCCAGCACGGTCGAGGAGATAATTGGAGGTCTCGCGGCATCAAGCAACACGGTCGAGGGTGATCAAATGCCGGCTTGGCAGGCAGAGATTGAAATCCTTCGGGCCGCCGTGCGGGGAGTAGACGGACATATCTTTCTCGAATTCGAAATTCCGCGCGTGGGACGGCGAATCGATGCAGTCCTGTGGTCTTCTGGAATTGTCATACCAATCGAGTTCAAAGTCGGCGAGCGGGAGTTCAACAAAAACGACATCGTACAAGTTTGGGATTACGGATTAGATCTGAAGTACTTTCACGAAGGAAGTCACGCTCTCCCGATTTTCCCCGTCCTCATCGCGACGGAGGCACCGTCGGATACCAAGCGTGTTGGATGTGCCTATCGTGACGGCGTGTTCTCCCCATCACTATGTAGCTGCACTCGTCTGCGGGAGCTCGTAGACGAACTGCTGACAATCAGCAAAGTCAGAGCTGGCGATCCCGAAACGTGGGCATCAAGTCCATATCACCCCACTCCAACGATCATCGAAGCGGCCCAAGCCCTCTACGCACGCCATTCCGTTGAGGCGATTACTCGGCACGAGGCTGGAGCTACAAATCTTTCGTTAACCGCGAATCGACTCGAAGAAATTATCGCCCACGCACAGTCAAACAATCAAAAGGTGATTTGCTTTGTCACGGGTGTACCCGGCGCAGGAAAGACGCTTGTCGGCCTGAACCTCGCGACGCGACGAAGAGATCGCGAGAACGCAGATCGCTCCGTTTTCCTCTCGGGAAATGGCCCCCTGGTCGCAGTTCTTCAAGAGGCCTTGATTCGCGATGAACGGGGGCGACTAAGGAAGTCGGGACAGTATTCGCGTTTGGAAATGTCGGAGGCTTCACGCAAAATTCGATACTTCATACAAAACGTGCACCACTTCGGCGATGAGGGCCTAAATGACCCCGGCAGAGCGCCATTCGACCACGTTGTCGTTTTTGACGAGGCTCAACGAGCCTGGAATGCCAAGAAGACTATTGATTTTATGCGACGCCGGAAAAACCGAAAAGACTTCGATCAATCTGAGCCTGAATATTTGATCTCCTACCTCGATCGACACGAGGATTGGGCCGTAGTCGTCTGCCTTGTTGGTGGAGGACAAGAAATCCATGATGGAGAGGCCGGCATCGGCGAATGGATAATGGCCGTGCGTCGGAAATTGCCGCACTGGTGGGTGTACATCTCGCCGGAGTTGAACGACTCCGAGTTTGGCGCAGGCGCCGCCCTACAAGAGCTCCAGCAGCACGACAAGGTCTGCCACGACCCCAGCCTACATCTCGCCGTCGCGATGCGATCCTACCGAGCCGAAAACGTGTCGCGCTTTGTTAAGGAGCTGCTGGACCTCGATGTTCCTGCGGCCCGGAATTCGTTGAGTCGAATGGCGGATAGATTTCCGATTGCCGTGACGCGAGACCTTGGGGCCGCGAAATTGTGGCTTCGCGAACACGCCAGAGGTTCGGAGAAAGTGGGACTGGTGGCATCGTCCGAAGCCGCGCGGCTGAAGCCGCACGCGATTGATATCAGGGTAAATGTTGATCCAATCCACTATTTTCTGAACCCTCCGGATGATACCCGGTCGAGCGACTACTTGGAGGACGCCGCCACCGAGTTTCAAGTTCAAGGCCTCGAACTTGATTGGGTCTGTGTTACGTGGGACGGCGATCTGCGTTTCTCTGGCGATGGATGGCGTCATCACTCATTCAGGGGCGCCGCGTGGCAGCACATTCATAAGCGGGACAGACAGCAGTACCTGAAGAACACATACCGGGTTCTTCTTACGCGCGCGCGTCAAGGCATGGTGATTTTCATCCCCGAGGGTGATCAACAGGACATCACGCGACACCCATCAATTTACGATTCAACATTCAACTACCTCAAAGAGATCGGGTTGCCCGTGTTGTAGAGGGCTGGAACGTGCACACCGGCAACTCCCCAAGCCCACTGGATACCGGCTACTGCCTTTGCATCGACACGATCTGCGAAGGCACAGTTGCCAGTGAGCATGATGCGCGGGGGAATACGATCGTTTACCCTACACTGCGCGAAGCGCAGATGAGCCTAGCCGAGGACATTATTGAGCGACTTACTCTGTTCCTCGAAAATACAATGGAATTCGACCACGCAATTGATGTCGATGATTACATCGTTGAGGTTTGTGTCGGAATTGATGGGCTCGTTTACGATGCCGAAGGCAATAGCCTCGGGCACCGAGCCACATCCTGACCAGCGCGCAAAATGACCGCGACGACAGGAGTCAACCGGGTCGGAGTCAGCCGGGATTAGGCGGGAATATTGAGAGTCGATGGGGTTGCCGCCCGGTCTGCCGCGGTCAGCGCCCGCGGCTACAGGGTTGGCGTTCTGTGGACGAGACGGGTTGCGGGTTGCAGCCCCCTGTTAATCAGCTTAATCCGCGCTCCCTAATCCGTGTCGATCCGTGTCCATCCGTGGTTGCCCCCTCCCCATCCGCGAAATCGGCGCAATCCGCGGTTCCCCTTTCGTGTGCTTCGTGGTTGTCCTATTCGAGGAGGCGGTCGTACGGGGGGCGGTTCAATTCAGCCAGTTGATTTTGATGTCCTTCTCCACCTGCCTGAATTCGCGGTCGCCGGTGAGGAGTTCGGCGTTTTTCAGTTTGGCGAGTGCGGCGGCGAAGCAGTCGGCGTAGGACATTTTGCAGGTGGCCTTGTAGATGGCGGCCTGGCGGACGAGGGTGAGGTCGGCGCTCACGTCTACGAGCTGGATGGGCAGGACGGCGATCGCGCGGGCCTGCTGCTCGGCGGCGGCCTGCGAGACTTCGCGCATGGTGTTGTAGTAGATCTCGCCCCAGTTCACGACGCTCATCAGCAACTTGTGCCGATCCGCCGCCGCCTGCGTCAGCACCTGTTCCACCCGCTCCGCGGCCGGTTCGTCCTCCAGGAAGGCGATCAACGCCCAGCTATCCAACACCTTGATCGCCATCTCAGGTGTCCCGCTCGGCCTTGCGGTCCTCCATCATGGCCTTGAGCACGCCGCGCCCCTTGAGCGAGCCCCGCAGGCCGCGGATGAACCGGGGCGTCACCGGCTTGATGAGAATGCCCTCCGGCGTCGCCTCCACAAAGGCATGCGTCCCCTCCTCAATCTCAAACTCCTTCCGAAACCGCCGGGGAATGACCACCTGCCCCTTCACCGAAAAACAAACCGACTCGGCTTTGAGCGCTACATTCATGGCCTTATACTACAATGCGCGTTGGGTAAGACAAGGATGATTTTGTAGGATTTGATGAGTTGCAAGTTGCAGGTTGCAAGTTGCAGGGGCGTGAGATGGGGGTCCGTGTCGATCCGACCAATCCGCTGTTCCCCATTCGTGTCGATTGGTGTCCATTCGTGGTTGTCCCCTCCCCATCCGCAAAATCGGCGCAATCCGCGGTTCCTTTTTCGGAGGAGGACTACCGCGAATTGACGCGAATGGGCGCGAATTTATCTGTGATATCTGCACCATCCGCAGTTCCGCTTTTCGTGTGCTTCGTATTTTCGTGGTTGTCTCATTCGGGGACGACGACGAGGGGGAGGCGACAGGCTTTCGCGGCGTGTCCGGGCTATTTTGAGTAAATTTACTCAACGTAATGAGCAAAGCGGCTTGTCGGCGCCCAGGGAATCCCCCCGTCCGAGTTCCTGTCCCGACCGGCAAGCGAGTGGGTGGGCGCGCCGACGTGAATGCGAGAGTGACGACCGCGGCTGGTGCGGGTCTTTGGTAACGTAAACCCAGCCCCCCGCCCAATCCTCTCCGCATCTCCGTGCCTCCGTGGTGAGATTCCTCCGTTGGACGCGGGGCGCGGGAGCTCGACGCTTATTTCAGCGGGGTGGTGGCGCGGAATTCCAGTTCGCCTGCTTTCGCGGTGGACACGTCGGCGGTGACGCGGCTGCCGGGGGCGAGGCGGCCGTCGAGCAGTTCCATCGCGAGGGCGTCGAGCACCTTGCGCTGGATGACGCGCTTCAACGGGCGCGCGCCGAAGACGGGGTCGTAGCCTTCCGCGGCGAGCGCCTGCTTGGCGGCGTCGGTCAGCTCCAGCTCAATCTTCTGCTCCGCCAGGTGCTTGCGCAGCCGCTGCAACTGGATGTCCACGATGCTGCCGATCTGCTCGCGCGAGAGGCTGTGGAAGATGATCGTCTCGTCGATCCGGTTCAGGAACTCGGGCCGGAACGCCTTGCGCAGCGTCTCGTGCACGCGCGCCTCCATCTGCTCGTACGCGGGATCGTCGCCGGTCACGCCCGGATGCCGCTCCAGCGTCTCCTGGATGATCGTGCCGCCGAGGTTCGAGGTCATGATGATGAGCGCGTTGCGGAAATCCACCGTGCGCCCCTGCCCGTCCGTGAGCCGCCCGTCGTCGAGAATCTGCAGCAGCACGTTGAACACGTCGGGATGCGCCTTCTCGATCTCGTCGAACAGGATCACCGAATACGGCTTCCGCCGCACGTGCTCGGTCAGGTAGCCGCCCTCGTCGTAGCCGACGTAGCCGGGCGGCGCGCCGATGAGCCGGCTCACGGAATGCTTCTCCATGAACTCGGACATGTCGATCCGCACCATCGCATGCTCGTCGTCGAATAAAAACTCCGCCAGCGCGCGCGCCAGCTCGGTTTTGCCCACGCCGGTCGGGCCGAGGAAAATGAACGAACCCAGCGGCCGGTTCGGGTCCTGCAACCCGGACCGCGAGCGGCGCACCGCGCGCGCGACGGCGGACACGGCCTCCGCCTGGCCCACCACGCGCTCGCGCAGGCGGTCCTCCATGTGGATCAACTTCTGCTTCTCGGTCTCCAGCAGGCGGCTCACCGGGATGCGCGTCCAGAGCGCGACCACCGACGCGATGTCCTCGGGGTCGACCTCCTCCTTCAACATCTGGCGGTCCTTCTGCAGCTCCGCAAGCTTCGCCTGCCCTTCCTTCATCTGCTTTTCGACGCTGGGAATCTTGCCGTAGAGAATTTCCGCCGCCTTGCCGAGGTCGTTGTTCCGCTTCGCCGCCTCCTCCTCGCCGCGCAGCAGGTCGAGCGCCTGGGTCAGCGAGCGGAGCTGGCCGATCAATTCCTTCTCCTTCTCCCAGTGCAGCATCATGCCGGCGCTTTCCTCCTTGAGGCGCGCGCGCTCGGCGTCGAGTTTCTGGAGCCGCTCGCGCGACGCGTCGTCCTTCTCCTTGCGGAGCGCCTCGCGCTCAATGTCGAGCTGCAGCAGGCGGCGCCGCACCTCGTCGATCTCGACGGGCATGCTGTCGATCTCCATGCGCAGCCGGCTCGCGGCCTCGTCCACCAGGTCGATCGCCTTGTCCGGCAGGAACCGGTCGCTGATGTAGCGGTGCGAGAGCGTGGCCGCCGCGACGAGCGCCGCGTCCTGGATGCGTACGCCGTGGTGCGCCTCATAGCGCTCGCGCAGGCCGCGCAGGATGCCGATGGTGTCCTCGACGCTGGGCTCGCCCACGGTGATCGGCTGGAACCGGCGCTCCAGCGCGGGGTCCTTCTCGATGTACTTGCGGTATTCGTCGAGCGTGGTCGCGCCGACGCAGCGCAGCTCGCCGCGCGCGAGCGGGGGCTTGATCATGTTCGACGCGTCCACCGCGCCCTCCGCCTTGCCCGCGCCGACCAGCGTGTGCAGTTCGTCGATGAAGAGCACGATGCCGCCCGCCGCGTCGATGACCTCCTTGATGAACGCTTTGAAGCGGTCCTCAAATTCGCCGCGGTACTTCGCGCCCGCGAGCATCGCGCCGAGGTCCATCGACACGATGCGCTTGTTCTTCAAACTCTCCGGCACGTCGCCCGCGATGATGCGCTGCGCGAGCCCCTCCGCGATCGCGGTCTTGCCGACGCCCGGCTCGCCGATCAGCACCGGGTTGTTCTTCGTACGGCGCGACAGCACCTGCACCACGCGGCGGATTTCCTGGTCGCGCCCGATGACCGGGTCCAGCTTGCCCTGCCGCGCGGCGTCGGTCAGGTCGCGCCCGTACTTCTTGAGCGCCTCGTATTTGTCCTCCGGGTTCTGGTCCGTCACGCGCTGGCTCCCACGCACCGCCTGCAACGCCTTCAGCGCGGCATCCTTCGTCACGCCGGCGGCCTTCGCCAGCTTCGCGAACGCGGCATCCTTCGCCTCCAGCGCGGCGAGGAACAGGTGCTCCGTGCTGACGTAGTCGTCCTTCATGTTCGCGGCGATGGTGAACGCCTGTTGCAGGACCTCGCGGAACCCGCGCGACGGATACCGCTCGGCGACGCCCTCGACTTTCGGCCGCTTTGCCAGTTCGCCGTCGAGCTGCCCGCGCAACGCGTCCGCCTTCGCCCCCAGCCGCTCCAGCAAGGGACGCACAACGCCCTCCGGCTGGTCCAGTAGCGCCAGCCCCAGGTGATCCACCTCCACCTCGGCATGCCGCCGCTCGTCGGCCACCCGCTGCGCCGCCTGTACCGCCTCCTGCGACTTGATGGTCAGTTTGTCGAGTTGCATAGTTGTCCCTCCAGTCCGCCCACAAAAGCGCCATTATGGCTCACCCACCAACGCGTGAAACTTTCGCAAGGCGCTTTGGATCAGGAAGATCAGTCGGATCGTCCCGAACCGAATGATCTATTGAGCACGCTTTGTGCCAATCGCGGGGTGGGCCCGGATTCACTGCACGTCGAGTTGCACGTAGTCGTCGCCGACGGTCGTGCAGGGGCACATTTCGAGGCGGTAGCGGATTTCGTCGCGCAGTGCGTCGAGCGCATTCGCCGCGCTCAAGCCGGTTGTACTCACGCCAAGTTCCGCGCAGGAGGCGACATACTCCCCGCCCTCGCCCTGCTCCACGTTGACTGCGTATTTCATCGCAACCTCCCCGCACAGCATACCCCGGCGCGCCGGATTTTTCATCCCTGCAACCAACACCGACGCGCGGACGCCAATCAGACGGGCCAGCGTTCGAGGCGGTGGGCGGCGTCCCAGAAGCACCACTCGCAGCGGGTGGATGCGGCGTAGGCTGCGTGCATGGCATCGCGCAGCGCGGGGCTCGCACCGGCGGCCGCGGCGTCGGTGAGTTCCAGCATGCGTCGGACGGCAACGCCAAAGGACGCGTCGCTGTAGGTCGCGATCCACGGGGCGTACGGATTGGCGGGCACGGCGTGCGCGGCGATGTGCAGCCCGACCTCGCGATAGATCCAGAAGCACGGCAACACCGCCGCGAGGCCCACCGCGAAATCGTCCAGCGCGGTCCGCGCGAGCAGGAACTGGGTGTAGGCGAAGCATGCGGGTTCCATGACATCGGTATGCGCGATGTTGAATTGCGTGAAGAAGTGCTGGTGCAGCGCGCGCTCCACCTCCATGCCGCCCTTCGCATATCCCAGCAAATCCTCGGCGGCGGCCGCGTCGGGCGCCCGCGCCGCGAGTTGCGCCAGCGCGCGCGCGTAGTCGCGCAGGTAGAGCGAGTCCTGCTGCACATAGTAGGCGAACCGGTCGCGCGCGAGCGTGCCGGTCGCGAGTTCGCGGTTGAACGGATGCGCGAGAATCGCGTCGTACACCGGTTTCGACTGATTCCACAACGACGGCGTGATGCTCATGCCCCTCGCCTCCATTCGGCCAGCGCATAAAAATGATGCACCGGGCCGTGGCCGCGCCCGATGTGCAGCGTCGCGCCCGCAGTGATCGCGGCGGAGATGTAGGCCTTGGCCTCGCGCACCGCCTCGAAGACGAGGAGCCCCCGCCCCAACCCCGCGGCGATCGCGGCGGACAGCGTGCACCCCGTGCCGTGCGTGTTGCGCGTGTCGATGCGCGGCGCGCGGAACCAGCGGACATCCGCCTCGCCGCGCCCGGCGAGTACATCGCTGCTCGTCGTGCCGTCGAAATGTCCGCCCTTCACCAGCACCGCACCGGGCCCGCGCGCAAGCAGGTCGCGCGCCGCTGCGGCGGCGTCCTCATCGGTCCGCAACGGGCGCCCAAGCAGGACCTCCGCCTCGCGCGCGTTCGGCGTCAGCACGGTCGCGAGGGGAAACAACTCGGCCTGCAACGCCTCGATGGCGTCGTCGCGCAGCAGCTTGTCGCCGCTGGTCGCCACCATCACCGGATCGAGCACGACGCGCGCCACGCGATGGTGGCGCAGCCGATCGGCCACGGCGGTGATGATCGCGGGCGAGGCGAGCATGCCGATCTTCACCGCATCCACGCCGATGTCCTCCAGCACGGCGTCGATCTGCTCGGCGACGAACGCGGGCGGCACCTCGTGGATGCCGCGGACGCCCTGGGTATTCTGCGCGGTCAGCGCGGTGATCGCGGACATGCCGTAGCCGCCGAGCGCGGAGAACGTCTTGAGGTCGGCCTGGATGCCCGCGCCGCCGCCGCTGTCGGAACCGGCGATGGTCAGCAGGCGTATGGGGGTTTTCATGCGGATGCTCCCGGTTTGAACCGTGCGCGCTTCGCCGCGCGGATGATCGCCAGCAAGTCGCGGCTCGCCGCCTCCGGATCGGGCGCCGCGCAAATGGCGGACACCACCGCGAGGCCGTCCGCGCCGGCGCGAATTGTGTCCGCCGCCGTGTCCGCGTTCATCCCGCCAATGGCGACCAGCGGCAGGCGCGTCGTCGCGCGAATCGCGCGCAGGCCGTCGAGTCCGAGCGCGTGCTGCAATTCGGGCTTCGTCGGTGTGCAGAAGACCGGACTCACGCCCAGGTAATCCACCTTCGCCTCCGACGCCGCGATGGCCTGGGTCCACGACTCCACCGAGAGCCCGATAATCGCATCAGGGCCCAGGCGTCGGCGCACGTCCTGCCAGGGCACGTCCGATTGCCCGACATGAACGCCGTCCGCGCCGGCGGCGAGGGCCACCTCGACGTTGTCATTAATGAGCAGCGGCACGCCGGCCGGACGCGTGATGCCGAGAACCTCGCGCGCGAGCGCGGTGAACGCGGGCGCGGGGAGCTGCTTCTCGCGCAGCTGCACGAGCGAAACGCCGCCACGCACCGCCGCCGCGACCACATCGACCAGCGCTCGCGGGGCCGCGAGCGCCGAGTCGGTCACGAGATACAGGTCGAGCGGCAGCGGCTGCGGCTTCATGGAAAGCGCTGCTTCACATCGCGTTCGTTCAACTGGTGCAGCGCGTCGATAAACTGCACCTGCAACGTGCCCGGCCCGGCGGCGACGCGCGCCGCCTGTTCACCGCACCACCCCATCACCGCCATCGCGTGCCCGGTCGCGGCCAGTGCGTCGGGATTCACCGCGAGAAATGCGCCGATCAGGGCGGTCGCGGTGCAACCGAGGCCGGTAACCTTCGTCATCATCGGATGCCCGGAGGCGAGTGCGTTCACGGTGCGCCCGTCCGTGAGCTGGTCCACTGCCCCGCTCACGCACACCACGCCGCCGGTCCGCGCAGCGAGCGCGCGCGCAGCGTCCACCGCCGCGTCCGACGCCTGCGAACTGTCCACGCCCTTCGTCTGCACCGCGGCGCCGGCCAGCGCCATGATTTCCGAGGCGTTGCCGCGGATGACGGTGGGCGGCGCGGCGCGCAGGAGGTCGAGCGCCGTCTGCGTGCGATACGGCGTGGCGCCCACGCCCACGGGATCGAGTACGACCGGCACGCGGCGCGCGCGCGCGGCGGCAGCGGCGGCATTCATCGCGGCAATCCACCGCTCGCTGAGCGTCCCGATGTTGATCACAAGCGCGCCCCCGACCGCATGCGCGAGGCCGACCATGTCCTCGACCTCCTCCACCGCATGCGCCATCACCGGCGACGCACCGAGCGCGAGCAGCGCATTGGCCGTGTTGTTCATCACCACATAGTTCGTGATGTTGTGGACGATCGGCGCGCGCGCACGAATCGCCGCGATGTCCCTCCAAATCGATTCACCGTGCATGGTTTATTCCTCCAAATAAAAAGCCGCTCTCGCGGGAGGGCGGCCGGCCATTGCAACACGCCGTTTCCCTACGCCGGCATGACCCGGTTCAGGTCGTCAGGGTATGATCTCAGGCCACGCGGCCACCCCTAACGGCTGGGGCAAACGTAGTGTCGTCCGAAGTCGGAGTCAATGCCCGGTCGAATGCTTCGCGCTTCTTCGCGTTCCGCTCTTCTGCTACACCTCTGCGCATGTCCGATCTCGACACGATAGCGGCGATCGCCACCGCGCCGGGCGAAGGCGGCGTCGCGATCATCCGCGTCTCCGGGCCGCGCTGTTTCGCCATCGCGGACGCGGTGTTCGCCTGCGCTGCTCCCCCACCCTCGCGCCGCGCGGGCGGGACGTTCGTGCACGGACGCGTACTGGAGGCGGACGGGACGGCACTCGACGAGGCGCTGCTGTTGATCATGCGCGCGCCGCACAGCTACACGCGCGAGGATACGGTGGAAATCCAGGGACACGGCGGCCCCGTCGTCGCACGCCGCATCCTGCACCGCGTACTCGCCGCCGGCGCGCGCAGCGCGGACCCGGGCGAATTCACCAAGCGCGCATTTCTCAACGGACGCCTCGACCTCGCGCAAGCCGAAGCCGTGCTCGACCTCATTCGCGCGCGGACCGACCGCGCCGCGGCGGCCGCCCTGGAACAACTCGAAGGCGGTCTCTCCAAGCGCGTCAACGCGATCTACGACCGCATGCTCGCGGCAGCCGCGAACGTGGAAGCGACGCTCGACTTCTCGGACCAGGAAATTCCCGACAACGTGCTGGATCCCGTCGTCGACGAACTGCGCGTGGCGCTCGCCGATCTCAACGACGTATTGGCCACCTGGACCGAAGGCCACGTCCTGCGCGACGGCGCCACGGTGGTCATCGCCGGGAAGCCCAATGTCGGAAAATCCACCCTGCTCAACGCGCTCCTGGGCCGGAACCGCGCCATCGTCTCCGACCAGCCCGGCACCACGCGGGACACCATCGAGGAAACCATCGTCCTCAACGGCTATCCGCTCATCCTCGTCGACACCGCTGGCCTGCGCGACACCGAGTGCAACATTGAGCAGGAAGGCATCCGCCGCACCCAGCAGGAACTCGCCGCCGCGGATCTTTGCCTCTACCTCGTCGACGCCCGCACCGGCCCGGACGCCGACGACCAACGCATTCTCGCCGGCCTTCCCCCGGAAAAAACAATCCAAGTTGGGCACAAATCCGATCTGGCGAAGCCAGATACTATTGACGCTACTAATTCTGCTAAAATGATTTATGCATCATCAATTCAAACCGACGGACTAAACACCCTCCGCGGTGCGATCGCAAAGAAACTCGACCTGGGCATCCCCCACTCCACCCAGCACGCCGTAATTTCGGAACGCCACCGCGCACACCTGCTGACCGCGCGCGACCAGGCGGAATCCGCGCTGCGCCATCTGGCGGAAAACGCCGGAACCGCCCTTGACCTGACCGCCGCCCAGCTACGAGAAGCCGTGGAGCAACTCGGCCTCATCACCGGCCGCGAATTCCACGACAACCTGCTCGAATCCGTTTTCGGCCGGTTCTGCATCGGGAAATGAGGGCGCGAAGGATCGACAGAGATTCAACCGCGAATTGACGCGAATTTTCGCGAATGAGGAATGAAAAAACCTGAGCCCCAGAGACCGACCGATTTGCGACGTGAATTCCCATGACGATCACAGCCATCAAACGTTTTCTCTCTTATGCTGTAGCGACGGGATTATATCCCGTCGGCCACTATTCGACGGCATGTTCGACGGCATGTAATGCCGTCGCTACAGAGCGTTGGGTCAAAATATGCGAGAACCACTTTATCCTCTTCCAATTCGCGCTAATTCGCGCTAATTCGCGGTAGAAATTCCCCATGAACCCGGAATACGAAGTAATCGTAATTGGCGGAGGACACGCCGGCTATGAGGCGGCCCTGGCGGCGGCGCGCATGGGCTGTCGCACCGCCATGATCTGCATGGATCGAAACGCCATCGGACGGATGTCCTGCAATCCATCCATCGGCGGGATCGGCAAATCCCATATCGTCGTCGAGGTCGACGCGCTTGGCGGCGAAATGGCGCGGAACGCGGATTACACCGGAATCCAGTTCCGCACGCTGAACAGCCGAAAAGGCCCCGCCGTCCAGGCCACCCGTCTGCAATGCGACAAAGAATGGTTTCCGCGCCGCGTTCAAGCCGTAATCGCCGCCACCCGCGGGCTGGACATCATCGAATCCGTCGCCTCGTCCATTCTTCTCTCCTCCGGACGCGCAATCGGCGTGGCCCTCGAAGACGGAACTCCGGTTCACGCCAAAACCGTTGTTTTGGCCACCGGAACCTTCCTTTCCGGGAAGATCCACGTTGGGAAAACAAACTGGGCCGGCGGCCGCATTGGCGAACAAGCCGCATACTCACTGAGCGACTCGCTGAAAGCCGCCGGCCTGCGCATGGGCCGCCTAAAAACCGGCACTCCGCCACGCCTGCACAAAGACAGCCTCGATTATTCCAAGATGACGATCCAACCCGGCGAGGACCCGCCGCCATTCCTTTCCTGGGCGGCCAAACGTGACTGGCGCGAATTGTTCCACGTGGAACATTGGGGATTGCCAGTTGCCAATTGCCAATTGCCAAATCAAAGCACGACGGAATCCAACCATCGCGGAACCGGTGCCTCCTCAATTGACAATTGGAAATTGGCAATTGGAAATAACCCCCTCCGCCCCTGGCCACCCGGCCGCGACCAGATGAACTGCTGGCTGACGCACACCACCGAAGAAACCCATGAGATCATTCGCCACCATCTCGGCGACAGCGCCATGTACGGAGGGATGATTGAAGGAGCCGGCGTGCGATACTGCCCGTCCATCGAAGACAAGATCGTGAAATTCGGACACCAAAGCGCCCACCACATCTTCATCGAGCCAGAGGGTAGGGGACTCGTCGAAATTTACCCCAACGGAACGTCAAATAGCCTTCCCGAAGATGTTCAGCTAAAAATGATTAGATCAATACCAGGGCTGGAGTCGGCGGTGTTTATAAAACCCGGCTATGCAATCGAATACGACTATTGCGATCCGACCCAATTGAGCGCGACGCTGGAGTGCAAACAAATTGAAGGCCTGTTCATGGCCGGACAGATCAACGGCACCACGGGCTACGAGGAGGCCGGGGGGCAGGGGTTCGTGGCCGGAATCAACGCAGCGCGGCGCGCGCGGGACGAGTCTCCCGTGGTGTTCAGCCGAAACGATTCGTATCTCGGCGTGATGATCGACGACCTGGTGACAAAGGGGGTGGACGAGCCCTATCGCATGTTCACCTCGCGCGCAGAACACCGCCTGGTGCTTCGCCAGGACAACGCGACGCTGCGAATGGAGACGCTGGCTCGAAGTTTAGGAATTGTGCAGCCCGAACAATTGCGCGCAGTCGCGGCGCTGCGAGACGAAGTGAAGCGCGAGGAGGCGCGGCTGCGGGCCGTATTCCGATCGGGTGTCTCCCTCTGGCAACTGCTGAAACGGCCGGAGGTTTCCCATGCCCAAGTCGCCCCGGAGACGGGAACCTGCTCGCCCGAGGCCGCGGAACAGCTCGAAATCAGCGCGAAGTACGAAGGCTATATCGCGCGGGAGCAGGAGAAAATACGACAATCAGCACGACTGGAGACGACGCGCATACCCGGTTCGATCAATTTTCACGAACTTTCCGCTCTGCGCTATGAAGCGAGAGAGAAATTGACCCGGCAGCGCCCCGAAACCCTGGGGCAGGCCTCGCGAATTCCGGGTGTGAATCCGGCCGATATCGCGATACTCTCGGTTTGGATCGAGCGACTGCGAAAAACACCTACGAAACCGGATTAAGGAGGGAGTTAACCACGCATAAACAACAATGGACACGAATGGGGATATATCCGCGACAATTCGCGGTGAGTCATCCGGAAGAATGAACCGCGAATTGCGCTAATTTTCGCCAATTTCCAAAATGATCACCGGCCCCGTCCGGCGAAATCCTCCTCGAATTCGCGTCCATTGGGGTCCATTCGTGGTTAACTAGTTCCGATGATTTACGCGGATCATAATGCGACGTCGCCCCTGGACCCGCTGGTGTGGGATGCGATGCGCCCGTTTTTCACGGAGCGCTTTCACAATCCTGCATCGCCCTACACGCCCGCGCGCGCGGCAGCGCTTGCAATAACATCTGCGCGCGAACGAGTTGCAGAGCTTGTCGACTGCGCGCCGGAGGAAATCATTTTCACCTCCGGCGGCACGGAGAGCAACACGACGGCGATTCACCTCGCGCGGGCATGGAACCCGGATCGACGGCACTGGATATGCAGCGCCGTCGAGCACGCATCCGTTCTCGAACCGCTCGCGGCACTGGAGCGCGAGGGACATCGGGTCTCCCACATTCCGGTGGACCGGTCGGGCCGGATCGACCTCGCGGCGCTCGATGCGGCGCTAACAGAGGACACGGCGCTGGTTTGTGTGATGTCGGCCAACAACGAAACTGGAATCGTGCACCCCATCGACGAAATCGCTGCGCGTGCGCACGCGCGGGGCGTCCCGGTTCATGTCGACGCCGTTCAATCCGTTGGGCGTGTGCCGCTTTCGGTCCGCGCCCTGGGCGTGGACCTGCTCACGTGTTGTGCGCACAAGATGCATGGACCGAAGGGGGCTGGCGCACTCGTGGTTCGCGCGGGCCGATCCGTTGGGCCGTTGATTCGCGGCGGCGGACAGGAGCAGGGTCGTCGGGCCGGTACGGAAAATGTGCCCGCGCTGGTGGGATTCGGCGCCGCGGCGGCGCGCGCGCGCATGCTGCTCGAAGCCGAGGGGCCGCGTGTGCGCGCGCTGCGCGACCAAGTGGAAGCGGACATACGCGGCGCACTTCCCGACGTGGTGGTGGTGGGCGCGGACGTGGCGCGGCTCCCGAACACGACGCTCTTCCTCGTGCCGGGCCTGCACACGGATGTCCTCCTCGCGCGCCTCGACCTGGCGGACATTTGCTGTTCCTCCGGCAGCGCCTGTGCGTCCGGCTCCGCCGAACCCTCCCACGTATTAAAGGCGATGGGGTGGGGGGGCGACTCCGCGCCGGCCGCGCTTCGCGTGAGTTGGGGTCGGTTCAGCACGGAGGCGGAGGCAAATATTCTTGTGAGTGCACTGGTGAATGGTGTAAGTGAGGTACTCCGCGCAAAACACGGCTCCGCATGCTCGAAGAAATTCTAAAACGCCTGCGCACAGGGGCTTGGGCCTTGTTGGTCGGCCCGCCGGTTCTATTCCTGCTCGTATTCACGGTGGTGAGTATCCGCGCGCGCGAGGCGGAGCACGTGGCGCAATTCGAAGCTCTGGCCACTCCCTATTCCACGCGCGTGGAGAATCTGATGCGCGGGGAGGGAGCCCGCCTGCAGACCCTGTCTCGCCTGCCCGTCGCCGCCGCGGTCGCACAGTCCGCGCAGCGACGCGATTCCACGCGCGCGGATGACGAAGCCCGCCTGGAGATTCTCTGGGAACGCGCCGCGCGCGAGGACATGGCGGTGCGCAGCGTGGTGGACAACGATGTGGCGGTGCTGTTCCGCCGGCTGCTGGAGCTCGACGCCCACCTGCAAAACCTGATCCTCACCGACAGCCGCGGGCAGGTGCTCGCCGCGCCGGAAAAAACCGCGCGCTACAGCCAGCGCGGCGACGCGTGGTGGGCGGGCGCGCGCGCGGCGGAACCGGGCACGGTCTATTCCCCGGGCGTAAATGCAGCCGGGATTATGGATATCGGGACGCCCGTGATCCGCCCGGGGCGGCAAAGCATCGTGGACGGCGTGCTGCACGCGCGCGTGGACCTTTCGAAACTGGCGGAGAAGAACGAACTGGCGCCGGCGGCCGGGCAGGTGGTCGCGGTGCTCGGCGGACCGGCGCCCTGGCTCGTCGGGCCGGCCACGAGCCAGCATGCGCGGGCCTCGACGTTCGCGGAACGCATGGCGGCGTTGTCCGACACGCGCGGACACGTGGACGGATTCCGTTTTGTCACCATTCCGCTGTCCGGCGGGATGGTCTGGGAAAATCCGGCGCGCCTCGTGGTTGGCATCGAGGAATCCTCGCTGCCGCTGTCGGTCATCCTGCTCCCAGGCATCCTGTTCCTCCTCGGGGCGGGCGTGTTCGCGACGCTCGCCGTACTCGCCGTGCCGTTGGCGCAGAAACATTTGTTCGAGCCCATACGCGAGTCCTCGGACGCGGGCGCATGGGCGATCAAGACGGCGCTCAATCGCGGGCCGCGCATCATCCGCAGTTCACCAATCCAAAAGGAACTCGCGACGTGGTACGCGAAGCTCCAGCAGGAGCTGCAACGGCAGGACACCTCCATCGCGGCCGACATCGCGCGCGACCTGGAAATGGCGACGGAGTTCCAACAGGCCTTCCTGAACCGACCCTATCCCGAGATCCCCGAAGTCCACATGGCGGGCCGCCTGCGCCTCGAATTTCAGCACCGCTACCAGCCGGCGCTCGCGATGGGCGGCGACTTTTTCGACATCACCGCGGTGGCGAACGACTGCGCGGGGGTGTTCGTTGGCGACGTGATGGGGCACGGAACGCGCAGCGCGCTGATCGTCGCGATCCTGCGCACGCTGATCGCGGAGCAGTCGCGCCGGGGCCGCAACGCGCCGCATTTCCTGCGCGAGTTGAACAACGAATTCAGCGCCCTGCTCAAGGCGCTTCCGCAACCGTTCTTCGCGTCGGCCGCGTATTTCGTAGCCGACACCACCTCGCGCATCGCTACGTATTCCGTCGCCGGGCACCCGCCGCCGTTCCACCTGCACCGCGCCGTCGGGCGGGTCGCGCGGCTTGAAATGCCGAAACCGCATGGCGTCGCGCTGGGCCTGATGTCGGGCGAGGAATACGGCGGCGGAACCGTGCGCCTGACGGATGGGGACTCGTTCCTGTTCTTTACCGACGGCGTGTATGAAGTGGCGAACGCCACCGGCGAGGAGTTCGGCATGGCCCGGATGGAAAAATTCATCCGGACAAACGTCTACAAGAGTTCGCACGAAATCCTGGATTCATTGCTCGAGGCGGTCACGCATTTCGCCGACGGTCAGCCGCTCGCCGACGACATCTGCCTCGTCGCCGTGGATGTCCGGTCCGACGCGCGCTAGGGCGTTTATCCCCGACGCTCTGTAGCCGTCGAATTCCGGTCGGTGGGCGGACCAATTGGACGGGACCAATGCTAATCGCGGTAATGCCATTAAGGATTAACCGCGGAATTCACGGAACGCACGGAATCAACCGCGAATTCCAGGTCTGAATACAGCTCACTGATTACTGGTCACTGATTACCGGTCCCCGGCCACCGCGCCCGGGAGCGCGTCTTCAAAAGGGCGGACGCGCTACCCCGCGGGTTCGCCGTTGGAATCGGAAACCTGCACGCGCATCGTCGCGCTCTTCAGAACCTGCGCATATTGGCGCGCGCGGTCGGCGAGGGCGCCGATCGGGCCGCGACAGTTGCCCTGGTTGCCGTCCGTCACCGTAATGAGCGGAACCGTTTCCGGCGTCATCAGGACGCCCTTAAGGTGGGCCGTCTGCGCGGGCAGCACGAAGGATTTCTTGCAGTGCGGACAACGGCCGTTGCGCCCCTTGTCCTCGTCGCGAACCCAAAGTTTCTGCCCACAGGTGGGACAGCTCATCTTGAATTCCATTTTGCCCGGTTCACGCAGGATCAACATGGCCGCGGGAAAGGCGTATTCGCCGGGCAACAGCCGGTAGGCCGCGCGCAATTGCTCGATGGAAACGGCGTCGATATGACTGGCCAGGAGGGCGGCCGCGTCGCATTCGCCAAGCCGACGCTGCAATTCCTCCTCGCAATCCGGGCGGTAGACCAGCAACTGCATGCGCAGCGGCGTCTTATCCAGCAGGAACTCGCTCTCGCCCTTCCCGCATACCGTGGCGACGAAGCGCTCCCCGGCGGATTGGTCAACGGCGATCAGCGCGATGTAGACCGGGAGGGGCGTCAACTCGGCATCGGTATCGTTTGCCATGCGCGCATTTTATCCGCGCCGCGGATGAATTGAAAGTTTTGATTAAATGAGAATGGGGCGCTTTCGCGCCCCATTCCCGAACGTTCGCCACCTGTGCGGCCCGCGCGTTAGCGGACCTTGTTCTGCTCGAGGCGCTTCTTGCGAATTTCCTCGGCGAGCGTGAACGGCACGGCCTCGTAGTGCTCGAACTCCATGCTGAAGTTCGCGCGGCCCTGGGTCAGCGTGCGCAGGTTGTTCGCGTAGCCGAACATTTCGGAGAGCGGGACGAAGCCGTTGATGATCTTCTGGCTGCCCTTCTGCTCCATGGTCTCGATGCGGCCGCGGCGCTGGGCGACGCTGCCGGTAACCGGTCCCATGAATTCCTCGGGCGTGACGACCTCGACATCCATCACCGGCTCCAGCAACTGCGGGGCCGCGCGGTGGAAGGCTTCCTTGAACGCGATGCGCCCGGCTTCCTGGAACGCGATGTCGCTCGAGTCGACGTCGTGGTAGGAACCGTCATACAGCGCGACCTTCACGTCGACCACGGGATAACCCGCGTACGGGCCGGCATGCATGGCCTTGATGACGCCCTTTTCGACGGAAGGAATGAAGTTTTGCGGGATGCGGCCGCCGACGATCTCGTTGATGAACTCGAAGCCCGCGCCCTTGGTGTTCGGCTCAAGACGAATCCGGCAGTGGCCGTACTGGCCGCGGCCGCCGGACTGCTTGATGTATTTGCCTTCCTGCTCGACGGTCGCCGTGCAGGTCTCGCGATACGCCACTTCGGGACGGCCCACGGTCGCCGCGACGCCGAATTCGCGCTTGAGGCGGTCGACGATGATTTCCAGGTGCAACTCGCCCATGCCCGAGATGATCGTCTCCGAGGTTTCGGGATCGAAGCCGACGGTGAAGGTCGGATCTTCATCGGCCAGCCGGTACAGCGCCTCGCTCAACTTCTCGTTGGCGGCCTGGTTCTCCGGCTTGATGCTGATCGAGACGACCGGGGCGGGGAAGGTGATCGCCATCAGGTGGATGGGATGGTCCTCGTTGCAGAGGGTGTCGCCCGTCTTCGTGTCGCCGAAGCCGACGACCGCGATGATCTCGCCCGCGTAGGCCTGCTCGAGCGGCTCCTGCTTGTTCGCGTGCATGCGCAGGAGGCGGCCGACGCGCTGTGTGCGGTCGCGCGTGATGTTGTAGATCGCCTCGCCCTGCTTGAGCGTACCCGAGTAGATGCGGATGTACGTCAGCTTGCCCATGTGCTTGTCGGACATGATTTTGAACGCCATGCCCGAGAAGGGCGCGTTGTCGTCCGCCATGCGGGAGTTCGCTTCCTTCTCCTGCGCGCAGATGACCGGCGGGATATCGAGCGGGGAGGGGAGGTAGTCGACGACGGCGTTCAGGATGAGCTGCACGCCCTTGTTCTTGAAGGACGAGCCGCAGAACACGGGCACCATCGTGCGCGCGATGGTCGCCTTGCGGATCGCCGCCATCATTTCCTCGGTCGTCAGTTCGCTGCCGCCGAGATATTTTTCGAGCAGCGAGTCGTCCTGTTCCGCCGCTTTTTCAATGAGGTTGTGGCGCCACTTGTTGGCGGACTCAACGAGGTCGGCGGGAATTTCACTCTCGATCATCGTCTGGCCCTGCGTGGCCTCGTCGAACGTGATCGCCTTCATCTTCACAAGGTCAACCACGCCCTTGAAGTTTTCCTCCGCGCCGATCGGGATGACGAGCGGGACGGCGTTGGCGTCGAGGTTGTCTTCCATCTCCTGCAGCACGCGGAAAAATTCGGCGCCGGTGCGGTCCATCTTGTTGACGAACGCGACCTTCGGCACGCCGTACTTCTCGGACTGGCGCCAGACGGTTTCGGACTGGGGCTCCACGCCGCCGACCGCGCAATAGAGCGCGACCGCGCCGTCGAGCACACGCAGCGAGCGTTCGACTTCGACGGTGAAGTCCACGTGGCCGGGGGTGTCGATCAGGGAAACCTGGTGGTCGCGCCAGACGAACGACGTCGCGGCGGACGTGATCGTGATGCCGCGTTCGCGCTCCTGGACCATCCAGTCGAGCTGCGTCGCGCCGTCGTGCACCTCGCCGATTTTGTGCACCTTGCCGGAGTAGTAGAGGATGCGCTCGCTCGTGGTGGTTTTGCCGGCATCAATGTGGGCCATGATGCCGATGTTGCGGACATTCTTAAGGGGAATTACTCGTGCCATGACTTACCTCGGATTGCGCCGCTCGCGCCGACTCCCAAGAGCCACCGCGACACAACGCCAGACTGCTGCAAAGGCCGCGCAATATGCAGGAGGCATGCGGTGTGCGCAAGGAATAAAGGGCCCGCGGATTCCCCGGGGTTCATCCCGCCCGTTTGCCGTACCCGTTCACGTGCACGTACACGTCCGCGGGGGTCGTGCACGTGTACGTACACCTGAACGGTGGGCCACCCCGCTCCTTGACCCGCGCACCGGCCCGGCTACCATCCGGGGCATGGATAACGCGCGGGTGGCGCCCGCGTCCGGACGGTTGTTGCAGCGGCGCTGGGTCTATCGGACCCTGCGCGAAGTCTATTTGGAGCGGGACGGCGTCGTGGCCAAACGCTTCGTTCACCACCCGGGCCGGCGCGACTGGCGCCCTGTCTGGCGCTGGGAGCATGCGGCGCTTGAACGGTTGACGGGGTTGCCCGTGCCGCGTTCGCTGGGCTACGGGCGGCGCGACGGCGACGAGGGGCGGGAAATCATCCTGCGCAAAGAATTCCTCGCGGGCGAGCCGCTCAAGCGCGTCGGCGGGCGGGAGGCGCTTGAGATGGCGCGCCTGCTGGCGGCGATCCATGAGCGGGGCGTCATTACGGGCGACCCGTCGCGGGAAAATTTCCTGCGGCGTCCGGACGGCGGACTCGCCTTCATTGATTTCGGTCGCGCACGGACGTTCCGGTTCCGCTCGCCGTACTACCACTTCTATGTCGGCAAAGAGCTGTCCCGGTTCTACCGCACCGCCCTCGGCGCACACGCCGCCGCCTGGTGGCCCGCCGCGTTGCAGGCCTATCGCGAGCGCTACGCGCTGTCGTCGCCGTTCGAGTTCCTGCGCACGTTGAGTTTCCGGTATTGGCTGTGGCGCAAGCGCAACGCGCCGGCGGCGGAAACGGATTGAGGCGCGCTCAGGCTTCGGGTTCCGCCGCCGGGACCGGTGTGAAGGCGTCGCGAATGAGGTCCTCGTGCACGGCGGAGAGATGCCCCTTCTGGCGGCACTCCTCGATCATGTCCTCCAGTTCGATCAATTCTTCGAGCACGAGGTAGCGCACGAAGCCGGCCTGGTCGGGCGGCGCCAGGATCTTCAGGCAGGTGCCGTCCCGCGAAAGGGTGAGGACGTGCGCATCCTGACGCGCGCGGAACATATGTTCGCCGGGCAGCGGCTGCACGAGATATTCCTCGCGGCGCAGCGCGGAGACGATGCGCTCCAGCAGCAGTTCCACCACATCCTCGCGCGGCAGGTCCAGCGTCACCGATTCCAGTTTTTGCGCCGCGCCGCGCCGGCCCTTGCGCAGGCCGGGACGTTCCGTCAGCAGCGGGTTCAGCAGGGGCGGCGCCACCAGGGTCGTCAGGATCGCCATCATCACCGCCACGCCGTAGAGCTGCGGCGTGAGCACGCCTTGCGCCATGCCGAGGCCCGCGACAATCAGCGCCACCTCGCCGCGCGGCAGCATGCCGAGGCCGATCCGCAGCGAGCCCGTCCCGTTAAATCCCGAGAGAAACGCCGCGAGGCCGCAGCCGCCGACCTTGGAGAATACCGCCATCAGCGTGAAGATCAGGCCCGCGCCCACGGCGCCCTGCAGCGAGGCCACGTCCACCAGCATGCCGGACACGCAGAAGAATACCGGGACGAGGGCCGAATAGAGCCCATGCAGCTTTTCGCGGATCACGTCCGCCAGGTCGCTGCGCGACAGGGCGAGGCCCGTGGTATAGGCGCCGATGATCGCCGCGAGTCCGGCGCGCTCGCTCACGCCCGCGAGCAGCAGCGCGAGGCCGAACGTCACGAAGCCGATCGTCTCGTGGGACCCGAGCGCCTTCAGGAGGCGCGCGACGCGGCGGCCCAGCAGCAGGCCGCCGCCCGCGAGCAGGATCCAGAAGCCGACCGTGCGCGCCGCGACCAGCCCGATCGCGCCCCATGCAAATTCAGCGCCCTGCATTTGTGCCTGCACGATGCCGACGACAACGGCGAGCAGCACGAAGCACAAAATGTCGTCCAGCACCGCCGCCGCGAGGATCGTCACGCCTTCCGGCGACTCCATCTTGCGCTTTTCGCTCAACAGGCGCGCCGTGATGCCGACGGAGGTGGCGGTGGAGACCGCGCCGAAAAACAGCGCGATCGGGTCCAGCCACGAATCCGCGAGACCCAGCATCAACGCGCCGCCCGCGCCGAAGGCGTAGGCGAAGATGACGCCGGCCACGCCGACGGCGAACCCGGGCCCGCTGTAGCGAAGGAACATGCCGACATCCGTTTCGAGGCCGGACACGAACAGCAACAGGACCGCCGCGAGGGTTGACAGGTGCAGGATTTCCGCGGGCAGCGGCATGCCGGCGTGCGACATGTCGACCGGAAACGGTACGCCCATCAGCGGCAGGGACCAGCCGCCCAGCGCGTACGGCCCGATCAGCAGCCCGGCGGATAATTCGCCCACCACACTGGGCAGGCGCAGCCGCCGCGCGAGTGCGCCACCCAGATGCGCGAACGACAGGATCAACGCCATTTGGAAAATGAAGTGCGCGGAGCCGTCGCCTTCGCCGCCGCCGGATGCCCAGGCGGTCGTCGCGGCCAGCAGGACAACACCGGCGATCAACGCGCGAAAGAGAATGGGGGAGCGCCCCTTCACGGCTCCTCCGCAGGCACGGACGGCTGAAGATGAAGCTGTTCCTCGTTCAAACCGACGAGCGTGAACCGGCCATCCATCTCCTTGAGATGGGTCAGGCGCGCATTATCGATCCGCAGGCGGCTCGCCGCGCGCGGATCGTCGACCAGCGCCTCCACGAGGCGTGCGCCGGTATGGTAGTGGCCGACCACGAGAATGCGGGCATTCGTTCCGCCCCACCGTTTGCGAATGTCGATCGCCAGTTGCCGGGCGCGCCGCACGCCCTCGACGTAGGATTCGTTTCCCGGGGCAACCTCCGCCGCCCCGGCGCGCAGCAGGAAGAGCGGACGCTGTTCCGGCTCCAGCAGGATGGGATCGCCCGGCGGCGTGCGCTCGCTTTCACGATTCCGTTGCCAGCAACATTCCTCCAGCTCCGGCCAGATTTCCGCGGTTTGGCCCGTCGCCTCCAAATAGGGCTGGATTGTGCGGAGCACGCGGGTGGCGGGGCTGACCAGGATCGCGTCGAACCGGTGCTCGCGCAGCATGTCCGTCAACGCAGCGAGCTGTTTCTCGCCCGCCTCCGTGAAATGACGCTGATTGAAGGACGAATAGACCTTCGTGACATTGGCCAGCGTCTCGGCGTGCCGGGTGACGACCACGTCGAGCGCCGTTGCCGTATGGGCCAGAACGCCTGCCACCAGCAGGAGGACCAGCCGCCGTGCGCGCCCGCGATACATGCGCGCCATACTGCTCCCGCTCGCAATGCGATTCAACGCGAATTATTGGATGATGTTCCGCCCCTCAAGTCCGAAAAGCGGCGCGGCGGAGAGCAGGCGCGTGTCGTTCGAGTAGATGGACGAAAACCCACCCGCCTCCGCACAAGCGAGATGCAGGGCGTCCGCGGCGCGCAGAAAGAGGGCCGCGGGCGCGTCCAGATAGACCGACTCGATGCGATGCAACAAGTGCGACTCTGGCACGATCCAACGGAAAAGTCCCTGAGCGGAATCCTGTTCAAATTGATCAACCGCGGCGCGAAAGGCATCCCGGTCCAAACGCGAATCCCGGTACGCGCGATGAAGCGCCGATACGAGTTCGGTGTGTGCGTGCCAGGCCAGCGCGATCCTGTTCACGGCGTCAGTCAGCCGACGGATTTCCAGAAATCCCGCATCCTCCACATACAACCGGGCCAGATAGCTGGTGTCGAAAAACAACTCCTTATCGTTCATCGCGTTCCTCGGAAATGAGGCGGGTGATGTCCGGCTGGCAGGCCTGTGTCCGATAGGAACCCTTGGCCTCGTGCGCTACGAACGCAGGCGTCAGGATTCGACGTTGCGCAAAACTTCCCTCCCGCACAGCCAATCCGGGCGCATCCAAATCATTGGCCAGCGCAGCAAGAACCACTTGCCGAAGGGTCTCACCTCGCTCCAAGGCTTTGATTTTAGCGCGTTTATAAAGCGGTTCGGGAATATCGATCGTCGTTTTCACGATGCAACCATACCGCGGTACGGATTTCCGTCAATCCTTCTTTCCGTCCGTATCGCCACGCCTCGGTTGGCAGGTGGACGAGCGCGATAAACAACCGTCAGCGGCGTGGCTCGGCGGCGAATTCCACGGAGGCCTGCTGGGGTACCTTGTCTTCGAAAACGATCTCCACCGGTTGGTCGGTGAAGCCGCGGGCGAGCAGCAACAGCGTTTCGCGGGCGGAGCTATGGACTTCGGGTTTGAGGCGGTGGACGAGGTTCGCCGCGAGCTTCTCGGCCTGCGCGCGCGCCTCGTCCTTCAGCTTGTTGCGATCCTGCTCGTTAAAGCCCGAGCCGAACGCGGCGTTGATCAGGTCCGGCAGGAGCCACGGCATCATCTTGGTCTTCTGCTCGTCATAGAACGTGATGTCGCGGATGTGGATGTCGTAGCGCAGCGGCGGCAATTCGAGGCGGACGCCGCCGTCGCTTTTGATGATCCGGAACGCGGGATCGCGCAGGTCGAAACGGAAATCGATGTCGAACGCGAAGATCATCGCCATCTTCTTCGAGGTGAACAGCCATTCGAGATAGCGCTGGCCGAACGAACCCGCCCAGTGGTCGCGCGCGGTGACGATCTCCTTCGTCAGCGCCTTGAACACCGACAACTCGCCAATCGTGCGCAGTTCCTCAATGGAGGAATGCACGGTGACCTGCGCTGCCGGCGCCGGGCGTTTCCCGCGCCCACGCCACACCGCAAACGCGCCGATCCCGGCGCCCACGAGCAATGCAATCAACCAGTCAGTCATGGGGGTGTCCTCACGGGCGATCCGCCGGATCGGACGGGTTCGCCACGAACAAATCCATCAACTCGCTCGCCTTCATCTTTTCCAGCCGCTGCGGGTCCTGGAACACGTTGAGTATCCGCCAGCAGCGTGCGGGCGCGAACCGCTCCGCGAGCGCTTCCTGGAATTTCCTCACGAGCAAGGGAATGCCTTCCGCGCGGCGGCGGCGATGGCCGACGGGATATTCGACCTCGATCTTCTCCGTGTGCGTGCCGTCGGTGAAGAACACCTGCACCGCGTTCGCGATGGAACGTTTGTCGGGATCGAGATAGTCCGCGCTGTACCGCTTGTCCTCGGCCACCACCATCTTCGCGCGCAACGCGTCGATGCGCGGGTCCTTCGCCACGGTGTCCTCGTAGTGGTCCGCCGTGAGCTGGCCGAAGATCAGGCCGATGGCGGTCATGTATTGCAGGCAGTGGTCGCGGTCCGCCGGATTGTGCAGCGGGCCGGCCTTGTCGATGATGCGGATCGCGGATTCGTGCGTGGTCAGCTCGACCCGCGTGATCTGGTCCAGCCGGTCCTTCACCAGCGGATGCAGCTTGAACGCGCACTCCACCGCGGTCTGCGCGTGGAACTCCGCGGGGAACGAAATCTTGAACAGCACGTGCTCCATCACATAGGAGCCGAGCGGCCGCGCGAGCCCGATGGATTTGTTGCGGAAGATCGCGTCCTGGAAGCCCCACGTTTTCGTCGTGAGTGCGCCGGGATAGCCCATCTCGCCGCGCAATGCGTTGAGCGCGTGCCAGACCGCGCGGCTCGTCGCGTCGCCGGCGGCCCACGATTTGCGCGAGCCGGTGTTCGGCGCATGGCGGTAGACGCGCAGCGCGCCGCCGTCCGCCCACGCGTTCGACACCGCGTTGATCACCTGCTCGCGCGTACCGCCCAGCATCGCGGTCACGACCGCCGTCGTCGCGATGCGCACGAGGATCACGTGATCCATGCCCGCGCGGTTGAAACTGTTCTCCAGCGCGAGCACGCCCTGGATCTCGTGCGCGCGGATCGCGGCGGTGAGGATGTCGGAGACGGATGGGGAGTTGGGAGAATTTCCTTCTCCACATTTCTTTCTCCCAGCTCCCTGCTCCCTCCTGCACATCCAGTCCGCGACCGCGAGGATGCCGCCGAGGTTGTCGGAGGGATGTCCCCATTCCGCGGCGAGCCAGGTGTCGTTGAAATCGAGCCAGCGGATCAGCGCGCCGTTGCAAAACGCGCCGCGCACGGGGTCGAGTTCGTCGTCCATGCCGAGTACGCGCGCGCCGCCGGGCAGCGTGGCGCCGGGCACAACGGGGCCGAGCAGCTTCGTGCACCCGGGATATTTCAGCGCCATCAGCGCGCAACCGATGCTGTCCATCAGGCAGTGCCGCGCCGTGTCGCGCGCCTCGGCGCCATCGGGCGGTGCGCCGGTCACATAGTCCGCGATTTGCGCAATCACGTCATCCGCGGGCGGGCGTACATTGGAAATGGGAGCGCTCATGGTGATCCTTTCGACAGGCCGCCATTTCTAGCACAACGCTGGCGCGCGCGCCACCCGTTCACCGCCAGGCGTGGCCGGGGTCGGCGCGGCGCGCACTCCGCTTGACAGGGTGGTCTTTTGTATATACCGTATTCACATGCAGACAAAAGTCTTTCGTTCCGGCAATTCGATGGCCCTTCGCATTCCGCGCCTCCTCAATCCGCGCGAGGCCACGGTTTCCATCGTTCCGTTCGGGAACGGTTGGTTCGTCGAGCCGGTCAAATCCGCCCGTTGGCCCGCGGGTTTTTTTGAGCAGATTCACATCAAGGATGCCGCGTTTCGACGTCCCAAGCAGGGCAAACACCGTCCGGTGGAACTGTGAAGCTCCTGCTCGACACGGACACCTGCATCGCGCTGTTGCGCGGCCACCCGGACGCGGTGGGCCAGGCCCGGCTCCACGCCCCCGACGAGCTCGCGGTATCCGTTATCACGCGATACGAGTTGATGGTTGGCGTGGCGCGCTGCGCCGCAAGCCGTCGTGAACGTGAACGGGCCAAAGTGGAGCTGTTCCTTGAATCGGTGCACGAATTGCCTTTCGTGCGGCAAACCGCCGCGCGGGCCGCGCTGATTCGCACCACCCTTGAACAGCGGGGGATGCCCATTGGCCCATTGGATGTCCTGATCGCCGCGACGGCGCTTGAAGCCTCCGTTGGGTTGATCACGGGAAATCTGGCCGAATTTTCAAGAATACCGGATCTGGCGTGTCGGTCCTGGATGTGAAGCCGTGCGCGACGAGCGGATCCCTCCTGTAAGGCCGGGCGGCCACCAGCGAACTTATTCTCACAACACCCGCAAGGAGAATCAGCGCATGAACCAGAAATCCTTTCCACCCTTTGACCTCGCCCGCCTCCTGAAAACCGTGTTCGCGCCCGAGGGCGGCGAGCGCGTGGCGATTCTCATTGATCTTGAGGATCCGAACGACATGCGGGACCACGCCTATCTCAGGAATCCCGACTACAGCATCCAGCGCCACGCGCACACCGTGTTCCACAAGGGCATTCAGGCCGGGGTGCTCGGACTCACCGGCGGCGACATGTTCGCCTACAAAATCACGGGCGGCAGCAACCTCGACCTTCCGGATCTCGCGGTGGACGCGGCGGGCAACACGCTCAGCCTCGAGAAAGACATCTATCCGAACTACGACATCATTCTCGCCATCACCACCTATTCCGCGACGGCGCCGCTGACCGCGTTCGCGAAGCAGTATGGATTTCGCGGGGCGACGATGCACGGCATGAACGACGTCATCCTGCGCTCCGGACTCGCGGTGGACTACGACGAGGTGAGTCGGGAGGCCGAGGCGTTGCGCGCGGGCATGACCGGCGCGGATTGGGCGGAACTCGATTTCACCGTGCTGGGCAATACCTACACGCTGCGGCTCGACCTCGGCGGACAGGAGGCGCAAAAGAGCCACGGCCTCTGTCGCGGCAAAGCGCCCGATGTCGCAAACCTGCCCGCGGGTGAGGTCTATTGGGTGCCGACCGGCGGCGAGGGCCAGTTCCCGTTGAAGTATGAAGAGGACGGCACGCTTGGATTGATGACTGTGAAGGGCGGCCGCATCGTGCGCGCGGAATTGCTCAAGGGCAACCCGGCGACCGTCGCGCATCACAATGAAAAACTCGCCGTCGACCCGGTGGTGGGCGAGTTGGGCGAGCTCGGACTCGGCACGCAGGAGCTGCCGTGGTCGGGCCGCGACATCCAGGATGAAAAAGTGCTCGGCACATTTCACGTCGCCACGGGCCGCAGCGACCACCTCGGCGGACACCTCACGCCGGATAAATTCACGGAAGCGAGCCACGCCACGCACGACGACATCCTCTTCGCGCCGCACAAGACGCCGGAGGTGACGAACTGCGAAATCCGCCTGCACCGCCACGGCGAAACGGTTGTGGTGGCCAAAGACTATCAGCCCAGCGCCTATACGCGGGGATTGCTGGACGCCGTTCGGTAGGGCGAGCTCTCCGAGCGAGCCGGGTCCGCCCGGCGGCTCGGTGGGACACCTCGCCCTACCTCATGCCCGTAAAAAACACTGTGGAACCGTCTCCCTCCATGTACGAATCCGACGCAGCGCTCGCGCAATACCTGTGGCTCCACTACGGCGACGCGCAGGCGCGGGTGCCGGCGCCGTTTCGCGCCGCACTCGGATTCCCCGCGCGGTGTGCGAGGCTCGCGTCACGTTCCGGCGCCGACGGCGCGGCGCCCTCCAGCCGCGCGAAAACCGGCATGGAGGGCGGCACGCCGTTGCCGCCCCTCCGCGCGCTCGATATCGGCTGCGCCGTGGGCCGCTCGACGTTTGAACTCGCGCGCGACTGCGCGGAGGTGATCGGCATCGATTTTTCCGCGCGCTTTATCGCCGCCGCGCAGACGCTGCAACGCGGCGAATCGATCCCGTACGCCATACCCGATCAGGGCGACCTGACGCATGCGCTGGTGGCGCGCGCGCCGGCGGATGTGGATCGCGCGCGCGTGCGTTTTGAGGTGGGTGATGCAATGGACCTGCGCGCGGACCTCGGCTTGTTCGACGTCGTGCTCGCCGCGAATTTGATCTGCCGGCTCACCGAGCCACGCCGGTTCCTCGACCTGCTGCCCGCGCTCGTAAAAACGGGCGGCACGCTGCTGCTGACCACGCCGTCGACGTGGAAACAAATTTATACGCCCCGCGAAAATTGGATTGGCGGCTACGCCGGCGCGAACGGCCCCGTCCACACGCTCGACGGCCTGAAGGAAAGTCTCTCGCCCCACTTCACGCTGGAATCGCGCACGGACGAGCCCCTGCTGATCCCCGAGCACGCCCGCAAATTCGAGTTCATCCTCGCCGAAGCGACGCGGTGGAGGAGGAGGGGGAGTAAGCAGGGAGCAGGCAGGGAGTAGGCAGGGAATACGAAATCCCCCCCGCTCCTTCTCCCCTTCCTCCTCCATGCCGACTCCCCGTCGGCCTCCCCTCTTAAAGCATCCACCACACCAAGCCAGCGACCGCGAGGCGGTACCAGGCAAAGGCGGAGAGACCGTGACGGGAGACGAAGCGGATGAAGAATTTGATCGCGGCGAGGGCGGAGAGGAATGCGACGACGAACCCGGTGAGGAACCAGGGAATCGTGTCGGCGGTCAACAGCGTCGCGTTCTGCAACAGGTCGTAGCCCACCGCGAGCACCATGATGGGCACGGCGGCGAAGAAGGAATAGCGCGTCGCCGCGGGCAGGCTCAGGCCCAGCATCATGCCGCCGACGATGGTGCAGGTGGATCGCGACATGCCGGGCCACAGCGCGAGGCACTGGAACAGGCCGATGCCGAGCGCGAGCTTCCACGTCATGCCGTCCAAATCCACCGTCTTGCGCCCTCGCAGCAAGCGCTCTGAGACCAGAATCCACACGGCGCCCACGGCCAGCGCGGCGGCCACCGTATCGGGACTGAACAGATGCTCCTTGATGGCGCCGTGCGAGAGCTTTCCAATGACAATCGCGGGAAGCGAGGTCAGGCCCAGCAGCAGGATGCCGTTGTAGCCGCTGAACCCGCGCCGCTCCGGGGCGCTGAACAATTCGGCGAAGGTGCGGAAATAGACGACCACCACGGCGAGGATCGCGCCGAGCTGGATGAAGACGTCGAACAATTTCGCCGCGGCGCCATCGAATCCGAGCAGGTGGCCCACGAGGATCAGGTGGCCCGTGGAGGAGACCGGGATGAACTCGGTGAGGCCTTCGACCAGGCCCAGAATCACGGCGATAAGGTGTTCGTTCATCGGAAATGGAGCATGCAAAAGGCGGCGGGCGGAATGAAAGGATAAAGCGCCCCGGCTTGCCTCGCGCCGGGCGCACGGGATAAAGTACGCCCCTGCATGAATTCCATTCCTCAACTGCCGGGCTACGAAATTCTGGGCAAAATCGGGTCCGGCGGGATGTCCACCGTCTGGAAGGCGCGCCAACTTTCGCTCGACCGCCCCGTCGCGATCAAAACGCTGGCGGCGGAATTTCTTCCCGATGAGGAGGCGCTGCAACGTTTCCGAATTGAGGCGCAGGCCGCCGCGCGCCTGAACCATCCCGGCATCGTCCAGGTGTACGATGCGGGCGAGATCGGACAGACGCCCTACATCGTCATGGAATACGTCGACGGTCGTTCCGTCGGCGACATGCTGGCGGACCGCGGCAAGCTGCCCGAGTTGGCGGCGATCAAAATCGTCGAGTCCGTCGCCTTCGCCCTCGGCTACGCGTGGGACAAGGACTGCATCATCCATTGCGACATCAAACCGGACAACCTGCTGGTGACGCGCGACGGCAGCGTAAAGGTTGTGGACCTTGGCCTCGCCCGTTTCATCGGCCTGCACCGCCGGGCGGCGGATGGCGACACGATCATCGGCACACCGAACTACACCGCGCCCGAGCAGGCGGAGGGTCTGCCGGACCTCGACTGCCGCGCGGACATCTATTCACTCGGCGCGACGCTCTACCACATGCTCACCGGCGCGCTGCCGTTCGCGGGCAGTCCCGGCAGCAGCGCGATGGAGCGGCATATCCGGGAATTTATTCCGGACCCGATGGAACTGAACCACGAAATCTCGCCCGGCGCGGCCTGGCTCATCGAAAAGATGATGGTGAAGGACCGCGCCTTCAGGCCGGCCTACTGGAGCCTGGTCCAACAGGATATGGCGGAGGTTCGGCAGGGCCGCTTTCCGAAACCACCGCTGCCGGAGCCCGGGCAGAGCACCGTGGCGCGCAGCGCCAAACGGTTGTCCACCAAACCAGCGCCGGCGGAAGAAGCGGCCCCGCGCGAGCCGCGAATGATTGTCAAAGCGCCGCCCGCGCGAAAGAAGGTGGTCATGGCGGCCGCCGTGGAACCGGTGGCCCTGGCGCGGGCCTCGAAGGAAAGCGGGCTTGGCCGCGCGTTGTTCCAGACCCTGCTCCTGGTGTCGGCAGCAGCCGCCGTCTATATTTTCTTCGCGCTCGATCTGCCGAAAAAGATCGGATTCCGCGTGCCGGACGTCGCGCCGCTGGAGGCGCTCGTGCGGCCGGACGCCCCCGCGAGCACGCCCGCCCCGACGCCGATCGCAACGCCGGTAACGCCGGCATCCGCGCCCGTCGCCCCCCCCCGGGTCATGGCCGCGCCCGCGGCCCCGGTCACCGCGGAAGATCCGTGGTGGTCCGAGGCGGATACCTGGGATGACGGCGGATTCCGCTCCGAGGAGGCGCCCCCGTCCGCGCCTGCCGTCCCGGCGCCCGTCGCCGAACCGCGTCCCGCGCAGGGCGAGCCCGCCGCGCGCAACGGCAAGGTAACCTGGCAGAACCCCGACTTCCTCCGCGGCGCCCGCGCGTTCAACGAAGCAATCGAATTGTATAAGAACTACCAGAAGACCCGTGAAAATCCGTCCGACCTGACCCGGATCGAAGCGCTGGCCCGCCAGGCCGTCCGCGCCTTCGAGGGTTGCCGACATCTTGCGCCGCCGGAGGTCAACATGGATACCTACATCCGCAACGCCTATCACCTGATCGCGGATGTGCGCCAATCGACACTGGTGGATAATGCCGAAAGAGGTCGTTGAGCGCCCGCACGGGCGAAGCATCCAGGGGAATGGTGCGGTGAAGTTTATTCGTTTTGTCCGGATTCTTCCGGTCGCGTTGCTGGCGGCGGCCTTGTGCTCGTGCGAGGTGCCGCGGCCGCCCGCCCCGCCCGAAGCGCCGCGCGTCGTGGAGTCGCTGCGGGATTTCGTCTCACGGGGCGACACGGCGGGCGCGCGCCGCATGATCGCCGCCGGCGCGGACATCCACGAAACCGACGCCGAGGGCGCAACCCTCCTTCACGTCGCCGCGTTTCGAGGCGACGCCGCGATGCTCGCCCTGCTGCTTGATGCCGGCGCCGCCGTCAACGCCCGCGACCAATTCCTCTTCACGCCGCTCCACGCGGCGGCCCGGGAGGGACACTTCGACGCCGTACGCCTGCTCGACTCGCGCGGCGCGGATCGCACGCTCCCCGACGAGTCGGGCCTGACGCCGGCAGATGTCGCGCGCTTCATGGGCCACACCGCCATCGCGGACTTCCTCGCGCCGCCGGAACCCGTCCTCGCGATCGTGCCCGAAGCGCCGGTTGAACCCGAACCCGAACCGCCGCCCGCGATCCTGCTCACCGGCGAATCGTTCCGCGTCTGGACCAGCCTCACCGGCGCGCAACTTGAAGCGGAATTCGTCCAGAACGTGCTCGACGTCGTCATGCTGCGCAAAACGGACGGCAACCTCGTCCGCATCGCGCTGGCCCAGCTCACCGCCGCCGATCAGCAGCTCGCCCGCCAGTTGTCCGGCCACGCCGCGCCCGCGCTCGCCCGATCCCGCGCGCGCGAAAGCGCCACCGTGCGGGGACCCGACGACTCCATCGGCCTGCGGATCGGCCGGAGCAGCGGCTGGACCGTCCTCGAAAACGCGCGGCTGCTCAAACGCAGCGGCAACGACGCCGACTCCTTCCACGTGCAGCACGAGGGCAAGGAATACATCTTCCGGCTCTACTACGTCGACGCGCCCGAAACCAACCTGAGCTTCCCCGAGCGCGTGCGTGAACAGGCGGAATATTTCGAACTCTCCCCGGATGACATGCTGCGTCTCGGCAAGGAGGGCACGCGCTTCACCGAACGCGTCCTCTCGCGCGGCTCATTCACCGTCGTCACGCGCTGGGAGGACGCGCGCGGCAACAGCCGGCTGCCCCGCCACTACGCGTTCATCGTCACCGACCAGGGCGACCTCGACGAACTCCTGATGGCCGAGGGCCTTGTCCGCCTCTATGGCATGCGTGTGGACGGCAGCGCGGGCTCCCGCAAATTCCAGACGCTCAAGAATCTGGAAGACTCCGCCAAACGCGAACGCATGGGCGCGTGGGGCATCACGCGTCAGGCCCGGGCCTCGCGCGCGAACCAGCCATGAACATCCTGCTGCTCGCCCCCCAGCCGTTTTACGAAGAGCGCGGCACGCCCATCGCCGTCAAGTGGGTCGCCGAGACGCTCGGCGAAGCCGGTCACCGCGTCGACCTGCTCACCTTCCCCTTCGGGCGCGACGTGGAAATGCCCGGCGTGCGCATCGTCCGCGCGCCGCGCCCGCCCGGCGTCACACGCGTGCCCATCGGGTTCTCCTTCTCCAAGGTCGCCTGCGATTTCCGCCTCTACGCCGCCGCGAAACGGCTGATCCGCGAAAAGACCTACGACGTCGTGCACGCCTGCGAAGAGGCCGTCTTCTTCGCGCGCCCGCTCGCGCGCCGCGCCGGCGCGAAGCTCGTGTACGACATGGACTCCTCAATGGCCGACCAGCTCATGGAAAAATGGGGCTGGCTGAAGCTGTTCCGCTGTTTTCTCGAAGGCGCGGAAAAACACGCGCTGCGCTCCGCCGACCTCGTACTGCCCGTCTGCCAGAGCCTCGCCGACAAGGCCGCCCGCTTCGCGCCCGGCGGACGCCGCGTGTTGATGCACGACATGGCGATGGAATTTCCGCCCGTCCCCGCGGACACCGAGGACCTGCGCGCGACGCTCGGCATCCGCGGCCCGCTCGCCCTCTACGTCGGCAACCTCGAACACTATCAGGGCATCGACCTCCTGCTCGACGGCTTCGAAGCCGCGCGCGCCCCGGACCTCGCGCTCGTCATCATCGGCGGCCGCGACGCCGATGTCGCCACCTATCGCCGCCACGTCCAGGCGCGCGGGCTCGCCGGCCGCGTGCATCTGCTCGGCCCGCGCCCGCTGGATCGCTTGATGTACTACCTCGGGCAGGCCGACCTCCTCGTGTCCCCGCGCCTGCGCGGCGTCAACACGCCGATGAAGGTCTATTCCTATCTCGCCGCCGGCCGCGCGCTCATCGCGACCCGCATCGAGTCGCACACCCAGGTGCTCGACGAGACCTGCGCGCGGCTGGTCGAACCCCGCGCCGACGCGCTGGGCGCGGCCTTGCGCGACCTCGCCGCCGACGCGCCCGCGCGGTCCCGGCTCGGCGCCGCCGCCGCCGAACGCGCCCGCACCCGCCACAGCCGCGCCGCCTACCGCGCCGCCCTGCTCGGCGCCTATGCGCCCCTCGCGCGTTGACGCGAATCGGCGGCACCCTGTTGACACCCGCGACGACGAGGCATAGTGTATACCCCGATGCTTTTACCCTCGCGACAACAGGACGCCCGCAGCACTCCGCTCACCTGGATGGCGTGTGCGCTGGCGTTTGTTTTGTTCGCGGTCTTGTGGCCGTTCCCGGCCGAATGTCACCACGAGGATGCGCACCACGGCGCACAACACGAGTCGTGTGCTGTGATTCACAACTGCGGTTCCGCCCACGCATCGGCCCTGGCGCCGGTCGCCGTGACCGCCCTTCAACGGCCCGCACTTGTGGCCTACGTAGTTGCCCGCGAGCCGGTCTGCACCGGCACGTTGGTGTTGAGTCCGCCGTTTGAACCTCCGCGCGCCTAGGGCCGCGCCACCGCGGGGTGGCGCCATCTTCACGCCCTTAACGTTTGCGTTTCCTGCTCAATTTGCGGAGGTCTTGTGTCTCGCTCCATCCTTTTTGTCCTCGTGGTCTCGACCGCGCTGCTCGGCGACGCCGAGGCCCAGTTCCCGGCCCTTGGCCTTGACGACGCCATCGCGGCTGTCGCCTCGCGACATCCGGCCTTGACGGCGGCCGATGCGGCGTTCGACGCCGCGCGCGCGGCGCAGCGTCAGGCCGCGTTGCGGCCGGCTCCCGAAGCCGGGGTGGCCGTCGGGTACAAAGACGCCCAACCCGAAACCGGCTATAGTGTTGATGCCGAACTCCTCTTTCCGCTCGAGCGCCGTGAAAAACGCGCCGCACGAATCGGGGTGGCCGAAAGCGGTGTCGGGGTGGCCGAGGCCGCGCGCGAACAGCTTCGGCGCGACATCGACTTGCAGGTGCGCATGCTCGCGTATGCGTATCTGAGCGCCCGCTCGGAGGCCGGCGCCGCCCGAAGCGTTGCAGAGCGTACGCGCGCGATGGTCGGGTTGCTCGGCCAGCGGCCCGCCGCGAGTCCGGCGCTTCAGTTGGAGATTCGTGTGGTTGAGGGCAGCCTCGTTGAAGTGGATGCGGCCGCCATCGACGCCGATGCGCGGGAGCGCCGTGCGCGCACCTCGCTGAATCTTCTGCTCGGGCGTGAAGCCGGTGCGGCGCTGGTGCTGACGGGCGCCCTGACTCCGCCAACGAACACGTATGCACAGGCTGATCTGGTCGCGCGCATGGAGCGCAGTCCGGCGGCGCTGAAACGGCTCGCCGAACTGGAACGCGCGCGCCGCGAAGCGCGCGCCGCCGTACTGGATGCAAAACCGGATATGGGCCTGGGCCCCTTCCTGTCGCGCGAGGAGGCGGGCGAGACCGAGACAACCATCGGCCTTGCGGTGTCGCTGCCACTGACGTGGGGGAAGCAACGGCGCATCGCCCGCGACGCGGCAACGGCCGGGCTGGCGCGCGCGGAAGCGGAACGCGCGGCGGAAACGCTCGCGGCACAGGACGAACTTTCCCAGCGCCTCGCCTGCTATGAAACCGCGCGAGCGAAACTGCAGACCGTTCCGCCCGATCTGGTGAATCGCCTGCGTGACGCAGCCGAGCTGGCGGATCGCCAGTACCGGCTCGGCTCGATTCCGGTTCAGTTGTTTTTGGAGACACAGCTCACCTTTCTATCCGTGTATGGCGCGAGGCAGGAAGCCCTGTTGGACGCGCTGACAGCCGCCGCTGAACTGGAATGGCTCACCGGTTCGACGGCACGCGGGGAGGCACAGCCATGAGGCCACTAATCCTCCTTTTGTTGCTTGCCGCGCTACCGGTCTTCGGGCAGGAGGCGCGAGAGGGCGCGTCCTTCAAAGAAGGGGTGGGCGTATTACTCGGCGCGGCGACCCGGGCCGCGATCGGGCTGACCGTGGCCGAGGTGGAGGAGCGGACGGCGCCCCGGAACCTCCTCATCACCGCACAGGTCTATCGCGAGGCCGGCGCAGAAGCGCGGTGGCGGGATGAGCCGCCGGGCTTCGCACACGCGAGCGCCTGGGTGGACTCCCCGGCGGCGGGTATGCTCGTCACCGGAACAGCGCTTCGCATCCAAGGCCCACAGGCGTCGAGTACGGGCGCCGTCGTTCGTCTGGTTCACCCGGTGCCGCCGGACAGCCGTCGCGTGGAGGTCTTGTTCCGGTTCCAGGACCGCGATCGGGCGTGGCAGGTGGGGGAATTTGTACACGCCTTCGCGGAACTCGCCCCGGCGGAGGCCGTGCCCATGATTCCCCACACCGCGGTGCTGGAGAGCGCCTTTGGTGCGTTCGCCTATGTCGTCAACGGCGGCGCCTACCTGCGCACCGCGATCGGCACCGGCGCACGGCGTGGCGACTACATTGAAATTACGGACGGCCTGTACGGCGGCGACCAAGTCGTCACGCATCCCGTCGAGACGCTGTACCTCATCGAGCTCCGCGCCACCAAGGGCGGGGGCCACAGTCATTAGAGACAAACCATGATTAACAGCCTGCTTGATTTTTCACTTCGACAGCGGCCCTTCGTGCTGCTGGTCGCCGCCGCCCTGCTGGTGGCGGGCGTCTGGTCGGCGGTTCATCTGCCGGTGGACGCCGTGCCGGACATCACAAACACCCAGGTGCAGGTGAACACGGAGGTGCCCGCCCTCGCGCCGGAGGAAATTGAAAAGCTGGTCACCTTCCCGCTGGAGATCGAGCTGGCGGGCGTGCCCGGTATGCTGGAGCTCCGCTCGCTGTCCAAGTTCGGCCTGTCGCAAATCACGCTCGTCTTCAAGGACGGCACCGACCTCTATCGCGCGCGCCAACTGGTGAGCGAACGCCTGCTCAACGCGGTGGATGCCTTGCCGCCCGGGCTGACGCCGAAGCTCGCGCCGATCTCCACGGGGCTCGGCGAGATCTACTACTACGTCGTTGAATACGCGCCCGACGCGACCAACAAGCCCGCGAGCGAGTACGAGCAGTTGATGGAGTTGAGCCAGATCCAGGACTTCATCATCAAGCCGCAGTTGCGCGCGGTGCCGGGCATTGCGGAGGTCAACACCTCGGGCGGCTATGAAAAGCAAATCGTCGTCATGCCCGACCCCGAGAAGTTGTTTGGCGCAGGCCTCACGTTCGCGGAAGTCGCGGAGGTGGTCGCGGAGAATGTGGAGAACGCGGGGGGCGGGGCCGTGCAGATGGGCGGCGAACAGGTAGTCATCCGCGCCGCGGGCCGCGTCACGACGGCGGAGGAAATCGCCGCGCTGCCGATCCGGTTCCGGGCCGGTGCTGCGCCGCTCCGGGTGGGCGACGTCGCCGCGGTGGGCATCGGTTCCAACGTGCGTACGGGCGCTTCCACGTGGGATGGAGAAGAGGCGGTGCTGGGCGCCGCGATGATGCTGTCGGGCGAGAACAGCCGGATTGTGTCCAAGCGCGTGGCGGCGAAATTGGGGGAAATTCGCGCGCGCCTGCCCGACGGCGTGCGCATCACCACGGGGTATGACCGGACGGACCTCGTGGATCGCACGATTGCCACGGTGGAGAAGAATCTGGCCGAGGGCGCGATCCTGGTCATGGCGATCCTCTTCCTGCTGCTCGGCAATTTCCGCGCGGCGCTGATCGTTTCGCTGGCGATCCCGCTGTCGTTTCTCTTCGCCATCACGGGCATGGTGCAGACGCGCGTGTCCGGCAATTTGATGAGCCTCGGCGCGGTGGACTTCGGCCTGATCATCGACGGCGCCGTGGTGATGGTGGAAAACACGGTCCGCCGGCTCGGGTTGCGCCAACACGCCCTGGGTCGCGTATTGACGCCGCACGAGCGGCACGAAACCGTGCGGGACGCGTGCAGGGAGGTGGGCACCCCCACCTTCTTTGGCGTGCTCATCATCACGATTGTTTACCTGCCGATCCTCGCGCTGACCGGGATCGAGGGGAAGATGTTCAAGCCGATGGCGCTGACGGTCATGATGGCGCTCATCGGCGCGCTGGTCCTCGCGATGACGTTGATGCCGGTTTTGTGCTCGCTCCTCCTGCGCGGAAAAATCAGCGAAAAGGACAACGCGCTCATCGCGTGGTTGAAGAAGGCGTATGCGCCCACGCTGCGTCTCGCGTTTCGCCTGCGCTGGCTGGTCGTCGTTTCCGCGATCCTGCTGGTCGCCTGGTCGCTCACGATCTTCCAGAAGCTCGGGGCCGAGTTCGTGCCCCAGCTCGACGAGGGCGCTTTCGCGACGCACATGATCCGCACCACCAGCATCGGGCTCGACGCCTCGCTCGACATGCAGAAGAAGGCGGAGCGCGTGCTGTTGGAGGCCTTCCCGGAAGTCAGCCACACCTTTTCGCGCATCGGTACGGCGGAAATTGCGACGGACCCGATGGGGGTCAACGTGGCCGACTGTTACATCTTTTTTGAGCCCGAATCGACGTGGCGAAAAATCGACGGGCGCACCATCACGAAAGACGAACTGGCCGACCTGATGAGCATGGAACTGTCGATCCGCGTGCCGGGCCAGTCGTATTTGTTTTCGCAGCCCATCGAAATGCGCTTCAACGAAATCCTGGAAGGGACGCGCGCGGACATCGCCGTAAAAGTGTTCGGTGAAGACCATCCGACGCTGGAGCGCGTGGCGGGCGAGGTACGCGAATTGCTCGAAACCATTCGGGGCGCGGCCGACGTGGAGTTCGACGCCCTCGGCAAGGCGCCCATGCTGGAGATCACCCTCAATCGCGAGGCGATGGCGCGGCACAACCTGCACGCGGAGGAAATCAACAGCGTGATCGCCCACGCGCTCGCGGGCGAGGAGCTGGGCCTGCTGGTGGAGGGCAACCGCCGCTTTCCGATTGTCGTGCGGATGGAGGAGGCGTTGCGCAAGCGGGTGGACGTCATCAAGGGGCTCCCGGTGCGGACGGATGACGGCGGCTTGTTGCAGCTCGGTCAGGTGGCGGACTTCCACGTCGAGGAGCGCGTGAGTGCCATCACCCGCGAATTCGCCCAGCGGCGCGCGGCGGTCATGGTCAATCTGCGCGGCCGCGATGTGGAGGGCTTTGTACGGGAGGCGCAGGCTGCCGTGGCCCGTTCCATTCAACTTCCGCCGGGCTATTCCATCGAGTTCGGCGGCCAGTTCAAGAACCTGCAGGAGGCGCGCGCGCGGCTGGGCGTCATTGTGCCCGCCGCCCTGCTGGTCATCTTCGTCCTCATTTTCTTCGCCTTCGGCAGCGTGCACCAGGCGCTCGTCGTCTATACGGGCATCCCGCTGGCCGCGACGGGCGGCATCCTCGCCCTCTGGTTGCGCGACATGCCGTTCAGCATCTCCGCGGGCATCGGCTTCATCGCGCTCAGCGGCGTCGCCGTGTTGAACGGCGTGGTCATGATCAGTTGCTTCAACCAGTTGCGCGCGGCGGGGCAATCCGTGCGCGACGCGGTGGCGGAGGGTTCGCTGGCGCGCCTGCGCCCTGTGCTGATGACCGCGCTCGTCGCGAGTTTTGGGTTTGTGCCGATGGCGCTCGCGAGTGGCGCGGGCGCTGAAGTGCAGCGTCCGCTGGCGACCGTCGTGATCGGCGGCATCCTGACCTCGACCTTCCTGACACTCGTCCTGTTGCCAACGCTGTACCGCTGGATCGAACAACGCAATGAACCCCGGGGAGAACCGACATGAAATGGCTGATGATATTGATGCTGGTGGGTGCGATGACCGCGCAGGCGGCCACCGTGGCCGGGCCGAAGGGCGGCAAGCTGCTGGAGAACGACGCGCCGCGCGCGGAGTTCTTCGTAAACGCCGACCGCAAGGTGGAGGTTCGTTTCTATGACGCCGACCTGCGCCTCTTAGCGCCCGCGGAACAGCGTGTCACGGTGATTGCCGAAGCGCCGACCGGCAAGACGCAGCTCGCGCTGGTGAAGGAGGGCGACGCCCTCGTCTCGGCGACGCCGCTGCCCGAGGGCGACGGCTACCGCATCGTCGTGCGCATCCAGTCCGCACCCGAGGCCCGGACCCAGAACTTCCGGATCACCTATCATGCGGAGCAGTGCGGTGGCTGCAACCTCGCCGAATACGCCTGTACCTGCGACCACGCGGGCGAGGACCACCACGGCCACGCACACTGACCGCGCGTGCAACGTCTGTTCCGCCAAAGGCGGATCCGCCTCAGGCGGAAAAACTTTTTTGCCCACGGCGGGGTTGAACGGGTAGAGTCGTCGGATGATGCGTTTTCGCGCGTGGATCATGCCGCTGGCGCTCGCGGCGGGGCTTGCGGGGTGTTCCCTGTTTGACCCGCGCGCGTCGATCAGGCCGCCGCGCGGGGTGAAACCGGCGGAGTACGTCGTGATCACAACCGGCTATTGTCCGTGCAGCGAGTGTTGCGGATGGAAGCGGAACTGGTACGGTCGGCCGGTGTTCGCGTCGGGCCCGTTGAAGGGCAAGCCGAAGAAAATCGGGCAGACGGCGAGCGGCGCGATGGCGAAGCCGGGCACGCTGGCGGCGGACACGTCGATTTTCCCGTTCGGCACCATCATCGAAATTCCCGGGTACGGCGTTGGCCGCGTCGAGGATCGCGGCGGCGACATCAAGGGCTGGCACCTCGACCTCTACTACAAAACCCACGGCGCCGCCCTGCAACACGGCCGCCAGCGCGCGCGCGTGAAAGTCTGGTTCCCCGAAGGCTACACGCCGCGGAAGTAGGATTGAGGCAATGAACATTCAGCCCGGGCACGGTTCTTCGCGAAACAGCGCGATGCCGAATGCATGGCGCCGCCCGCGATGGAGCGTGAAAACCTCGATGGGCATTTCCATCGGAATTCTCGCCGTGCTCACACCGCTCGTGTTGTGGATGGTGGATGCGTCGATCTGGTCGCGCCTTGAAATGATCACGGGCATCATGGCCGCCGTGATGGCGGTCTATTTTTCGATCCTGCTGCACGCGGGCGTCCGCATCGACGCGCGCGAGCGGTTTCATCTGGAATCGTTTCGGATGCGCGCGGTAGATGCCGTCGAGGGTGCCGCCTATGTCCCCTTTGACGGGCCGTTCACCGAAGCCGGGGCGGAAGCCGGCATACTCGGGGCCATCGTGGGCCTCCTGCTCGATTTGCTGTTCGCGTTGTTTCTCTCCTTTGTCATCACTTTTTTGTTCTGGCTCGGTGTCAACGCGGTGATCGTGCTGTTCATTCCACTGTTCTGGTTTCATCGCCGCTCGCTGCGCATGCTGATTGCACGCGGGCGTCATTGCCGTGGACGCTGGGGCCCAAGCATTCTTCACGGCTGCCGCACCGCCCTGATGGACGCATTCTGGTTCTACACGATATTCTTCGCGGCGCATCTGTGGAACACGCTGCGCGGCGGGGGTCAGGTTTGATCCAGCCTTTCGATGTCCGTCTCGGGGCTTGCTTCCGTGAGCACGCAGGCGAGCAGGCCGCCGGGGGTGAGGTGGCCGACGATGAGGCGGGCGGCGTGGCGCACGATGTAGTGATTGCACCAGAGCGCGCGACGGAGACTCGGGGCGTCGATTCGATCGGCGAACGGCGTGAGGATTAACAGCCGACCGTCGTCGATGGCCCGGCGGAGCGGCGCTGCAAGGCGGCCCTCGTCCTGCCCGGCGGGCTTTACCCAGATGAGCGGCCGCCGCGCGGCGAGCAGTGCGCGAAAGACCGCGCGTTCCATCGGGGAAAGAAAGGTCGACATCACGGCTTCATTGCGCCGGACGGGCAGGGTGCCGTGCACAGTGGCCGCGCCACGCGAGGCGAGGAACCCAACAGTCGCGCCGTCCAACAGCGCGCGGTTGCCCAGGAAACGCGGCGCGCCCACGTTTTCGACGGCATGCCAGTTGCGCGGGTTCTCGCGGATATAATGGCGGATATTTTCCAACGCGCGCGCATCGGGCACGATGACATCCCAATAATTGCGATGCCAAACAACGGCGCCCGGGGTGCCGCGCGCGGCATTGATGGCGCGGCCCGCGGCGCCTTTGAATCCGGCCACGAACGCACCCAATGAACCGGGGGGCGGGCCGCATGGGCTGCACGGGCTGCACGGGCGACCTGCAGGTCGCCCCTCCGGCAACCGCACCAAACCGTGCACATGGTTGGGCATGACCACGAATTCATCCAATTCGATGCCGGGCCGGATGATGGCACTCTTGAACCATTCTTCCGCCACCACCCGCCCGGCGGCGCTCAACACGATCTGGCCGTTGGCGATGACGCCGAACAGGGCCCGCCCGCGGTGCGTGTTGATGGTGATGAAATACCAACCGGGCGCGGTGTAGTCCCAGCCGCGCTTCCGGATGCTGCGCCGGTTCGGCAATCCGGCGCGGGCTGATTCCTCCGGGGCCATTCCATGATCATACGGAATTTCCGCGAAAACACTATCCGAACAAAACTGAAGCGCGTAATATAGCGGGTAGAGCGTTCCACCAATGATCTTTCCCCGTTATGCCATTTTCGTTTGGGCGCTGTTTGTCGCCGTGGCGGGCGCGCAATCGGTGCGGCCGGGGTTGGGGTCGATTCCGTATGCGGACGCGGGCGGGACCGGCGTGACGTTCCGGGTCTGGGCGCCGAACGCGACGAGCGTGGGGGTGAAGGGACAGTTCAGCGGGTGGGCGACGCTGACGCTGACGAAGGAGGGGGCGACGCCCTACTGGTCGCGCGACGTGGCGGGGGCGCAGGCGGGACAGGAGTACAAGTACGTCCTCAACAACTCGTTCGAAAAACGCGATCCGCGCGCGCGCCGCGTGACGAACTCGAACGGCAATTCGATCATCCACGACCCCAATGCCTTCGATTGGGGCGGCGTGGAAACGGTCGTGCCGTGGCTGAACGACCTCGTGATCTACGAAATGCATGTCGGTACGTTCAACGCGGAGGCGTGGGTGCCGAACACGTTCGACCAGGCGATCGAGAAGCTGGACCACCTCGTGGACCTCGGCGTGAGCGCGGTGCAGGTGATGCCGGTCGCGGAGTTCGCGGGCGACAAGAGCTGGGGCTACAACCCGGCGGACCCGTTCGCGATCGAAAGCGCGCTGGGCGGGCCGGACGCGTTCCGCCGCTTCGTGAAGGCGTGCCACCAGCGCGGCATCGCGGTGCTGGTCGACGTGGTGCACAACCATTACGGGCCGAGCGACCTCGCGCTGTGGCGGTTCGACGGGTGGAGCGCGAACGGCAAGGGCGGGATTTATTTCTACAACGACTTCCGCTCCTCCACGCTGTGGGGCGATACGCGGCCCGACTACGGGCGCGCCGAGGTGCGCGACTACATCCGCGACAACATCCTGATGTTTTTGCAGGAATACCGCGTGGGCGGGTTCCGCTGGGATTCGGTGTGGAGCATGCTCTACGCGAACAACGGAACCACGCACCTGCCGGACGCGGAGAACCTGCTGCGCGACATCAACTGGATGATGCAAACGGGATTCCCGGGGCGCATCCGCATCGCGGAGGACCACGCGTTCGACTTCAATATGAATTTCGACAGCCAGTGGGACGTGCAGTTCCACGACCACATCAAATGGCAGGTCACGCGCGGCAGCGACAGCGAGCGGAATATGAACTGGCTCGCGGACCGAATCGCGAACTGGGCCAGCCACAACCGCGTCATCTTCAGCGAATCGCACGACTCGGTGGGCGGGCTGAACGACAAGCAGCGCCTGCCGCGTGACATCGACGGATCGAATCCGGCGAGCATCTGGGCGCGCAAGCGGCAGTTGCTCGCCGCGGGCATCACGCTGACGGCGCCGGGCATCCCGATGCTGTTCCAGGGCCAGGAGATGAACGAGGACTGGACGTTCGCCGCGGAAACGGCGCTGCGCTGGTCGCTGACGAACACGCATGCCGGCATCGTGCGCGCCTATTCCGACCTGGTCCACCTGCGCCGCAACCGCTGGGGCGGCACGCAGGGCCTGAAGGGTACGGGCGTGAACGTGCACCACAAGGACGACCTCAACAAGGTGATCGCCTACGTGCGCTGGGACGCGGGCGGCGGCGCGGATGACGTGGTCGTCGCGGCGAATTTCTCCGCGCAGAATTTCACCAACAACACGTACCTCATTGAGTTCCCCTCCGCGGGCACGTGGTATCCGTACTTCAACGGCGATTCGACGAACTACGCCGCGGATTTCGGGAACGTGAAGCAACTGCATCCGTCCGGTTCGGTCACGGCGTCCGGCACGCCGCCGAAAGCCGCGGTGAACATGGGCATGTACAGCCTGCAGATCTTTTCGAAGACGCCGCTCGTCGCGCCAGGCCAGGTCTCGCTCGATCCGCCGCTGCCGGAGGGCTGCGTGACGATCGAGATCGCCTACGATCCGTTCGGTACGGCGCTCGCGGGCGCCACGCAGATCGTCGCGGCGGTTGGCGTGAACGGCTGGCAGGACACGGTCGACGTGGTGCTGACGAATCTCGGCGCGCGGTGGTACGGGACGTTTGCGATTCCGTTCGACACGCACACCCTCGATCTTGCGTTTCACAACGGCGTCGAGGTGGGGCGCGTGTGGGACAACAACCGCGGCCGCGACTGGCATTTCCCGGTGGCGGGTTGCGCGGACCAGCCCGCGCGCGCGACGGTGAACCCGCTGAATCCGCAGGGGTGCGTGCCGGTGACGATCACGTACGAGGAGTGGTCGGGGCCGCTGAAAAATGCGACCAACGTGGTGCTCTTCATCGGTCGCAACGGTTGGCAGAACATCGAGGAACTGCCGATGACGGAATCCTCGCCGGGCGTTTGGTCCGTGGAAAAATCCGTCCCGCCCGACACCTGGCAGCTCGAATTCGTTTTCCACGACAACGCGCAGTCGAATCGCATCTGGGACAACAATGGCGGGCAGGACTGGCGGACGTACGTGGTCAATTGCGTCGACCCGATGCAGCCGTCGGTCACCATCACCAATCCGCCGTCGGACACCGTGGTGTCCAACGACGTGGATCAGTTCACCGTGCGCGGGAAAACCGGGCCGGGGCTGTCCGGCTTCCTGTTGTGGACCAACCAATTGACCGGCTCGGCCGGGACCATCCCGGCGGCGACGAACTGGGCGCTCCCGGCGCAGGCGCTCGCGGAGGGCGTCAACCTGATCCGGGTAAGCGGCACGAACAGCGCGATCAACCCGAACGCCGCCTCGCGTGACGCCGCGACGAACCAGCCGTACATCGGCGCGGGCTGGCTGAACGGCCAGAACGGCGGCACGGGGTGGGGCGGCGGCTGGCAGCTGAGCGGCGGGGCGAACGCCGGTTTTTTTCTCGCGAGCACATCCGGCGTGGCGAACCTTCAGAGCGGAACGCACGCCTGGGCGTTGTGGGCGCACAGTGAGGGGTTGAGCGCGGCGGTTCGTCCGCTGGCCGGCAAGCTGAACGTTGGCGACGTGTTGCGTGTGCAGTTCGAGAATGGCGGCATCGACGACTTCGGCTCGACCGGCATCGGCCTGCAAAATCGCTTCGGCCAGAACCTGCTGGAATTTCTCTTCATCGGCGGCGACACGAACTACGTCTTCAACGACTCCGTGATTGGCCGGCCCACCGGGCTGCCGTGGACGGACCAGGGGCTGGGCCTCGCGCTGGAACTGACGAGCCCGATGACGTACCAGCTCACGGTGAACAGCAATATCGTGCTGACCGGCACGCTCGCCATCACGTCGGAGTCCGTGATTGATCGCATCCGAGTGTGGAATTTCAAAACCGGCGGCGGCGAGGAGCGGAACGTCTATTTCACGGACCTGCGGATCGACGGCCCGCCGGAATTGGAGAGCGGCGTCTTCCAATCCGAAGTCGCGATCACACGCGCGTACGGCCCGTTCAGCGATCCCGACGGCGACGGCTTCCTCACGTGGGAGGAGGAGTTCGCGGGCACGAATCCGTTCGACGCCAGCTCGCACCTCGCCGACATCGGCTGGATGCCCATCGGCGCGGCGAGCTATATCGAAATCCCGAATTCAGCGCCCGGCCGCTGGTACGATCTGTACGTGCGGACCGACCTGGTGCACGGCGCCTGGACCCGCTTCGGCGTCGAGCGCCAGGGCACCGGCGGCAGCATCTGGCTCGACTTCACCAACCACGCCGCCACCGCCTTCTACCGCACCGGCGTCTACGAACCGTAGCGCCGCGGGTCCGGGCTATCGAGAAACACAACCGTTCGCCGTTTCCGCGACGGCCTTGATGCGCGCCCAGACTTTGGTGAGGGCGTTGCGACGGTTGGTGGAGAGGTGTTCGGTGATGCCGGCGGCGCGGAGGAACGAGGGGTCGAGCGCGAGGATGTCGGCGGGCGGGGCGTCGCTGTAGAAACGGCAGAGCAGGCCGGCGATCGATTTGACGACGAGCGAATCGGCCTCGCACTGGAAGTGGCAGCGCCCGTCGCGGCATTCGCCGGCGAACCAGAGATTCGACATGCAGCCCTCGACGCGCCGCGCCTCCGTGCAGGCGTCCGGCGGCAACGCCGGCATCGCGCGCGCCTCGTCGATCAGATATTCGAGCCGCGCCAGCGGATCAGGCAGCAGCAACAGGTCGGCGAGCAGGGCGTCCTTGCGCGGTTCCAGCGAATTCATGCCCGCACCATCCACGCTCCCGGTCGGGGTGTCAACCGGGGCGTGGGGTGCGTTCGGACTCAGCCTTCGTCGTCCAGCATCGGATGCGGGACGAGCGCGGCGTAATCCTCCACCGAGCCGCCGTCGAGGCAGCACTCGATGATCTTGCGACCCAGCGGATTCAGGTCGTCTTCGCGGAACTGCTCCAACTGCTGGTGGAAGAAGTTGGTGAGTTGCAGCGCGCCGAGGTCATAGGCCTCGGGACCAATTTCCTTCTGGCGGTCGACTTCGAGGAAGATCGACGGGATGGTCTGGCCCTCGACGACCACGCTGTTGAGCGCGTAGCCCAGCAGCGGACAGCGCGCGGGCGTGACCTGATCGCGCGAGAACCGCGCCCCGCCGCGGCGGGCGAGGTATTCGCGGGCGATCCACTGCGGCATGAAGCCCGTCTTCCACGCGCCGACATGCTGGTTCGGGCAGAGGATGTAGCGCACCTTGGGCGTGTCCACGATCTGCTGCAGCAGCAGGTTCGCCTGGTCCACCATGCGGCCCGTGGCGAACGGCCAGTAGGACCCGACGCCCTCGGAACTCATGCCCTCGGAGGAAACGATGCTCGGGTTCGCGTGGCCGCGCGGCGCCACGAGGCGCCAGAGCCAGGCCAGCGCGGGCGGCAGGTTGTGGAAAAGGCCCACGATGCCGTAACTCGGATTCTCCTTCGTGCACGGCGGGCAGCGCACGCCGAAGCTGCGGATGTCCACGTTGACGGCACCATTGTAAATGCCCGGCACGTTGCGGCGCGGAATCACCACGCGCGGGTTCGGGCACGGCTTGCCCGGCTCATCCTGGATGTGCTCCCAGATCAGCGCGGTGCTGTCAGGATGCGCATCGATGTTCAGGAAGAGCAGCGGATCCTTCGGGTGGATCGTCATCTCTTCGAGGTGCGGGTCCACGCCGTAGCGGGTGATGTGGTTCACGCGGACGAACCACCCCTGTTCGGCGTCCATCAGGGCGAGGCGGCCGTCGTTCTTCGCGAGCGACGGATGGCACAGCGCCATGTCGTCCGTGACGGGGCGCAGGTCGCAGTTGCGCGGCAGCACGAGCGTGCGCTTCTCGCCGGTGAGCGTATTCTTGCCGAGCAGCAGGGAGCCGTCGCGCTGGCGGTGCACCTGCTCGAGCATTTCGCTCTTGCCGCCACCGCTGGCGCCCTCGTGCATGATGTTGACCTTGTTCTCATACGGCGTGACGACCTGCACGGTCGAGCAGTGCGCCGTGACCCAATTCTCCTTCTCGCCGAGGGTCAGCAGGACGCCGTAGATGCCCTTCTTCGCGCTGGGCCCCGGATAGAGGTTGTAGCTGAAGAGCTCGTGGATGCGGCTGCGACGGTTGTGCACCACCATCTGCTTGCCCTTGAAGTGGGTGTGGCGGAAGGGCGGGGCGACATAGATGATCGCGCGCGGGTTGAAGTCCTCGGGAACCTTGTCGGTATCCAGGATGCCCTGCAGCAGCGCGAGTCCCAGCGCGAAGAACCCGGCGTTGGCGGGTCCGACCACCAGCGCGTCGGCGCCGATGTCCGTGCCGCCGGCATGGAACGGGAAGAGCGCCAGCTCCTGAGTCTTCAGCCATGCGAAGGTTTCGGCGCGCAGGCTTTCAAACGTGCTGCCGAATTCCTCGCGGAACCGGGGTTTGTCCGTGGGGCGCTCGTCGGCAATCACCATGCAGTCCGGATCGCGCCGCCGCATGTAGGGGTCCAGGTAGTTCGCGGAGATGCCGTTCTTTACGCGGCACACATTCACCTCGACCACGCGGCCCTTGCCCGGCACCTCGTAGGCCACTTCGTGGACGCCGTTCACGGCATCCCGAACGGCGAGTTCCGTCAGTTCCTGCTGGTTGCGCGCGACCGTGTAGGACGGGCACGCGGCCAGGATTTCCTTCACTTCCGGCGGCACTTCGAATCCCAATTCAACCTTGTTCATCATCGTTCTCCTTCATGCGTTCAAACAAAAAGGCCGAACTCACTTGCGGTGAATTCGGCCTCATTTCCCGGATGCTCCAATGGCTCATCCCGGACCTGAAACACTGTTGGTTTATTGCCTGACCCCGGCCCCGCTGTTAGCGCAGCCGCGATCCAACAATGCGTGTGAATATGCGGATTTTTTGGGGGGCGTCAACCGAAACCGGAAAAAATCGGCGCCCGGCGGCGGCTACTTGCCCGGCGCGCGGGTGAGCGTGAAAAGGATGATGCGCTCGCCGGTCTTCACGCTGATGTCGGTGTGCAGGCTTTTGATCTCGATGCCCAGGATGCCTTCAATCAGGGCGAATACGCGGGGGCGCGCTTTTTCCAGCAATTCGATGCGGCTCTGCTTCACCAGTTCCCGGCCGCGACCCGCGACGTCGGCGGAGGCGAGGTGCTGTTCGGCGCGCGTGATCACGCCCTGCAGCCGGACCAGCACCATGTCGTCAATGAGGTACGTCCGCGCCGCGGTGGGACCGCGCCCCATGTATTCGCGCTCGAAGGCGATCATCGCCTCCGTGATGCGCGCCTCGATTTCTCCACGGGTCTCAGGCATGGCGAACTCGCGGGTCAGGCGCGACGCAGCATCTTGAGCGCGTCCCGCAGGAGGGCGGCGCGCTCATAGTTTTCCGCGGCAATGGCGACGGACAACTCATCCTGCAGCTTGTCGGCCTCGGTGCGGGGCCGGCTGCCGCGCAGGTCGCCGAGCAGCCCGGTCAGCATCTCGATCTCGCGCGACTCCTCCTCGTCCTCCTCGTCGCCCTGTTCGCGCCAGAAGGTGCGGATGTCGTCGATGCCCTCCTCCAGTTCGGCGATTGCCTCGTCGTAGGCATGCGCCTCGGCGTGTTTCTCCGCCATCGCGCGTGCGTTCATCATGCGGATGTAGGGATAGAATTGCAGGAACTGCCAGGCCAGGTCGTCGTCCTCCACATGGCGCGAGGCGAGGTCGAGGATGCCGAGGTTGTGATCCGTGTCGGCCACGACGCCGTCGAGGTCGCGCAGGGCGTAGAACGAAATGTAGCGGTAGTAAAACTGCGCCGCCTCCTGTTGCAGCGCCGCGCAGCCGGCAGCGTCGATGACGAACCCGGCCATGTCGAAGCCTTCCGCCTCCTCGCGCGCGAGGTAATGGCCGAGCAGCGTGTCGTGCCCGTGCGGCTGCAGGCCGTCGGGCCGACCCGCGGGTTCCATCTGGAGCACGCCGAGATCAAGCCTCAACTGCACCTTGCGTTTGCCGTCCAGCCCGACGATCCAGCGCGCGTTGATCGTCGCCGGGTCGTACCGCCAGTCGCCCATGATTGCATTCAGATCGGCTGTCATTCGAGTTTCCTCCCCACGGTTTTCACCATAACCAACGCGGCCTTCCAATGCAAATCGGCCCGCACGTTCCGGCTTGGTGGCAGCGCCCCCGGGGTGTAGGCTATGCCTTGGAGGCAAGAAGGCCATGACAAGAGCAATGCTGGGCCATGAAGTGGTGATCCGCGTGCACAACGATATCGGGGTGCTCACGCAGATCGCCAAGTTGATCTCGGAAAAAGGGATCAACATCCTCGCCATCAGCGCATGGACGGAAGGATCCACGGGCGTCGTTCACGTGGTCACCGACGACAACCTGCGCACGACCGACGCGCTGCGCGAACAGCGGTTCAACCCGCATGAGCAGCAGGTCGTGCTGCTGCAGGCTGAACACAAACCCGGTCTGCTCCGGAAGATCACGGAGCGGCTCGCCGGGGAGGGGATCGACCTGCACCACCTGTACGCCGCCGCGCCGGACGGCCAGACGGAAGTCCTGGTGGTGTTCGCCTGCTCGAATAACGAACGCGCCTTGATGCACTTTCCGACGTGAGCCGCCTCACGCCGGGGGCGGCATCAGGCGACGGATCGGCTTGAGATAGACCGGGAGCGGTCGGTCACGCAGCTCCGGGGGGACGCCGTCCACGCCGAACACGGCGTCCCATGTACGCTCGAAACAGTGCGCGGCGTCGGGAACGGCGGACGCCACCTGTAACGCGTTTTCGTAGAAGGCGCGCGGCCTCGCGCGCACCACGTCGCGCTGGACCGCGAATTGGCCGCCTCCGAAAAACGCGAAGCGATCCGGCACGGGCCGCTCGCCGAACAGCGCGCGCCAGAAACCGGCCATGTCGAGCGGGCGCCGCTCCGGGTTCTTGCTCCATGACTGGAACAGGCGCGACCCCGTGCGATCATCCGCATCCAGCAGGAATCCCAACCAGCGAAAGCCGTCGAACTTTTCCCCGCCGGCCGCCAGCGCGCGCAGAAAACGGTGCAGATCCGGCGCATGGTCGAACGGCTTGCCCTGCACGCAGATGGTCAGCGCGGCAGGATTGTCGTATTTCGTGACGAGGTGGTGCAAATAGGTATGCGCCTCGCGGCCGATGTTCGGCAGCGTGTGGATCGTACCGGCACGCGGCAATTCGGACAGGCGGGCGCCCTTGTTGTACACCGTGACGTCGATGGACGCCGGCACGCGCCGCAGCCACGCGAGCGCCTCCTCGTGGCGCGCCACCACCAGTTCAATGGAGAGCGTCGTCATGTCCAGTGATGTTGCGGCGACGGCGAAACGTCCGCAAGGGGTATTCATCCAGTCCATACTTTACATTGCCCTGCGGTCTTATAGAGTCCGCACAACCTTTGTGGAGGTGCCCATGCGTTCCCCCTGGATGCCGGTTCCGGTCTTGAGTCTCTTGTCCGCCGTCCTTGTGCTGTCCCTTGGCTGCAGCGGCAGCAGCAGCGATTCGAGCGACGATGATTCGGATGGAGGCGGTGGTGGTGGTGGCGCCTCGATATCCGGAAAATGGTCCGGCAGCTACAGCACCGGCGTGGAGTTCACGCTCGACCTCACCCAGTCCGGCGATTCGTTCGTCGGTTCCTATGCAACGGGCGAAAGCACGCTCGGCACCGTGACGGGCACCGTCAGCACGAATGCCATGGAGATGACCATCACGACGACGGAAGCCCCGCCGGTCGCCGCCCAGTTCACCGGCTCGATCAACGACCAGCGGACCGCCATGGGCGGCACGTTCACGATCGTTTCCGGCGGCGGCGGAAACGGCACCTGGTCCGCCAGCAAGTAACCCGCGTCACGCGGACGCCGCGTCGCGCCGGTTCCAGGCGGCGATGCAATCCGCGATGCTCAATTCATAGCGCTGCCCGCAGAAGCGGCAGTTCACGACAACCGGCTCGTTTTTCTTCACCATGTCCATGCGCTCGCCGTAGGGCAGCGCGCGGAGTACGGCGCCCATCTTTTCGCGGCTGCACGCGCAGCGGAAAAACGGGGCGGTGGCCGCCTTGAGCCGCAGGGTCGGCGCCGGCTGCTCGTCCGCCGCCGCGGCGCGCAGCAGGTTCTCCACCAGGCTGTCGGATTCGTCGCCGCGCCCCAGCAGCGCGCGCACCGGCGGCGTGTAGAGCCGGTCGCGCAACCGCTGGAAGCGCACCAGGTCGCACCCCGGCTGCGCCTGCAACAGGAGGCCACGGCACAACTTCACGGGCCGGGCGGGGTCCTGCGACAGGGCGATGGTGACGGCCAGCGCGGACTCGATCTGGTCGCTCAGGCAGAGGAAATGCGCGAGGTCCTCCACCGGTTCCAGCAAATCGGCCTTGGTCGTGCCGTGCGCCACCACCGCGCCCTTGCGGCTGCGGATGACCTGCACGGTGCCGCCCGCGCCGTACAGCGCGCCCTCATCGGCGGCCGCCGCGAGATGCGGCGGCGAAATGAACGCGCGCGCGGCGCCGTCCGGCCCGCTGTCGACCACCACCGTGCGCAACAGCCCCTCGTAAGCCCAGCGCAGGTTGAGGCGCTGGCCTTCGCCCAGCGAAGCCGCCGCGAGGATGCCCGCCGTCAGCGCGCGCCCAAGGACATGCCCGCCCACGGGATCGCAGTCGTGCCGGGTCAGCGCCTCGTTCACCGTGTCCGCCGTCAGCGCATAGGCGACGGCGACGTCCCAGCCCTCCAGCGTTCCCATCAACAGTTGATCAGCCATGACGCGAAAACCTAAACGCGCGTGGACTCCGGCACAATGTCATTTCAAGCCATCGAGGAAGCGCTCCGCCACGCGCCGGTGCTCCGCCCGTTTCGCCGCGCCGAGTTTGTCCCACGTGCGCGCCATCATGGAGAGCCGGGGCTGCGCGATGAAATAGTCGCGGTGCGCGCCGATGAAGTTCCAGAAGAGCGCGTCCCAGACCGCGCACCACGGGCCGGGCGCGAAATCGCTCATGCGCCGGATGTAGGCGGACCCGGAAATGTACGGCTTCGTCGCGAAAACTCCGCCGTCCGCGAAGAGCGCCATGCCGTACACATTCGGGACCATCACCCAATCGTAGGCGTCGATGAACAGTTCCATGAACCAGCGATACGCGTCGTCGGGCCGGATGCCGCACAGCACCATCAGGTTGCCCGCCACCATCAGGCGTTCGATGTGGTGGCACCACGCGAGCCGGTTCACGCGCCGGATCACGGCATCGAGCGGATCGATACCGGTCTCGCCCGTGTAGAAGGATTTCGGCAGCGGCCGCTCGTGCCCCCAGAAATTGCCGCGGCGCATGCGTACGCCTTCGCGCACGTAGAGGACCCGAATGAATTCGCGCCAACCGATGAGTTGGCGGATGAAGCCCTCCAGCGCGTTAAGCGGGACCGGGTGTTCGCGGGCGAATTCCAGCGCGCGGCTGAGCACTTCGGCGGGCGTGAGCAGGCCGGAATTGAGCGCCGGCGTGAGCACGGAATGAAACAGGACGGGATGCTGCGCCGAGATCGCGTCCTCGAAGTCGCCGAACCTCGCGAAGCGGTGTTCGAGAAAAGAATCCAGTCCCTTGCGCGCGGCCTCGTGCGTCACGGGAAACCAGAAGTCCTCCGTATCACCGGGGTGTTCCGGAAACGCGTGCGCCACTTCGCGCGCGAGACGGGCCTGCGCGCGCGGCAACTCCACGTGTTCGAACGCGGGCGGCGTCAGCCCGCGAGGGAGCGGCTTGCGGTTGTCCGCGTCGAAACTCCACTGGCCACCCACGGGCGCCCCGTCCTGCAGGAGAACATTCAACCGGCGTCGTTGCGCCTGATAGAAATCCGCCATGCGATATCGCCCGCGCCGCTCAAAAAATTCCGCGGCCCACGCCGGGTCCGTCAGGAACATCGGCGAGGGCGACACGTGCAGGGATACACCGTGTTGGCGCGCGCTCTCGCGCAGCCGCTTCTCGAGCAGGAAATCGACCGGATCGGCGAGATGCAACGCGCGCACGCCCCGGGCCGCCAGCGCCGCCACCCGCTCGCGCGCCGTTTGCGCGGGATCGTAGTGCGCAAGTTCCACGCGATGCCCAGCGCGCCGCAGCCGCTCCGCGTAGGCCGACATCGAGGCGCGGTGGAACAACAATTTCTGCCGGTGGAACCGCGCCGGCGCATGCCGGTCACCGAAAAAGAGCGAGTCCTCCACCAGCAACACGGGCCGGCCGGATGCCAGCGCAGGATGCGGGTCAAACAACTGATGCGGGAAAATGAGCGCGAGGTCGGTCACGCAACCACTTCGCGCATATGCGACCTGACATTACGAAGCGGATGTCTCGTACAAGACTACAAATTGCATCACCGCGGAGGCGCGGAGAACGCGGAGGCGAATACCGGGGAGGATAAATTCACTCAGCGTCCTCCGCGTCTCGGCGGTGAAATATTCGGGCTAACGCACCGCGCGGCCGCGGCTGGCCAGGATGTGATCGGCGAGCAGGAAGCCGCTCAGGAACGCGTTTTCGGCGCGCGCGCTCAGACACCAATCGCCCGCGGCGCCGAGGTTCTTTTCCTCGTCCCAGAGGAATCCGGCATCCAGCGCGTTCTCCGGCGCGGCGTAGCGCCAGCGGTGCGCAAAGGTCGCGCTGGGTTCAACGACCTTGGTGCCGATCGCCTCATAGAAGGCGCGCAGAAGCTGTGCGATGACGTCGTCCGGTTTTTCCTCGAGGTGCTCGCGCGACCACGCGGGCGAGGCATGCAGGACCCACGCCTCGTGCGCGGCGCGGCCCGGCTTGCTGCCTCCGTTCGCGACCCAGACCAGCGGGCTGTTCCGCACGAACGCCGCCTCGAAGGGGGCATCCAGCTCGAATTCAAACATCGCCATGACCGCCCAGCACGGCTGCATGCGGACCGAGGCGGCTTTCGCCTGCATGCGCGGCGATGCCGAAAGCAACGCGGCCGCTTGTTCCGCCGGCGCGGTGACGATCACCACATCGTACACCTCGGGCAGCGGTCCGCCGTCCGCGACGAGCTGCCAGCCCTCCTCCGTCTCGTTGAGCGCGGTGATGCGCGTGGCGAGTTGGATGGTCAGGCCGTCGGCCATGCCCTTGATCATCGCGTTCATGCCGGGCACGCCCACGTAGCGAACGGTGTCGTCCTGCAGGACGGTGATTTGCCCGCGGTCGCACGCCGCCATACGGTGCCGCCACGGGCTGACGAGACCCTGCTCCTGCCACGCCTCGACGTAGCTGCGGAACCGGTCATCGCGTACGGTGAAAAACTGGCAGCCGTGGTCGAACGCGCAGTCGCCCTCGCGGCGGGTCGACATGCGCCCGCCGAGGCCGCGCCCCTTGTCGAACACCGTCACGGGATACCCGCGCTCCGCGAGCAGGCGCGCCGCGGTCACGCCGGAGAGCCCGGCGCCGATCACGGCCACGGAGGGCCGGATCTCGATCAACGTCGTCTCACCTGGATGCGGTCTGAATTTCATGGCGGCAACACGCGTCGCTAACCGCGCGCCGATAGACTAGCGACGGCCCGGCGGCTTGCCAAGGCGCGGATGGCGAAATTTTGGGGCCAATCAGTAGACAATTGGCGCGTAAACCGGGTGGGGGGCCAGCCGTTCGCGGCCCTTGAGGAAGGCCAGTTCGACGAGAAAATCAATCTCCAGTACGCGCGCGCCGAGCTTTTCGATCAATTGCGCCGCCGCCTGCGCCGTGCCGCCGGTCGCCAGCAGGTCGTCAATCAGCAGCACCGACTCGCCCGGCACAAAGGCGTCCTTGTGGACCTCGATCGTCGCCGTTCCGTATTCCAAATCGTACGTCTGCTCGATGCACGCATAGGGAAGCTTTCCCTTTTTCCGGATCGGGGCGAGGCCGATGCCCAACTCATGCGCCAGCGCGGCGCCGAACAAAAATCCGCGCGCCTCGATCGCGGCGATGCGGTGGATGACCCGCCCGCGATGGCGGTCGGCGAACAATTGCACCGCCACGCGAAACAGTATCGGGTCGTGCCAGATCGGCGTCAGATCCTTGAACAGGATGCCCGGCTTCGGAAAATCGGGCACATCGCGAATCGCCGCCTTAACCTGGTCCACGCTCATACGCCAACCTCTTCCGGTTCGAGTTCCGCGACGCGGTCGTTCTCGTCCATCATATTGCGTAACTTGCCGACCGCCTCGTTCTGGATCTGCCGCACACGCTCGCGCGTGATTCTGAAACGGCGACCCACGGTTTCGAGCGTTTCCACGCGGGACCCGCGCAACCCGTAACGGTACTTTAGAATATCCCGCTCGCGCCGGTCCAGCCGATCCATCAGGCCTTCCATCTCGATCCGGAGATGCCGCTCGTTCATCGCGTCAAACGGATTGGTGGCGCGCTCATCCCCGATGAGTTCACCGAATGCGCTGCTGTCGCTGTCCCCGCCAACCGGCGCGTCGAGCGAGGCCGGCTTCATCGAGACCGTCTGCCAGTGCTGGACCACACGCGGCTCCACCTGTAGGGCGAACGCAAGTTCGTCCACCGTCGGCTCGCGCCCGAATTTTTCGGTGAGCTGGTGCTCGGTGCGCCGCATGCGCGCGAGTTTGTCGACCAGATGCGCCGGCAGGCGGATCGTCTTGCTCTGGTTCGCCAGGGCGCGCTTGATCGCCTGCTTGATCCACCAGGCGGCGTAGGTGCTCAGCTTGCCGCCCTTCTTCGGGTCGAACCGTTCGACGGCCTTCATCAAGCCGATGTTGCCCTCGGAAATCAGGTCGAGCAGCGGCAGCCCGTAGCGCGCGTAGTCCTGCGCGATTTTGACGACGAGACGCAGGTTCGCGCGGATCATGAGGCTCCGGGCCTCCTCGTCACCCTTCTTGATCCGGGCCGCGAGCTCAATTTCCTGCTGCGGCGTCAACAGGGGCGTCTGCCCGATTTCACGCAGGTAAATTTTGATCGTTTTATCCGATTCCATCATGGCCGCACCGCCTTGTCTGCACGTTGGACCGCAAACACCGGTACATCGTTCGAATAAACGTGCCGACAATGATCTATCGTGCGAACCGTACGATCCTTACAACGCGTCGGGGGCCGTGACATGGACCCGGACGGGCGTGGAGGTGGCGGTCCGCCCATCGGCATCATGGACGATGGCGACCCAGTTGTACAAGCCGGTTTGGACGGGCGTCCATTCGGCGCCAAGCAGGTTCCCTTTGCCTTCCGCCATTTCCTCGCCATCCAGCAGGAGCCGGATCGTGAGGTGGGCGGGATCGTGCGCAGCGGCCTCGGCGGCGATGCGCATGGATTCGCCGGCCAGCCACGCTGTACCGTCGTCGGGCTCCAGCACGGCGACCGCGGGCCCCGTGCCCTGCACGAGGCGAACCTCGACGGGAACCCGGGCCGAGCGTCGCGCGCGGCCCGCGTTGTTCATCGCCACCGCGACCAGGTGATGCGTGCCGGGCGGCGGCGTGCGCCAGGTCAGCCGATACGGCGCCGACGTCGCGGACCCCAGCACCACGCCACTCGAGAAAAACAGGACGCGGCGGATCGGTTCGCCAGCGGCGGGATCGGCCACCGCTTCGATTTCGATATCTTCTCCTTCCCGCACGGACGTGAGCGGACCGGGCCGGACCAGCCGCACATCCGGCCGCCGCGCGCTCGCGGTCGGGGCGGGCGTCAGCAACACGGCGCGCTCGCGGTTGTTCAACACACCGTAGCCCGCGATCTCGCCGCGATTGTTAATGCCGCGCGCCTCCACGAGCAGCCACGCGGCGTCGCTCTCCAGCACCTCGTTGAGATCCGCCATCACGCCATCGCGCCAGACGAAGGCCCGGTCGTCGTCCTCATGGCTGCTGACAAACAAGCCGACGGCCTCCCCTTTGTCGTTGATGTCGTGCGCGACGCTGTAGACGTTGGCGAGGGTGTCGAGTGATTCCGCGGGCGCAGCCCGCTGGAATCGAATCGCGTGCGTGGCCGCGACGGACTCCGCGAAGCCGGATGCCTCTCCGCGCTCATTGATCCCCAGGGCCGCGCTGCTCCATTCCGCATTCGCCCCGAGATTCAGGATGTCCAGCGCGCCCGGCCACTGGAGAATAAACGCGCGGCTGACGTAATCGTCGTCCGGATGATTTTCCAACTGGCCCGCGATCACACCCAGCTCGTTGACCGCGTGCGCGACGCTCGCTCCGCGTTCCTGCAGGGCGGGGGGAACGGAAACGCCGTCCACCGTCCACACCAGCGCGCGCGCGCCGGCCCGGCTTTCGCCGCCGCCCACCAGCATGCCGAAATTGTTCATCCCGTAAACGAACCCCTCGCGAAATCCCGCAGGCAACGGCAGCTCCTCCAGCCCCGTCTCCGCGTTCCACCGGAATGGACGCATCCGGCCTTCCGCGTCCTCCGCCTCCCCGGCGACATGGCCGCGTTCATTGATCGCATAGGCCCGGCTGATCTCGCCGCCGCACGCGCCGAGATCCTGCATGCCGGATTCGGGCGTCCAGAGGAACGCGCGCAGATGGCCCTCGCGCGTTTCCGCCTCGCCGACCACCCAGCCCTGCTCGTTGACGGCGTACGCCCGGCTGTTCGCCCCGCCCAGCGTGCCGAGATCGCGCACGGTGTACGCCACCTCGCCGCGCGCCGGAGGGAGGGCGAAGCAAGATGCGGCGAGCAACAGGTGAACGATGCGGTTCATGCGGGTTCGGGATGCAGCGGCGGTCAGAATTTATAACTGAGCGCGGTGCTGAACGTGGTGTCCTGCTTTTCCTTCCCGTCGGCCGGCTGGCTGTCGTACAGGCCCTCGAGACGCACATGCAGCGCGAGTTGCGCATCGAGGTCCGCCCGCAGTTCCAGAAATGCGTTGATCAGGTAGTGCCCGTCGCCGGCGCGGAGTTCCGGCAGGTATTCGATGCCCTGCAACAGGCGGGAAACCGGCGTGATGCGGCCCTCGTAGTATTCCGCCAGCCGCAGCGCGGGGAAGGCCTCGCGTTCCCCGTCCTTCTTTTCCACGACGGCGGCGGGCCCGATTTCCGTGCGCAACTGCTGCGCTTCTTCGCGCATCACGAAATAGCCCAGCGAGGGACTCGCCACCACGCGATAATCGAGATTCGCGATGCCGTCATAGAGGAACTCGAGGCGGTACGCCATGTAGGTCTTCGGATTCAGGTCGTGCCGGTACAGGGCGTCCGCGCTGATGCGTTCGCGATTCTTCGTGCTGTCCACCTCGCCGACCTCGCCGCGCAGGTTCAGCTCGCTCTCCCAGCCGTCGCCGCGCCCGTTGGCGCCGAGTTGCACGCGCGTCTGCGTCGAATCCTTGTTGCCCTCGGTGACGTTGATGCCCACGCGTGCGTTGCGCGTCCACCCGCTCTTTTTCTTGCGGGCCGCGCCGGCATTCGCCGCCACGCCCAGCGCCAGCGCGGCCACCAGCAACCAACCGAGGCGCCGCGCGCGCATCACCCGATCCCCAGCGCCTTCGCCACCTCGCGCACGCGGCCAAGGGAAAGCACATGGGTCGCGTGCCGCGCGGCAGCCGCCGCATCCGTCGCCATCACCGCCTGCTGGACACGCGGCAACTGGCGCGGCTCGACGCTCAATTGGCGGATGCCGATGCCGAGCAGGAACGGAATCATCCGGGGATCCGCCGCCATTTCGCCGCAGAACGAAACCGGCTTCTCGTGGCGACGCGCCGCGGCGGCCACGCGGCTGAGCGCGCGCAAAACCGCCGGGTGATAGGCCACGTATAAATCGGAGATGTGCTCGTTTGTGCGGTCCACCGCGAGCATATACTGCACGAGGTCGTTGCCGCCGATCGACAGGAAGTCCGCCTCCTGCGCGAGTTCATCCGCGATCTCCACCGCGGACGGCAATTCGATCATCGCGCCAAGCAGCGGCGCCGTGTTGTGCGGGATGCCTTCGGCCGCCAGTTCGGTGATGCAGTCGTGCACCACCGTGCGCGCATCCACGAGATCCTCCACCGACGAGACCAGCGGGAACATGATCCTCAATTCCCGGTCCGCCCCCGCGCGCAGCAGGGCCCGCAATTGCTGCGCGAAAATGTTCCGGTAGCGCAGCGAAAACCGGATCGCGCGCAGCCCGAGGAACGGGTTCGCCTCGTTGACCGTGGGGAAGTACGACAGCATCTTGTCGCCGCCAATGTCGAGCGTGCGAAACACCACCGGTTTCCCGGGCAGCCCGTCGAACAGCCGCTGGTAGACGCGATATTGCTCCTCCTCGGACGGGAAATCGTTGCGCACGATGAACGGGAACTCGCTGCGGTAGAGGCCAACGCCCTCCGCCTTCAACCGGCGCGCCACCGCCAGTTCGCTCAGCATGTTGATATTGCACAACAGGCGGACCACGACGCCGTCCTTCGTTTTCGTTTCCTCGCGGACCTCCGCCTGCTCCCGCTCCACCGCGACGCGGTTCGCGGCCAGGTCGCGGAACGTGCGCAGGACGTCCTGCGAGGGATTGATGTACACGTTTCCCTGGTCGCCATCCAATGCCACCGTCGCGTCCGGCCCCACGCCGAACAGCCCGCGATTCTCGACGATCACCATTGGCAGTTGCAGCGAACGCGCCAGGATCGCAACGTGCGACGTGACGCCGCCGCTGACGAGCACCATGCCCTCCGCCTTCTGGGCGGACAGCTTGAGGATGTCCGAGGGCATCAACTCGCCGGCGATGATCACGCGGCCGCGGTAATCGCCCGTATCCTGCTCGCCGCTTTCCAGGTTTTTGATCAGGCGACGGCCGATGTCCCGCACATCCTGGACCTTCTCGCGCAGGCGGGGATTCGCGCTGCTGCCGAACAGTTGCACGTATTCGTTTACGACCGCGATGATCGCGCCCTCCACCGGGCGGCCGGCCACGATATGCGCGCGCATCGCGCCGGAGAATTTCTCGTCCTTCACGATCAACAGGTGCGCGCTGAAAATCATCGAGGCGACGTCAGCCAGCCGCTCCTCCATCATCATTTGCAGCGCTTCCAACTGCTGCTCCGTCTTCGCCAGCGAGCGATGGAAGTCCTCCAGCGTCCAGCGCCCGGTTCCGTCGATACGTTCCGACCAGTCCTGGTCGACGCCAAACACGGTGGCCTGGCCGATGGCGATCCCGCTCGCGGCGGGCGCGCCGCGGATGAACTTCAACTCCGATTCAACCACCGCAGGCGCCGCCTGGGGCGCCGCGGCCTGGTTTTCCTGGAATTGGTGCAGCGTGATCAGCAACTTCGCGTTCTCGATCGTGGCGGCGAGTTGCGCCGCGATCGCTTGCAGGGCCTTGGTGTCGTTGTCGTCGAAGTAATTTTCGACCGGGTCCTGCAGCACCAGCACGCCGACGCGCGTCAGCCCGCGCAGGATGGGCACCGCGAGGAAGGCCTGGAACTGTTCCTCCTTGATGCCCGGGATGAACTTGAAATGCGGATTCTGCAGCCCGCTGCCTTCGCGGATCGGACGCAGTTCCTTGAGCGCCAGCCCGGTCAATCCCTCGCCGAGTTTCAGACGAACCTTGCCGATCGACGCCGCGCTCAATCCCTGCGTCGCCTTCAGGATCAGTTCCTGGTTTTCCTCGTCGTACAGATAGACCGAGCACACCGCGGATCGCATGTGGTAGGCGACGATGCTCACCACGGTCTGGAGAAAATCCTCCAAGCTGGAGCTCTTTTTGAAAAGCCCCGCCAGTTCCGCGATGTTGCAGATGAGATCTACGTTGTCTTTGCGCATGGTTGCCGGTCCTGCCCACCGGATTCAGCCCGCCCTTTATCGCGGAACGCGATGCAAAGTCGATGCAAAATGGAATCAGGCGGATATAACCACGGAGCGCACGGAGCCACGGAGGAGAGGGATTGCGTTTCGGCTGGCCTTCCCCCAAAAAAGATATTCTCCGCGAACTCCGTGTTCTCAAGCGAACGGGTGGTGGAAAAGGAATTATCCAAAGCGCTCGGGCACCGGAATCTGTTAAGGCTGGAGTCGGGCCGGATCCAGTAGCGCGCGCAGGCGGCCCAGTCCGCGCGGCGTCCACTCGACTTCGGCGACGCCGCCCTTCCGAAGTTTCATGCGCAGGCGGCCGCCGCCGGTCAGCGCCGAAACGGCCCCTGAAAAGTCGGGCTCATGCCCCACCACCATCACCCACTCGGCGTCCGCCCGTTCCTCCAGCACCGCCTTGATGGCGGCCACGGACGCCCCGGGATTCAGTTCTTCGCGCTCTTCCCACGTTTTGAGGCCAAACGCCAGCGCGAGCACCTCCGCTGTCCGGCACGCACGTTCGGCTCGGGAAGACACCAGCCGATCAGGACGGGGATAGACGGTCGCCACCGCGTCGGCGACCCGCTTGAACCGTTTCCGTCCTTCCGGCGTGAGCGGGCGGTCCAGATCATCCCCGTCGAATTGATCCGCCTCCACGGCCTGTGCATGACGTATAAAGAGGATTCGCATGGCGATTAATGACCAATGTCTCAATGACCAATGCCTACAGTCCCCCTGGTCATTCCGTCATGGGTCATTCGTCTTTCCTCCCCCATGACTCTGACTTGACTGTGCCGGCACATCCGCCTATCACTTGGTGTTCGTCTGCCCGATGGTGTAACGGTAGCACAACAGATTCTGAATCTGTTTGTCTAGGTTCAAATCCTAGTCGGGCAACCAGCCTTCGCCCGCCCGCTACGCGGTCGGAGCTTCCGCCTTTGCCAAGGCTACGGCGGACAAGACGGCTGGCGAGCCAGCCTGACGGGCGGGCGAAGGCTTTCCGCCGAAGTTCGTACGTAGGCGGACAGAGAGGTAACCAGTAACCAGTGTCCGGTAACCGGTCACTGGACACCGGTCACTTCCCCTTATTTCACCCGCATCGGCATCAGCACGTAGAGGAACGGCTTGTCGTTCCGGATCAGGCACGGGCTCAATTCGTCGCTCAACTCGAACCCGACTTCGTCGCCGGAGAGGTTGCGCAACGGGTCCATCAGGAAGTCGGGATTGAAGGCGACGGTGATGTCCTTGCCGCGATACTTGATCGCGACCTTTTCCTTGCCCTCGCCGATGTCGCTGGCCACCGCGGAAATTTCCAGGTGGTCCTTCGTAAAATGCAGCGTGATCGAGTTGGAGCGGTCATTCAGCAGCAACGCCACGCGCCGCACGGCATTGAAGACCAATTCGCGCTCGAGGCTGATGCGTTCGTCCGTACCCTGCGGAATCACCTGGCGGAAATTCGGATAGGTGTGGTCCACCAGCTTGGAAATGACCAGCAGGCTGTCGTGTTCGAATGAAATCTGGTTCTCCGACACCTGGATGCGCACATCGCCCTCATCCTTCAGCGTCTTGAGCAGTTCGTTGACCGTCTTGGTGGGCACGATCCATTCGCCCTCCAACTCGCGGCTCACCTCCAGGTCCTGCTCCCACATCGCCATGCGGCGGCCGTCCGTCGCCACCACGTTCAACTTGCCGCCCTTGAAGCTGAGCAGCACGCCGTTGAGCATCGGACGCGTCTCGTCCGTCGACGCCGCGTAATGCACGGATTGCAGCATGTTCTTGAACAGCTTCTGCTCCAACGAGTACGTGCGGTTCCCCTGGAACTTCGGCAGCGGCGGAAACTCGTCCTCTGAAATGCCGAGGATCTTGAAGAAGGACGCGCCCGCGCGAATCGAAGCCACATCCTTGTCGTCCACATCGATCTCGATCTCGTTGACCGGCAGTTCCTTGAAGATGCTGAACACGCGGCGGGCCGGCAGCGTCGTTCCGCCCGTTCGCGCCACCTTCGCGTCCACCGACGTGCGAACCGTCACCTCGAGGTCCGTGGAGGTGAGCCAGAGCCGATCCTTCTCCGCCTTCAGGTACACGTTGTACAGCACCGGCAGGGTGGAACGGGTGGATACAATGGACTGGACCTTCTGGAGGCCTTCCAACACAGCGTCTTTGTTGACGGTCAGTTTCATGTCGGTTCCTTGCTCTCGTTATCGACAACTTCGGCGGGTGGGGAGGAAATAAAATTCCCACCTAATCTTCTTATTATGGCTGGTGACAACTCCAACAACAAGCATTCCGTGGCCCGTTGGCGGGCAAATGGGGCCGCGTTCCGGGTGTGGATAACACCGGGAAAACCGGGGTGCAAGCAGCGGTTTCTGTGTACAGATGGAAACCCTCCACAATCCCGAACAGGGCGTCCACAGCGACGGGACCGGTTGTCGACAGGTTGTGCACGGGCGATCAGGAACGTTTGCCGAGGCGCTGTTGCAGCACCAGCATGTTCTGCCGGAACGAGGCGTCCTGCTTCAGGCGGTTCGCGACCAACCGGCAGGCGTGCAACACCGTGGCGTGATTGCGGCTGAACGCCGTGCCGATGCTCGGCAGGGAATGCGGAGTCAACTCGCGGCAGAAATACATCGCGACCTGGCGCGGGAACGCGATCGACTGCGGGCGGCGGTTGCTCGTCATGTCCGCGAGACGCAGGTCGAAATGGTCCGCGACGACCTTCTGGATCTCCTCCATCGTCAGCGTTTCCTGCTTCTCCTGGTCCAGCGTGTCGCGCAACAGGTACTCCAGCACCTCCAGCGTGAGAGGGCGGCCCGTGAGGGACGAATAGGACACCGCGCGGATCAGCGCGCCTTCGAGGCGGCGGATGTTGGAGCGGATCTTCTCGGCGAGATAGTTGATGATCTCCTCGGGGAGGCTCAGGTTCAACTGCTCCTGCTTGTTGCGAAGGATCGCGATGCGCGTCTCGACGTCGGGCGTCTCCAGTTCGGTGACCAGCCCCCACTCGAAACGCGACACGAGGCGATGCTCGAGGCCGGGAATCTCGCTCGCCGGCCGGTCGCACGTCAGTACGATCTGCTTGTGGCTGTCGAACAGGGCGTTGAAGGTGTGGAAAAATTCCTCCTGCATGCGCTCCTTGCCGCCGAGGAACTGGATGTCGTCGATCAGCAGCACATCCACATTGCGGTACTTCTTCCGGAACTGCACGAGCGCCTTCCGCTGCAGCGCGTCGATGTATTCATTCGTGAAGGCCTCGCACGACACGTAGGCGATGTTCGCCTTGCTGTTCGCCCCGACGGAGTGGCCGATCGCCTGCATCAAATGCGTCTTGCCCAGTCCGACGCCGCCGTAGAGGAACAGCGGGTTGTAGGCGCGCCCGGGGGACTGCGCGACCGCGAGCGACGCGGCGTGGGGAAAACTGTTCGACGGGCCGACGACGAAGGAATCAAACGTGTATTTCGGATTCAGCGTATGCCGCACCGGCGCCGGACCCGGCTTCTCGCGCTCCGGCGGCCGCGCGACGGGCGCGGCGGGCTCCTGCGCCATCGCCGCTGCCCGCGAAATCTCGAACGCGATGTCGAGCTTGCCGCCGTGCGCGATCGCCACCGCGTCCTGGATCAGCGGAAGATAATTTTCCTCCAGCCAGCTCTGGTAGAAATTGTTCTGCACCGAGAGAACGAGTTTGTCTTCACTCAACGCACGGGCCTCGATGACCGAGATCCAGCGATCAAACACGTCCTTCGACAACGCCGACTTCAATTGTTTGCAGGCCTTCGCCCACAGTACGTCCGCACTCATCTCAACACGACCCCCTTGGTCAACGCCCTCGTGGCGCCGGCCGTGTCACAGGCCTCAGAACCCAAGGAAAATCATGCGCTTACACGCGCGAAAACCCGATTCCATCCAACAACCCGGATGGGTTATAAACAACTTATCAACACCCCGATGCAGCCTTGTCTGTTGCCTGTGACGGCTGAAAGCTAAAAAGCTCCGCCACACGCAACAAGGGGAAAATGTGAAGATGTCGAAATAAAGTTACTGCCTACCAGCTATTGATGGAAGTGTTTGATAAAACACTAGATGTAGTGCATGAAGTTAACACCCTGTTAGTGCGCGGTTTGCGCGTTTGACGGACTGAAGCTGTGGACAAAAAGACCCGAAAATATTGGCAAAATCGAGAAAATCAGCGGGACGACCCGCGCATATGAAAAAGTCATCAACAGCGCGCCTGATCGTGGCCGGAGAGGGCGATGCCGACCTGCGTTACGCCGGCCGATTTCAACCCGTTGATCCCGTGGTCTATCTCGATCATCCGCGCGGAGCGCACCTCGTCGTGCCGATGTTGGAGGTGGGCCGCGCGAAGCAGGAGGCGAAACATGCCCGCGTGTGGACACCGGGCGATCTCGACTTGCCGCCTATGGACCGACGCTCCATCGCCGCGTGGACCGTGGCGCTCGCGCGGCGCACCCGCACGCGGGCTGTCCAGGTGACCGGCGCGTTTCCCGTTGAAGTCGCACGCGCACTGGAACGGGCGCGCGTGCGCGTCGACATCGCGCAGGGTCCGCTCTATCCCGAGCGCATTAAAAAAACATCGAAGGAAATCGCGCTCATCCGCATCGCGCAGGAAGCCGCGGTGGCCGCCGTGCGCGCCGCGGTGCGTGATATTCGCGGCGCACACATTAATCGCGCTGGTGAACTCATCGCGGGGCGCAAGGTGCTCACCTCGGAACGCGTGAAGCACACCATCAACCGCGTCCTGCTCGAGCGCGAATGCCAGGCCGAACAAACCATCGTCGCGTGCGGCCGCCACGCCGCCGACCCGCATCACCGGGGCGAAGGCCCGCTGGGCGCCGGGCAAACCATCGTGCTGGATATTTTTCCGCGACACCTGCCCGGCGGCTACTGGGGCGACATCACACGCACGGTTGTGAAAGGCCCGGCCTCGCCGGAACTCAAGCGCATGTACCTCGCCGTGCTGCGGACGCAGGCGTGGGCGCGCGCGCAAATTCGACCCGGCATCCGCGCGGACCTCCTGCACCAACAGGTGCAGCAACGGCTCGCGGCCGCCGGTTACGCCACGGAAACGCGCGACGGAATTCCCGTCGGCTTTTTCCACGGCACGGGCCACGGCGTCGGTCTCGACATCCACGAAGCCCCGTCGATTTCACTCGCGGCCGTGCGCCTCCAAGCGGGCCAGGTCGTCACCGTCGAGCCGGGGCTATACTATCCCGAGCTCGGCGGCATCCGCGTCGAGGACACCGTGGTCGTCACGCCGCGCGGCGCCGAGGTCCTGTGTCCGTGTCCCTATTATTTTGAGCTGTAATCCCATGATGATCCTCCTCCGCGTCCTCTTCTGGATCCTTGTGCTCTGGCTGCTCGCGCGCTGGTTCGAGTGGCGCAGTCTCTACGCGCCCTCGCGCGTGATCGATGCCACGCCGCGCGACGTGGGGCTGGCGTACGAGGACGTGGAATTCGTCGCGGAGGACGGCGTGCGCCTGCACGGCTGGTGGATTCCGCACCCCGGGGCGCGCGGCACCATCCTGTTCTGCCACGGCAACGGCCTCAACATCGCCAATCGCGTCGGGCTTTGCCGCGACCTGCACGGACTCGGCGTCAACGTGTTCATCTTCGACTATCGCGGCTACGGCCGCAGCCGCGGCTGGCCGACGGAGAAGGGGACTTATCGCGACGCGCGCGCGGCGTACGAAGTGGTGCGTGCCCGACATGGCGACGCCGAAGACCCGCCGGTCATCGTGTACGGCGCTTCGCTCGGCGGAACCATCGCCGCGCAGCTCGCCCTCGACAAACCGGTGCGCGGCGCGATTTTCGAGGCAAGCTTCAGCAGCGTCCTCGACGTCGCCGAACGCCTGTACCCGTGGTTGCCGGCCCGGCTCATCGCGCACAACCGCTACGAGGCGGACAAACGCGTCGCGCGACTGACCGTGCCGAAACTTTTCGCCAGTTCCCGCGAGGACCAGCTCATCCCCTACGATCTCGGCTTCAAACTGTACGATGCGGCGGTCGAGCCGAAGGAATTTTTCACCCTCTCCGGCCCGCACGACGAAGCCGGCTGGAACAACACCCCGGCCTACTGGCCCGTGCTCGAAGCCTTCGTTCACCGCATTCTTCCCGCTCCCGTCGAAACGCCGCTGCTTCCGTAGTCGTTCTGCTGTAGCCGCGCCTGCTGGGCGCGGATGTCGCGATCCATGCAATATTTCCCGCCCCGCATGCGTTCTCCTTCCAGAAGCGCCGCCCGACGAGGCGGACAACAGGAGAAGAAATCATGAACGCATGGAAAACAGCATTGATGGTGTTGAGCGCAACTGCGCTTACGGCGACGGCGCAGCCGGGCGGGCCCGGCGGAAAAGCGGGCGGCCCGCAAGGACGGCCCGGTCCGGGACCCGGTGGGCCGAACATCGCGATGATGCTCAACAATGAGCAGGTCGTCGAAAAACTGGGGCTCACCGCCGACCAGGTCACCGCCTTGAAGGCGCGTTCAGCCGAAGCGGAAAAAACCATGATCAAGCTGCGCGCAGAAGCGGACCTGGCCGAAGCGGAGGTCCGTCGCCTGATGCAGGCCGACAATTCCGATCGTGCCGCAATCATGAAGGCCGTTGATGCCGCGGGCGCGGCGCAGCTCGCAGTCCGCAAGGCGCAGATCGAAGAGCGTCTCGCGTTCCGCGAAATCGCCGGCCCCGATGCCTCCAAGAAGGCGCGTGAGCTCATCGCCCGCCGCATGCAGGGCGAAGGTCGGCCGGAAGGCGACCGTCCGCAACGGAAAGAAAACCGCGAAAAACGCGGCCCCGGCGCGGGTGGCCCGCCGGTTGAGGAATAGGACGGAAGGGTGACCAGTGACCGGTGTCCAGTAACCGGTCACTGGTTACTGGTTACTGGTTACGGTTCACTTCTCTCCACATCCGCACCGAGCGCGCGCAGGCGCTCGTCGACGTCTTCATAGCCGCGATCAATCACTTCCGCGCTGTCGATGATGCTCGTCCCCTTCGCGGCCAGCGCGGCAATCATCATCGCCATGCCGGCGCGGATGTCCGGCGAACTCATGTGGATGCCGTGCAGGCGGGCGGGTCCCTCCACCACAACGCGGTGCGGGTCGCACTGCACGATTCGCGCGCCCATCTCGATCAGCCGATCCACGAAATACATCCGGCTCTCAAACAGCTTTTCAAAAAACAACGCGCAGCCCCGCGCCTGCGTCGCCACCACCAGCACGACGCTCATCAGGTCCGACGGGAACATCGGCCAGATGCCGTCCTCAATTTTCGGGATCGCGCCGCCGAGATCGCGGCGGATGCGGAAGTTCCGGTGCGCGGGCTGGTGCAGGATGTCGCCCTCCGCCTTCCACGTGAGACCGAGCCGCGAGAACGCACGGCCCACCACGGCGCGCACCTCGTCCCCGCCAAAGCCATTCACCGTCAGCTCGCCCCCGGTGACCGCGGCGGCGGCGAGATAGCTGCCCGCCTCGATGTAGTCAGGCCCAATGGTGTGCGTCGCGCCGTGCAGGCGCTCGACGCCCTCGATGCGGATGCGGTTGGTTCCCAGTCCCTCGATCCGCGCGCCCATCTTGACGAGCAGTGCGCCGAGGTCCTGCACATGCGGTTCGCACGCGGCGTTGTGAATCGTTGTCACGCCCTCCGCCGTCGCCGCCGCCATCAGCAGGTTTTCCGTCGCGGTGACGCTCGCCTCTTCCAGCAACAGGGAAACGCCGCGCAGGCGTTTCGCGCGGAAGGAAAAGAAATCGCCGCCCTCAATTTTGACGCCCAGCGCGCGCAGGCCCGCCAGGTGCGTATCCACGCGCCGCCGCCCGATCACGTCGCCGCCCGGCGGGAAAATGCTCGCGCGCCCCGTGCGCGCCACGAGCGGCCCGGCGAACAGGATGGCCGCCCGCACGCGCCGGCACAGCTCCGCGTCGAGCCGCGTGCGCCGTACCCGAGCCGCGCGCAACGTGACGGAGCGCTGTGCGAGCTGCACCTCCACCCCGAGCCCTTCCAGCAACTCCAGCATCACGCGGACATCCGCGATGCGCGGCAGATTCTGCAGCGTCACCGCCTCATCCGTCAGCAGGCACGCCGCCAGCATCGGCAACGCCGCGTTCTTGTTGCCCACCGGCGTAAACGAGCCGGACAACCGGCGCTGGCCTTTGATGATGAGACGACTCATCATCAGTGACCGGTGACCGGTGACCAGTGACCGGTGGTAGGAATAAAAAAGTCGTCCATATCGCCGTAAACAGCCGACTCTTCACGAGCCATGCGCGAGTCGTCCTGACAGAAAAGCTCTGACTTCAATATCATTTGATTGAGCATTCGTCCGATGGACTCCAGTTCGCTGGGCAATAAGCTGCTTTTCTCCGCCGACAGATAGCCGCAATGCGTGGACTCGTCCAGCCAGTGTTGAGTTTCCATCTGCTCGCCATCAGCATCCGTCAATTTGCTGACAAAGTGTTTCTCATAGCGACGCTTGGCCCAAGCCTCGGCAATTTGAGCGCCGATAGAGCGTGACGAACGGCGAATTTGATCTGTCAGTGAATATGTTTCTTCCCGAGGAAATAGTTTCGAAAGTGTGAAGATTTCGGAAGAAACGCCCCTTGCCTTCTGATAAACCATCAACTCCTTAAACGACCGCGCAAACATACAACCCTCCTCGTCGGCAACCGACTACCGGTCACTGGTCACCGGTCACTGGTCACTGGTCACCGGTTACTGGTCACTGGTTACTGGTCACTGGTTACCTCCTACTCCACCGTCACACTCTTCGCCAGATTCCTCGGCTTGTCGATGTCGGTGCCGCGGGCTTGGGCGGCGTAGTAGGCGAGCAGTTGCAGGGCGACGACGTTGACGATGGGGGAGAACTCGTCGCGGATTTCGGGGACGTACAGGATGTCCTCGGCGATCGCTTTCACGTGCGTGTCGCCCTCGGTGGCCACGGCGATGATCCGCCCGTTGCGCGCCTCGACCTCCTTCATGTTGGAGATCATCTTCTCGTACACCTCGTCGCGCGTCTTCGTGCAGATGCAGACGACGGGCAGGTATTCGTTGATCAATGCGATCGGGCCGTGCTTCATCTCGCCCGCGGCGTAGCCTTCGGCGTGCTGGTAGGAGATTTCCTTGTTCTTCAGCGCGCCCTCCAGCGCGGTCGGGAAATTGAATTTGCGGCCAAGGTAGAGCGAGCTCGGTCCGTCGTGGTGCTTGTCCGCGACGGCCTTGATCGCGTCCTTGCGCGAGACGACCAGGTGGATCGCGTCCGGCACCTTGCGCAGGTCCGTCACCAGCTCCGCGATCTGCGCGTCGTTCAGCGTGCCGCGCGCCTTCGCGATGAACAGCGAGAGCAGCGCGAACGCCATCTGCTGCGCGGTGTAGGCCTTCGTGGAGGCGACGCCGATTTCGGGACCGGCCTCGGTGAACAAGACCGCGTCGCTTTCGCGGACGACGGAACTGCCCGCCACGTTGCAGATCGACAGCACCTTGCAGCCCCAACTGCGCGCCATGCGGATGCACGCCAGCGTGTCGGCGGTTTCACCGGACTGCGAGACCGGAATGATGAGCGTGCCAGGGTCGATCTTCGGGTCGCGGTAGCGGAACTCGCTCGCGAGGTCCGTCTCAACCGCGAGCCCCGTGAAGTGCTCCATCAGCAGGCGCCCGTACATGCCCGCGTGGTACGCGGTGCCGCAGGCGACGATCATGATGCGGTTGAGTTTGCGGAAATAATCGGCGCTCAGTCCGAAGTTGCCGCTCAGCGCTCCGTGCTTCTCCAGGAGGTTGCGCAACACGCGCGGCTGCTCGTGGATCTCCTTGAGCATGTACGTTTCAAACCCCGCGCGCTCCGCCGCCTCGGCCTGCAAGGTGACGGCCTGGATGTCCGGCTTCACCTCGGTCCCGTCGAGTTTGAACAGGCGCACGCCATCCTTGCGCAGCACGGCGACCTCGCCATCGTTGAGATAGATGACCTTCTGGATGCGGTTCAGGATCGCGGGCACGTCGCTGGCGATGTAGTACTCGTCCTCGCCGATGCCGACGATGAGCGGGCTGCCGTGGCGCGCCGCGAACACCGCGTCCGGCTCGTTTGCCGACACGATGCCCAGCGCGTACGCGCCGCGCGCGCGCAGCAGCGACTTGCGGATGGCCTCCAGGATGTCCTTCGCGCCGTGCGACAATTCCAGCGCGATCAGGTGGGGAATGACCTCGGTGTCGGTTTGCGATTTGAACTGGTGGCCCTTCGCCTCCAGCTCCGTGCGCAGCTCCGCGTAGTTTTCAATGATGCCGTTGTGTACGACCGCGATGCGGCCGGAGTCGTCGGTGTGCGGGTGCGCGTTGGCTTCCGAGGGCGCGCCATGCGTCGCCCAGCGGGTGTGGCCGATGCCGGGGCGGCCGGCGAGCGGGGAGGCGGCGAGCGAGTCCTCCAGGGCGGAGAGACGTCCCACGGCGCGCCGCGTGGCCACGCCGGAAGACGGGTCCAGCACCGCGACGCCGGCGGAGTCGTAGCCCCGGTACTCGAGCCGGCGCAGGCCGTCAATCAACAGGGGTACGGCATCCTGGCGGCCGACATATCCAACGATTCCACACATGGCGCTCTCCATCCGCTGTCGCCGCCCACGCTGGGGGCGGCAGGCGGGCGGACAGGGTCACCGCGCCCAGCGTGCGCGGCTACAGGTAACGGAGCGGCATTAAGCAGCGCGCCGCGGCCTCCGTCAAGAGAGCCGCGGCGCGTAAACTGCACGACGTTGGAAGAGCCTTACAGGCCCGCCCCGGGACGCAGCACCGTGATATTCGTGCCGCCTGAGAAGAAATTGGCGTTCAGGGTGTCCGGCTTGAAGACCAGACCGCTGCCGCCCTTGAGGACCGTAGGAAGACCCTTGCGTCCGAACGGCGCGTTCTCGGTCAACTGCGCGCTGTAGTCGAACGTGCCGCTTGCGAGCTGGCTCACGTTGAGGTTACGCGTGAAGAGGAGCGGGGTCGTGTCGATGGAGGAGTCCGTCAGATTGGCGGAGATGCACCAGGCATTGTTGGCGCCCACGAAATCCGTGAGGTTCGTGGTCGCGGGCGGCGGCACGCCGGGCGCGCTGAAGAAGGAGGTGTTGACGCGCATCACGCCAGCGGTGAGGACATGGCGGAAGAAGTCCGTCGACTCCGTGAAGATGCGTCCGGTGCCGGTGTTGCGCGGATAGGCGCCGCCCGTCTGGAAGATCGGGTCTTCGATGTCCTTGGCGAAGAGCGCCTGGAAGATGCTGCGGCCGTTCGAAAGCGTGCCGGTCATCTTGCCGCGGGTCAGCGCGTCGGTTACCGTGGGGGTCAACACGGCGGCGAGAATCGCGATAATCGCGATAACGACGAGCAGTTCGATGAGTGTAAAACCGCGTTTCTTCAGCTGGCGCAACATCTTGATCATGGTCGGCTCCTGTGATTTTGTGGCTGTGGCCACCGGGCCAAGCCTGTCACAAGAGAAGACAATACCCACGGCAGGCCGATTCCGTCAATCCTGTGAACACATCCGATTTTGACTATTTTCTTCCGCCCGAACTGATCGCGCAGCAACCCGTGGATCGCCGCGACGAGTCGCGCATGATGGTCATGCACCGGGCCGACCGGCGCTGGGAACACCGCCGCGTGTCCGATCTGCCCGCCTATCTGCGGCCCAACGACCTGCTCGTCCTCAACAATACGCGCGTCATCCCCGCCCGGCTCTTCGCCCGAAAGCCGGGCACCGGCGGACGCGCGGAAGTCTTTCTGCTGGAGGCGCTAGAAGAAGGAGTGTGGGAGGTCCTTCTCCGATGCCGCCGCCGCCCCGAGCCGGGCGGACGGCTCGAATTGGAAGGCGGCGGCGCCGCCGAAATCCTGGCCTACGGCGAGCAGGGCGCGGCGTCGGTCCGCTTTCACATCGACCGCCCACTGCTCGATTATCTCGAGGAGCACGGGCACACTCCGCTGCCGCCTTATATTAAGAGGGTGACCGGTGACCGGTGTCCGGTGACCAGTGGGGAATCCGAACCGGTCACCGGTCACCGATCACCGGTCACCGATAAGGAACGCTACCAAACCATCTACGCCCGAACCCCGGGTGCGGTGGCGGCGCCGACGGCGGGGCTGCACTTCACGCCCGAACTGTTCGAACGGCTCGCCGCCGCCGGGGTGGGGCGGGCCGAACTCACCCTGCATGTCGGCATCGGGACGTTCCGGCCCGTATCCGTCGAACGCGTGGAGGATCATGTGATGCACGACGAGCGGTACGAGGTGCCGACGGAAACCGCCGCCGCCGTCCGGGCGGCCCGTGCGAACGGCGGTCGCGTAGTCGCCGTCGGAACCACCAGCGTCCGCACGCTGGAAGCCGTCGCCGCCCGGCACGGCGCCGTCGTCGCGGACCAGGGTCGCACCAGCATCTTCATTTACCCGCCGTACACCTTCCGCGCAGTGGACGCCCTGCTGACCAACTTCCACCTGCCGCAGTCGACGCTGTTGATGATGATCAGCGCATTCGCGGCTCGCGAGTTCATCCTCGCCGCCTACGCGGAAGCCGTGCGCGAGAAATACCGCTTCTTCAGCTACGGCGATTGCATGCTGATTTTGTAGGAGGACACCGCCGCACAACTATCGATCGGTAGGGCGAGGTGTCCCACCGAGCCGAATTCCCACGCGGCTCGCTCGGAGCGCTCGCCCTACCAAGCCGGAATCCGCTCCCCCCGCACCAGATCCTCGAACGACTCGCGCTCGCGCACGACCTCGTGGCGGGCGCCGCTGACCATGATCTCGGCGGCGCGCGGGCGGCTGTTGTAGTTCGAGGCCATCGAGAACGCATAGGCCCCGGCGCTATGCACGGCGAGCAGGTCGCCCTGCGCGACGTCCGGCAGGTCGCGGTCGAGCGCAAAGAAATCGCCCGACTCGCAGATCGGGCCGACCACGTCGCCGAACACCGTCTCGCGGGTCTCCCGCACCGCCGCGATTTCGTGGTGCGCTTGGTAGAGTGGGGGACGGATCAGGTCGTTCATCGCGCCGTCCACGATCACGAAAACTTTGGACGGTCCCTTCTTCACGTACTGGACCTGCGTCACGAGGATGCCCGCGTTGCCGACGAGGAATCGGCCCGGCTCCATCATGATCTGTACGCCGAGCGGCTTGAGAATCGGCACCACCGCCTCCGCGAACGTCTTTGGCAGCAGCGGCTCCTGGTCGGGCCGGTACTGGATACCGATCCCGCCGCCGATATCGAGCCGGCGAAAGGTCGGATACCGCGTCTTCAGCTCCCGGCACACCTCCGCGACCTTCTCCGCGGCCTCGGCATACGGCTGCGCGGTCAGAATCTGCGAGCCGATGTGCATGTGCAGTCCAGCGATTTCCAGGCCCGGCAGCGCGGCGGCACGTTCATAAATCTGCAGCGCGCGCTGGATGTCGACGCCGAACTTGTTCTCTTTCTTGCCCGTGCTGATGTACTTGTGCGTCTTTGGGTCGACGTCGGGATTCACGCGGATCGCGATGCGGCCCGTCAGGCCCAGCGCCGCCGCGCGCGCGGAAATGCGTTCCAGTTCCGGCTCCGACTCCACGGTGAACAGCAGGATGTTCTCCCTCAGCGCCGCGTCGATCTCGGCCTCCGTCTTGCCGACGCCCGCGAAGGTGATCTTGTCCGCCGGGATGCCCGCCCGCCGCGCGCGCAGCAGCTCGCCCGCCGACACAACGTCCGCCCCCGCGCCCTCCGCCGCGAGCGTCGCGATCACCGCCGCGTTCGAGTTCACCTTCACCGCATAACAAATCAGCGGGTCGAGTTCCGCCATCGCGCTCTTCAACGCGCGAAAATGTTCCTGGATGTACGTCCGGCTGTAGACGAACAGCGGCGTCCCATACCGTGCCGCCAACTCCGCCACCGCCACGTCTTCCGCGAATAACACGCCGCTTCTGTAGATGAAAGCATTCAATTTATTTTCCTCGGGCCATGCGGGTGAAATATTCCGGGGTCATATCGGCCGCCTGAAGCAGCCCCCGCAACGTTCCTTGAGCCACTTCTCGGTGGTCTGGAATGGATAGCGTGGAGAGATGACCCGGCTTGGTAAGAATGATGTGGCTTCCGCGTTGGCGCGCCACGGCCCAGCCCAGCCGGACGAACAGCTTCACCAGTTGTCGGCCGCTCAATACCGGAAGTCGCGCCATCAGACGCCCACTTCAACCTGCTTGGTCTCCACGGTCAGCGGCAAACCCTGTTCCGCGCGCACTTCGAGGCAAAGGGCAATGGCCTCCTTGATGTTCTTCAGTGCGTCCGCGCGCGTTTCGCCCTGCGAGATGCAGCCGGGAATTGCGGGACAACCGGCAACCCAGACGCCATCCTCGTCGCGATCCAACGTGACCATGAACTTCATGAGAGCACCATACCGCAGTACCCTGCGCAGCTCAACAGCCCGTGTCAGCCCATCTTCGCCCGCACCCGCAGGCGGAGGGCGTTGAGTTTGATGAAACCGGTCGCGTCGCTCTGGTTGTAGCCGCCCGCGCCCTCGAAGCTGGCCATGTGCGGGTCGTAGAGCGACTTCCGCGCCTTGCGGCCCACCACGCTCGCGGTGCCCTTGTAGAGCTTGATCCGCGCGACGCCGGTCACGTTCGCCACCGCCTCGTCCATCGTCGTCTGCAGCATCTCGCGCTCCGGCGCGTACCAGAAACCGTTGTACACCAGCTTCGCGTACTGCGGCACCAGGCTGTTGCGCAGGTGCAGCACCTCGCGGTCCATCGTGAGCTGCTCCACCGCCTCGCGCGCGCGGTGCAAAATCGTGCCGCCCGGCGTCTCGTACACGCCGCGGCTCTTCATGCCCACGAACCGGTTCTCGACGAGGTCGATGCGCCCCACGCCGTGCTTGCCGCCGAGCTTGTTCAACACCTGCATCACGCCCAGCGGGTTCAATTTCTTTCCGTTCACCGCGACCGCGTTGCCGGCCTTGAACTCGACCTCGACATACTCCGGCTTCGCCGGCGCCCGCTCCGGGCTCACGCTCAACTTGAACATGTCCGCCGGCGGCTCGTTCCACGGGTCTTCCAAAATGCCGCCCTCGAAGCTGATGTGCAGCAGGTTGCGATCCATCGAATACGGCTTCTTCGCCGACGCCTCAACCGGGATGCCGTGCGCCTCGCAATACGCCAGCATGTCGTTGCGCCCTGTGAACTGCTTGCGGTAGCGCTCCTCGCGCCACGGCGCGATCACCTGGATGCCGGGCCGCAGCGCGTACGCCGTCAGCTCGAACCGCACCTGGTCGTTGCCCTTGCCTGTCGCCCCGTGCGCAATCGCGTCCGCGCCTTCCGCCACCGCGATCTCCACCATCCGCTTCGCGATCAGCGGGCGCGCGATCGACGTGCCCAACAGGTAGCCGCTCTCGTACACCGCCCCCGCGCGGATCATCGGGAACACGAAATCGCGCGCGAACTCCTCGCGCAGGTCGTCCACGTAGCACTTCGACGCGCCGGACTTCTTCGCCTTCCCCTTGAGCCCCTTCAGCTCCTCCTCCTGCCCGATGTCCGCCGCGAAGCAGATCACCTCCGCGTTGTACGTCTCCTTGATCCACCCGAGGATCACCGACGTGTCCAACCCGCCCGAATATGCCAGTACGACTTTCATTGGATTCTCCTGAAAAACCCGGCAACGTTTGAGCAAACGCCCGCGGAAATCAACCGGAAACATTTTTTACAGACGTTGTAAGTCCCCAAAAAAGAAATTACAGACGTTGCAAATTTTATCGATACCGATACCGACCGCGACCCCGATTTGAAGGCCGACACCTGACACCCGAAACCCTCTCCCCCCCGACCATGACCCGCACCGAACGCGCGCAGTACATCGGACGCCGCCTCGACGACTTCTTCCCCGACGTCGATGCGCCGCTTGCGCACGCGGACCCGTTCACGCTGCTTGTCGCGGTGATCCTCTCCGCGCAGTGCACGGACAAGCGCGTGAATGAGATCACGCCGGCGCTGTTCGCACGCGCCGATACGCCGGAGAAAATGGCCGCGCTGCCGGTCGCCACGATCCGCCGCATCATCCGCCCCTGCGGCCTCGCTCCGGCCAAATCGAAGGCGATCCGCGCTACGGCGAAGCTGCTGCTGGAGAAACATGGCGGGCGCGTACCGCGTACGTTCGAGGAGCTGGAAGCGCTACCCGGCGTCGGGCACAAGACCGCGTCGGTCGTGATGAGCCAGGCGTTCGGCGAACACGCGTTCCCCGTCGACACGCACATCCACCGGCTCGCAAAGCGGTGGAAGCTGACGCGCGGGCGCAACGTGGTGGAGACCGAGCGCGACCTGAAGAAACTGTTTCCGCCCGCCGACTGGCACAAGCGCCACCTGCAAATCATCTTCTACGGCCGCGCCCACTGCACCGCCCGCGGCTGCGACGGACGGACCTGCCCGATTTGTTCGGAGTTACGGAGAAATTTACCACGGAGCGCACGGAGGCACGGAGAGGATGTGCGAGTCTCCGCCCTCCGTGTCTCCGTGACCTCCGTGGTGAAAAAATGAGCACGAACCAACCAGCGCCGTGGCGGAAGTGGGGGGACCGGATCGACGTCAACGCGGAGGCGCAGATGGACGCGGCGAGCCGGCTGCCCGTCGCCGTCGCGGGCGCGCTGATGCCGGACGCGCACGTCGGCTATGGCCTGCCGATCGGCGGCGTGCTCGCGACGCGCGGCGCGGTGATTCCCTACGCGGTCGGCGTGGATATCGCGTGCCGGATGAAACTCACCGTACTCGACCTGCCGGTCGAGTGGCTGGAGCGCCGTCAGGAGCAGCTGATCCGCGCGATCGAGGAGGAAACGAAATTCGGCGTCGGCGCCTCGTTCCGGGATCGGCGCACGCACGCGGTGATGGATGCCGACTGGTCGGTCAGTCCCATCACGAAGGCGAACCGCGACCGCGCCTGGGCGCAGCTCGGCACCAGCGGCAGCGGCAACCACTTCGTCGAGTTCGGCGTGCTGACGGTTGAGGAGCCAATCATCCGCGCGGGCGGCAAGGGCCTGCCGCCCTCCACGATGCAAAGTGATGTTGGAGGGCGCCGCGCCGTCGGCGCCGCATTTCCGCCCGGGCGTTACCTCGCGCTGTTGAGCCACAGCGGGAGCCGCGGGACCGGCGCGGCGGTGTGCGACCACTACAGCAGGCTCGCGATGAAGCGGCATCCGGACCTGCCGAAGGAGATGCGGCATCTCGCGTGGCTCGACCTCGACTCACACGAAGGTCGCGAATATTGGGACGCGATGGAATTGATGGGCCGTTACGCCGCAGCGAACCACGCGCTGATTCACCACCACATCGCGCGCCATCTCGGCGTCGACGTGCTGCTCGACCTCGAGAACCACCACAACTTCGCGTGGAAGGAGACGCATCGCGGCGAGGAGTTGGTCGTGCATCGCAAGGGTGCGACGCCGGCGGGCGCGGGCGTGCTCGGCATCATTCCCGGTTCCATGGCGACGCCGGGATTTATCGTGCGGGGCCGGGGTGTGGCGGAATCCCTGAACTCCGCCGCGCACGGCGCGGGCCGCTGCATGAGCCGTACGCAGGCGACAAAGACGCTGTCGTGGAAGGACGCGAACCGCGCGCTGCGCGACGCCGGCGTCACGCTGATTTCCGCAGGGCTCGATGAAGTGCCGATGGTCTACAAGGACATCCACGCGGTGATGGCCGCGCAGGCGGACCTCGTCGAGGTCCTCGCCCGCTTCGACCCGCGCCTCGTCAAAATGGCTCCGCACGGCGAGCGTCCGGAGGATTGATACTGCGGATTCTCCAGGAGCAACTCCGCGAATTGAAGCGAATGGGCGCGAATTTGCGGAGAAGTACTCTACCGCTGGCCCAGCGGCACGATTGCGCGCGGGGCGGGGCCGGTGTATTCGGAGGTCGGGCGGATGATTCGGTTGCTGGCGCGCTGCTCCATGATGTGCGCCGACCAACCGGTCACGCGCGACATCACGAAGAGCGGCGTGAACAACGGGGTGGGGATGCCGCAGCGGTTGTAAACGATCGCGCTGTAGAAATCCAAATTCGGGAAGAGGTCCTTCTCGCGCCGCATCACGGCCTCGATCCGTTCGGCGACCGCGAACTGGCGGCGGCCCTCGTCGCTCATCGCCGCGAGTTTCTCCGCCCACACCTTGATGACGTCGGAGCGCGGGTCGGAGTGTTTGTAGACCCGGTGCCCGAAGCCCATGATCTTCTCCTTGTTCTTCAGCGCGGACAGGATGCCGGCCTCCGCGTCCTCCGGCGTGCGGTAGCGCTCAATCAGCTCCATCGCCGCCTCGTTCGCGCCGCCGTGCAGCGGGCCGCGCAGCGCGCCGATCGCGCCAGCGACCGCGGAGTGGAAATCGGACAGCGTGGACGTGATGACGCGCGCGGTGAAGGTGGACGCGTTGAACTCGTGCTCCGCGTAGAGGATCAGCGATACGTCCAGCGCGCGCCGGTGCGTCTCGTCCGGCGTCTTGTTGTGCAGCACATGCAGGAAATGCCCCGCGATCGTGTCGTCGCCGCCGCGCGTGTCGATGCGGCGGCCCTGCTGGTGGAATAGCCACCAGTAGAGCAGGCACGATGCGAAACTCGCCAGCAACTGGTTCGCCACCGCGTGCTGGTCCCGCTGCGCGCTCTCCGGCTCGAAACAGCCGAGCGCCGAAGTGCTCGTGCGCAGGACGTCCATCGGATGCGCGGTCGACGGGAGTTGCTCCAGCAGCAGGCGCAACTTTTCCGGGAGCGCGCGCAGATTCAGCAGCGTCTGCCGGTACGCCGCGAGTTCCGGCTTGGTGGGCAGATGGCCGTACAGGAGCAGGAACGCGACTTCCTCGAAGGTCGATTGTTCACACAGCTCGTTCAGCGCATACCCGCGGTAGCGCAACCCGCCCGCCGCCTCGTTGATGACCGAAACCGCGGTCTCGCCCGCGATGATGCCTTCCAGGCCTTTTGCGTAACTCATGGCACTCCTCCTTTGATGAATGACTCAATGACCAATTTCCGAATGACCAATGACGGAAAACGCTTTCATTGGTCATTATGGAATTGGTCATTCGTCATTTCTTCTTCAACCGCTCGTCCGCCTCCCGCTCGTAGCGGTGGTAGTCGAGCACGTCGTACAGTTCCTCCCGGGACTGCATCATACCCAGCGCGGATTGCTGCGTCCCCTCATTTCGGATCGCGGCAAAAACATTTTCCGCCGCGCGGCTCATCGCGCGGAACGCGGACAGCGGATAGAGCGCCATGCGGACGCCCGCGCCCGCGAGCTCGGCCGTCGTGAACAGCGGCGTCCTGCCGAACTCCGTGATGTTCGCGAGGACGGGCACGGACACCGCCGACGTGAACGCGCGGTAGTCATCCAGCGTGCGCAGCGCCTCGGCGAAAATATAGTCGGCGCCCGCCGCGACATACGCCTTCGCGCGCGCCACGGCCGCGGCGACGCCTTCGCCCGCCGCCGCGTCGGTGCGCGCCAGGATCAGGACGTCCACCCCGGGCCGCGCCGAGGCCATCGCGCGGATGCGTGTGCACATTTCATCGGTCGACACGAGCTGCTTGTTGGGCCGGTGCCCGCAGCGCTTCATGTCCACCTGGTCCTCCATCTGCAATACCGCCGCGCCGACCGCCGCCATCGCACGCGCGGTTTCCGCGGGATCGTCCCAGCCTGTGTCCACGTCCACCACCAGCGGCAACGACGTCGCGCCCGCGATGCGGCGCACGTCCTCCGCCACTTGCTCGCGCGTCGTGAAGCCGAGGTCCGGCAGCCCGAAACTCGCGTTCGCCACGCCCGCGCCCGACACGTAAAGCGCGCGGAACCCCGCCCGCTCCGCGAGCTTCGCCGCGTACGCATTGATCACGCCCGCGATCTGCAACGGCGTCTCCGCCGCCAGCGCCGCCTTGAACTGGCCAGTGTTTGTCATGGGAAGTTAACCACGAATGGAAAGACTCCTTTTACCACCCGCTTCGCTGGAGTACACGGAGTTCACGGAGAGGTCCTTTTTTGGGGGAGGAGCTGGTAGAAACACAATACCCCCCTCCGTGTCTCCGTGCGCTCCGTGGTGAAATCCTTTCTCTTCCTGCGCCCTTCGCGTCAAGCGCCGTTTGGTTGCGGCTTTGCCGCGCTGGGTTTTTCGTGGTTAGAAATGATTCGGCTCCCGTTTCAGCAGTTTTCCGCGGCCGAGTTGGCCGACGAAGCGGCCGCCTTTCACCGCGATCTCGCCGCGCACGGTGACGACGGAGGGGCGGCCGGTGATGTCCCAGCCTTCGAACGGGTTGTAGTCCACGTTCATGTACTGCTTTTTCGCGGACAGCGTGCCGCGGTATTTCGGGTCCCACACCACGAGGTCCGCGTCGCTGCCGACGGCGATGGTGCCTTTGCGCGGGAACAGGCCGAACAGTTTCGCGGCCTGCGTGCTGCCGACGTCCACGAACTGGTTCAGGTTCAGCCGCCCGGTGGAGACGCCGTGTGTCCACAGCACCGTCACGCGGTCCTCGAGCGACGGGATGCCGTTGGGAATCTTCGTGAAATCCGCCTTGCCCATGTCCTTCTGGCCTTTGAAGTCGAACGGCGCGTGGTCCGTCGCCACCGTGCTGACGAGGCCCTGCGCGAGCGCGTTCCAGAAGACCGCCTGGTTCTTCTTGTGGCGCAGCGGGGGCGACATCACGTACTTCGCGCCCTCGAAGTTCGGCCGCTCCGCGTGCGTCATGTCGAGCGTGAGGTATTGGATCAGCGTCTCGACCCAGATCTTCACGCCGCGTTCGCGGGCGCGGATCGCGGCGCGCAGCGCCTCCTCGCAGCTCGTGTGCACGCAATAGACGTGCGTGCCGTGCATTTCGGCGAACGTCGCCAGGTGGTGTACGCCCTCCGCCTCGACCATCGGTGGCCGGCTCCAGTGGTGCCACTTCGTGCCCGTCTTGCGTTCGGCCAGCAGCTTCTTCTGCAATTCCGCGACGAGGTCCGCGTTCTCGCAGTGCGCGGTGACGATGACGCCGAGTTCCTTCGCGAGGCGCATCGTGTGGTACAGCTCGAAGTCCGTCACGCCGAACGCGCCCTTGTAGGCGAGGAACACCTTGAAGCTGGAGATGCCCGCCTTGACGATTTCGCGCAGTTCGCCCTCCGCCTGGTCGTCGAACCGCGACACGCCCATGTGGAACGTGAAGTCGCACGCGCTGAGGCCCGCCGCCTTGTCGCGCCACAGCTCGAACGATTTCAGCAGCCCGTCGCTGCGCGCGGGGCAGCACATCTCGATCAGCGTCGTCGTGCCGCCCGCCAGCGCCGCCTTGCTGGCCGAGGCGTAGTCGTCCTTCGCGTAGGTGCCCATGAAGGGCAGGTAGATGTGGACGTGCGGGTCAATGAAGCCGGGGAAGACGTATTTGCCCTTCGCGTCGACCACCGTCGTGCCCTTCGGCGCCTCGAGGTTTTTTCCGATGCAGGTGATTTGCTCGCCCGCGCAATAGATGTCCGCCTTGTACCGCGAATCCGCGGTCACGATCTCGCCGTTCCTGATCAGCAAACCCATGGTGTCCTCCTTCGCGTGCCAGCCCCTGGATGCAGCCCGACACCGGGCCAGTGTAGCGCGGAAGCGTCCGGACGGAAGCCCGAAGTGCAACGTGCCACCTGCCCGGCGGCTTCCCCCTTAATGAATCACTACTCGATCCACGGGTGCGATTTCTTGAGGCGCAGGATATCCGCATCCAGGGTTTTCAGGCGGGCCTTGAGGCGCTCGGCGAGTTCCGGATAGGCCGCATCGTAATAGGTGAGCGAGTGCTGTTCCGCCCAACGCCGGATTCGAGCGATGGTCACGGGCGCGGGCGGGGCGTCGGTTCGGATCGGCAGACCAAGCAGCAAGCCTTCAAGGCGGGCAGCATCGCCGGGCGGGATGCGCCCTTTCCGTTCGGCCAGCACGAGCACGTTGCCGATTTCAAACCAAAACAAGGCCGGCACAACCAATTCGACCGCTCCAGCGGCGGCGCGGTCGAGCAAGGCGTCCACCGCGCGGCCCTCGCGCTCGGAAAGCAGTGCCGCGGCCATGGCGGAGCAATCAACGACAACGGCTTTCATTCGCCACGCCGTCCGGTGCGGCGCAGCGTGTCGAGCTCGCCCGGGGCGAGTCCATACGACGTGCGGGCCTCGCGGATGAGGCGCAGGGTTTCCTTTGCATCGGACCCGTGTCCCGCGTCCAGCGGCGCGAGTCGCGCGACCGGATGCCCCTTCCGCGTAATGGTGTACACGGCGCCGGCTTCAACGCCGCGCAGCAACTCGGAAAACCGAGTCTTCGCCTCAAACGCACCCACCTCCATCGTCTTCATGTCCACATCATGGCCCGCGGCAACTGGTTGGTCAACTGGTTTAAACAGGAACCGCCCCATCAGACGGAGGGACCGCCCGTGGTCCGTGACGTGTGGCCATCATTCAAGAGGACTGGCCATGAGACGTTAGGAGGAAAGGGCGGAGGCCAGCTTCTTTTTCTTTTCCTTCTTGGCCTGCCGCTTCTCCATGAGGGTTTTCTGCGGGGCCTTCCTGACGGAGGATTTCGAGTCGTGTGATTTGCTCATGGACGGGACTCCTGATGTTCAGCGGAAGATCGGCGTCGTGCCCTCTTCGTCACGTAGAGTCTACACCCGTCACCCTCGCGCCCAAAGACCCAAGTGGACCGTGCGTTTCCGCTCTGGATCCGTGGCCCGCGTCAACTGGTTTGAATCGCAATGGCGGTCAATCGGGACGGGACGGGCTGTTGCCCAAATCCAGAGGCGTGCGCGGAGCGCCCGTTCCACCCGTATTTCACCGCCGAGACGCGGAGGGCGCAGAGGACGCCGTGAGGGAGCGGGCGAAAATCGCCCAACAGGACATGATGCGCAACAGGCGGATTATCGCATCAACGTTCATCCGGTGGAACGCGACCTCCGGGCGCGTTTTCCGCTGATCCCCAAACCAATCGGCCGCAGGACCTTCGCCTGATCGCCCTCCCGCCGCCTGGGTGTTCCGTTCCCGTGTCCGCCCGAGTCGACCCTATTGTCTGAATGGCCCCCCGAATGGCCCCGAATGGCCGACTGAGCGCCAGCGGCCCGAGGTAACAAACCTTATCAATCAGCAGGGTCAGAGTTGCAACTATGTGCGGACTGACCCCTTACTTCTGACCCCTTACTTCTCCCGGTAATCTCACCAATAAACGGGCTTAATGTTCAGATGTGACGCCCCTCTCCGATTCGCGGATAACGGTACGCGACAGCCGACAATCCATTCATCATCGGTCCGCGTGCGGCGGCCCGGACGGAGCCGGGCCCTCCGGAAGCCGCATCAAGCGATGCGTGCGCCATCTCCAGGAGGGACGCCCCCCGTGTCGTCCGCAGCTGCTCCGAGGTGCAAAACATCCGTCGTCGCGACCCATCGGATAAACCCCGACGGACCGAATCAGGCTGCGCCCCGATGGTCACGGCTGCGTAAAAGAAAACAGGATGCCCCCGCAGCAGGTGGCGATGCGGGCGTTCTGGGTATGAGGGTCGCCGAGGGGCGCGACAGTTGAGTCCAACGGGAGGGTTGTGTAATGACGCGTGGATTGCGGATTGCGTGTGTGGGTGCGGCGCTGGCAATACTGGCCGCGTCGTGGCGGGTCGCGGCGGCTCCCGCGCTGGTGGATTACCAGGGCAAACTCGCGGACGCGGCGGGGAATCCCGTGGATGGCGACGTGTCCATGGTGTTTCGCATCTGGACGGACGCATCGGGCGGGACCCTGCTCTGGGTGGAAACGCAGGCGGTGGTGCGGGTGGACAACGGCTTGTTCCACGTGCTGCTCGGCGCGGAGAATCCGCTGCGGGAAGATACGTTCGACGAGCCCGGCCGTGCGTTGAGCGTGCAGGTCGGGACGGATGATCCGCTCGAACCGCGTATCCCGATCGCGAGCGCGCCACACGCGATGAGCGCCAACCGCGCCGCGAACGCAACGTGGGCGGATCAGGCGGCCAGCGCTGCGACGACGCCCTATGCCACGCGCGCGGGCACCGCGTCGACCGCGGGCTACGCCACCAACGCCGGACAAGCCGCCGCCGCGACCTACGCCACCACTGCCGGCTATGCGACGAATGCCGGGTATGCCGCGACCGCGGGCAGCGCGCCGCCGGACGACGACTGGGTTGTCGCGGGAACCAACCTCCACCGCCTCGCGGGGAACGTCGGTATCGGTACGGCGTCGCCCGTGGCCCCGCTGCATGTGCATCGCGCCACGGGGAATCTGGAGACGCATTTCACCGCCGATGCGGGCAGTTCCTATCTGCGACTGTCCGGCGCGACGAACGCCTTCATCGATTTCCAGCGCAGCGGAATCAGCAAAGGTCAAGTCGGCTACAGCCACATCTACGATACCCTGTTCATGTTCAACGGCGGCTGGGTGGTGCTGAAGGGCGGAAATCTCGGCGTCGGCAACCAGGACCCCCAGGCGCGGCTGCATGTCTCGGCCGGGTCCGCGTTCATCGACGGCAACCTCGGCGTCGGCACCACGAACCCGCTGGCGAAGGTGCATGTGGAGGGCACGCTGCGGGTGGACCAGCGCATCCAGGCGGACGACGCAGGCGGGCTGGAGTTCGCCACCTCGAACGGAACCATCCGCATGCAGATGACCGATGCCGGGCGGATCGGCATCGGCACCACCGAGCCCCGCGACCTGCTGCATGTCTACAAGTTGGTCGGCAACCTGCGTCCGGAATTCGAGGCGTGGGGCGGCGATGTGGATCTCGTGCTCAATTCGGCGACGAACAATCCGACGGTGGAGTTCCAGAACAACGGCACGTTCGGAGCCTCCGTCGGCTTCGACATTTCAAAAAACTACGCCTTTCTCTACCACGGCGGCGCGGTCGTGGTGAAAAACGGGCGGCTCGGCATCGGCACCAACAACCCGTCCACCAGCCTCGAAGTCAACGGCACCGTCAAGGTCACCGGCGAATGCCAGGGCACCTTCCCGCGGCCGAACTATGACAGCGGGTGGTTGGATTACAGCAAGGGAGAGGGAATAACCTTGGTTCACAACCTCGGCGGAAATATGGACAACTATGTGGTGGACATCCAGGCAAGGGATCCCTCCATGGGATGGGGCACGCATGCTGTTACGTTGGGAGGTGATGCCTATGATAATAAAATCTACGGATTCTGGTTCCGGAATTTAACCACATCCAATGTTGTGGTTCGCCGCGGCAATAATGACGAAGTTTGCAGCCAAATCCGCCTGCGCATCTGGGTCTACAACTAGGACGCGGCCATGCTTCACGAACGAATCTGCATGCTGGCAGCCGTGGCGGGCCTGGCGGTTGGGTTCGCGGCGGACGCTGGCGCCGCCTCGGCGACGGGCACGAACCACGTGCTCGTCCAGCACGCCTTCACGGTGGGACGTCCCGCGCGCGGCGTGGCTTCAACGGCGAATGTCCTTCGCGCCGTGAGCATCGGCGGGATCGCGGCGCCCGCGGTGTCCTACCGGGATTCGACGGTCCATTCCGGCTACCTGCTCCCGATGGAGGCGTGGTGGTCGCTGCCGGACCTGACGCTGTTCTCGGTCGGCGCGGGCCGTATCTGGCTGGAGTGGATGCCCGCCGCGGCGGACGCAACCTATATCATCGAGAGCGCCGCCAGCCTGCACGACTTTGCCCCGGCGGCGACCGGCGTGACCGCGCACGCGTGGGACGCGCCGGTCCCCGCCACGCCCGCGACATTCTTCCGCGTCAAAGCCCGCCGCCCGCTGTAGGCGGTGGGCCCTTGCCGCCCGTTTTCCGTCGCTATGGACGGCCAACCAGCGAGCCCTCAAATTCTACGCGGGGGTCGCTCACGTCCACCAGCTCATCCAGTTCGTAGACGTTGTGGTAGCCGTATCCGAACAGGTTGATGTAGGTCGGAATGTTCAGCGCCATCATGAGCGGTTTCTCCTGCGTGGCGAACTGGCGGGACAGGCGGAACGTGTTGCGCATGCTGGCCGGATTGGTTGTTGCGACCGGTGGACGCGCCATGGGCATTGCGATTTTCGACGCAAAGTCCACGGGGTTGCCCTCGAAGTTGTTGTTGCAGTAGATCAGCACCCGCGTGTCGAACGACGGGATGACGCCGCGCAGCGCGTCTTGCGTGAAATCCGTGAAGCTCAGGTGCTTCGCGCCCTTGATGTGAATGCGCTCGTAGCGGAACGTGGAGCGCGTATCCAGGATGATCGTATCCGGCTCCCGGCTCATCCGCAGGAACGTGTCCAGGTCAACGAGCCGCTCCGCCCGATGCGACTCCACTTCGGCGACCAGCCCCTTGAAGTCCTCAAAACTGACCTTCGCCTTGGGATGAGCCGTCTCCTCCGCCAGCGCCAGCCCCGCCGCCAACGTGATCACCGCCGCCAGCATCCCGTTTCGCCATTCCTGTATCGCACGCATCCTGACCTCCTTTGGTGTCGTACCCTGAACAACCGCGTCTACGCGCCGAGCCGGTGCTTGCAGGAGGCTGAACCGAGCCAGGTGTGGGGATTGCGATCCCAGCACCAGCCGAGTTTCGGGCGGCGCGCGCCATCAATCCAAATGGCGGGCACGCGCTGGTCGGCGCGGCGCGAGCCCGGCAGCGAAAAACAATTGTTCTTCTGCAGGAAGTCCGGATGCTGCGCAACCAGCGCAACGCCTTCCTCGATCGTCAAAGGCGACCGCCGCCGCTTTCGGATGCGTCTCAGCGCATCCTCGGGCCGCACATTGAGCGTGTCCGCGCCGCGATCAATGTCCACCAGCAGGTAAGCCGGGCCGTCCGGTATCGGCAGGTCCGCGAGGGGGGTGAAATCGTCCGGCCCCACCGGCTGCATCGCGACGTACCCCGACTTCCCGGCGCGCACCGTCAACGCCATGGCCGCCGCCGTCGGCACCAGCTCATTCTTGACGACCACGACAAACGGGAGCCGCCCCCTGGCGTAATCGACCGGTTTCAGGGCGAGTTCCCCGGCCTGGGCGGCGAGCCCCGCCAGCCGTTTGCGAAACGCGCGTTCCGACAACCCGGCCGCCGCCGGATATCCCAGTCGCACCAGCGTATCCACCTGCTCCTCCAACGCCGCTGTTGCCGCCGCTGTGGCCGTTCGTTTGCCCATGTATTGAATCCCTCCGGCGCAACCTTCCCGCACAATCCCTTGCATTTCAACTCCGCGAACCCGGGCGGTGCGATTTCATTTTCGATTGTGTCCGCGGCATTTGATACGATCCGCGAATGCCCCCAACGCTCAACATCCTCTTCGTCTGCGGCCGGAACAATCGACGCGGGCCGACCGCGGAGCGCATGTACCGGCGCGATCCGCGCATGAACGTGCGCGCCGTCGGTCTCGGCGACACCAGCGCCCGGCGGCTGCAGGAGGCCGACCTGCGCTGGGCGTCGCTCGTGCTGGTGATGGAACGAAAGTACATCGTCCGCATCCGCACCGGCTTCCCGAAGGTCGACCCGCTCCCGCCCATCGTCTCGCTGAACATCGCCGACGAATACATTTTCATGCAGCCCGAACTCGTCGCGCAGATCGAAACCGCCGTCACCGCCGCGCTTGAAGAATTTCAGGCGGACTCGGCGGAGGAAAGCGGATCGCGATAGATCCCGGGCATCGCGTGCAGGCCCGAGAGGAACAAGGCTTGGCCCATCCCGAGGCTGCGCTTTTGCTCCGGCACGAGCGTGGGGACGACACGGAGGTCGTCCCTCCGGGATGCCCGAATTCACGGACGCCCGCTTGCAGGGGATCCGTCAGCGGGGGCTATTTCCCCCGGTCCGACAACGCGAGCAAGAGGCCGAGCAGGGTGAAGCTGGTGACGAGGGAACTGCCGCCGTGGCTGATGAAGGGCAGGGTGAGGCCGGTCAGGGGCAGCGCCTTGGTCACGCCGCCGATGTTGAACAACGTTTGCAGGGCGAGCATGGTGATGAGCCCGTTGGCGAGCGCCTGTTGGAACGGGTCGCGCAGACTGTCGGCGATCCTATACCCGCGGTGGAACAGCAGCAGGAACCCGAGCAGCACGAGACCGCAGCCGACGAAACCGAGCTCTTCCGCGAGCGCGGCGTAGACGAAATCGGACGCGGCGATGGGCACGGTCTGCGGATGTCCCGAGCCGAGGCCCGCGCCCCACAACCCGCCGCTCGCCATCGCGGAGAGCCCCTGCAAGACCTGCCAGCCTTTTCCGGTCGGGTCGGCGAACGGATCGAGCCATACCGCGAGCCGGCCCGCGCCGTGCGGGACGAAATGGAAAATCGCGAAACCCGCGGCGACCAGCGCGCCGAGGCCGGCGACGAGATAACTCCAGCGGCCCGTCGCGAGTACGATCATCACCAGCAGCGTCGCATTCAGCAACGCGATCAACCCGATGTCGCGGATCAACACGAGCAATCCCATCGGCAGCAGCCAGAACACCGCGAGCGAGAGCAGCAGCCCGCCGCTCAACGTGGGTACGCCGGGAAACGCGGGTTGCTCGAATTCCTTCCGATACACGCGCAGCAGACTGGCGGCGTACAGGACGAGCAGGATTTTCACGACCTCGGTCGGATTGAGGAAGCCGCCGAGGAAGACCGCGCCGCGGAACCGCTGACCGAGCAGCAGCACGAGGCCGAGCACGCCGACCGCCGCGAGCGCTGCGGGAATGGCGATCTTTTCGAGCGCGCCCGCCCGCGCGCCCCGGAACGCGAACAGCACGAGCAGCATCGCCGCCACGCCGAGCGGCAGCGCGTAATTTGACCAGCGCGCCGGATCGTGCAGCGCCAGCGTGCCGAACCGGAACTGGATCACCAAGCCGAGCCCCGCCAGCAACAGCGCGAGCGACAGCAATACCGCGTCGCCCTTGAAGTGCATCGCCGCCAGCGCGAGTCGCACCACGAGCAGCAGCGAGGCGAACCCCGCCGCCGGCCACAGGTATTCCGGCAGCCACTGCCCCGCCAGTCCCACCTTCACCGCCCACACCATTGCGAATGCGAGTAGCACCACGCCCAACACCCGCCCGAGAATCGGCCGCATCACTGGAAGGGATTTCGCCATGATTTCTAAAATTCACCGTCCCGGTCGTTGTAGCGACGGGATTGCATCCCGTCGGTCTGACATCGACGGCATGCAATGCCGTCGCTACAGCGGTTCAGGACAAAAAGAATGAGCATTCCCGTAACAACCACGAATGGACACGAATTTACACGAATGGGGAAGCGACAATCTGCGGTGACTTTTGCCGATATTCATCCGCCCCCACCGGCCTCGTGCCGGTGGAGCGAAAGGTTACTTGGCTACCGAGGCACGATTTCCACCCTTGCGCCGGAGGGCGCAGGGTTAACCCCTTGTCCCGGTAGCCGTGTGAACTTTGCCTCCTGCGGCGCAAGGCCGCAGGGGGGCGCTTTGGCCGGATTCATTCCGCGTCGCCCCAGAGCGGCCTCAAAAATACCCCAGCTCCTGCGCCTTCTTGAGCAGGCCGGCGGCGACGGGGAGGGCGGCGGTGGAGCCGTAGCCGCCGTGTTCGATGAGGACGACGACCACCAGGCGCGGTTTCGCGGCGGGCGCCATGCAGACGAACCACGCGTGGTCCTCGCCGCGCGGCGTCTGCGCGGTGCCGGTTTTTCCGGCGACGTCGAGTCCCGGCAGGTCGGCGCGACGGCCCGTGCCCTCCGTCACAACGCCGCGCAGCAGCGTGCGCAGCCGTCGCATCGCGGTGGGCGAGCCGCAGCCGGCGATCAATTCAGGTTCCGTACGCGCGGCGAGTCGCGGCTTCATCATCCGCCCGTCGTTCGCCACCGCCGCCGTCGCGAGCGCCATGCCGAGCGGCGTCGCGAGCATGTCGCCCTGGCCGATGGCGAGCTGCGCCGCCGCCGCGCGCTGGCTCGCGCGTAAATCCGGAAACTTTCCGACCCGCGCGCGCACCGCGCCGGACGAACCCTCGAACAGCACCACCGACTCGTTAAACAAAAACCGCCGCGCGTGCTCGCTCATCGACTCCGGCCCGAGCTGCACGCCGAGTTGCGCGAAGTAGGTGTTCGACGATTTGGCCAGCGCGCGCCCGAGCCCGATCCGCCCGTAGCCGCCCCACGCGCGGCCGCCCCGTTGCGCCGCGTAGAATTCGTGATCGCGAATCGGCGGCGTGTTTGGCGCCGCGACGTAGCCGCCCGCCGGGCAGTCCAGCACAGGTTCCAGCCCGCGGTCCAATGCCGCCGCCGCGACCAGCATCTTGTAGGTCGAGCCCGCCGGATACAACCCCTGCACCGCGCGGTTCAACAGCGGCGAGCGGTCCGGGTCGCCGCCGAACAAATCCGGCGACAGCTTGTGCGGATTAAACGCAGGCGCGCTCGCCAGCACGAGAATCTCGCCCGTGCGCGGGTCGATCACAATCGCCGCGCCGCGTTGCGCGCCGAGCAGCCGCAGCGCCTCCGCCTGCAAACGCGCGTCGAGCGTCAGGTCCAGATCGTTGCCGCGCGGCGCCTGCGATTGCAGCAGGTTCCGCCCGAACCGCGCCTGCTCCTCGCGCGTCCCCGTCGACCAGCCCTCGAGGTACGGATGGTCCGCCGCCTCGATCCCCGTCATCCCGTATTTCGGGTCGAGATAGCCCACCACGTGGCACGTCGCCGCGCCGAGCGGGTACACGCGCCGCCCCGGGAAATCCGGGTCATCGTGCGCCAGCACCACGCCGTTGCGGTCCCGGATCTCGCCGCGCACCATCCGCTTCGTGGGGCTGTCCGGCCGCCGGTTGTACTTCTTCATGAAGTCCACGAACTGCGGCCGCGCGAACCCCGCGAGCTGCCACGTGCCCTGGTACGCGTACACGCCGAGGAACACCACCGCGAGCGCCGCGAAGAACACGCGGTGAATCCTCCGCTTCGGCGTCACCGGATCGCGCCCGCGCCGGAACCACAACGCCAGCAACAGCAGCGCCAGCGCCACGAGAAATACGGCCTTTAACAGCGAATGGAGCTCGGGGGGCATGCAGGAGGGGGAAGAGGGTGTCGGGTGTCAGGGTTTTGTAGTCGCCCCCCGCGACCTCGCTTGTCTCGCCGTAGCCAGGCGGAGGCGGATGTCGCGGGAGCGAAAGTTCACATGCTATGCGGTAGTTCCTGGAACTTGGGCTCCGGCGGGGCGAGCCCGCCGGGGGCCAAATGAACCGGGATGTGAAACAACATTTTCAACGTCTGTAATTTCTTTTTTGGCGGCTTACAACGTCTGTAAAAACTTTTTCGGGCGGGGGCTCTGGCTCGCTCGGAGAGCTCGCCCTACCCATCGAGTTTCCAAGGTAGGGCGAGGTGTCCCACCGAGCCGACTATTCCTTCCCTTCTCACCGCAACGACAAGTCGCGGAATGCGAAGGGGAGTTCCTCGATCAAATCGCCAGCGGTGAGGCTGACCTGGCAGCGGCGCCAGACGGAGAGGTCGCCCGCGCGGCCATGCACATAGACGGCGGCGCAGGCGGCGGCGAACGGGTCGTAGCCTTGCGCGAGCAGGCCGCCGAGCAGGCCGCTCAAGACGTCCCCCGCGCCGCCTTTCGCCATGCCGGGGTTGCCGGTGGTGTTGACGAAGATGTTGTGCCCGTGCCGCGCGACGAGCGTACCCGCGCCTTTGAGGACGACGATGGCGCCGGATTTTTCCGCGAGTGCGCGGACCGCGCCGATCCGGTCGGACTGGATCGCGGCGGCGGTCGTGCCGAGCAAAAGAGCCGCCTCGCCGGGATGCGGCGTGAGCAGGATGGGGCGCTTCGCACCACGGAATAATTCCGGTTCGCCCGCCATCACGGCCAGTGCGTCGGCGTCCAGCACGAGCGGACCGGGCGCTTCGCGTACCAGAAACTCCACGAGTGCGCGAGCCGCGGGCCCGCGCGTGAGGCCGGGCCCGAGCACGACGGTGCGGCCGGGCGCGAGGTGCGGTCGGATTACGTCGATCGCCGTCTCCGCGAGCGCGCCATCGGCGGTTTCCGGCGCGCCCGCGACCATCGTTTCCGGCGAGGCGGTGGCGACCACGGGGCGCAGCGAGTGCGGAACGATTGCGGTGACGAGTCCGGCGCCGGAACGCGAAGCGGCGCGTGCCGCGAGGGTGATTGCGCCGGTGAAACTCGCGCCGCCGCCGATGAGGACGAGGTGGCCGTAGTCGCCCTTGTGCGTGTTGCGCGGGCGGCGCGGGAAGAGCGGCTGCAGGTCGGGCAGATAAATCATCTCCACGTCGTCGGCGTCCGCGTCGGCCACGGCTTCCGCCGGCAGGCCGATGTCGACGACCTCTATCGCGCCGACATGGTCGATGGCGGCGGGCGCGACGAGGCCGCGCTTCGGGAGGCCCATCGTGACGGTGACGTCGGCGGCGACGGCGTCGCCTTCCGGCACGCCGGTGTCCGCGTTGAGGCCGGACGGGAGGTCGATGGAGACGACGAGGGCCTCATTGGCCTGCGCGCGGATGTATTGGATCGCGCCGGCGACGGGGCCACGCGCGGGGCCGGTGATGCCGGTGCCGAGCACGCCGTCGACGAGGATTTCCGCGGCGAGCGGGTGTTTGATCGCCTCCTGCCAGTCCTCCATCGTCGGGAGTTCCTCGACGCGGATTTTTGCGGTCTTCAGTTTGCTGAGGTAGAACGCCGCGTCGCCGGTGACCTGCGCGATGGAGCCGGCGAGCCAGACTTCAACGCCAAATCCAAGGTCCTTGAGTTGGCGCGCCGCGACGAAGGCGTCGCCCCCGTTGTTGCCGCGCCCGGCGACGAGGTGGACGAATGCGCTGTGGAAACCGGAGATTTCCGCGAGGCGACGGACGGCGTTCGCCACGCCGTTGCCCGCGCGCTCCATGAGGACGGTCCCCTTGATGTCAAATTCCTCGGTCGTGCGCCTGTCCAACTCGCGCATCGTTTGTGCGGTGACGATTTTCATGGGCGCGAGGATAGCAAAGGGGCGCGCGCGGACGAAGATGGATTGTGCGGGCGTTTGTGGCCCCCCCCACGAGGGCGTGGGGGGCTCCATCTGCAGGGTGCAGCGCTGGAGCCCCCGGCGCCCCCGCCGGGTGTGGGCGTTGCCTCGCCTCCCGGCGTTTGACCGGGGCCCGGAAAATTTGTATATACACCCATATGAAGACAACCATCGATATACCTGACTCGATGATGAAGCGCTGCAAGAAGCTGGCGCGGGAGCAGCAGGTGACCTTTCGCACGCTGGTTGAGGAGGGGTTGGAGAAGGTCATGGCCGAACGGTCGAAGCGGAAGCCGTTCAAGTTGCGCACCGTAGCGGCGGGGCGGGGCGGCTTCCAGCCGGGGTTCGACGAATCGGGTTGGGATCGGATGCGTGAGGCCATCTATGAAGGCCGCGGCGCATGATCGCCGTGGATACCAACGTCCTGGTGGCGTTTCACCGCGAGGAGTATTCCACCCACGGACAGGCCGTCAGGGCGGTGACCGGTTTGGCGGAGAACCTGGCGCCGTGGGCGATTCCGTGGCCGTGCATCCATGAATTCATCGCCATCGTGACGCATCCCCGGATATTCAAGAAACCATCTCCCGTTGAAACTGCGCTCAACGTTGTTGATGCGTGGCTGGAATCGCCCACGCTTCGCGTGCTCGGGGAAGGGCCCGGATATTGGAGCACCCTGCGCGACATCGTTCGGCGAGGGGCGATTCAAGGACCCCGGGTGCACGACGCGCGGATCGCCGCTCTCTGTCTCGAGCACCGGGTGAGGACGCTTTGGACGGCTGATCGTGATTTCAGCCGGTTTCCCACTCTTCGCTGCACGAATCCCCTGATCTCCGGTTAATCGGCCCCAGTAGCAGCGCTCTGTGAGCGCGGGAATGAGCGAACTGGATGGGAACCGCGGTTTTTGCGGATGACGCGGATTTATGAAGGGCGCGCCTCTGTGACCTTCGTGTCTCCGTGGTGAAGAAATCGGATGGATGTTTTCCACCCCTCGTGCCCCGCACCCGTCCCTCGCCCGTCCTTCCTACACCTCCAGCCGGCGCAACTGTTCGAGCGGGGGCAGCCGCGTGGGGCGGGCGTGGGCGAGGCCGAGCAGGGCGGTGAGGGTGGCGAGCAGGAGGACGCCGAGGGCGAGGGCGGGCCAGGCGAGCACGGTTTCGGTTTTAAGCAGGTGCGTGGCGGCGAGGTGGCCCGCGAGGGCGCCGAGCGAGACGCCGGCGAGGCCGCCGAGCAGGCCGAGGGCGGCGTGTTCGATGACGCTCATAACGACGAGATGCCGCTGCGGCGCGCCGAGGGTGCGCAGCAGGACGCGCTCGCGTTCGCGCTGTTCGCGGTTTGCGCGTACGGCGCCGGCGACGACGAGCAGCCCGGCGGCGAGGGTGAACCACGCGACGCCGCGCACCGCGTCGCCGATCTTGCCGAGGATTGTGTTCACGGACGACAGCACCAGCGCGAGGTCGATGACGGACACGTTGGTGAATTCCGTGGCGACGGCGCGTTGCAGCGCGGCGGAGCCCCTGGCGTCGGGCGCGCGCGTGAAGAGCGCCCACGTTTGCGGCGCGGCTTCAAGCACGCCCTCGGGGAAGACAACGTAGAAATTGGGTTTCATGCTGCGCCAGTCGACTTCGCGGATGCTGGCGATGCGGGTGTGGACGGGAAGGCCCTGCACGTCCCACGTGACTTCGTCGTCGAGCCGCAGGCCGAGTGTTTCGACGATGCTCTTTTCCATCGAGATGGGAACCGGTGTTCCGGGCGGGCGTGCGGCGGGGTCCCAGCGCGGCGCCCATACGCCGTCGAGCAGTTTTTCGGTGGGAAAGAATTCCGCGCGGTAGGTGCTGCGGTATTCGCGGCGCAGCGCCCACTCGGGAATCGCGCGCGCGGGATCGCGGAGCACGTCGCCGATTTCGACGCCATTGAGCGCCTGGAGGCGCATCGTGACGATGGGCACCTCGTTGAGCGGGGGAAACCCGGCGCGCGTGACGGCGGCCGCGGCGGTCTCGCGCTGGTCGGACTGGATGTCGATGAGGACGAGCGACGGCTGGTCGGGCGCGCGATACGCGGAGAGCTGCGCGCGCAGCGACTGTTCGGACACGACGAGCGCAGTGAGCAGGAACGCGCCGAGCCCGATGGCGGCGAGCATCATACCGGTCTGGTTGTTCGGCCGGTAGAGCCCCGCGATGCCGTGTTGCAGCGGCAGCCAGCGCAGGCGCGCGGCGGCGTAGCGCGCGAGGCCGCGCAACAGCCGGCCCGCGAGCAGCAGGACCGCGAAGGCGACGGCGAGCCCGGCGACGAGGCCCGCGCCGTGCGTCCACTTCGAGGACTGCGTGATGGCGAATCCGGTGACGAGTGCCGTGAGGCCGCCCAGGATCAGCAGGCGCAGCGGGTCGCGCCACACGGACTCCTGGTCGCCCTCGAACCGGCTCATCGCCTGCGCCGGCGCGACGCGGCGCATCGCGAGCAGGGGCAGCAACGCGAAGCCGATGCTGAACGCGAGGCCCGCGCCGATGCCGAGCAGCGCGGCGCGTACGTTGACGCCCGCCCGCACCTCGGCGGCGAGGAAATCCTGCATCCAGCCCGCGACCAGCGGAAGCACCCCCGCGGCGAGGCCGACGCCCGCCAGAGCGCCCACGAGCGCGAGGAGGGCGACTTGCACGAGAAAAACCGCCTCGCAAAATCCGCGCGGCGCGCCGAGGCAGCGCAGCATCGCGACCACGGGCAGGCGGCGGGTCACGTAGACGTGCACCGCGCCCGCGACCCCGACGCAGCCGAGCAGCAGGCCGGCGAATCCAACGAGGCCGAGGTAGCGTGCGAGCTGGTCGACGCTGCCGAGCAAGGCGCGCTTCCGCGATTCCGCCGTCTCCACGTCGAGACGCTCGTCATTCAGCGCGCGCCGGATTTGCCCACGCCGGGACTCCGCGTTGTCGCCGGGTTCCAGCCGGAAGTAGCGCCGCCACGTCACCACGCTGCCCGGCTGCACGAGGCCGGTGTCGGGCACGAAGCGGAGCGGGATGTAGACGCGCGGGGCGATGAACGCCTCGGACGGCGATTCGCCGGGCGCGCGCAGCAACCGGCCTGCGATGACGAATTCGCGCGCGCCGATGCGGATGCGGTCGCCGACATCGGCCCCCGCCTGGATCAGCGCGTTTTCCTCCACCAGCGCGAAGGCGTCGTCCTGGAACCGCGCCGCGGCCTCGGGCGGCACGGTATCGAGCGTGCCGTAGAACGGGAATCCGCCGTCGAGCGCGCGGACCTGCGTGAAGCGCGCGTGTTCCTGCGCGGGGAACCAAGCCATCGTGCGGAACATCGCCTCGCTCGCCGTCGCGCCGGGAATTTTCGCGAGGTAGTCGTTCGCCGTGTTACTAAACGCGCGGCGCGCGCGGACGGAGAGATCCGCACCGAGCAGCGCGCGCGCCTGCTCGTCGAGCGCCGTCCCCATACTGTCGCGGAACGATGTGACCGCGACCATCGTGCCGATGCCAAGCGCCAGCGCCAGGGCATAGATGCGGAAGCCTATCGGCTGTGCGCGCAGATCGCGCAGTGCGAGCCAGAGGATGGTGCTAAAGTATCTCATGCGATTGTCGTTCACATACACGTTCTCGTACACGTGAACGCGTACGTGAACGTGAACGATTAGGAAGAGAACCCCTCCACCCGGCCCGCGCGCAGCCGGACCTGCAGGGAACAGCGGCGCGCGATTTCGGGATCGTGCGTCACCAGCACCAGCGTGGCGCCGGCCTGTTCGTTCAGGCCGAAGAGCAGGTCGATGATGCGCCCGCCGGTCGCCGCGTCGAGGTTGCCGGTCGGTTCGTCGGCGAAGAGGACGCGCGGCGCGCCGGCGAAGGAGCGGGCGATGGCGACGCGTTGTTGTTCGCCGCCGGACAGCCGCGCGGGGTGGTGGTGCATGCGTTCGCCGAGGCCGACGCGGTCCAGCCAGCCGGCCGCGACGTCGCGCGCGCCGGGTTGCCCGCGCAACTCCAGCGTCAGCATGACATTCTCCAATGCGGTGAGCGTGGGCACGAGATGGAACGATTGGAAGACGAAGCCCGTGTGTTCAAGGCGAAGGCGTGCGCGCCCCTCCTCGTCGAGTTGCGCGAGGTCCTGGCCGAGCAGGTGTACGCTGCCGCGCGACGGCGCATCGAGCCCGGCGCACAGCCCGAGCAGCGTCGTCTTGCCGCTGCCCGACGGGCCGACGAGGGCGCAGGTCGCGCCCGCGCGCACCGCGAGCGATACGTCGTCCAATACCGTAAGGGGCCGGCCATCGACCGCGAAAGTCTTTGCGACGCGGTCCGTTTTTAATACAAGGGGTTCCGTCATGCCGGATACTGTACGCGAAATCGTTGGCGCTTCCAGCCGGGCCGCTCAATCGCCCCGCGAGGGTCGGGTGGGGAAGGTGTGTTTTTCCGCGATGCGGCTCGGTGGGACACCTCGCCCTACCTTCAAGATGACTACACGTGGTGGGGCGAGCCGTCCCGGCGAGCCGAAAACGGGATTCCGGTCGGCGTTCTTGATTGCGGCCGCAATCCTGCTGGTCTGCACCGGGGCGCGCGCCGAATCGCCCGCGCGCACGATCCTCTGCCTCGGCGACAGCCTGACGGCGGGGTACGGCCTGTCCGCGGACGAGGCGTGGCCTGCGCTGGTGCAGCGCAGGATGGAAGAGGCCGGCATCGCCGGGGAGGTCGTCAATGCGGGCGTGAGCGGCGACACGACGGCGGGCGGTTTGCGCCGGATCGACTGGGTGTTGAACCGGCCCGTGGACGTGCTGGTGATCGCGCTTGGCGGCAACGACGCGCTGCGCGGGCTCGCCACCGGAGAGATGGAGCGCAACCTCCAGCGCATCATCGACCGCGCGCGCGAGCTGCATCCCAACGTTCGCATCCTGCTCGCCGGCATGCTGGCCCCGCGCAACCTGGGCGAGGACTACACGCGCGCGTTCGACGCCGTCATCCCGCGCGTCGCGGAGAAAAACCAAATTGCGCTCTGGCCCTTCATCCTTGAGGGCGTCGGCGGCGTGCCCGAGTTGAACCTCGATGACGGCATCCACCCCAACGCCGAAGGCCACCGCCGCATCGCCGAACAGGCGTGGGTGCATCTGCGGCCGATTTTAACCGCAGATTACGCAGATTAACGCGGATTAATCCGTGGGCAGTGCATTCACCGAGGTCATGCTCATTTCCAACCGGGGATTATGCTGATTTCGCGTGTGGGGTAGAATCGTCTCATTAATCCGCTTAATCAGCGGTAATTCCCGCCGCTCCCCACGGGCGATGCGCCTTATCGCGGGACGCGCTTCGTGAATTGAAACGCGGTCGGCGCCCTCGGCTACAGGCAAATGTCACACCGCCAGCAGGCGGCGGACGGTTTCCAGGGGGAGTCCGACGACGTTGTCATAGGGGCCGTCGAACGACTCAACGAAGCCGCCGGCCCCGCCCTGGATGGCGTAGGCGCCGGCTTTGTCCATCGGCTCGCCGGTGGCGACGTATGCGGCGATTTCCGTTTCGCTGAGTGCGCGGAATCTCACGGCGGTGCGGACGGCGTCGGCCTGTTCGCGGAAGCCGCCGTCGCGCGGGGTCCATACGCAGACGCCGGTGATGACCTCGTGCGCGCGGCCGGAGAGGCGGCGCAACATGTCGATGGCATGCGCCGCGTCCGCCGGTTTTTCGAGAATGTGATCCTCCATCACGACGATCGTGTCCGCCGCGAGGATGGTCGCGTCGGGATGCCGCTCCGCCACCGCGCGCGCCTTTTCCGCCGCGTTGCGCAGCGCGTACGAGGCCGGTTTCTCACGCGGCCACGGCTGTTCGTCGAGTCCGGAGACGACGACGGTGAAGGGGCGTCCGAGTTGCGCAAGCAATTCGCGCCGTCGCGGCGAGGCGCTGGCGAGGATAAGTGAATGCGAGTGCATGTTGCGTAAAATGCGGGTGGATGGGTAGCATGTCGGTCGTTGGGTGGCAAGAGTTCGGAAGCGAGGATTAGCGAGGTGGAGCGAGCACTCCGCGGGCGTGCAAATCGAAGACCATGTTGAGCAATCACACCGCCATTATTCTCGCCGCCGGCGCGTCGTCGCGCATGGGGCGGCCGAAGGCGTTGCTGGCGATGCCGGACGGCACGCCGCTGGCGGCGCATCAGGCGCGGCTCGCGCACGAAGCGGGCTGCGTCGATCCCGTGGTCGTGCTCGGCGCGGACGCGGAGCGCATCGCAGTCCGACTGGACGACGTGGCGACGGCGATCAACCAAGATTGGGCGCTCGGCCGGCTCGGTTCGATTCAAACCGGCCTGCGCGCGCGGCCCGGCTATGACGGCTATCTCATCCTGCCCGTCGACACCGTGGGCGTGCGCCGTGAAACGCTGGAGAAGTTGCTCTCGCGCGCCGAGGCGGAACCGCGCGTCGCGTGGCGGCCCTGCGCCATCGCCCGGCCCGGTCGCGTGGTCTGGATCAGCGCCGCATTGGCGGAGAAGCTTCTGACCGAGCCGTCCGCCGACACGCCGCTCGACCGCCTGCTCGCCCCCGTCACCTCGCTCTTCGACGTGGATGACCCCGCGATCCTGAACAACATCAACACCCCCGACGCCTGGGCCGCCGTGTTCGCTACGCTGTAGACCGCATGCTCCGCGGGCCGGATTTAACCGCCGATATCGCGGATTAACGCGGATGTTATGGCGGTTGGAGCGTCGTCGGGGGTTGGGGCCCCTTTAACCGCAGATGGCACAAATTTCACAGATGGGGAGGGGGTCCCTTTATTAATCCGCTTAATCCGTTTAATCCGCGGTTTCTCTCGCCCGTGCTGCTATAGAGCCGCAACGGCGGCTTCAATGCCCGCGCGTTCGATTTCGGCCAATGGTGGCAGGGTGGCGGCGGCGATGGCGCGTTCGTAGTCGGCGATGGATTTTGCGCCGAGGATGATTGTGTGCGTCGTCGGCTCATCCAGCAGGTACCGCAGCGCGAGTTGCGACATGGTGCGCGCGGGGCTGACCCACTGCTCGAACACCGCGTAGCGCGCGAATTCCGCTGCGCGCGCCGCCTCGTCGTCCGGGAACCACTTCGCGCGGATGTCGTCGGGTGAAAAACGCGGCGGTGCGCGGAAATAGCGCCCGCTCAACCGCCCGCCCGCAAACGCGCCGCGCACGATACCGCCCACTCCGTTCTCGCGCTGCCACGCGAGCAGTTCGCGCGGCACGTTGATCATGCTGTGCGCGTATTGCACGACATCGAGGATGCCGAGTGCGTGCAGGCGCTTGCACAGCGCGAGATCATTCGTCGAGATGCCGACCGCGCGCACCTTGCCCTCCTGCTTCAGGCGCAGCAGGTGTTCCGCGGCGCGCTCCGCTTCGCCGTCCGCGGGCGGCACGTGGTAGAGGTAGACATCGATGTAATCCGTGTCGAGCCGGCGCAGCGAACCCTCGAGCGAGTGCGGCAAGCGCGCGACGCTTGCGTCATTGGCGCGCTCGCCGTTCGGCCCCTGCCATGCGCCCCACTTCGTGCTGACGATCCATCGCGAGCGTTGGCCGCTGATGGCGCGGCCCACGCGGCGTTCACTCTCGCCCGCGCCGTACTGCTCCGCCGTATCGATGAAATTTACGCCCAGCTCGCCGACGCGCCGGATCAAGTCAATCACAAATTCCGCGCCGAGGTCCGGATGTCCATCGGCTTTCCCGTCCAGCACCAGCGGCCCGCCCAGTTGCCACGCCCCGATGCCGATTTCGGAAACCTGCAACCCCGTCTGTCCCAACAATCGTGTTCGCATGCAGTCGTCATAACACAAGCGGCGGAAAAATTTCCAACGTCTGTAAAAAATTAATTCTGCGCTTACAACGTCTGTAATCGCCGCTACGTGTAGCTGCGTGAACTTCTTCACCGGCGGCACGAGGCCGCCGGGGTCGTGGAAATGTGGCCCCTCCCACGCGGGCGCGGGGGGGCGATCAGGGTTGGGGGATGGCCTTTACAACCCGCGGATCGAGAGGAGGTGGAGGGCGGCGTCGAGGGTGGGGTCGACGCGCAGGGGGTCGCTGACTGTTTTGCGGGCGCTGGCGATGTCTTTGAGGCCATTGCCGGTTAGGAGGCAGACGACGGTTTCTTCGGGCGCGATGAGGTCGTCGGCTACGGCTTGTCGCGCGGCGGCCCAGGCACAGGCGGCGGCGGGCTCGCAGAAGACGCCGCCGTGTTGCGCGATTTCGGGGATGGCGTCGAGGATGGCCTCGTCGGACACGGTGACGGCGGCGCCGTCGGATTCAATCACGGCGCGAACCGCGGCGAGGCCGTCGCGCGGGATATCGACGGAGATGGAGTCGGCGAGCGTGGTCGCGCGCACGGGCTCGATCCGCACGGCGCTCCACGCGGGCTGGGGCGCCTCCGCTTTTACGGTCCACACGGCGCGGCTGATCGCGGCGCTGCCGGTCGATTGCGCGCAGAGCAGGCGCGGCAGCCGGTCGATGAGGCCGAGCGCGTGCAGGTCGCGCCAGCCCTTCCATACGCCGCTGATGATGTTGCCGTCGCCGCAGGAGACGGAGATCCAATCGGGGGCGCGGCGGCCGAGCTGTTCCCAGATTTCGTAGCTGACGGTTTTCTTGCCTTCGCGCGTGAACGGATTCGAGCCGGTGTTGCGGTTGAACCAGCCGCGCTCGCGGCAGACCGCGGTGCAGAGATCGAACGCGTCGTCGTAGGTGCCGCGCACGGCGAGTACGGTCGCGCCGAAGACGAGTAGTTGCGCGAGTTTCGCGGGCGGCGCGTTTTCGGGGACGAAGATGACGCAGGGCTGGCCGACGCTCGCGGCGAGGCACGCCATGGAGCTGCCCGCGTTGCCGGTGGTGGCGCCGGCGATCACCTTCGCGCCGCGTTCGCGCGCGACGGCGAGGGCGACTGCGCCCGCGCGGTCCTTAAAGGAGGCGCTGGGGTTGAGTCCGTCGTCTTTGAGCCAAAGCTGTTTCAATCCGCCGCGCGCGGCGAGCCGGTCGGCGCGATAGAGCGGGGTGCCGCCGATGCGCAGGGGCGGCAGGTGCGCGACGTCGCGGATGGGCAGCATCGGTGCATAGCGACGGATGCCGCCGCCGGGGCAGCCTTTTTCGAGGGACGCGAGGAACGGTGCGCGCGCGGCGGCGTGGTTGTAGGCGAGGTCGAGGTTGCCGCCGCAGGCGGGGCAGATGAAGCCGGTGAACGCGGCTTCCTGCCGCGCGAGGCAGGCGAAACAATGGAATCCGGCGGTGTTCATGGCGTGATCAACGTCCCGTTTTTTCCGGCCATCGCATCCTCAATCAGGTGCGGCTGGGTGATGATGACACGTTTCCCGCCGCGGCGGAGAAAATAGAGAGCGGCCTCGATTTTGGGGCCCATGCTGCCGGCGGGGAACTGGCCCGCGCGCAGATGACGGCGCGCCTCGGCGGCGGTCATGCGGACGATGGGCTGCTCGTCGGGTTTGCCGTAATTGAGCACGACGCGGTCGACGCCGGTCGAGATGAGCAACGCGTCGGCGTTCAGTCGCGCGGCGAGCAGGGCGGACGCGGCGTCCTTATCGATCACCGCAGCGCAGCCCTTGTAGACGCCGCCGCGTTTGCGGACGACGGGGATGCCGCCGCCGCCGACGGCGATGACGATGATGCCGCGTTTGAGCAATTCCGCGATGACGGGTTCCTCGACGATCGCGACGGGTTTGGGCGAAGGCACGACGCGACGCCAGCCGCGACCGGCGTCCTCCTTGAGCGCCCAGCCGTCGCGTTCCTCGTGCAGCTTCGCGTCGGCCTCGGAGTAAAACGGGCCGATGGGTTTGCTGGGATTGCGGAACGCGGGATCGCGCGGGTTGACCTCGACCTGCGTGACGACGGTGGCGACGGGGCGCGCCATGCGGCGGCGGCGCAACTCGTTTTCGAGGGACTGCTGAATCTGGTAGCCGATCGCGCCCTGCGTGTCCGCGACGCAGCTTTCAAGCGGGACCTGGTGCAGCACGCCCTTCGCGAGCTCGGAGCGCAGCAGGATGAAGCCGACCTGCGGGCCGTTGCCGTGGGTGACGACAATGCGCCAGCCATCGCGCACGAGCGACGCGATGTGGTGCGCGGTTTCGCCGGCAGCGCGGTACTGGTCCAGCACCGACATGTGCCGGCTGTCCTTGATCAGTGAGTTCCCGCCGATTGCGATGACGGCCAGTTTTTTCATGGAGTAAGCAAGGAGTTGGGAGCAGGCAGGGAGTTGGCGGGCGGAGCCGCTCTTTCTCCCCTTCTTTCTCCTAACTCCCCAGCCTTCTTCTCTTCTTCCATGGATCAAGCAAGGAGTTGGGAGCCGGCAGGGAGCAGGCGGGCGTAGTCGCTCTTTCTCCCCTTCTTTCTCCTAACTCCCCATCCTTCTCCCTTTCTTCATGCCCAACATCTTCAACACCGCCGCCGGATCCTTGAAGCGGCCGGCGAGGATCATCGCGGCGATGATGAACGGTTTGCAGCTCGCCTCGCGGTAGGTGGGGATGCGGTAGCGTTCGAAGACGCTGGCGGCGACTTCGCCCTGCTTGCAGGAGACGCCGGAGATGTCGGCGGGCAGGCAGTGCATGTAGAGCGCCTTGCCGCCCTTCGTGGTCTTCATCTTCGCCTCGGTGCATTCCCAGTTCGTGAATTTCGCGTTCTGCGCGAGGCATTGTTTTTCGAGGTCCTTGAGGCCGGCGTGATCGTTGGCGCGCAGCAGTTCGGTGCGGCGTCCCATGACGGCGTAGGGCGCCCACGATTTGGGATAGACGATGTCGGCGCCGGCGAAGGCGTCGTCCATCGAGTTGCTGTGCGTGAACGTGCCGCCGCTGGCGGAGGCCTGGGTGCCCGCGAGGGCGACGACGTCGGGAATGAGGTCGTAGCCGGGCGGGTTGGCGAGGTGGACGTGCATGCCGAAGCGGGACATGAGGCCGATGATGCCCTGCGGGACGGAGAGCGGTTTGCCGTAGCTCGGCGAATAGGCCCAGGTCATGGCGATCTTTTTGCCACGCAGGTTGTCGAGCGAGCCGAAGTGTTCCTTGAGCCACAGCAGGTCCGCCATCGCCTGCGTTGGGTGATCCACGTCGCACTGGAGGTTGACGATCATCGGGCGTTGCGGCAGCACGCCGTTCGCGAAGCCGTCGTCGAGCGCCTCGGCGACTTCGAGCATGTAGGTGTGGCCCGCGCCGAGGAACATGTCGTCGCGGATGCCGATGACCTCGGTGAGGAACGAAATCATGTTTGCGGTTTCGCGGACCGTCTCGCCGTGCGCGATCTGCGACTTGCCCTCGTCGAGGTCCTGCACGGCGAGGCCGAGCAGGTTCGCGGCGGAGGCGAAGGAGAAGCGGGTGCGCGTGGAGTTGTCGCGGAAGTTGGAAACGGCGAGTCCGCTTTGGAAGAGGCGCGCGGGTTTGTTCGCGGCGTAGACGTGGCGCAGGCCCTCGGCGGCGAGCAGGACGGCTTCAAGCTGGGCGGCGGATTTGTCCCACGTGAGAAGGAAATCCTTCCCGAAAAGACCGGGTTGCAGTTTGCGGAGACGGGCGAGTAGTTTGCTGAATTCGGCGGCTTTCATGGAGTCCCTTTCATAGCGCCGCATCTTCCGCGATGGGATGCGGCGAATACAATCGGGGAAACCCCGATACGTTCATCGGGCGATTCCGTGTGGCGCGGCGGGGGCGCTTCGCCGCGCGCCCAAGCGCGTGGATGCCGCCATCCCCGATTTCCGCATTTGCCACGACGGCGCTGAAGCACTACTGTTCACGATTGGCCATGGGGAACATTAAGACGGAATCAACATATACGCATGTCGGGCGCGGGATTTCGCGGCTGGACGGCGACGAGAAGGTGCGGGGGCTGGCGGCGTACGCGGACGATATCCCGGTGCCGGACGGCTGGTACGGGCATGTCGTGCGCTCGCCCGTTTCGTGCGGGCGCCTGAAGGGGCTTGCGTTTGACCCCGCGTTCGACTGGTCGCGCGTTTGCGTGGTTACGCCGGAGGATATCCCCGGCGAGAACATTGTCGATCTGATGGGGCGCGACATGCCGTTCCTCGCGCACGACCGGATCCAGTACCGCGGCGAGCCGCTGGCCCTGATCGCGGCGCCGACCCGCGCGCTGGCCCGCGAGGCGGCCGGCCATGTGCGCCCTGAAATTGAGGAGCAGCCCGCGCTGCTCACGCTGCACGACATGGTGAACCGCTACAAGGAGGACCCGGCGACGCTGCACCAGCTCGCCGCGCAAACGATTTCCAAGGGCAGCGTCGAACAGGGCCTCGCGATGGCTGACGTCGTGGTCGAGGGCGAATACTGGGCGGGCCACCAGGAGCAGCTCTACATCGAGCCGCAGGGCATGGTCGCGTTCCCGGAACCGGACGGCGGCGTGTTCCTCCAGGGCAGCCTGCAGTGCCCGTACTACATCGCGCCGGAACTGATTGTGACGCTGAAGCTGCCGCTGGAAAAAATCCGCGTGAAGCAGACCGCGGTCGGCGGCGCATTCGGCGGCAAGGAGGAGTTCCCCACGCTGATCGCGGGCTATTGCGCGCTGCTCGCGCTGAAGTGCCGCAAGCCGGTGAAGATCATCTACGACCGGCACCAGGACATCCTCTACACGACGAAGCGGCACCCGGTCTGGGTGCGCCACCGCACCGGCTTGAAGCGCGACGGGACGATCACGGCGATGCAGGTGGAGTTCCTGCTCGACGGCGGCGCGTACACGACGCTGAGCCCCGTCGTCCTCTCGCGCGGCATCCTGCACACGACGCTCGGTTACCGGTGCGCGAATGTGTTTGTGGACGGCCACGTTTACCGCACGAACACGTTTCCCAACGGCGCGTTCCGCGGGTTTGGCGCGCCGCAGGCGGTCTGGGCGCTCGAATCGCACATTGACCGCTGCGCCGCCGAATTGGGCATCGCGCCGGAGACGTTCCGCCTGCAAAACGCGCTGCACCTCGGCGACACGACGGCGACCGGCCAGGTGATCGCCGAGCCGATGGGCACGCCGGACGTGTTGGAGAAGACGCTGGAGCGCGCCGACTTCACCGCGAAGCGCGCGCATTGCTCGCACGGCGACCCGGCGGCGAAAACGTGGTACGGCATCGGGCTCGCGTTTTTCGGCCACGGCTCGGGCTTCACCGGCGACGGCGAGGCGCGGCTCAAGGCGAAGGCCGCGCTGGACCTGGAGTTGTTCGACGACGGCGAGCCCGGCGTGAACATCCGCATCAGTTCAACCGAAATGGGGCAGGGCACGTTCACCATCATGCCGCAAATCGCGGCGGACGGGCTCGGTCTGGATTTTGCGCGCGTGCGCTGTCCGCATCCCGATACGAAATACGTGCCCGACAGCGGACCCACCGTCGCCTCGCGCACGACGATGATCGTCGGCAGCACCGTTTTTGGCGCGGCGCAAAAACTGAAGGCGCAACTGGAGGCCTACGCGTCGGAAGCCTGTTTCGGCGGCGCGCCCGCGGACCTCGACGGCGCGGTGTTCCGCAACCGCTACACGAAGGAGACGCAACCCTTCGCGCGCGTCGCCCGGCGGCTCATCGAGGAGCGCGGCCCGCAGCGTGTGTACAACCAGTTCCAACTTCCGCCGACGATCAAGTGGGACCAGAAGACGTTCCGCGGCGACGCCTATCCGTCCTATTCGTGGGGCTGCAACGTGGCCGAGGTGGAAATCGACACGGCGACGCTGGAACTCAAGGTTACGAAAATCACGTCGTATTGGGACATCGGCCGGTTGATCAACCCGGTCCTCGCGAAGGGCCAGATCGAGGGCGGCCTCGTGCAGGCGCTCGGCTACGCGGTGATGGAGAAGATGGGGATCAAGGATGGCCTGTATGACGCGAGCCGCATGCAGACGTACGTCGTGCCGACGATGCTCGACGTGCCGGAGATGATCGTCGAGTTCATCGAATATCCCTACACCTACACCGCCCCCGGCGCGAAAGGCGTGGGCGAAATCCCCATGGACGGCCTCGCCCCCGCCATCGCCAACGCCGTGGAAGCGGCCACCGGCATCCGCATCACCGAGTTGCCGATCACGCCGGAGAAGCTGTTGGAGAATAGTGCTACAATACGCAGTTAAGAATTTCACCACGGAGACACGGAGAACACGGAGGGAGCTAAGATTTTCTTCCACGCATCTCCGAGACCTCCGTATCTCCGTGGTAAAAGAAGTATGAAAAAAGTCATTCGCACGTGGACGATTAATGGCGACGCACGCACGGTGGAGTTTCCGCCGATGCGGCGGCTGCTCGACGTATTGCGCGAAGACCTTGGTTTCAAAGGCACGAAGGAGGGGTGTGGCGAGGGCGAGTGCGGCGCGTGTTCCGTGCTGTTGAACGGCGAGCCGGTCACGTCGTGCCTGATCGCGGCGGGCCAGGTGCCGGACGGCGCAGAGCTGCTCACGGTGGAGGGGCTGGAGCGCAGCGAGGGCGGCCGTCTGCTGCAGAAGATGTACGTGGAAAAGGGCGCGGCCCAGTGCGGGTTCTGCATCCCCGGCATGCTGATCGCGTCCTACGCTTATTTGCGGAACGGCGCGCGCGAACCGGCGGAACACGCGCTGCGCGACGCGCACGCCGGCAACATCTGCCGCTGCACCGGCTACGCCAAGATCGTCGAAGCCGTGCAGGCGGCGGCGGAAGAGTGGCCGGAACCCTCACCCCCGCCCTCTCCCCGAGGGAGAGGGTGATGGTCATGTTCAAGATTTCTCCCTCGCCCCGCCCGGCGGGGAGAAGGTTGGGGTGAGGGGCGAACCATGAACACGCTTGAACAAACCGAAATGTTGCAGCCCGCAACTCTCGCGGAGGCGCTGCGGTTGCAGGCGGACGAATCCACGCGCGGGTTGCCGCTCGCGGGGGGGACCGACTTGATGGTGCAGTGGGAGGCCGGGGTGCGACCGCCGCCGCCGCGCGTGCTCAATGTGAAGGGGCTCCCGGAGCTGATGGAATTGCGCGTGGACGGTGCGACCTTGGTAGTTGGTGCAGGCGTCACGCATGCGGCGCTGCATCGCTCGCCGCTGGTTCGACAACATGCGCCGTCCCTCGCCGACGCGGCGTCCGAAGTCGGCGGTGCGCAGATCCAGGCGCTGGGCACGATTGGCGGCAGCATCGGCAACGCGAGCCCCGCGGGCGACCTCGCGTCGTCGCTGCTGGTGGCGGACGCGGAGGCCGAGGTGGCGAGCGCGAGCGGGACCCGCCGGGTCGCGCTCGCGAAACTCCTCGCCGGTTATCGCAAACTCGATTTGCAGCCGGACGAACTTATCGTGCGATTCCATCTGCCCGGCCTGCCTGCGGGTGCGCGCGAAGGCTGGCGCAAACTGGGCCCGCGCGCGGCGCAGGCGATTTCCAAGGTGATGGGCAGTTATCGCGGGCGCGTGAAAGACGGGCGCATCGCGTCGTTCGCCGTCGCGCTCGGCAGCGTCGCGCCGACCGCGGTGCGGTTGCCCGGCGTGGAACAGTGGCTCATCGGCCGCGCGATCGACGAAGAAACGCTGGCCGGCGCGGAACAGCGCGTCGCCGCCGAGGTCAACCCCATCGCCGACATCCGCTCCACCGCCGAATACCGCCGCTGGGTCTCCGGCCGCCTCGTCCGCCATTTCCTCGAACATCTCGCCGGTGCATCCTGAGCCCGACGCCGCGCGCTGGTGGGGTGGTGGGCACGTGCATATACAGAAAGAAATTATGAAAATAACGATGACGGTTTGCGTAGTCCTGTGGTTGTTGGCGCTGGCGATTGCGCCGTTTTATGCGGAGGGGCCGCGCAACGTGGCCTTTGTGCGGGCGGGGACGGAGGTTCCGTTCAGCGGGGCGGTTCAGATGGCGTTTCCGGCGCCGGCTGATCCCAAGCAGGCGCGTTTGCCTGCCTCACTTCGAAGCAAGCAGTACTACGCAGTCGAGCCATCCGAGGTCACGGTCCACACCGCGGGCGTGGAGCGCGTGGGAACGGGCCTGACGCTCAGCGACTTGCGCATCCAGCTCACGAAGGGGCGTGTTGCGCTTTCCTCTGAAACCAAAAGAGTGGGTGACAGCAAGGAGACGACGACTTCCTATATAGACGGAGGGTTGAATCTTCAGGTGTCCGGCGTGCTTCGCGCCGAGGCCTCCGCGCCGCCGGGAACGTACTTTGTCACGCTGCCCGTGATCTCGGCGCTCAGCAAGGCCGTGTATGGCAGTCATGGTGTTGAACCCGGTGACCGCGTCCACGTGGTGAAGGCCCAGGTGCTTCCCGGCGGGGCCGCCGGCCTGTTCGCCCTCTGGAAGACGCGGGATGGCGCCATTTGGTCGATTGGCATAATTGGCGTTGTGATCCTCTTTTTCCTGCTGCTGATACTTGCCGTGCTGCAGGACGTCCGCATGAAGCGAGCGCAGCAGCTCGCCGCCGATCAGGACGGTTCAGCATCGCCATAAACCAGCGGTACACCGCACCGCTCGCCATTTCCTCAATCACCTCGCAAACGGATGAATGAACCACGAATGGACACCAAGCTGCACGAATGGGGTCTCGCCGCCTTGTTTCTGATTCGTGCCCATTGGTGTTGATTCGTGGTTGCTTGATTCCGTGAAGTGCTCTCTAACTCCCGCATGCAGGTCTTGGAATTGCTGGTGAGCGGCGCGGTGCAGGGGGTGGGTTTTCGCCCGCTGGTGTACCGCATTGCGAACCAGCTTCGGCTGGGCGGCGCGGTATGGAACGAGCCGGCTGGCGTGCGGATCCGGATTGTAGGGCCGGCGCGGCAGGTGGAGGAGTTCGGTGCGCGGCTGCGCGCGGAGTGCGAGGCCCCGGCGCGAATCGACCAGATCCGCATCCTATCCCTCTCCGAAGCGGAACACGCGGAACCGTTCATCATTGCGGAAAGCGGGCAGGCGGGCGCGCGTGATGCGTTGGTGATGCCGGACCTCGCGACCTGCCCCGCGTGCCGCCGCGAGTTGTTCGACTCGCGCAACCGCCGCCATCGCTATCCGTTCATCAATTGCACCCACTGCGGGCCGCGGTACAGCATCATGACGGGCATGCCGTACGACCGCGCGCAGACCAGCATGCACACGTTCACGATGTGCGCGGCGTGCCGGGCGGAGTATGAGAATCCGGAGGACCGTCGGTTCCATGCGCAGCCGAACGCCTGTCCCGCCTGCGGGCCGCAGGTCGAGCTGTGGGACATCAACGGCGCCCGGCTCGGCGCGCGCGACTGGGCGGTGCGCCAGGCGGCGGCGCATCTGCGCGCGGGCCAGATCGTGGCCGTGAAGGGCGTCGGCGGGTTTCACCTGATGTGCGATGCGCGCAATGAGACGGCGGTGCGCGAATTGCGGCGCCGCAAGCGGCGCGAGGAGAAACCGCTGGCCGTGATGGTGCCCAATATGGTGTGGGCGCGCCGCCTCGCGGAGGTGGGCGAGGCCGCCGCGCAGTTGCTGGAATCCGCTGCCGCGCCGATCGTATTGCTGCCGCATCGCGGCGCCGCCGGCCTCGCGCCGGACGTTGCGCCCGGCAATCCGAATATCGGGATCATGCTGCCGTACGCCCCGCTGCACCACCTCCTGATGCACGACCTCGAAATACCGATTGTGGCGACCAGCGGCAACCTGACGGACGAGCCGATTTGCATCGACGAACACGAGGCCGTGAAGCGGCTGTCCGGCATCGCGGATTTTTATCTCGTGCACGACCGGCCGATCGTGCGACCGCTCGACGATTCCGTCGCCCAGCTCATCGACGGCCGGCCCGCCCTGCTGCGCCGCGCGCGCGGGTATGCGCCGCTCGCCATTCCACTGCCATTCGAGTCGCCGCCGCTGCTCGCGCTGGGCGGACATCTCAAGAACACCGTCGCCCTCGCGATGCGCGACCGCGTCGTGCTCAGCCAGCACCTCGGCGACCTCGACACGCTCGAATCGCGCCGCGCGTTCGAACAGGCCGTCGCCAGCCTCGCGGAGTTGTACGGCGAGACCCCGGCCACCTGGGTTTGCGACGCGCACCCGGACTATGCCTCCACGCACTATGCGCTGGAGCAGGGGCGCGACCCCGTTCGCGTGCAACACCACCATGCGCACGTCGCCGCCGTGATGGCGGAGCACACGCTGCCCGGTCCCGTGCTCGGCGTCGCGTGGGACGGGACGGGATACGGGGAGGATGGAACGATCTGGGGCGGCGAATTTTTCCGCGCGATGCCGGATCAGTCGTTGCGTATCGCGCGGCTGGACGGGTTTCACCTGCCCGGTGGGGACAATGCCATGCGGAAGCCGCTCTGGTCCGCGTTCGGCGCGCTGCACGCGGCGTTTCCCGGGCGCATGCCGGAGCTGGCGGTGGACGTGCTCGGGCTGGACGCGGATACCGCGGCGAACCTGCAGGTCCTGCTGGAGAATCCCCGCACCGCGCCCTTCACCAGCAGCGCCGGGCGTTGGTTCGACGTCGTGGCCGCCCTGGCCGGCGTGTGTCGCGAGAGCGCGTACGAAGGGCAGGCGGCGCAATGTCTCGAGTTTTCCGCCGTCACACGGGCGGGGCTCGCGCCGTATCCCTTCCAGGCGACCGCCCGCGACGGGCTCGTTGTGTTCGAGTTCAAGCCCATGCTCGAAGCCCTGCTCGCCGACCGCGCCGCGCAGGTGGCGCCGGGCGTCATCGCGGTACGGTTCCACCTGATGCTGGTCGAGATCATTGTCAGCATGGCCGATGGGCATCGCGGCTGGCCCGTCGTGCTCGCCGGCGGCTGTTTCCAGAACCGCCTGCTGCTGCAACGCGCCATCAAGCGCCTGCGCGATACGGGTCACGTTGTGAAATGGCCCGAACTCGTCCCCCCCAACGACGGCGCCATTTCCCTTGGCCAGGCCGCGACCGTGGCGTACCGTAAGCAGTAATCAGTGACCGGTTACTGGTCACCGGTCACCGGTTACTGAAAAACTCATGTGCCTCGGCATTCCAGGACGACTTGAATCGATCACCGACACCGGCGAGCTCACGCGCGCGGGCAAGGTGAGCTTTGGCGGCATCCAAAAGGAAGTCAGCCTCGCCTATGTCCCCGAGGCAAAGGTCGGCGACTACGTCATCGTCCACGTCGGTTTCGCCATCAGCATCGTCGACGAGGCGGAAGCCGCGCAGGTCTTCTCCTACCTGAAGGAAATGGACGAACTCGCCGAACTCGAGCCCCCGAAGAACTAACCCGCCGCGGCATGGTCCGTCAGGGTGGGGCGCGTTGGCTCAACGCGCCTTGTTCCCGGCGGCCGCAGCAATCCCGTCGGTTACCCCAGCGTGCATTATTCTCCACTTCGCCCGACAGGAAGAGAACCCGGGCTCTCCACCAAAGAGTGGGGCAGGGGGGGCTTTCGTTAGGCGCATAGCACGCTCACACGCAGCAAAGTGGAGATGACCCTGGCCACCCCGTCAGTTTTCCTTCGCTGCGACGCGGGGACGCAAAAAAACCGCTGATTTTCGGTGAGTTGAAACGGGTATCCAGTCGTTCACGTATGCGTTTGTTCGCGTGGCCATGGGCGTCACGATAACGATATCAAGCTCGCGGTGATCGCGCAGAAATTGAAGCGGATCCTCGATGTAGAGAGATCGGACCTCCTCCGGGATGGGAAGTGTTTTCTCCGCTGTTTGAGCCAAACGAAGAATCGGCTCTTGGAGATAAAAATCGAGGCTGTATTTCCTTTCCTTCAGCGCAAATATCCGGGCATCAGGGTGGTTGCGTTTGACCGCTCGAATCGATGCGACGATATCCGTCGTGGTTCTCCCGAGAGGGATGAGGAAACGGTCTGCTTGTGATGCCAGAATCATCTGTAACGCGAGCATCAGGCAACCGATGATGGCCCAACGCATCGTGTGTTTCGGCGCGGCAAGGCGCCGGATGATGTGCCAGGAGAGTGCAATGGCCAACGGGGGGAACAGCGGGAGCACATAGGTCGGCAGTTTTGAGGTTACGGCATGAAGAACAATCCATGGGAGAATCAACCATCCGGCAAAAAGCCACCGGACCGGTGAGCCGAGAAGTGGCCGTAGACGCAGCATCGACCCGACCATCCGTGGGATCAGCAACGACCACGGTAAAAGCCCCCCCAGCGTGACCGCGGAATAAAACCAAAACGGCTTGGCCCGGGCATGAACATTGGAGGCGATTCGATCAAGGAATTCATGGCGCAGATAATAGGTCATCAGTTCAGGGTGTTGCCGAAAGAGGGCGATGAACCAGGAAAAGCCGATGGCCAGGGAAAGCAGGAGGCCCAACCCCCAGTGGGCAGGCCGGTTGGCCGCCCCTGATCGGCGCCGCCAGGCGATAGACCACGGGATGACGGCGCAAAGCGGGATCAGATAGGCGATCGGCCCCTTGGTAAGAAAACCGAATCCCAGGCTTGTGTAAAAGAGCGCGAGAGCCCAGGCCTGATGGTTGATCGTATACTGAACGAAGAACACCACCGCGGCGGTGATCCAGAAACAGAGCAACATGTCGGTGGTGATGATTCGGGCCATGCCAAAGAAAAACGCATTCGAGAGCAGGATCAGGCCGCTCAACCATGAAACATCCCGCCCGAAAAGCAGACCAGCCAGATGCATCGTCAGCAGGATGGTTCCCAAGGCCGCGAGCGCCGACGGCAGCCGGGCGGCCCATTCGTTCACGCCAAAAATGCGCAGGGAAGCCGCGCTGATCCAAAAGATCATCGGCGGTTTCTGTAGATGGGGCACCCCGGCCAGGCGCGGGATCAGCCAATCGGAGTTCACGGACATCTCGCGGGACGCCTCCGCAAAACGGCCTTCGTCCGGCTCGTTTAATCCCCGCGCGCCAAGAAAGAAAAACAAGCCGATCACGGAGAGGATCGCAACGAGAATGTCTTTTCGCCACCTAGTGGACACGATTCGCCCTCTGCGGCCCGGGAGCGCTTTCGGCCTGTCCGGCCAAAAGGCTTGTGTTCAGACTTCGCCGCACGAACCACCACATGCCCAACATATCGACCAAGGGGCGCCACGCAAAAGCGCGGAGGCCGTATGAAGACCGCCCGCAAGACCGGATGCGGTGTTGAACCGGCCTTTGAGCCACGGTAAAGCCCCCGGCCACCGCCATGGCAGGCATGAACGAGTACATCGTTTTGATTGGAACAAACGCGTGCCGGACGCGCTGATGAAAAACCTTCAAGGCACAGCCCGAATCCCGCATGCCGTCACCCAGCACCTTTCCGCGGATGCTGTTCGCGATTCTGGACATGCGGCGACGTATCCAGGTATCTCGACGCTGGGCGCGGATGCCCACGACCATGTCGGCCTGGGCTAGCAAGGGCAACAACGTGGATATGTCGGCCGGCACGTTTTGGCCGTCCCCATCCATCGTGATAATCAGGGGGGCCGACGCGGCGATCAGTCCCGCATTCAAGGCGGAGGCTTGACCAAGATTTCGTGGCGTTTGAAGTAGGCGTGCGTGTTCGCGATCTGACGCCCACCGGGTCAGCTCAGCGCCGGTTTCATCCGTGCTGCAGTCATTGATCAGGATGTACTCCCAGCGGGCGCCGAGCTGGTTTTCCACCTCTCGCAATTCATTGAGCAAGGGTATGACGTTACCCGCCTCATTATAGAACGGAATCACCACCGAATGGGTGAAGCATGGAGTGGAAACGGAGGCGAGTCCGGGTGTTGGCCGGATCGCACTATTCGTCATGCTCATCGTGGGTTCCACTTGTTTCCCGGTGACCGTGAAGCTGGTTGTTCCCCTTGTGCTCGTGGTCCTTGCCGAGATGGTACGAACCGATCACTGGAAGGTTCAGCGTTCCCCTTCGGAGATCGTACCCCGAGAACATCAGGGTCATGCACAGACCGCAGAGCGCCAGCACGAGCAACCCGGCACCCCATTGCATGTTCGGTACTTCATCGGCCGCGATGCCTGGCTTTCTTCCCGTCACCATGCTCAAGGCGGTGCCGCCCCGGTGGTGCCATGTGTGCAAGGCCAAACCAACCACATGGGCACCAATGGCCGCCAGCATCAGATTCGCCAGCATTTCATGCACTTCTTCCGCCGCCTCGCCGGGCATGCTTAATCCGGAAGCGATCAAGCCGACAAGGCATACAAACATCACGAGGGCAGCGGCGGCAGTGCCGGGATTGTGTCCAACATACCGCTTCGCACGTCCGGTCAGAGCTTTCCATAGATAGGTCGCGGTTTCGCGGGGCGGAAAGACGAGGGCACGCAGGGATGCATGGCGTGTTCCGGTCAAGCCAATGATCAAGCGAATAATCAGCAGAAAGCCGGCGGACAGGCCAAACAGCATGTGATAGTCAAACCAGGCATGGTCATCGTCGAGTGACAGGCCAAGGATCAAGGCCAACGCGATGTTCAGAAGGAGCAGGGCGTGAATTATCCGTATCGGATATGTCCATACCTTCACGATACGGACTGGGGAGACGCTTGCGTTCATGGGCAGGATCAAAGCACGGTCCGTGCTTCAGAGTGAGCGGAATACCCTTACATAATCGTAAGGCCCGCCCAGAGCCGATCGATCCCGAAGCTCGCGGTGTCCCATCATCGCGACGGCCTCCGTGGATTCTTGAGTCGACCCATCGTCCGCTTTTCGCTCATTCTTTCTGCGATTTGGGCAACAGGCCATCTCTAACCGTCTAGAAGCCAACGGATTGATGCGAAATTAAGGGCCTATGGGGCGATTTTGGGGGGCGAAAAGAGGCGTGTAGCGGCCGTTCGGGCCGCCCTCGCGTATGCCGCGGAGCTTTCTCATAGCCGCGTGCGCCTCGGTCCCGGCGGCTTCCCCGTTCGCGCGCTGCGCTTCGGAGGGCGAGTGGGCCAAGCCGGCCTGCCGGCAAATGGATTTTATCCGCAGCCGCCGGGCTTGAAGCCCAGCTTTTTCAGGAGCATCGCGGCGGGGCAGAAGCCGGTGAAGGCGGATTGGATCAGGTTCACGCCGACGAAGGCCGTGAACGCGAACCACCACGGATTCACCTTCAGTCCCAGCGCGAGGCTG
>DAOLDD010000005.1:24741-32099 GCA_035327585.1 Kiritimatiellia bacterium | reverse complement strand
ATGGAGCGGATGCCGTAGCGCGCCGCCGTTTGAGGGGCGTCGTCGACATTCAGTTTAGCGACAACCACGCGATCGCCGACCTGCGCCGCGACGTCTTCAAGGATCGGCGCCTGCATCCGGCAGGGGCCGCACCAAGGGGCCCAGAAATCGACCAGCACGACCCCGCTTTGCACGGCCCCGTCAAAGGTGGTGTCGTTCAATTCTCGAACTTGTGCGCTCATGAGGATTCTCCTGTCCGGAAGGTTGGAGACACGGCGCGCGCGGCGGGTTCCCGGAAATTTTGCTTCGTACCCGTCCTCATCCTCGTCCTCGGACGGAGAATTAGACGACGAGGACGACGACGAGGACGATTACGAAATGAGCTTCCGCAGCGCCGGCGGAAGCGGGCCGGCGCCGAGGCGGCGGCAGAGGTCGGTGCCGAGATCAAGCGTGGCGAAGACGGCCTGGCAGCGTTCGCAGACGAGCGCGTCCTGGACCGGGAACGGCACGCCGCGGTCCAGCGCGTCCTGTTTTGCCCTCAGCAAATCGAGGCAGATTTGTTTGCTGTAGGCGGGCGCTGCGCCCGGTTTGCGCGGCAGCGCGGACACGATGGCGCGGCGCAAGCGCATGCGTGCGCGGTGCAGGCGGGTTTTGACGGTCTGCGGCTTCAAACCGAGCGCGGCGGCGGCGTCCTCCACGGAAAGTCCGGCGATTTCCTTGAGCACGAGCACGACGCGAAATTCGGCGGGCAGCGCCGCGATGGCGTCCTGCATCCGGAGCAGCGCTTCCGACTCGCCACGCTCCGCCTCCTGCCTGCGCGCCAACGCATCGAGGTCGACCATCGTTTTCTCGGCGAACGCGGGGTCTTCGTCGAGCGACTCGATGCGTGCGGGTTGCCCGGCGCGACGCCGCCGCATGCGCAGGCAGACGCGGGACGCGATGCGGTACAGCCACGTTGTCGGGTCCGCGCGTCCCTCGAACTGATCCCACTTGCGGTACGCGCGGATCAGCGTCTCCTGCACGAGATCCTGCGCATCCGCATGGTTCCCACAGAACCCGATACCGACGCGATAGAGTTGCTCCATCTGCCCGCGGAGGAGGGCGGCGACCGGGTCTGGCGGGTTGGCGGGTTTCATGTGGCCGGCAACAGAATACGCAATCGTGCGCCGCCGAGCGAGAGGCTGTCGTCGATTTCGAGGGAGCCGCCGTGCAGGTCCACGATCTGCTGCACGATGGAAAGCCCGAGCCCGGAGCCCGTTGTCGACGCGGTGCGGCCGCGAAAAAATCGGTCGCCGGCGCGCGCCCGCTCCTCGGGCGGGATGCCCGGCCCGGAGTCCTCAATTGTCCAGGTGAGTCGCTTCGAGGCGAGGGGCTCGATCTGCACACGGATGGTTCCGCCTTCCGGCGTCGCGGCGAGCGCGTTGTTGAACAGGTTCAGGAATACCTCGCGCAACAAGGTGGCATGCGCGTGGACCCACGCCGGTCCGTCGTTCGCCGGGCGCTCCACGGTGATTCCCCGGTCCTCGGCCAGCAGTTGCGTTTCCTCAACCCACTGGCACACCAGCAAGCGAAGATCGACGCGATCCGCGCTGCGCAGAAGCGCCGGGTCAAGTCGCGCGAGTTGCAGCAACTGGTCGACGGTATGCTGCATGCGCGCGGTTTCCTCCAGAATCTGGCCGAGCGCCTCGCGATAGTGGTCGGGATCGCGTTCCTGCTGCAGGCAGACCTCCGCCGCCGTGCGGAGCGCGGCCAGTGGGGTGCGCAACTGGTGCGAAGCATCCGCGCTGAAACGCTCGAGCCGGGCCACGCCCTCGGCATAGCGGTCGAAGGCGTCGTTGAGCGCATTCGCCAGTCGCGCGAGTTCGTCCGACGGTCGCCCGCCCGTCGGTATGCGCTCGTTGAGGTTCCCGGCGCGGATGCGTTCGGCGGTTCCGAGCACGGCGCGCAGGGGGTGCAGTAATTGGCCCGCGATCTGCCAGGCGGCCCACAAGACGAACGGCGCCATCAGGAGCATGAGGCCGAGCAGATACAAAATCTCGTCGAGCGCCTCGTGCTTGAATCCGCCGTGTTCCTTCCACTCATAGAAACTGAAGAGCACCAGGAATGCGGCGCAGGAGGCGGTGAGCAGGAGGGCCAGCGACCGGAAATAGCGGGCGCGAATGGGAATATTCATGGCTCACCCTTGAGCATGAAACCGAGGCCGCGGATGGTGTGGATCAGGCGCGCGGGTTCGTCCCGGTCGATTTTCTCGCGCAGGCGCGACATCAGCACGTCAATGACGTTATCCATCGAGGTCATGCGGTTGTGCACCTTCCAGACTTCAGCGGCGAGCCGCTCGCGCGACACAATCTGGCCCGGCTGGCGCGCGAGCATCAGGAGCACGTCGAATTCGCGCGGGGTGCATTCGACGAGCCTCGTGCCCCGGCGCACGCTGCGTTGCAGCGGATCGATTTCGAGATCGCCCACGCGCAGCGCCCCGGCGCCGGCCGGTTCAGATCGGCGCTGGCGCGCGCGGATGCGGGCGAGCAATTCGGAAAAATCGAAGGGCTTCACAAGGTAGTCATCCGCGCCTTCGTCGAGCCCGCGCACCCGGTCCGTCACGGAATCGCGCGCGGTAAGTATGATGACCGGCAGGGCCGGCTGCTGGAGTCGCAGCGCCTGAAGCCAGGCCAGTCCGTCGCCGTCCGGCAGGCCGAGGTCGAGCAGGACGATCTCCACCGGCGTGGCCGCCAGGTGCGCGGTCGCCGCGGCAAGGGTGGCGGCGGTCCGCACCGTGTACCCGTTTTCCGCCAGCCACTGGGCGAGCGAGCGTCGAAGCGCCGGATTGTCCTCTATGACCAGGATGTGCATGGGCGGGTCAGCGCCCCGGCTTACGAAGAGGTAAGGAGGGCCGCGTTGATTCACTGCCTGTAGCGCTGAATAGTACACCCCATATGAAAAAGCAACGGTTCATCCTGATGATCCTGTTCGCGGCCTCCATCACGATGGCGGGCGCGGCCCCGGAACCCCGCATCACCTTTTCGGGCGATTCCACCCTGCATGCCTTCGAGGGTCATGGCCACGCGGACTCGTTTGAACACCGGCGCGGGACGAATGGCGCGCATGTCTTCGCGATGACGGTGTCCGCGCGTTCGCTGGAAACGGGACTCGGCGCGCGTGACGCGAAAATGTGGAAGCTCCTGGACGTCGATCATTTCCCCACGCTGTCCGGGCGGCTGGAAGCCATTCCCGATGCGTGGCTTGCCTCCGCCGACGACGCGGGCATTCAATCCCGTCCGCTCCAACTGAGCCTGCGGGATCACGAAGAGGCCGTGCCCGCGCAAATTCAGTGTGTCCGCGAGGATGACGGAACCGGGTGGATGGATGTATCCTTCACGGTGTCGCTCAAGGCGTTTGGCCTCTCGCCGCCGTCCGTGCTCGGCCTGATCCGTGTGCGTGATACGGTGGACGTGAAGGTGCGGCTGCCGCTGGACGACCAGGAGGAGTCGGGTTCATGAGCGTCTACATCCACGCACTGGAAACCGCGGTGCCCGGTACGGCCTACACGCAGGACCACGCGCTGGCCTGCATGCAGCGCTGGCTGCGCGACCCACGTCTGCGCCGGCTCGCGGGCGGGGTGTACAAACACTCCGGCATCGCGAAGCGGCACAGCGTGCTGCCCGACTTCGCGCCCGGCGCGGAACCGCGGCTCTTCCACGAGGAGGCCGACGGCTCGTTGCGGGAACCCTCCACCGGCGCGCGCAACCGCATCTTCGAACAAACGTATCCCGACCTCGCGCGGGATGCGGTGGCGCGTGCGTTCGAGGCCGCGCCGCACCTCGCTCCCTCCGACGTGACGCACGTCGTGACCGTGTCCTGCACGGGCTTCACCAACCCCGGGCCGGATCTTTTCCTCACGCATGCCTTCGGGTTGAATCCCGCCGTCGAGCGCTACCACCTCGGCTTCATGGGCTGCTACGCCGCGTTTCCCGCGCTGCGCATGGCGGATCAGTTCTGCCGGGCGAATCCGGACGCGGTGGTGCTCGTGCTGTGCGTCGAACTGTGCAGCCTGCACTTGCAGATTAAACCGACCGCCGACGCGCTGCTCGCGAACGCGCTGTTCGCCGATGGCGCCGCCGCTGCGCTAGTGAGCGCATGCGCCCCGCCGCCGGACCGGCGCGTCTTCGCGCTCGACGGCTTTGCCACGCGCCTGCTGCCCGAGGGCGAGCGCGATATGGCATGGACCATCGGCGACCGTGGTTTTGACATGACACTCAGCGCCTACGTGCCGAAGTTGCTGAGCCTGAACGCGCGACCGCTGCTTGCGGACATGCTGGGCAGTCACGCGATCGATCTCGGCGGAGTGGCGGCATGGGCCGTGCACCCCGGCGGTCGCGCCATTCTCGACGGCGTGGAGGAAAGCCTGGCGCTCGCGCCCGATGCGCTGGCCGCCTCTCGCGCGGTTCTGTCCGCCTACGGCAACATGAGCAGCGCGACGGTTCTCTTCGTCCTGCATGCCATGATGCAAGCCGCGTGCGAGCCGGAAGACGGACTCATCGCGGCGCTGGCCTTCGGGCCCGGGCTGACGGTTGAACTCGGCGTACTGCGTGCGGTGGGACCGGTGCGCGAGCCGGCGGCGCGTCACCCGGAGTTGGCGGCGTGTCCGGCGTGAAATGCGTCCGCGCCATGCTCGCGCTCTGCGCGGTAGCGGGACTCGCCCGTGCGGAGCCTGCGTTGGTGGCCCCGGTGCCCAATCGATGGGTGCCGCAGGGCGAGGTGCAGCTCTTCAACGCGCCGGAAGAAACGCGTATCGCCGTCGTCCTCCACACACGCTTTATCGATCGGGTCCTGCGCACCATTGCCACGAAGGAGCGGGGCAATTGGGGCGAACATCCCGATGCGCAGCGCTATATCGCCGCACTGGATACGGCGCGCACCTCCGCGCTGGTGCGGGTCAAGGGCGCATCGCACGAATCGTTGATCATTGAGTTCGTGGACACGCGCACGTCCGGCGTGGTGAGCGTCTCCGCGGCGGCGGTCAATGCGGGTGGGGGAGCCTCCCATTTGCGCGCGGAGCCCGTGGCCGTCCTCGCGTCCTTCGTGCCGGACACCGGCTATCTGCGGCGCAACATGGCGCTGATTCTCGCGGATCAACTGGGAATTACGCCGGAGGCCGCTGCGATTCGGCTTCAACCGCCGCGAGCGGACCCACGTTGATCGACGCAGAACGCCGCCGCCGCACAAAGGCCACTCCGCCGGACGCCGCCCAGAGGATTAACAGGCTGGCCAGCGCCAACGCGACATATCCGAACCGCAACTCCGCCGTCGACTTGCCGATGCTTCCGCCGATGAGCGTCGCGGGGATCGCCGCCGGCAGCGAGCCCACGGCCGTGCCGAGCAGGAACGCGCCGTGCCCGATCGGCGAAACGCCGAGCAGGACGCTTGTCAGGACGGCGGGATTGGGCAACTGGCGGATCAGCGCCACCGTCGCCGGGCCCCGCCCTTCAAGACGCAGCGTCAAGCGTCCCAGCGCGGGCCAGCGACCCAACAAAACGTCGCGACCGGCCCAGCGCGCATAGAGGAACGTGGCATAGGCTCCCGCGACCGTCGCCGTCAGGCTCCACAGCAAGCCCCCGGCAAACCCGAACGCGAGTCCGCCGATCGGATGGATGAGCAGGCGCGGGAGCCCCAACGCGCACAACGCGGACATGACCACAACGAATGCGAGTGGCGCCAGCGCGCCGAGCGCCTGGAAATCCGCCTTGATGACCTCAATGTGCGTGAGGTGTTCGCGCAGCGGGGACAGATAGACGATCAGCAGCCCGCCGCAGGAAGCGACCAGCCAGATCAGTTCCTTGTACCCCAGCGCGGTCCGGCTGGCGGACTGCACGTCATCATTCGTGCGCTCAGGATTCATCCGCGCACCGCCTCCCCGGAATCACCCGTTTCTTCCACCAGCGCATCGCGAAACAGTCCACCAGCCCGCGCCAGAAGCGATTGCGTATTCCGTATTTCGAGGCGCCCCAGGTGCGCGGCCGATGGCGAATCGGCAGTTCCTTCACCACGTAGCCCTGGTAGCGAAGCAGCGTGGGGAGGAACCGGTGCGTTCCGTTGAACACCGGCATCTCGGCGAGCGCCGTCGCGCGGATTACGCGGAAGGTGCAGCCGGCGTCCTGTATCGTGTCGCCGGTGATCGCGTTGCGGAACCGGTTTGCGATGCGCGAGGAGAGCTTGCGGATGGCCGAATCCTGGCGGCCCATGCGAATCCCGCACACCGCCTCCACATCGCCGGTCAGGGCGTCCAGCAACTCCGGAAGATCGGCGGGATCATTCTGGCCATCGGCGTCCATCGTGATGAGGATGCCGCCCCGCGCGAGCCGCCAGCCCGTCGCCAGCGCGGCGCTTTGTCCCGCGTTGCGGCGGTGGCGGAAAATCCGCAGGTGCGGCATGACCGCGGCCAGCTCGCGGAGCTTTTCCCAACTGCCGTCCGTGCTGCTGTCGTCCACGGCGATGATTTCAAACGCCGCGTTCCGCGTCGTGAGCGCCGCGCTTAATTCGCGGATCAGCGGGTCTAAATTTTCCCGCTCGTTGTAGACGGGCAGGATGACGGAGTGAGTGATCATGGGCGCCACGAGGAATGCAGTTGCGACCATAGAATCATCCGCCCGCCCCCGGCGCAAGCGAGCGCGTCTTACATGTTCGTAAGTTTCCCGGCCCCGCAAGCTTTCAGAACTGTAAGGCGATCCCCCTTGAGCGAAGCGGGCGGCGGGTGAACATTGCGCGTGTCAAATGAACGAGTCTACGCAAGTCTACACGCGGGCACAGCGCATGCTGGCGCTGGGGTACGGCCTCTGCACGCACATCTTCTTCGGATTGGGCGTCGCCGCGATGGCCGCTTCGCTGTACACGGGGATGCGGCACGGATTGGGCCGCGTGCCCGGGCACTGGGCGTGGGCGGCGAACCTGCTGTTGCTCGCGCAGTTCCCCGTGCTGCACTCGTTTCTGCTCGCCCGGCGCGGACGCCGCCTGCTGGGCCTGCTTGCGCCGCCCCCGCTCCGGCGGGAGTTGTCGAGCACGGTCTTCGCGCTCGTATCCTCGCTGCAATTGCTCGTGTGTTTCGTCGCGTGGACGCCAGCGCCGTCCTTCGTGTGGACTCCGCCGCCGCCGGTGTTCGGCGTGCTTACGGTCGCCTATGCGGCCAGTTGGGCGCTGCTCCTGCAGTCGATGCGCGAGGCGGGACTCGGCCTGCACCTCGGCAGCCTCGGCTGGCGCGCGGTGTGGAATCAGCGGCCGGTCCGCTATCCCGGCGTGCCCGACGGCGCGCTGCACGGCCGCGTGCGCCAGCCGATCTACATCGCCTTTACCCTGATTCTGTGGACCGCGCCGGTGTGGTCCATCGA
>DAOLDD010000005.1:0-24641 GCA_035327585.1 Kiritimatiellia bacterium | reverse complement strand
CGATCTACATCGCCTTTACCCTGATTCTGTGGACCGCGCCGGTGTGGTCCATCGACCGCATGCTGTTCACCTTCGGCTGGACGATCTATTGCGTGATGGGCGCCCTGCTCAAGGAGCGGCGTCACGAGCGAATCCTCGGCGCGGCCTATGCCGCGTACCAGCGCCGCGTGCCGTTCTGGTTTCCGCGCCTGCGCCGCCGCACGGACACGGCGCCCTCCGCCCCGGCGACGGACGTGGTCATCGTCGGCGCGGGCCCGGTCGGGTTGTTGCTGGCGAACCTGCTCGCCCGCGAGGGGCTTTCCGTCGCGCTCCTTGAGGCCCGCCGCGAGCCGCGAAGCCAATCCATGGCGATCGGCATCACGCCGCCATCCCTCGACATCCTGGAAACACTGGGCCTTGCGGAGGCCTTCCTGAACGCGGGCGTCCGCATCCGCGGCGCATTCGTCCACGAAACCGGCAGCGTCACCGGTGCGCTTGCGTTTGAAACGGCGGATTCCGCGCGGCCCTACATCCTCTCGCTGCCGCAGCTCGAAACGGAACGCCTGCTCGCCGACCGGCTCGCGGCGGAGCCGCGCGTCGCGATCCATCGCGGCTGGTCGGTCGAAAGCATCGAGCAGGATCGCGACGGTGTCCGCGTCACCGCCACCGAGACGCACACCGGCCGCGAATGCGTATTCGCCGCCCGTTTCGCCGTGGGCTGCGACGGCGCGCACAGCGCGGTCCGCGCGCTCGCCGGGTTCCGCGTGCGCCGCAAAGACTACGCCCCCGCGTTCACGATGGCGGACTATGTGGACACGACCGCGCTTGGCGCGACCGCGCATCTATTTTTCGGCGAAGAACGGCCCGTCGAATCGTTCCCCCTGCCGGGTGGATTGCGGCGCTGGATCATCCGCACCGGCTGGCGCGACGAAACGGACCTCGTCGAGCCGCTTGAGGCCAGCATCGCCCGACTCACCGGATTCGTGCTGCCGGCCGCCGCCTGCGTTTGGCGCAGCGGATTTCGCCCGCGCCGCCACGAAGCGACGCGTTTCCAGCGGGGCCGCGTCGTGTTGTGCGGCGACGCCGCGCACGGGATGAGCCCGATCGGCGGACAGGGCATGAACACCGGCTTTGGCGACGCGACGCACCTCGCCTGCGCCCTGGCCGGCATCCTTCGCTACAACGGCAATCCGCACGCCCTGCTGGCCGGCTATGAGCGCGCCCGCCGGCACGCTTTCCGCCGCGCCGCCGCCCGCGCCGCCATCGGCATGGCGCTCGGCACCTGGACCGGCCCCGCGCGGTCCCGTATACGCGCCGCGCTTGTCGCCGTCCTGCTCGGCCATGCGGCGACGCATCGCGCCGCCGCGCGCTGGTTCACGATGCGTAGTCTGCCCGAACCCATCGTGCTGAAATCCGTCAACGCATGAGCGCCATCTTCCATCTCCGCGCGCGTGAACACCTCGACACGCCCGACCGCAAGCGCAGGTTCAACGCGCTGCTCTTTCGTGAAGTCGCGCCGCGCTACGACCTCATCACGAGTCTGCTTTCCTTCGGCCGCGATGCGGCGTGGAAGCGCGAGATGATCGCCGCGCTTCCGGCCCGCGCATCGGCGCCTGCGCAGTGCCTTGACATAGCCTGCGGCACCGGCGACCTCACGCGCGCCGTGGCCCGCCGCTATTCGGGCGCGCGCGTCACCGGACTCGATCTCACGCCCGAGATGCTGGAGCGCGCCCGCGCGCTCACGGCGGAACCGCGCGTGGATTTCGTGCAGGGCGACATGCACGCGCTGCCCCTGCCGGACGCCTCCGTGGACTTGGTCACCGGCGGCTACGCCCTGCGCAATGCGCCGGACCTCGCCGTCGCGTTGCGTGAGATCGGCCGCGTCCTGAAGCCCGGCGGCACCTGCGCATTCCTTGATTTCAGCAAGTCCCCGAATCCCCTCGCGCAGCGCGTGGGCTATCTGTTGCTCAAGGCGTGGGGCGGATTCTGGGGGCTCCTCCTGCACGGTCACGCGGACGTGTACGGCTACATCGCCGATTCCCTGCGCGTCTATCCGGATTGCGACGCGCTCCGCGAACAGCTGGATCGCGCGGGGCTGTTGACCGTGGACTATCGCGTCTACATGGGTGGCCTCGTGGAGTGGATCATTTGCCGCAAAACCGCCGGCTGAAGATGAAGACGTTTGAATTCAATCGCGTGATCCCGTTTCGTGTCCTCGTTCTCCTCGCGCTCTTCCTCTGGGGCGGCGAGTACGTGCTCCGCGATCCTTGGGAGCCGGACGAGGCGCGCTTCACGCTGGTCGCGCGCGAGATGCGGGAGGGGAACCATTGGCTCGTGCCGCACCGGCAGGGCGAATTCTATACGCACAAACCGCCGCTGATGTTCTGGCTGATCAACGCGGGTGTCGCCGCGGGCCTGCCCGAAAACGCCGCCACCCGGCTGCCCAGTTTCCTCGGCGCGTTGATGGCGCTCTGGTCGATCACGCGCCTCGCCGCGCGCTGGCATTCGCCGCGCACCAGTTGGTGGGTCGCGCTGCTGCTGCCGTCGTCGTTCCTCTTCTGGAACAAGGGCGGGTTCGGCCAGATCGACATGCTGCTGTGCGGACTCGAAATGATGGGGCTGTGGTTTCTGTTCACGACGCCCTCACCCCAACCCTCTCCCGCGATGCGGGAGAGGGGGCCTGATCGTCTCCCTCTCCCTCTGGGAGAGGGCCGGGGTGAGGGCTTGTGTCGTCTCGTGGCCGCCTATCTCTTCCTCGGTCTCGCGGTACTCGCAAAAGGCCCGGTGGGACTGGTCATCCCGCTGGCGGTATTCGCCGCCGCGTCGTGGGCCGCGGGCGAGGGCGGGCGGCTGCGCGGTTGGCACTGGGTTTGGGGACCGCTGCTCGCCCTGTCCCTGCCGGGCCTCTGGCTGCTCGCCGCGTGGTGGAGCGGCGCGCCCGACGGATTTTTCCACGAATTGCTGTTCAGCCAGAACGTCGGCCGCGTTACCGGCGAGTTCGGAGGCCACGAAAAACCGTGGTACTACTTCCTGCTCTACTTTCCCGTCGATTTTATGCCGTGGACACTGGCGCTGCCGCTGGCCGTTGCCGGCTTGATGAGGCGCGACGAAGACCTGCGCGCCTTGCGCCGCCTCGTTGCGTGGATTGTCGTGGTGATTCTCCTCTTCAGCTTGAGCGCCAGCAAACGCAACCTCTACATCCTGCTCGTGTATCCCGCCGCCGCCCTGCTCGTCGCCGCCAGTGTCGAGCGCTGGGCCGACGTGGGGCTTGTCTGGATCAGAAACACGCGCCGCGCGCTGCTGGCGTTGGCCGGGCTCGTGGTGGCGGGACTCGTGGCGGCCGCATTCGTCCCACGCGCGGACCTGCCCTGGTGGAGCGTCGCGCCGTCCGTCCTCGCTCTGCTGGTTGGCGTGGCGTTGGCGATGCGGTGGCCCGCCGGGAAACCCGCCTGGCTCGCCGCGCTGGCCGCCTCCGTGCTCGTGTGCTTCAGCGGCATCGGGTCGCTGGTCTATCACCAGTTCAACGACGAGAAGACGCCTGTTGAATTTGTCGCCGTGGCGCAACGCGTCCTGCCGCCCGGTCACTACATCGTGCTCTTCAAGCAGCAGGGCGAAATCATCTCGCTCTTCACCCGCCGTCCCGGCCGCATGGCGGACGATGAGGACGAACTGCGCGCCCTGCTGGCCGCGCAACCCAGCAACCTCATCGTCGCCCAGGCCTCGCGGCTCGGCGAGATCCGCGGACTCATCGGAGACCACCACCCGCACGGCGCCTTCAGCAGCGGCAGCAAGAAACAGATATGGGTCGAGGCGTCCGGATCACAGCCCCTTCTTCTCGAACCAGCGGAACAGCGCGCCGGTGCCGGCGATGAAAGCGGCGAGCACGATCCACGGGGATAGGCCGAGCACGCCGGGTAACGTGACCGCGCCGAGCTTGCCCACCGACAGCAGGCCGCTGAGCGACGGATAGACCTCGGCGAAAATCGCCGCGCCCGCCAGTCCGCCCACGATGCCCGCCGCGACGTGCCAGCGGCCTTCGCCCAGCGCGCCAACCGCCGTGCCGGGACACAGCCCGAACAGCGCCCAGCCGATGCCGAAGATCACGCCGCCCACCAGGTTCGCGCCGACCAGCGCGCCGCGCACCTTCAATTCCGGAATCGCGCCCATCGCGTGCAGCAGGTGCAACCCCACCGCGCCCACGAGGATCGCGCTGAACATGAACTTCAACAGCGTCATGTCGCGCAACCGCAGGAAGCCGAGCTGCTTCTCGTAGCGCAGCATCATCCCCTTCTGCAGCAGGAACCCGAACGCAATGCCCGTGATCAAACCAGCCAATAATGGATTCATCTTATTTCCTCCCGAACACCAGCGCCGCGGTCGCGAAGCCGCCGGCCATGAAACCCGCCATCGCCAGCAAGCCGCTGACGGACAACACCATCACGCCGCTCAACCCGTGCCCGCTCGGGCACCCGCCCGCGAGCCGCGCGCCGAACACCATGATCGCGCCGCCGATGAACGCGACCAGCGCGCGCTTCCACGGCGATGGTCCGAACCGCTCCGCCCACATCGGCGGTACCGCCTCGGATTTAAACGTTCCGCCCGTCAGCGACGACAACAGCGCGCCGAGGAAAATGCCGATGACGAGCATGCCCTGCCAGTCGAGCTTCACCTTCTCCAGCGTGTAGTACGCGTTCTCCGCCACATGCTCCGGCGCAATCGTGCAGGCGAGCCCGCCCGCCGCGCGTACGTAGGTCGTCGACGTGCCGAGATACTGCCCCGTCAGCCACACCGACAGGATCGCCACCACGCCCACCAACGCACCCGCGAGGTAGGGATTCCAATGCCCGTTTTCTTTCATCGTTGTGCTCCTTTCTTGTTCTCGGTTTCGGCGGCGACGGCGCGCCGCCCTCCATTATGTATTTCTGGAGGGCGGCAGGCCCTTGCCGCCCGTTCCACTTCACGAGGTCTCTTTTCCATACGGCTCCATCGCGCGCCGCTCTTCCGTCGCATCCAGGTGCCCGCGGTGCCATGCGGTGAAGGTGTCGAAACCGCCGGCGAGCGTGCGGACGCGGCGTCCGTTTTGCCGCAGCGCGCGCAATGCGAGATAGCTGCGGAACCCGACTTTGCAATAGAGATACACCGGCTTGTCCGCGGGCAACTCGCCCGCGCGGCGGCGCAGTTCAGGCAGCGGGATGTTCACCGCGCCGGGCACGCGGCCCGCGGCGAAATCCGACGCGCCGCGCACGTCCACCACCACGCCATCTGCCGTATGCGCGGGAAAATCCTCCGCATACCACAAGTCCGTGTCGCCCTTCAGCAGGTTCGCGCCGATGAAGCCCGCCATATTGACCGGGTCCTTCGCCGACCCGTACGGCGGCGCGTAGGCGAGTTCCAGATCCTGCAGGTCGTGGATCGTCAGGCCCGCCGCCATCGCCGTCGCGAACACGTCGATCCGCTTGTCCACACCCTCAAAGCCCGTCACCTGCGCGCCCAGCAATTTGCCGTCCTCCGGCGCGAAGAGCACCTTCACATGCAGCGGCGTCGTGCCGGGATAATAGCCCGCGTGCTGGCCCGGATGCAGGTACACCTTGCGGTACGGAATCTTTTCGCGCTGCAGCGTTTTCTCGTTCGCGCCCGTGCCGCCCGCGGTCATGTCGAACACCTTCACGATCGACGTGCCGAGCGCACCCTTCCACGCCACCGCGCGCCCCGCGAGGTTGTCCGCCACGGTGCGGCCCATGCGGTTCGCCGGGCCGGCAAGCGGGATCAGCCACTGGCCGCCCAGCGCGCGGTGCGGCGTCTCCACCGCGTCGCCCGCGGCATAAATATCCGGATCGCTCGTGCGCAGGTGCGCATCCACGCGAATCCCGCCTCTCGCGCCGAGTTCCAGGCCCGCCGCCTTCGCCAGTGCGACGTCCGGTTTCACCCCCGCCGACAGGATCACGAGGTCCGCTGTCAGCGAAAGACCATTCTTCAATTCAACGCGAACCCGCCCGCCGTCGTCCGCGAACCCGAGCGCCGCCGTGCCCAGGTGCAGCGTCACGCCGTGCTGGCGCGCGTGCTCCTCCAGCGGCCACGTCATTTCCGCGTCGAGCGGCGGCAACAGTTGCGGCATCAGCTCGACCAGGTCCACCGCGAGGCCGCGCTCGCGCAGGTTCTCCGCCATTTCGAGTCCGATGTAGCCGCCGCCGATCACAACCGCGCGTTTCGCGCCCGCGTCGACCCGCGCCTTGATCGCATCCATGTCCGGCACGTTGCGCAGCACCATCACGGCGGGATGTTCGATGCCCGTCAGCGGCGGCCGCAGCGGCGTCGCGCCGGGACACAATACCAGCTTGTCGTACGACTCCGTGTACGCGCGCCCGCCCACGACTTCGCGAATCGCGATGGTTTTCGCCGCGCGGTCGATCGCCGTCGCCTCGTGGCCCACGCGCACGTCGAGGTTCAGCGCCGCTTTCAGCGAGGCCGGCGTTTGCAGCAGCAGGCTGTCCCGCTCCGGGATCACGCCGCCAATGTGGTACGGCAGCCCGCAGTTCGCGAACGACACGTAAGGACTGCGCTCCAGCACGATGATTTCCGCCGCCTCGTCCAGCCGCCGCAACCGCGCCGCCGCCGACATCCCCGCCGCCACACCGCCTACGATGACCACCTTCATGCGTTGCTCCTCAAAAAGTTTTTACAGACGTTGTAAGTCGCGAAAAAAGAAATTACAGACGTTGAAAATTAATGACCAATGACCATTGGTCATTTCCCCGATTGATCATTTACTCATTACCATCCCGCCCATCAGGCCCCAGATCGCCATCGCGAGCCAGGGATTCGCGGTGAGTGGGCAGGCGCCGGTTTTGCAGCCGACGAATTTGTACATCGCGAGGCCGACACCCGCGCCGACTGCGGCGCCGATGATGGTTCTGAAGATTGGATTCATGCTCTTGTCCTTGATCTCTCCGGCGACGGAGCGCCGGAGCTACAACCGCTGTAGTTCCGCCGCTCCGTCGGCGGAAGGTCCTTCGCCGGAGCTACAACGGCTGTAGTTCCGCCGCTCTGTCGGCGGAAGGTTCTTTCGCATGCGTCAATTTGAACACGGCGGGGACGACGATGAGGGTGAAGGCCGTCGATACGAAGAGGCCGAAAATCAATGCCCAGGCGAGGCCGCTGAAAATAGGGTCGAGCGTGATGGGCCACGCGCCGAGCAGCGTCGTGCCGGCGGTGAGCAGGATGGGGCGCATGCGGACGGCGCCGGATTCGTAGATGGCGTCGTCGAGCGACTCGCCGCGCGCGGTCGCGGATTGGATGAATTCGATCAGCACCAGCGCGTTCCGCACGACGATGCCGGAGAGCGCGATCATGCCGATCATCGCCGTCGCGGTGAAGAACACCGGGTTGTCGAATCCGCCGACCGGCCGGTTGACGAGGGCGTTGAGCAGGCCGAAGCCGGGCATGATGCCGATCATCGTCAGCGGGATCGACAGCATGATGACGAGCGGTATGCTGTAGGAGCCGGTCTGGTAGACGAGCAGCACGTAAATGCCGAGCAGCGCGGCGGCGAACGCGATGCCGAGGTCGCGGAATACGTCGACGGTGATTTTCCATTCGCCCTCGCCGCGCCAGTCGACGCGGATGCCGTCCGGCAACGGGTTCGCCTTGAAGTGCCGCTGCAGCGCGAGCACGGCGTAGGCGGGGCCGCGCCCGGCGATTTCGGATTCGACGTAGACGACGCGTTCGAGGTTCTTGTGCAGGATCGCGACGTCCTGGACGTTCTCCTCGAAGCGACCCAGTTCGCCAAGCGTAACGAGTTGGCCGCCGCGGCCCTTGACGGGAATCTGTTCGAGGCGCGCGAGATCGGACCGCGCGGCGCGCGCAGTGCGCAGGATGATCGGGACCTCGTTCTGGTCGCGCGGCGCGTGCAGGGAACCCGCGGAGAGGCCGTCGAGCGCGAGGCGCAGGCTCTGGGTGATGTCCTCGGCGGCGATGCCGTTGAGCCCGGCCTTCTCGCGGTCGACGCGGAAGAAGAATTCGCGCACGTCGGTTTGCACCGAGTCGTCGAGGTCGACGAGACCCGGCTCGTCCGCCATCCGCGCCTTGATCGCGCGCGCGGCGTCGATGAGGTCCGTGTAGGTGTGATGCGGCGCGCCGTACACCTCGGCGACGACGGAGGCGAGCACGGGCGGGCCGGGCGGCGTTTCGACGAGTTTGACGACCGCGTCGTGCGCGGCGGCGAGGGCGGCAACGTCGTTGCGAATGCGCAGGACGAGCGCGTGGCTGTCGGCGCGCCGTTTCGTGTGGTGCGCGAGGTTCACCCGGATGTCGGCGAGGTTCGGGGCCTGGCGCATGTAGTACTGGCGGACCAGCCCGTTGAAGTCCATCGGTGAGGCGGCGCCGACGGTGGTGGTGAAGTCGACGACCTCGGGCACGGTGCGCAGGTAGTCCTCGACCTCGCGCGCGACCGCGTCGGTTTCTCCAGCGGCGCGGCGTCGGGCAGATCGATGACGACGAGGATTTCGTTCTTGTTGTCGAACGGCAGCATCTTCAGCGGGACGAAACCGCCGAGCGCGAGGGCGACGGAGATCGCGAACAACACGCCGACCCCGCCGAGCATGAGCTTGCTGTTGCGCGGCGAGCGGATGAACGGGGCGACGAGGCCGCGGTAGGCGCGGTAGACGAACGTCGATTTCGGGTCGTACGGTTTGTCGCCGCCGGGCCGCTCCTTCACCTTGAGCAGGAAGTTGGAGAGCGGCGGGGTGATCGTGAGCGCGACGACGGTGGAGAAGAGCACCGCGATGGGCACGTTCAGCGCCATCGGCGCCATGTAGGGGCCCATCATGCCGGTGATGAAGAACATCGGCAGGAACGAGACCATCACGGCGAGCGTCGAGAGCACGATGGGCGGCATGACCTCGTTCATCGCGGAGAGGATTGCGTCGAGCCGCGGTTGCTTCTTCATGCGCAGGTGGCGCGAGATGTTTTCGACGCCGACGATCGGATCGTCCACCAGCAGGCCGAGTGTGAGGATCAGCGCGAAGAGCGTGACGCGGTTGATCGTGTAGCCCATCACGTAGTTGAAGAGCAGCGTGAGCGCGTAGGTGATCGGCACGGCGATGGCGACGATGAGGCCCTCGCGCCAGCTCATCGAGACGGCGAGCAGCGCGATGACGGTGAGGATCGCGAGGCCGAGGCTGAAGACGAGGTTGTTGACCTTCTCGTTCGCCGTCGCGCCGTAGTCACGCGTGATGCGCACGGTGACTTCGTCGGGAATTACGTCGCGCTGCATCGCCGCGAGCTGGCGCTCGACCTCGCGCGCGACAGTGACCGCGTTGCGCCCCGCCTTCTTCGCGACCGCGACGGTGACGGCGGGGTGGGAATTGCCAATTTCCAATTGGGAATTGGCAATTGAGGCGGGGCCGAAGCCGATGCGGGAATAGGAGGTGTTTTCCTCCGGGCCGTCGACGATGTCGGCGACGTCGCGCAGGTAGACGGGGCGGCCGTCGTGCGCGGCGATCATGAGGGTTTCGAGTTCGCGCGCGTCGCGGAAGAAGGGCCCGGCCTCGACGCGGAGCCGCTCGTTGCCGCGTTCGAAGGAACCGCTTTCGAGTTGCGCGTTGGAGATGCGGATCGCCTGCTGCACCTCGAGCGCGGAGAGGTCGTAGGCCGCTAGGCGTTCGTTGTCGAGATAGACCTGGATGGCGCGGCGCTCGCCGCCGTGGATCGTGATGCGCGAGGTGTCGGGGATGCGCTGGAGCTGGTTGACGACCTCCTCGGCGACGCGGTAGAGCGCGTGCGTGTCGTAGGTGGCACTGTATAGCGCGGCGGCGATGATGGGCACGTCGTCGATCTCAACCGGCTTCACGACCCAGCCCGCGATGCCGGGCGTGACCTGGTCGATGTTCGAAAAGACCTTGTTGTAGAGTTTGATGAGGCTGTCCTCGCGGTCTTGGCCGACGAAGAAGCGGACGGTGACGACGGCCTGGCCGGGGGCGGAGCGCGAGTAGACGTATTCGACGCCGTCGATCTGGTAGAGCAGTTTCTCGAGGCGGGAGGCGACGAGTTGTTCGACCTCGGCCGCGCTGCCGCCGGGGTACGCCACGAACACATTGGCGAGCGGAACGACGATCTGCGGTTCCTCCTCGCGCGGGGTCGCGATGAGTGCGACGGCGCCTGCGGCGAGCGCGACGATCATCAGGAGGACCGCGAGATTCCCCCGCAGGAAGGCCTCGACGATGCGCATCAAACTGGAACGCGATTCGCTCATCGCGGAGTCTCCGCGAGGATGACGTCGCCGTCGACGAGGCCGGAAAGGATTTCGACGCGGTCCCCGCTGGCGGGGCCGGTGCGCACGAGGCGGTCGATCACGCGCCCGTCGCGGACGAGTTGGACGGTTTCCAACTGGCCGACGCGCCGAATCGCGGCGGCGGGGGCATAGAGAGCGGGGCGGGGCGGGGTTTCGACCCAGAGGCGGCCAAACGCGCCGGGCGGCAGGTCGGCTTGGGGGCGGTCGATGTTCACGCGAACGATCTGGCTGCGGCTGCGCGGGTCGATTTCGCCCACGATTTCCGCGACGACGCCGGTGGTCGTCAGCGCGGGGTGCTCCAGTGTGACGGCGACCGCGGAGCCGAGCGCGAGGTGGGGGATGAGCCGGACGGGCACGGCGGCTTCGACGCGCATGCGGGCGGGATCGTAGAGCGCCATCAATTCCTGGCCCGGCGCGGCGAGGTCGCCGACTTCCACGTGGCGTTCGATGACCACGCCGGAGAGCGGCGCCTGGATGACGGTGTAGGATTGGAGGACGCGGACGCGGTCGACCTGTGCGCGCGCGGATTGGTAGGCCGATTCCGCGGCGGTGAGTTCCTGTTCGCTCGCGGAGCGGGCCTCGAACAACTGGCGCGTGCGCTTGTAGTCCGCGTCGGCCTGGCGGAGTTGCGCCTCGGCGGCGGTGAGTTGCTCGCGAATTTCGCGGTCGTCGAGCACGAGCAGGACATCGTCCTTCGCGACGCGACGTCCGGCGGAGGCGCGCACCTCGCGGACCTCGGCTTGCAAGCGGGCGGCGATTTTAACGCGCTCCGCGGCGGTCACCGAGCCGACGACGTCGACGCGGCCCGGCGTCTGCTCGACGGCGAGCGTTACGGAGGCCGCGTTTTCCGGCAATGGCCGCCCCGGGGCGTGTTCGGCGCGGCCCGGTTCGATTTTGGAACCGCCGCAGCCCGCGGCCAGCGCGGCGAGGGAAAGGGCGAGGAGTCGTTTCATCGTGGGCATCCGTCCTTCATGGTGGTGGACATCCATTAGAGCCGCGCTGCGGGCGGGAGGTTCCCGGAAAGAGCGATTAATTTTGCGGGGATGGACTTCCGCGCAACACCCTCTTAACATAGTAGGTGCATGGTGAAACAACGATCACATAAGCGCGCGCCGACCAAACCCGCCGTCGACACGGACTCCGAGCTCGCGGCGCGGATGCGGGCGATCATCAATACGGTGGTTGACGGCATTATCACGATCGATGAAGGCGGGATTATCGATTCCGTGAACCCGGCGGTGGAGCGGATTTTCGGGTATCGTGCGCGCGAGGTGATCGGGCGGAACGTGAGCATGCTGATGCCGCCGCCGTGGAGCCGCCAGCATGATGCGTACATCCAGCGCTATTTGAAGACGCGCAAGGCGCGGATCATCGGCATCGGGCGCGAGGTGCGCGGGTTGCGCAAGGACGGCACGACGTTTCCGATGGACCTGGCGGTGAGCGAGGTGCGGGTGGGGGACCGCCGGATGTTCACCGGGATCGTGCGCGACATCACCGAGCGCAAGCGCGCGGAGCAGGCGATCGCGCAGGTCAGCGAGGAGGAGCGTCGCCGGCTTGGCCAGGATCTACACGACGGGCTGGGGCAGCACCTCACCGGTGTCACCCTGCTGACGAAGGCCTTGCAGGGACGGCTGGCGCGCGATGGGCACCCAGCGCAGGCGGACGCGGGAGAAATCGCGGAGATGATGGGGCGCGTCTTGTCCGACATGCGCCGGCACGCGCACGGGTTGTATCCGGTGGAGCTGGAGCGGCGCGGACTCGCCGCGGCTTTGGAGGAACTGGCCGTGACCCACCGCCAGTTGTACGGGATTGATTGCCGCTTCCAGTTGCGCGGGGAACTGCCCGGCTTGGACATGGCCTCCGCGCTTCACGTCTATCGCATCGTGCAGGAGGCGACCCACAACGCGGTCCGACATGGCGGAGCAAAACAGATTTGTATCCGCATGGATCGTTCCGCTACAGTGCTGCACGTGGAGGTTGAGGACAACGGCCGCGGGATTCGGATCCGCAAATCGATGCCGGGCATGGGCATCGCGACGATGCGGCATCGCGCGGGCGTGTTGGGCGCGGCGCTGGACATTCGACGCGGGCCGTCGCGCGGCACGGTGGTGCGCCTGGTGTGGCAGATGGATGTCCCGGCCGGAAGGAGTGGATGAAAGTAGTATCGACCAAACGCGAGGGCCCCGCCGCGGCGCCCGTCATCAAACGCATCCTGATTGTGGATGACCACCCGGTGGTGCGGCAGGGCATCAAGCATCTGCTGGAACTCGAACCGGACCTGAATGTCTGCGCGGAGGCCGAGTCCGCCGGCGAAGCCTTGCAGGCGCTGCAAAAACAGAAACCCGACCTCGCCATCGTCGACATCTCGCTGAAAGGCACCGACGGGCTGGAGTTGACGAAGTGGATCCGCGCGCAGGACGAAAACCTGCCGATCCTCGTGTTGTCGATGCACGACGAAAATCTTTATGCGGAACGCGTATTGCGCGCGGGCGCGCACGGCTATTTGATGAAGGCGGAGGTTGGCGACAAGATCATCGCCGCCGTGCGCAAAGTATTGAAGGGCGAGATTTATCTCAGCGACAAGGTGGGCCAGAGCATCCTCCACGAGGTGACGGGCCGCGGCGCGCCGCCGGACGAATCGCCGATTCGCAACCTGAGCGACCGTGAGTTGGAAGTGTTCCGGCTCATCGGCCAGGGCCACGGCACGCGCGAAATCGCCAGCTTGCTGCACCTGAGCATCAAGACGATCGAAACCTACCGCGCCCACATCAAGGAAAAGCTCGGCCTGACCAACGCCACGCAGCTCGTCCGCTACGCCGCGCAGTGGGTGGGGCAGTAGGCATTGCCAATTTTCAATTGCCAATTGCCAATTGCCAATTTCAGGATCAGATGACGCGAACGTCCCTGCCTTCAATTGGCAATTCCCAATTGGCAATCGGAAATTAGCAGTTGGCAATCGTCAATGACCCCCGGCCTCTACATCGTCGGCACGCCCATCGGGCATCTGCAGGACATTTCGCTGCGCGCGCTGGAGACGTTGCGCGACGCGGCGTTGATTCTCGCGGAGGACACGCGACAGACGCGCAAGCTGCTGGAGCGGCACGGGCTGCGCACGCCGATGTTGAGCTATCACAAGTTCAACGAAGCGTCGCGCGCGGAGGAGATCATCGCGCGGCTACGCGCGGGCGAGGCGATTGCGCTGGTCAGCGATTCCGGCATGCCCGCCGTGTCGGACCCCGGCGCGCGGCTTGTCGCCGCCTGTCGCGACGCGGGGTTGCCGGTGACCACTGTGCCCGGTCCCTCTGCGGTGACGGCGGCGATCGCGCTGGCGGGCATGCCCGCGCGCGGGTTTGTTTTCGTGGGATTCCTGCCGCACAAATCCGGCGCGCGCCGTCGCGAGCTGGAGGAATTCGGCCGCCACACGCTGCCCGTCGTGCTCTTCGAGTCGCCGTACCGCCTGCTCAAGCTGTTGGATGAAATTGAGTCCGTGCTCGGCCCGCGTCGCCTGTTTGTTGGACGCGAGTTGACCAAGCACTTCGAGGAATGCCGACACGGCACCCCCGCCGAAATCCGTGCCGCCTACGCCGGCCGCACCGTCAAAGGCGAATGCGTCGTCATCCTCGCCCCCGCCGAGAGCCTCGAGCCGTCGCGGTCGGAATAGTTCGGGCGGATTTACCCTTTCGACGCCCGGTATCGTCGTGCTTGCGAAGTCGTTACCGCCCGGTTGACAGACGCGGCGCCGGGCTGCATTTTCAGCGCGTTGGGCAAGCCATGAAGATTGAGCATATCGCCATCTGGTCCCCCGATATCGAAGCGCTGCGACGTTTTTATTGCACGCATTTCGGATGTGTCTCCGGCGCGCAGTACCGGAACCCGCACACGGGGTTCTCCTCGTATTTCCTGAGCTTTACCCAGGGCGCGCGAATTGAAGTGATGCAGAAGCAGGGAATCGATTTCCGCCCGCCGCCGGAATGTTTCGGAATCGCCCATTTTGCCCTCTCCGTCGGGAGCGAGGAGGCGGTGCGTTCCTTCACGAATAAACTGCGGAAAGACGGGATCCCCATCGTTGGCGAGCCGCGGTGGACGGGAGACGGCTGCTTTGAAAGCGTTGTCGCCGATCCGGACGGAAACCTGATCGAGATCACGATCTAGCCCGGGATAAGGCGTCGCGCCGGCGCTGTCATGCTGAAGGCCGGATGCGCGTGGTCGAACGCGCGCGAGCGGCTGCACGCGTTGACACTTCGTGGGGCGGGGTGGTACGGTCGACGTTCTTGGACGATCAACATGACCATGTTTTTTCGGCGCGCGCTGGCGTGCCTATTTGTGGGGGGAATCGGGTTTCCGCTCCACGCAATTGCGCAGCCGCGGGGCCCGGCGCGTGTGCTCGACATCCAGGCGACGACCGGGGTGACGCGCGTGGTGTCGACGCCTGGCGTGCCGTCGACCGGCGCGCGGATGACGAAATTTATCGAGGACGGTGTGGACGTGCCGGCCGCGATCCTCGCGGTGCGCTGGGAATTGTCGCCGGCGCTGGCGCCGCCGGGGTTGGAATTGCAGTTCGATTATCGCATGGATGGTAAACCGGAGATTCGGACGCGGGTGGAGCCGCTCCCGCCGCGTACGCGGGGCCCGGCGACGACGTTGTTCAAGGTGCCGCTGACGGGGCACGCCGGCTGGCGGGTGTCCGCCTGGCGGCTGCGCCTTCAGGTGGGTGGGATCGTGTTGGAAGAATATAAATCGGCGGCTTGGAGATAGGGCCATGCCCGAAACGCCACGAACAGACAAGGTTTGGGTGACGCTGCACAAGCAGGTCGCCGTGATTCGCGTCGAGGGGCGTGGCTCCTTTAAATCGAGCACCGCGCTCAAGGAATTCGGCCGGGCCGCGCTGGCCGCCGGGTGCGACACCGCGGTGCTGGACATGGCGGACTGCGTCGGCATGGACAGCACATTCATGGGCACGCTGGCGGGGATCGCCACGCGACTGCGCCAGCGCGAACACGGGAATATGGTGCTGTTGAACTTGAACCCGCGCGTGCGCGGGCTGGTGGCGACGCTGGGTCTCGACCGGCTGGTCGCGGCGTACGAACCCGGCGATACGCCGGAATCGCTCAAGAGCCTGGCCGCGCTCAGCGATAGCCTGCGCGCGCTCGAACACGCCGAAGATCCGCGCGACTCGACGACCCGCACGATGATCGAAGCGCACGAAAACCTGCTCGATCTCACGCCCGAAAACCTCCCGCGCTTCAAGGATGTGCTGACGTATCTGCGGGAGGACCTGCAGCGCAACAGCCCGCCATCCTGACGCCGTGAACACGAATGATGGATGCAACGGGGTCCCGCGTGTGCGGGCCGGGCGCGGAATGGATGATATGACCTTGCTTGTTCCACGCCACCGTGGCTAACATCGGAGACATTATGCGGGAATGCCAGATCAAACATGAAGGCCGCGAAGAGGTGGATATTCTTCACCTCGACGGGGCGCTCGATGCGTATTCTTTTCCCAGGCTGGAGTCGTCGTTGAACCAGCTGCGCGACCAGCAGCGCCACCGGATCGTGCTCGAATGCGCGAATCTGGATTACATCAACAGCGCCGCGCTCGGGGCCCTGATCGGGTTCGCCCGCCGCGCCCGTGAGAACAACGGGGATCTCAAGCTCGCGGCGCTTACGCCCAAGATTTTCAGCATCGTCGAGTTGTTGGGCTTCGACAAGATTCTGCAGGTCTATCCGGACGCGAATCTTGCCGCGAGCAAGTTTTAGTTTTCAGTGTAACGGTTTTTAGGGGGGCGCATGAGCGCAGACAAGAATCTGGTCATTGAGGGATTTGTCACCCTGCATCTGCCCTGCCGCTACAGTTATCTCCGCATGATCCGGCAGTCCGTGATGGACATCAGCGCCCGCGCGGGTCTCTCCGAATTCAAAACGGCCCAGCTCGAAATGGCCGTGGATGAAGCCTGCGCGAACGTCATCGAACACAGCTACGGCGGCGAAGCCAACGCGGCCGCGAACCCGAACCACCCCGGCCTGCGCATGAACCTCATGCAGTGCAAGGACCGGATCGTGGTCGAAATTTTTGACCGCGGCACGGGCTTCGATTTCGAGAACCAGCGCAGCGTCGATCCGGATGAATACGTGGAAACGGAGCGCCAGCGCGGCCTCGGCATGTTCATCATCCGCAAATTCGTCGATGACGTGACCTATGAGCGCGCGACCAGCTCGGGCAATTGCCTGCGGTTGACGAAGCTCTATTGAGCGGTATGCTCCCCTCCTGGTTCCGGCGCGGCTTCCGCGCCCACCCCCGTGTAATGGATGCTATGAAGAAGACTGACCCTGTTTCCCCCGAATCCGATGTTGAACCCGCGACCGCGCCGACGGCGGAACCTGCCGCCGAGCCCGTTGTGGAGCCGGCGCCCGCGGCGGAGTCCGATGTGGACCGCGCGCAGGCGGAACTCGAAACGATGAAGGACCGGCATCTGCGCCTGCAGGCCGATTTCGACAATTTCCGCCGCCGCATGCAGCGCGAGCGCGTCGAGGCGCAGGCGCGCGCAAGCGAGGACCTGATGAAGGCGCTGCTGCCCGTGCTGGATCATTTTGAACTCGGCCTGCGCAGCGCGGCGGACCACGGCGCGGAAGAATCCGTGCGCACCGGTTTCCAATTGGTGCAGGACGAACTGGTGCGCGTGTTGGAGCGTTCCGGGCTGGCCGCGCTCGACGCCGCGCCCGGTACGCCGTTCGACCCGCACCAGCACGAGGCGCTGACGCACGCGCCGTCCGCGGAACATCCGGCGGACACGGTCCTGCAACAGGCGCGCCGCGGCTACCGGCTGGGCGGACAGCTGCTGCGCCCCGTACAGGTCGTCGTGTCCAGCGGCCCGGCCGCGGAGGTCCCCCATGGCGGCTAAGCGAGACTACTACGATGTGCTCGGCGTGAGCCGCGGCGCCAGCGCGGACGAGATCAAGAAGGCGTACCGCAAGCTGGCTGTCCAATTCCACCCTGACAAGAACCCGGGCAACAAGGAGGCGGAGGAGAAATTCAAGGAAATCTCCGAGGCCTACGAGGTGTTGAGCGACCAGCCGAAGCGCGAACGCTACGACCAGTACGGCCACGCGGCGTTTGGACCGGGCGGCGGCGGTGGTGGCGGCGGATTCCCGGGCGGCGGCTTTGGCGGCATCGACCTCGAGGAAGCGCTGCGCACGTTCATGGGCGCCTTCGGCAGCCAGGGCGGCGGTGGCGGCGGCAGCATTTTTGAAAACTTTTTCGGCGAGGGCGGCGGACGGAGTCGCGACCAGGCCGCGCGCGGGTCGGACCTTCGCGTCGATCTCGAAATCGACTTCGAGGAGTCGGTGTTCGGCTCCACGCGCGAGCTCGCGCTGACGTTGATGGACGAGTGCGGGACGTGCAGCGGCACCGGCGCGGAGCCCGGCAGCAAACGCGAGACGTGCCGGCGCTGCGGTGGGTCCGGTATGGTCATCGCCAGCAGCGGCTTCTTCCAGGTGCGGCAGACCTGCCCCGCCTGCGCGGGCGCGGGCCAGACGATTTCCAAACCGTGCCGCGAATGCCGCGGCGAGGGGCGCGTAAAGGCGCGACGCACGCTGTCGCTCAAGATTCCGCCCGGCGTTGAAACCGGCTCCCGCCTGCGCCTCGCGGGCAAGGGCGAGGGCGGCGCGCGCGGCGGCTCGGCGGGCGACCTCTACGTCGTGATCCACGTGCGCCCGCACGCGTTTTTCCAGCGGCGCGGCGACGACATCTATTGCGACATGCCGCTGCCGTTCACCATCGCCGCGCTCGGCGGCGAAATCGAGGTGCCGACGATCCAGGGTTTCGCCAAGTTGAAGATTCCCGCCGGCACCGAGAGCGGCACCGTGCTGCGGTTGCGCGGCAAGGGCGTGGCCGGCCCGCGCGGCTACGGGACGGGCGACCAGCATGTCCGGCTGAACATCGCCGTGCCCGACCGGCTCGACCGCGCCCAGCGTGACCTCGTCGGCAAGCTGGCGGACAGCCTCGAAGAGGACAGCTACAAGGGTCTGCGCGACGCGCGCCGCATCGCGGACGAATTCTACGCCCGCAAGGCCGCGGTGGAGAAGGAATAGCCCGGCCCATGCGCTGCTACGTTCCACCACCCGATTGGGACGCGAACGAAGTGCTGCTGCCCGCGGACGAGGTGCATCACCTGCATACCGTCGTCCGCGCGAAGCTCGGCGGCGCCGTGGTGGCGTTTGACGGGCAGGGTCGCTCGGCCGATTGCGAAATCATCGAACTCGACAAGCGCCACGCACGCCTGCGCGTGCTCCAGCAGCATGTGCAGCACCGCCCCGCGCCGGAGCTGATCCTGATCCAGGGGCTGCCACGCGAGCAGAAGATGGACCTGCTGCTGCAAAAGGCGACCGAGCTCGGCGTGCGCCGCATCCGTCCTGTGCAGACCGACCACGCCGTGATGCGCGTCCGCGAGGACAACGAGGAATCCAAGCGCGAACGCTGGCAGCGCATTGCGCTGAACGCGGCGAAACAATGCGGGACCGACTGGGTGCCCTACATCGAGCCGGTCCAGCCGCTGCTCGAGTGTCTCGCCGGCATGCCGCGCGCGGATCTGTTGCTGCACTGTTCGCTGGAGCCGGATGCCGCGCCGCTGCGCGAGGTGCTGCACGCCGCCCGGGAAACGCGGCCCGCCACCGTGGCGGTGATGGTGGGACCCGAAGGCGATTTCAGCGTCCGCGAACGCGCCGCCGCGCGCAATGCGGGCGCGCGCGCCGTGACGCTCGGGGGCTCGGTCCTTCGCAGCGAGACCGCCGCGCTCTACGTCATCAGCGTGCTGAATTACGAATTGGTCGGCGGCCCGTCCGTCTGACCAATGACGCGCGCACCCCGGTCCGTTTCGGCGCGACGCCCCAGCGCGCATTCCGCTCCACGCCACGCAACCGGCCCAGGATCGCCTCGCGAATTTCCGCGCTGACGTACAACCGGTGGTCCAGCACCGTGCGCACGGCCTCGACCAGATGGTCCGAGGCGTCGTTCTTCATCAGGTAGCCGTCCGCCCCGGCGTGCAGCGCGGGTTCGCTGAACAGGGATTCCTTGTGCAGGCTGACCACGAGGATGGGCAGCGGGCCGAACATCGCGCGCAGCTCGCGGATCATGGTGAGCCCGTCCTCGTTCGGCAGCGCAAGGTCCAGCAGCACCACATCCGGATGCAGGGTGCGGACCAAATGCACCGCGCGCTCGCGCGTCGACGCCTCGCCGCAAACGCGCAGATCGGGTTCCACCTCCAGCAGGCGGCGGATCGCCTTTCGTACAAACGCGTGATCGTCCACCAACAGCACACGCTTTATCGGACATTTTCCCATTCCGCGAAGTTTGCGCGCCGCATGCGCGGGCGACCATCGGGGCGTGCCCGAAAGGGACATCGGGCAATGCCCGATATTTCAAGGCGCGGGGCGGAGGCGGACGATGCGGTGCGGTTCGTTAAGCGCGAGATAGAGCAGGCCATCGGGTCCGACGCGGACGTCGCGCACGCGCCCGGCGTTTTTCAGGATGAGTTCCTCCTCGACCACGCGCCGGTTTTCAACCTTGAGTCGACGCACCTCCTGTTGCGCAAGCGCGCCCGCAAAGAACTGGCCGCGCCACGCGGGGAAGGCCTCGCCCTCGTAGAAAGCCAGGCCGCACGCCGCGATGGACGGGGTCCAGTGCAGGACCGGTTGTTCCATGCCCTCCTTCGCGGTAAGCGCGGTGAACGGCGTGCCGTCGTAGTTGATGCCGTGGCTGATCACGGGCCAGCCGTAGTTCGCTCCGCGCCGTATGAGATTAAATTCGTCGCCACCGCGCGGGCCATGTTCCGTGCTGTAGAGATCGCCGGTGCGGAGGTCGAACGCGAGGCCTTGTGGATTGCGGTGGCCATAGCTCCAGATGCCGGGCAAGGCGCGCGGGGTGTCCACGAAGGGATTGTCGGCGGGCACGCGCCCGTCGTCGTGCAGCCGGTAGATTTTCCCGTTGGGGCGCGCGAGGTCCTGCGCCTCATGCCAGCCGCCGCGTTCGCCGACGACAAAGAAGAGGAAGCCCGCCTTGTCGAAGACGATCCGGCTGCCGAAATGCACGCCGGAGCCGCCGTAGAAGCGGCGATCCGCGCGCCAGATCTCCTGCTCGTCCACCCACGCGTCGCCGCGCAGCCGCCCGCGCACGATCGCCGTCATCGCGCGCGTCCGCCCATCCGCGCGGTCGCCCTCGGCGAACGCGAGATAGATCCAGCCGTTCGTCCTGAACTGCGGGTGCAGCGCGACTTCCATCAATCCGCCCTGACCGTGGTGGAGGACGGCGGGCGTGCCGCGAATTGTGGTCCGCTCCGCGCCGTCGGCCGAAATGCGGCGCAGCGCGCCGGGCCGTTCCGCGACGAGCAAATCGCCGTCCGGCAGGAAGGCGATGGACCAGGGTACATCAAGCCGGTCGGCCACCACCTCCATGCGGTAGCGGTGCAGGGCGGTCGTCACCACGGCGTCGGGCCGCGCCAGCGGGGGCCGCGCGGTGCGCTCGCGGTGCTGCTTTTCCTTTTCGCGCAGGAAGACCACCACCGCGCGCACCTGGTCCGGCGACAGGACGTCGCGAAAGGGCGTCATGCCGAATTCGGGGTTGCCCTCTGCGATCGAGCGCGCGATCTCCGCGTCCGACGCGCCGTGGCTCCACACCCCGTCCACCAGCGAGCCGCCCAGCCCGCCCTCGAAATTCGCGCCGTGGCAGGCCGCGCAATGTTGCTGGTAGAGCTGGTCGACGCGTTCCGCGCCGACCGCGTGGAGCGCCGCGAGCCCGCTGCAAAAAAGGAGGGGGATGCTGAATCTGCTCATGGTGTCCAGTCTATCACGTCCGGGCGCGGATGCATCAATCCATGCGTGGCGCCGGGAGCGGCCAGCGCGCGGCGAGTTGTTCGATGAAGGGTTCGACGACGCGATGATCATGAAAAGCCGCCGCGTAGTTGGCTTCGAGATTCGGATCCCAAATGATGTTCGACGGGCAGTCGCAGCGCCGGGGATCGTGCCACTGGCCGTCCGCGTCAAGCGTGCGTACCTCGCAACCACAGAGCGCGGCTTCGCGCAGCACGTTGCTGTAGTGGTCGTAGGAATAGAGCGTGCGTGTTTTGCGCAGCGTGTCGCCAAGCGCGGCCGCGGTGGGGGTCAGGTCTTCGAGGCGATGCAGGTTCGGCGCGGCGGGGAGCGGGAATCGTTCGCTCGCGGCGCGCCCTTTTCCCACATACGTGCAGTCGAAGCGGCGCGGAATCGTTGGGTCGGCATGGATGACCGCCGGGTCCACCACGCTGACCCAAAGCACGCGCTCGGGACCGATGGGCCGGCTCACCGCGCGGTTCACGGCCCCGCGTTTCCGGGGATCGTAGACGAAAACCAGTTCGTCGTCCGCGTACCGCGTGTCGCCGCCCAGCGCGCCCGGATCGTTCAACACCCAGCGAACGACCCGGTGCCCGCCGTAGGGATTGCCGGACACGACTTCGGGGTAGACGACGATCGTGTCGTTCACCGGACCCTCATACCCGAACACATTCCACGGCGGAAATTCCGTGATGATCCGACCCGGGCGATGATGGATGAGCGCGCTGGGATATCCGGCGTTATTCAAGTGGTGGCACAGGCGGAACAGGGCGCGCAGCCCGGCGCTGCGATGCGTGAAGTCCCAAGCCGCGATCAGGAACACGGGCCGGGTCCAGTGGAGCAGGCGGGCGTGCCGTCGCCAGAATCGGAATCTACGATTCATCACGGTAGGCCGGGAAATAGGACGTTGCATGCGCGCGTTGCGCCGCGAGCCGCGCATAGGCCGCCTGGTCGTTGACGAGACAGAGCAGGTGCACCGGCAGGAACGCGTTGGACCATTTCGATTTGAATGCGTGCAGCCCCGGCGAGCCCGTGGCGGGCATGCCACCGGTGAGCAGGCGCCACCCGTTCTTTCGGGCTTCCTGTTGCATGGCGTACATGAGCAGGTAGGAGGCGTTCCACGAAAGCCCGTTTTCGGTGGTGACGAAATGCAGGATTTGGAGGAACTCGCCAAGGACCACGCCGCACGCCATGGCGCCCGTCGCGTTCCCGTCCGCGACCCGGTAGAATACTGCGTGGGGCAGGTCGGCGATGCCGCGGAAATGTTCGGCGGGCAGGTCGAATAAACCGTCCGCCAGCGAACGGCGGCGCGCCAGCGCAGCATACAGCGGAATGATTTCGAGGCGGGCCGCGGCATCCGTCAGGACGTCGAACGAGCCGCGCGACTCCGCGCGGTGCAGGCGCATCCGCGCGCGGCGGCTCAAGGCGGGAGCGGGCCGGGCCGAATCATAGACGTAGTGCTGTTTCAGCAGGCGGTATTCCGGACGGCCCGCGGGTGGCGTCCATCCCGGATGGGTGACCACCGTCAGCGTCACCATATCCCGGAACCCGTCGCGCAGCAGGTCCGCGTCCGTCTCGTCCGCCATCCATCGATATGGCCACGGTCCCGCGCCATCGTACAAATTCGTGTTCGCGATCGGGCGGCGCAGGATCGCAAGCGGCGCGGAGGGGTGTTCGACCGGCTCGCCCACGTGGGACAAGCCGCGCAGGTATGCGCGCGTCGAAAAGGGACACTGCGTGAGCGAAGCTGTGGCTGCTTGGAGCATTCGTCCGTTTCCCTCGTCTCGGGAAAACACCGTACCACGCCGCGCATCCACGACGGAACCCTCAATCCGGCCCCTCCCGGGCTAATGTATTTTGAACACGCACCCCGCCGCTTCCGTTTGCAAACGCCAGTGCGGGGCCGTATGTAATGCGCCGGAGGAAGCTGTCCATGGAGTCCACAACCACACCCGCTCATTCACCACGCACCCACCGCGTGACGGCGATTCCCGGCGACGGGATCGGGCCGGAGGTCATGACGGCGGCCCGGCGCGTGATGGAGGCCGAGGGCGTGCGCATCGCGTGGGAGGAGGCCGAGGCCGGCGGCGCGGCGTTCGCGCGCGGCGTGGTGTCGGGCGTGCCCGCGGACGCCATCGCGTCCATTGCGCGGACGCGCGTCCTGTTTAAGGGGCCGCTGGAGACGCCGGTCGGCCACGGCGGCAAGAGCGCCAACGTCACGTTGCGCAAGTTGTTCGAGACGTTCGCGAATGTGCGGCCCGTGCGCGAGCTGCCCGGCGTGCCGACGCGGTTCAGCGGGTCCGGCGTCGACCTCGTCGTGGTGCGCGAGAACGTCGAAGACCTCTACGCCGGCATCGAGCACATGCAGACGCCGTCCGTCGCGCAGTGCCTCAAACTCATTTCGCGCAAAGGCTGCGAAAAGATCATCCGCCTCGCCTTCGAACTTGCGCGCGCGGAGGGCCGCAAGCGCGTCCATTGCGCGACCAAGGCCAACATTATGAAGCTGACGGAAGGCTTCATGAAACGCGTCTTCGAGGAACTCGCCCCGGAATACCCCGACATCGAGGCGAAACACATCATCATCGACAACTGCGCGCACCAGCTCGTCATGCGGCCACAGCAGTTCGACGTCATTGTGACGACGAACCTGAACGGCGACATCCTGAGCGACCTTTGCTCGGGGCTGATCGGCGGCCTCGGCTTTTCGCCCTCCGTCAACCTCGGCCACGATGTCGCGATCTTTGAGGCGGTGCACGGGTCCGCGCCCGACATCGCGGGACAGGACAAGGCGAACCCGACCGCGATGATCCTGACTGGCGCACTGCTGCTGCGGCATCTCGGCGAATTGGACGCCGCGCTGCGGGTGGAGAACGCCGTGCTCGCCACATTGGAGGATGGCGTCGCTCGTACGCCCGACATGGCGGCGGGCCACGCCCCGACCGGCACGCGCGCGTTCACGGACGCGGTCATCGCGAACCTCGGCCGCGCACCGATGGCCTTTGCGGCGCGGCCGGTGAAGCCCCTGCGCATTCCCGCGCGCGCGGTTACGATGGGCCGTGTGGCGGAGCCTGCGCGCAAGACGGTGGGGGTGGACGTGTTTGTCGAGGCGCAGACGGACGCCGAAACGCTCGGCGCCTCGCTGGCCGCACTCGCGGGCGGGCACGGCTTCCGCCTGAAAATGATTTCGAACCGCGGCACCCAGGTGTATCCCGCGCGCGACGCGGAGACCGATTGCGTGGACCACTGGCGCTGCCGGTTTATCGCCGCCGATCCGACCCACGAACTGGACCACGCCCGCTGCTGGTCCCTGCTCGACAGCCTGCACGCCGCCGGCTGGCGCTGGGTGCACATTGAAAAGTTGCAGGATTTCGACGGCGCCCCCGCCTATACCCGCGCCCAGGGCGAGGATTAGAGTAGTTCTCGAAAGCTTTGTCCTGATCGCGGAAGACCCGACTCAAGCCCTCACCCCAACCCTCTCCCTCTTGCCTCGGCGAAGCGCAGCGAAGACGGGCGG
>DAOLDD010000004.1:66359-158476 GCA_035327585.1 Kiritimatiellia bacterium | reverse complement strand
GAAGCCGGATCCCGCCGGCCTGTCCGCCGAAGCGCAACGCGCGAAGGTGGAAGCCCAAGTTCGCTTTGCTACCGCGTAGCGACGGAACTTTCGCTCCCGCGACACGAGGTCGCGGGGGGCGGCTATCCCCGAAACCTGACACCTGACACCCTCGTCCCCCCACGACTACCCCACGAAGCACACGGCGCGTCGCTGGGCGGGGTCGGCGACGGCGGTGAGGCGGAGGCCGGGTTGGATGCGCTCGAGATCAATGAGGTGGATCACGGCGGCCGCGTCCGCGTCGGCGGGCAGCAACGCGGCGAGATGGTTCGGCGTGGTTTTGAAGAACGCCTCGTTGAATGCGCTGTCCGGGTCGTCGGGATAGACCGGGAAATAGATGATCTGCGACTCGACGAGGTCCTGGAAGAAATGCGTGCCGTACGACACTTCCGGCACGTGGCCGTGCTCCTCGCGCGCGAGTTCGACGAGCACGGCGGCGCTGTCGATGTCGCCGTAGCCGACGTTGACGCCAAGGTCGATGTTGCTGCTGCCCCAGCGGCCGGGGCCCATCATGACGATGCGCTCGCGCTGCACGTCGGGCAGGTTGTTGATGCGGCCGACGACGCGCCCGAGCGAACGCTTGCGCGCGGGGTCCGCGGTGGCCGCGTAGGCGCGCGGGTCGATGTAAAGCAGGTAGCGCAGGCCGCGCACGGCGCCGCCGTTGATCATGCGGTCGGTGCGGAAGAGGACGCGATCCGCCGGCAATTCCGCGGGCCACTCGACGCGTCCGCCCTCGCCGGGCATCCACAGCGGGCGGCACTGCAGCAGGTTGATCGTCACCGTCCCGTCGCTTTGCACGGAGGCGGTGAACTCGGTGTCGACCGGCTGCCCGTAGGCGGTTTCGATGCGGCGCAGCATGTCGCCGAGCAGCGGGACGAAATTCGTGCGTGTGATGAGATTGTTGAACGTGAGGACGAGCGAGCGCGCGGGGGCCTCGATCCACGGCGTCGTCGGGTCGCGCAGGTCGCCGCCCTCGCCCAGCACGGACGCGAAGTAGTGCAGGCCGGGATATTCAGGCGGGTCAAGCACCTCGGACACGGGCCGCGTCTCCAGCGCGGGCGCATCGAGGTCGATGAGGTCCATGCTGTGCTGCGAGTAGCGCGCGATGCGGACGCCGATTTCCGGGCGCAGGCCGGGGTGGCTGATGGCGATCATGCGCGGGTAGTCGCCGCCGACGCGATCCACCGCGCGCGTGCCGAGGCCGAAGACGAGGCGGATGATGCCCTGCGCCGGGTCGATGCGATCGGTCCACGCGTAGAGGTTCCGCGAGAAGGCGACGCCTGCCAAGGCGGGGAAAAAGTAGCGGTTGTAGTGCATGCCGGAGACGCGCTGCACGAGGATGGCCATCTGTTCGTCGCGTTCAATCAGCCCGCGGCGACGGCGATACGACAGCGCGTCCGGGTTGAGCGCGCTGGCGTACACGCGCTTCACCGCGTGGAGGAAGGCGAGCGTGCGCTCCTCGGGCGTGCCTTGGTTGGGGCAGAATTCGCTGTGGTATTTTCCGGCGAAGGCGTTGCCGACGCTGTCTTCCAGGAGGCTGCTGGAGCGGACGATGATCGGGGCCTGGCCGAAGTAATCGAGCAGGTTTTGGAACTGTTCCATGACCTCGTCCGGGAAGACGCCGTCGAGGAACCGGCGCTCGACGTCCGCGAATTCCTCGCGAGAGAGCGAGGCCTGGCGCGAGACCTGGAGGCGCAGGCGGAACAGGTCGTTCATCACGAGGAAGGTGAAGAACACGTCGGAGCCGATGAAGAACGAATCGTGGCTTTCGAGGAACGGCGCGACGGTCGCGGCGCCGTCGCCGTGCGTCAGGATCGCGCGCGCGACGAGCATGCCTGCGGCCTTGCCGCCGATCTGGCCCGAGCCGATGAGGCGGTCGCGGATGTCGAACAGCGCGCCGAGCGACATATGGCGATCGGCCAAATCGTTTAGGGCGCCCTGGTCGCCGAGCATCATGCGGATGAACTCGCGCTTGAGCACGCGCAACTCGGGATCGGCGTCCACCGCGGCGATGTCGAGGTCGCGGTGCGGGAGGAGGCGTTGCTGGACGCTATCCCACGGGGCCAGGCTCGCGCCCGCGCGCCGCAGCGCGTGGCGGCCGGCCTGCGCCGCGGCCGCGGCGGCGAGTCCGCTTTGCAGCACGGGCGCCCAGTGGTCGCCGCGCGCGAGGTGCGGCAGGAACATCTGGGGTCCGTAGCGTTCCGCCACCTTGAGCGGGTGCACGTAGCGGTCGCGGCCGACGCTGAACGTGTCGAGCAGGAGCTGCGTGGTCTGGCGGATGCGCGCGACGGCGGCGGCTTCGTGGCGGCTGCGGTCCAGCGCGAAGTACGCGACGGTGTCGAGCTGGAACAGGAAGGGGCACGTGACCTGGAAAAAATTCGCAAGCATCTCGTCGGTCGCCCACTCCTCCGCGAGCGTGGAGATGCTGTCGAAGACGTACATGACGTCGCGCCCCTCGCGCTCGATCAATTCGTGCACGGCGCGGCTGAACTGGTCGAAGCCGGGGGTCGGGTCGAGTTCGTAGCGGACGATGCGCGGGTCCGGCGCGACGACCTCCTCGTGCGGCGCGAAGCGGACGTACACGAGGCGGCGTCCGTCCTTGAGCGATTGCGCGACGAACGGTCCCACCACCGCGTGGTAGGCGTCGAGCTGGTCGACCTGCCAGACCACGTTGTCGCCGAGGCGGATGCCGCGCACGACTTCATCCAGCGCGGGGATTCCGCTGGGCACGAAGCGTGGGTGCGGCGTGGAACTGGTCATGGCGGGGGCAGTGCGCGCGCCATGCGCTCAAGGCCTTCCTCAAGCCGCGTGCGCGGGCAGCCGAAGTTGAGGCGCAGGAAGCCGGGCGTACCGAAATCGACACCGTTGGAAAGGCCGACGCCTGCGTCTTCAAAGAACCGCTGCGGGTGCTCCAGCTTCAGCGCGCGCACATCGAGCCACGCGAGATAGGTCGCTTCCATCGGGTGCAGCGTGATCTGCGGGAGGCGTTCACGGATGAAGGAGTAGACGAGGTCACGGTTGCCGCGCAGGTAGGCCAGCAGCGCCTGCCGCCACGGTTCGCCGTGCCGGTAGGCGGCGGCGCAACCGGCATAGCCGAAGGCGTTGATCTCGGTGATGATGCCGCGGCACGCGCGCAGGAACGTCGTGCGCAGGCCGTCGTCCGGGATCACCGCGTAGGCGCAGGCGAGGCCGGGCAGGTTGTAGGTCTTGCTCGGCGCGTGGAACGTGATGGCGCGCGCGGCGGCGCGGTCGCCCAGCGCGAGGGTCGGCGTCCACGGCACGTCGTCGAGGATCAGGTCGCAGTGGATCTCGTCCGACACGAGGACCAGGTTGTGGCGCTCGCAGAAATCGACGACTTGCTCCAGTTCCTCACGCAGCCAGACACGGCCGACGGGATTGTGCGGATGGCAGAGGATAAACAGCCGCGTGTCCGGCGTGACCGCGCGCTCCATGGCCTCCCAGTCGAACGACCAGCGTCCCGCCTCGGCGCGCAGCGGCACCGCGACGCGTTTGCGATCCTGGAAAATTGGCGCGCTGAGAAACGGCGGATAGACCGGCGTGCAGGTCATCACGGAATCGCCCGGCTCGCCAAACGCGCGGCAGGCGAGATTTAGGCCCGGCACAAGGCCCGGCAGCCAGACGATCCATTCCGGCCGCGCCGCGACGCCGTGTCGGCGCTTGAGATAGGCCAGCACCTCACCCACCACGCCATCGTACGGAATCGTGTAGCCGAAGTTGCCGTGTGCCGCGCGTGCGTGCAGCGCCTCGACGACCGCAGGCGGCGACAGGAAGTCCATGTCCGCTACCCAGAACGGAAGCACGTCGCGTCCCTTGTAGCGATCCCACTTGAGGCTGCCGGTCCCGGTCCGATCCGGCGCTGTGTCGAAGTCAAACATGCCTGCTTTGTAGGGCAGACGGAGGCCATTCGCAATGCTGCGTTGAGCGCAGGGCCATCGGCGGGCTCACCAAAGAGGTAGCGTCAATCCACGGCGAGATCGACCAGTTTGTCCGCGACATGGATCACATCGCACAAATACAACGTTTCAGCCGATGACCACTGATTACGCGATGATCGAAGTGGGTGGTGGAAATGCGCCGGTAAACGAAGATCTTCTCAGCAGCTGTGGACTTCGCCCTGGGGACCGGATAGAGTGCTCCAAGGCTGAAAGGCTATTCCCTTGGGCGTCCTGGCTAAATGGCGAAAGCAGTTTCTGCTGCGCGGCCTGCGGAAACGCGCGATGTTGGACGAGTGCCAGAAAAAGGCTCTGTCCATCCTCGGCATTGACCATTTGCGAGCCTTCACCCTGGCCGTTCGGCGTTCCCACGCTCACACGGAACCGGAGACGCGAGTCAGGGTTGTTCCCCTTCTGAGCCGCGATATAACCCTTGCGCGACTCCTGAAACAGACGCCCGGTAACAAAGTAAAAAGCGTGTGCGCGGAATTGCTGGACCTGCACGCAAAGGCACTCGCCACGGCAAGGGCCGATGGGTCATTCACGAAGCTGGCCACGCAGCTCGCCGCCGAAATTATAGCCACACTGGCCGCCAAGATCCCCCCCGCGTTCGACATGAGGCGCGAAGATGTTGGGGTTGAGGTGGCGGCGTGTCTTGAGCAGGGCTGGCACCCACAGGTCGCGGGCGGAATCGTGATCCACCGGATTCTGGAAAACCCCATGCGATATCTCAGGCGCATCGACCCGCCATCCTCGTACCACAGCTCCGCGCCGTATCGCGTTTCCCGTTCCGAGTGCCGGCGTTGAAACTGTTCAGCGCGGCGAGAAGTGGGCGTCCCTCCGGGCGGCCTCAATGCTCAGGTCGACCAGGCTGCGCCGGACCGGCGCACACCGCGCGGCCGCCGCGCGCGCCTCGGCCCACAACGATTCGGCGCCACCCCTGTCGCCCCCATGCCAGCGGGCGGCGCCCAGCGCGACCAACGCATCCGATTCCATGCCGCGCTTGCCGGCGGCCCGCGCCCACTCCAGCACCTCCAGATAGAATCGCCCGGCATCCCCGACGCCGCATTCCTGATGCAGCTTGGCCCGGCCCAATGTCAACATGCTGGCCAGCTCCTTGTGTGCGGAGGCACGCGACTCCTGAATGCCTTCCAGCGCACGCGCAGCGGCATCGCGGTCCCCATCCGCCAGGAGTGTCCAGACCAGCCCCAGGGCGGCCTCCAACTCCACATAGAGTTGTTCCATGGCTCCAGCTTCTTTCATCAATTTCCGGAAGATTCCAGCGGCGGAATCGAACGAGTGGCCCGCCAGCACGGCCTCCGTGTAGCGCAGCCAGCCCAGCGCGAGATGGACGTGCAAGAGTTCAACCGGCCGATCCGCCGTCCGGGCCACGGCGGCAGCCTCGTCCAGATGACGCATGGCCTCGTCCGCGCGCATCAGATCCTTGAATGCGGAGGCGAGAAGGCGATGCGCGGCGACCACATGCGCCGCGTCGCCCATGCGGGACGCGAGGGGTAACGCTGCGCGCGCCTGCGCGATCGCGGATTCGTAGTCGTATTCCTCTAGATTCAGCGTGGCGAGCGCGAGACGGTTGGCCGCGACTTCATCCAGATGAGCCGGCCCCAGACAGCGTGCCCACCAAAGCGCCCGGCGATAGCATCGCCCTGCCTTTGCGCGGTCGCCGACATACAGGGCCAGCGAACCCAATTCGTGATGCGCGATGGCGCGGGTGCGTCCGTCCCGCCACCAGCGGGCATGGGCAAGCGCCTGGCGAAGGCGCCGCTCCGACTCCGCTGGTTCACCGCGCTGCGTATGCACACGGGCTAGTTGACAGGCCAGCGCGGCAGCCCGGCCACGCGCCCGCCCGGACGTCAGCAGGTGATCGACGAGGGGCGCAAGGCAATCCACGCCCATCGCTGTTTCGCCCTGCTCGACCCATCGGTGTAGGCATCCGAAAAACGGCGCATCGATGATGCGAAGCAACTCGTCCCAGGCCTCCGCACCCACCAGATGCGACGGTAGAAAGGCGCGCACATAGCCGTCATCCACGATGGCATCCCATGTCCCGCCAGCTTTCCGTCGATAGGCCTCCAGCAGTTTCTGGTGCAGCACCCGCTCGTCTCCGGCCACTCGCCGGGCATACTCGTACACCAGCGGGTGCAGGCTGAACGGCCGCGGCCCCGCGGACGGATCCGGCACGTCACGCTGCACAAGTGAACGCTCCGCCAGGCTGGTCAGCAGATCTTCCGCGTCCATGTCGGACATGGAACCGGTGTGCGCCCACAGTGTTGACGCCGCCGCGGCCGGCACCGGACGCTGCGGATCGAACACCGACAGCTCACGAAAGCGCGCCAGCTCCAATTCCGGCAGGACATCCACACTTGCCTGCATGGCCCGCCATAGATTCCGGTGTTGTTCCTGTAGGGATTGGCGGTCGGCAATTTTGTCCAGTTCCGCCCGCCGAAGGCGTTCCAAAACCCAGCGGAAGTCGCCGCCCTGCTTTCGCGCCATGCCTCCGCACAGGGCCAGCGCCAGGGGCAGACAACCGCACGCGCGCGCCACCTCGATGCTTCCGGGCGGGAGTTCGGACGGCGACCGGCCCACCGCGTCCGCCAGAAGTCGCAACGCATCCTCTTCGCGAAAGAGCGACACCGGAACGGTTTCGCCGCGCAAGGTATGAAGCACCCCCGCATCGCGCGTCGTGATCAACGTCCGACAGCGGGGGCCGAGCGCATCGAAAGCCGCAACATCGCCGACCGTCCACACATCGTCCAGGACAAGAAGCGCGGCGCGTTCAGCCAGGCGCGCGCCCAGACGAACCAGTCCCTCCCGCACCGTCACGAAGTCGTCACGTCCACCGAGCATTCGAACCAGTTCACGCTGGCGATGCAGGGCATCGTCCTGCGTCATATGGGGCCCGCAGCAAACCCAGAACACGCCATCGGGATAGGCCTGACGGACCAGTCGATCGCGCGCCAGCGCGCCGGCCAGCACCGACTTACCGATCCCACCCATGCCTTGGACGCCCACATATGTTTCACCGCGTTTCCGTACGTTCGGGGTTTGCAGATCCACCAGCAGCGCAGCGCGCATCCGTGCCATCAACTCGGGTCGGTCAAGGAAGTGGATCGGCAGCTCCGGCACCGCATGCAGGGCTCCCATCCGAGGATTGGGCGCCCGCAGACTTTCGACCAGCCGCGCCACGGCGGACGGATATGAGGCGTCCGATCGAAAATCCTCGCAGTGAAGCAGTCGTAGTTCGCCCGGTATGCCGTCATAGTCCCCCAACCGCAGGATGGGCGTCACCGTCACGTGATCGAAGGCCAGTGCCGTCTGCCACTCCTCGCGGACGTAGGTCGAAACCGCCGCCTGCGGACCACCAATATAGACGACACGATCCACCTCCGTTCGTATGGCATCCCGGATTTCCTGGTGAAAGGTGAGGCCCCGCGACAGCAGCGATTCGCGGTCGAACCACACCCTAAAACCGGCCTTCACCAGGTCCGCCTGGAGTCGGCGCACGAAGGGCTCGTCATCGCCGCGGGCATAGGAAATAAAGATGCGCTTCATAGCGGTGATTCAGCCCCCCGTCAGGGCCGTACCACATCAAGCCCCACGCGGGCTAGTTGGGCGGGGAACTGGCGGACCGCGTTGCGATCGTAGTCTTTGATCGCTTCGGTGAGCGTTTTGCGATCTGACCACGGAACGATGCAGGGATGCCGCTTGTTCGCGTCGTCCCGCGGACCGGGCCGCCAGCCGTCGCGCAATCGCTCGACATTCCAGCGGCCATGCTCGAGTTCGGCCATGCGCTCGACCTCCTCCTCCGTGAAGTTGATGGCGGACGGATTCGCACCGGCCGGGCGCACGACGAATCCACAGGCTTCCAGGATGCGGATGACACATCGCGCCTGTTCGCGATTCGCGGTTTTGTAGGTTTCGGGCAGCCTGGGCCACGGCTTCATATTGTCCGGCAACCGGTTCGCGCTTCCTGCAACATACGTCTCGTGGAAGTTGCGGGCCATGCCCTCGATCGCTTCCTCCGGGATGTCCGAACGGTGCGGCTGCAAAAACGCGCGTACCGTCGCAGGGTCGCAGGGCAAGGGAATGAGGTTCGCCTCGCCGCGCCAGGCCGGGTCCGCAAGCATTCTGTCGGCACGACCCCGCGAGCCAGCGACGAGGCCCACGGTGGAACCCAGCGCCAGTGCGACGGCGTACTCGCACCCGCTGATCCGACCGCCGCCGAAACCGAAGAGCCGCACCGAAGCGGGCGATGTCCCCGCATCGAACAGATCGCGCCAGTACCGCAACGGCTGTTCTGGAGTGAACCCGTGTTCGCCACACGTGATCAATTCGTCATAGCGTTCGTCGCGCGGCTCATGTTCGGACAGCAGCGCGGGCAGATACCCTCGCGTTCGGAACGTCCGCCCTCCCCGTTGGTCCGATGCTTCCGCCGCCGCGCCGACCGCGCCGGGCGTGCCCGCCCGGGTGCCGCCGGAAATCACAAGGCCATTCAAGCCGGGCAAGGCCCCGGACAGCAGGTTCTGGACGAGCGCGGATTCGGCGCCGCCCAACGTACCGGCTCCGCCCGCGACGATAATCACCGGCGATGCCCCCGCGGGGTTCTCCGCTGAACCGACGCGCCGAGCCAGCAACAACAGATCCAAGCACCAACGATAGCCTTCCGCCGGTTCATGGGCGCCGCAAACGAGCAGCAGCCATTGCTCCTCGGCGGCCAGCACATCAGCCAGCATCGCGGATGCGCCGGAGAGGAAGTGGCGGATTCCGCGCGCATACAGGCACAGCGCGTCGTACGGTTCGCCCAGCAACAGGCACAAACGCCCGGCGGTGAAGCAGGCATAGGGCATCTCAGTGCCGTTCTCCAGGTGTTCGCGACAGGTCCCGATCGCCGAGCGTATCTGCGGCGCCAGCAACGCGGCCTGCTCGGGCCCGCCCTGCCAATGGATTTCGTGCCCCACGACCTCGGCCAGGAAATATGGATTCGCCGGTTCCAGCGCAAGGGCGGCCTGATAGAGCTTGCGCGCCGTGGGCGCGCCGCCGGGCTGGAGGCTGTGCGACCAGGCCAGCCGGGCCAGCGCGCGAGCATGCAGGCTTCGTTGTTTGCGCAGGTTCGGCACATGAGAACGCGTCGGTTTTGCCAGACGGTCCACCACGCCCTGCAGGTCCGCCTGGCCCCTCCGAAAATCGTCGGAACGCGGGGCTGCGGCATGGTTCCTACAGCGCGCGTGGCCCAGTTCCAGCTCGATTTCATCCTGCAACGAACCCGCAGTGGCGGCATGCGGTTCCAATTCCGCCACCGCGCCGGCGTAGTCGCCGGTCGCGACGAGCAGGCGCGCGAGGGAAAGCGCGATACCGGGCCGCTTGTGGGCCGGCGCATTCGCGAGGATCAGTCGCTGCACCTCAATTTCCTTCCGGACATCGTCCGGGGCGGCGAACGCGGAATAGTTGGCGAGCATGCCGTCGATGTCTTCGGCCAGCCGGTCGAACGAACGATCTCCGTCCTCCATGATGGCCGCCAGCAACGCACCGATGCGCTTGAATTCGGCCGGATATTTCAGCTTCGTCTTATACATCCGGTCATGCAGCGTGTCGGCCCACGCGTGCTGCACCCACGTGCGCACCTGCACCTCCGCGCGGCGGCAGCCGATCGCGGCTACGTCCTCGTCGGAGAAACCCGGCGGCGGCTCGCCCGTCCGAATGCGCACGATGTAGTGCATGTCGCGGTAGCCGAATTCCGTCGCGCCCAGCGACTCCGTCTTGTCGTCGCGCTCCTCGATCTTGAAATTCGCCTCGATGAACTGGCGCACCGCATTCACCTGCTTCAGCGTCTGCACGATCACGCGCGCGCCGCACAGGTCCGTCATGTCCCGCACCGGGTCCTTGTACTTGTCCTGCTTGCGGACGCACTTCTCCGCGAAGCTGGCGATCGACTTCGGCCGCGCCTGCACCAGCGCCTCCGGCAGCGCCACGGAACACGCAGTCTCCAGACACGCCTTTAACACCGCCGCGTAGCGTTTATAGATCGCATATTCGACCGTGTACTCATCAATAAATCGTTTGTGGGTTGTCTGGTCCAGCTTGCTCATGGTTTTTCTCCCCGTGGTGATCCGTCGCCTCCAGCCGTTCGGCGTCCTTCAGCAGTTGGTCCAAGGTTTCCGTGTTTACAAACTGGATATCGCGTTTGCGTTCGAGGAACGGGCTGACCTCGTCCGCCATGGCGCGCATGTCCAGCGCCAGGAGCCGCTCGCGCGCCAGGGTCGGCCACCGACGCGCGTCCATCTGGCCGACACCCTGCGACCGGTCGAGCGCATGCTGCAGCAGGTCTAGATTCGGCGCCACCGGCGGACGATGCGACAGGTACCAGAGCAAGTCGTACCAGTCGCGGCCCTTTGCGTACTTGCGCGTGATCGCGGCGTACAGTTTACCTGCGAGCAGGGTTGGCAGGTCATGGTGCTGAAGGAAGAACGTCAGATGACGGGTCACCAAGCGGCGCTCACAACGGGCTCCGGCCGGGGGCCGGGTGTCGATCCCCATCTTGATGGCCAGTTTCTCGTCAGCCATGGGGGAAAGCCCCGCGTCCCGCAGGACACCCGCCACCCGAACCCAACCCGTGTGCACCGTCTTCCGGTCGCTCCAGGTCACATCCGGGACAAAGCCCGCGAGGGTGAGGTCACGCTTCACCTTTTCCATCCACGCCTTGCCCTCGTAGTCCTCCGCGGAGATCAGGGAGAAATCGAGGTCCTCGGAGAAACGCGGCAGGTTATGCAGGAAACGGAGCGACGTGCCGCCGACAAAGGCGAGCGGGCGGAAAGCCTCGGACTCATGCAATGAACGCAGCACGAACGCCTGGAGGTATTCGCGCAGCAGGTTGAGCGCCTGCCCGGGGTCCGTGGCCCCGCGCGCTAGGGCGATGGCTTGTTCCTTCATAACGCCACTGATCCTTCCTCCGCCATGGCGGCGAGGTCCAGCCAGCGCTTCGCCGCCCGTTCCAGCCGGGGACGCTGGAAACGGCGGGCGTAATCGAGGAGGCGCTCGGAGGAGACACACTCCATGTGCTGGTAGCGCATTTCATCCAGCCGTTCGGACGTCCATTCCCCTTCGCATAGATGCCAGTGATCCAGCAGCGCCTTTTCCGGTTCGGCGATGACGACGGGCTGTCCGCCCGTATCGACGATTTTAAACCCGAAGAAGAAGTCCTGCTTGATGTTCCGGTACTCGAATGTGCCGAACGGATTCTCGAACCGGCGCGGCACGCGCGGGGTCACGCTGGTGAACCAAACCACCCGTTCCGGAATCAGATCATAATGCGCCAGCGCCCAAAGCCCGCTCAAGTACGAAGGCCGGTACAACGGATTCGCCAAGGCTGCGGGAATAATCGGCACACGGCGGTACGTTTCGGACAGCGTGTATATGCCCCGCCGGAGCCCGATCAGTTTCCCCTGTTTCATCCAACGCGACACCTGCATACGAAGCGCCTCACGCCGGTCCTCACCCGCCTGCACCAGCGTGGCTAAATCGAAACATGCCAAACCGGCCGTCAAACGTTGCAAAATACCAAAATTCATAAACGATAAATATCATTTTTGAATATCATTGTAAACGGAATTTAGCTTCCGCCCCTGAACAACCGCCCCCATGCGGTTTATTCATGCAGCATAAACGGGCTGTCGTGGTTCGACCCCGACACGGCTGTCAATGTTCCCCGACACTTCTATACCCGTTGTTTTGATCCGTTTGTGCCTTACCTTCGATCAGGGTGACGCCTTGCCCTGCGGGTCCGCCACCATTCCCAGATAGGTCGCCCACTCGTACTGGTGGCGCGATTCCTCGGTCCGCCCCGCGCGGGCCAGGCAGTCGGCGAGCCGCTCGCGCAGGGTGTAATCCCAGGGCGAGATGTCCACAGCCCGTGTATATGCCGCGGCAGCCTGTTCCACACGGCCCTTACGCAGATCGTAGTCGCCTAGTAGCGATAGAGCCCACGAGGTCCTCGGGTCCTCGCGATGCGCCGCCTCGAATCCATGGCGGACAACCTCCTCGCTCCCGCCGCGACGGAACTGTTCGGAGCTGGCCAGACAAATCCACGCGGATGCCCGCAGGCTGGGCTGTAGGTCCGCGTAGCGGGGATGCTGGATCAGGGAAGACACGAGTTCGTTCGCGAGGCCCGGCCGAAACGACGTCAGCGCTCGCTGGGCATGGTCAAGCGTGACGACGAGCTCCCGCAACTGGGGATCCTGGATGCTCTCGGAGACATCCCGAATCTGGTCGTTGGTGCGGTACTGGAAGTCACGTGTGTTGAGGCGGATCCACGAATCCGGCAATTCCCACTTCCGACGCGCCACCCGCCAGGCGCGCAGATAGCGGTGCATGGTGAACACGGCGTACCCTGCCGCGAGACATCCGGCCAGCCAGAGCCCGCGCTGCCCGGCAGCCGGGACAAGACCTCCGAATTCGTAGGGCACGAGACAGACAAGGCCCGCGATAGAGAGGGGGACTGCGAACACAATCCATCGAACCACGCGCTTCCAATTCGCAAGGTTCGCGGTGTCCGCCAGGGCGTAGAGCGAAAGGATCAACGCACTCGCGACCCAGAACCACGACGCGATCGCGGGCGTCCACACTTCCGCTTCTGGTGCCTCGCGGATTAGCATGCACGCCGACCACGCGCCCAGAACGGGCGCCAGCCAGCTGGCACCGACTCGCGCTCGCCGTTCCGGGAAGCGCCCGAGGCACAGAAGGGCGCTGAAGTTCCAGTCGTACAGCAGGGCGAGCAGGCCGGCCGACGCGAGGGAAAGGGCCGCGGGCCCCAGGTCAGCGGCGGGCAGGCCGAAGGCGAGCAGCAGAACCGACAGCGCACCCAGAAGAAAGCAGGTTGGCTTCGCGTCCTTGGCCCACAGGTTTGGTACTCCCGCAATCGGCGCGCAGCGATCGAGTTGATCCGACGCCTCGCGCAACCGATCCGGCGTCACGGCTTGTAGGGTGATGTAGTCACCAAGCACACCATCCGTCACCTCACGATCCACATGCCGCGCCACACCCCGTTCCAGCAACGCCGCAACCGCCTGGCCACGGCCCAGAATTCGCAGGGCCATGGAAACGAGCCACACGGGGTACCGACCTGCCGCGAGCAGTTCGTCTGCGAGGCGTGTGTCCGGCTCCAGTTGCCCCCCCGTCCCGGCGGAAGTCCCACGCTCGAAGAACTCAAGAGAACGATCCATCGCCACGAGCCGCCGCCGGGCCTCATCTTCGAAGGTCGCCTCCCGGAGTACGCATCCCCATAGCCACACGACCAGTAGGTAGGCCGGTTGATCCCGCCATTCCGCGCGGCCGACCAGCTGGCGATAGCCGCCGAGAACAGCGCTCCCCTCCTCGCCCTCCAATCGCACAGCGGATACCGCCGCGCGGTACAGGGCGACGATGCACTCCTCGAACTCGTGCATCGTGGTCGCTGCAGGCGAACCCTTGCGAGATAGTTTCAGCGATTGTAGCAACCCCCAGGAGGTCCACGGCATTGCGTCTTCAAACGACTCCACGGCATCACCGATCAGGTCCGCCGACTTGTCGCGCACGATCCATTTCATGGCCAGCGCCGTCATCAGCAACGGCTGCAGGCGCGCCCACAAGAGGTCGCGCAGGTCGGCGCGCGCCAGGGCACGCAGCAAGGCCAGCGGGGTCAAGAGGGGCGGCAGCACGGTCTCCCGGAAGGTCGCCATGCAGTAGACGGCGCCCATCATCACTCCACTTCTCACGACCATACCGCGGCTCATCAGTACACCGGCTGCGACGGCCTCCACGTTTTCCTTGAAGCCGGCACTGCGATTGCCGTCCAGAAACTGGCGGGTCGCCACAGCGCGAACGCGCGTCACGTCCTGGGCGCGGGCGCCCCTCCTGAATTCCCGTTCAAGACGATGAAAGCCGACGACGCGATCCGCCGGGACTTCGAGCACGGGTGGCTCCAGCAAACGCCGAGCCCAAGAGCATAGCGGGTGACCCTCCACATCCCAAGCCCGCGCGCAGGCGATACGCTGCGGGCACCCCGGGACCAGCGACGCGAGTTCCTGCGCTTCGTCGAATCCCATCCGCACCAAGTCGCGCAACACACACAGGACCCAGCTCGCGAAATTCACATGGACCGGCGACGGTCGTAATTCCGCCAATTCGCGAAGGATGCGCCTTGCCAACGCATGATGAGCAGGCTGCTCCGAGCAAATGTAGGCGATATGCAGCAGGGCCACGACGCGCACCGAAGGATCCGCCATCCACGCCGTCAACGCCCGCGCCAAGCGCGGCTTCGTGTCCACGTAGTAGAAGAATTTGTAGAAGAAGCTCGTGGCCAGGTTCACCCGGAATTCCTGCGCGCGGAATGTGATCCGGATCACCGTGGCCAGGTCGCCCTCCGCGAGCACCCGAGCCACCACCCAGCCGAACAGTTCGCGCGACGCGTCCAGCGCCTCCAGCGTCTGGAGTTGTCCCTCCAGGAAACTGCGGTCCTCCGTCAACCGGTACAACGGCTCCGGCCGCGCATGCGACACCTGCTGGAGGTGATATGGGTATTCCGCAAAGCCGCGCCGCGCTGGATCGTCGCGTCCGGACCAGCTTCCGTCTCTGGCCGGGTCGGCCAGCCCGCGGAAATACGAGGCCAGCCGGTCATGGGCCTCGCCTTCTGTGCCGACGAGGAAACGACGCGCGACCTCTTCGCGCACAGCGAAATTTCGAACCGAGTAGAGCCGCGCCCCCTCCACGGTTCGCTCCTGCAGATAGGGTTCCACATCAGCCAACATGCGCGACCAGATCGCGAACGCGAGGCGGCCCATGGGGGGAAAGTCCGGGTTGCCGCGCTGGATCGTCTCCAGGATGTCCGAGGCCGACAACAGGTCGAGCGTCTCCCCCTCGCTCAGGCCGTGGCGCGCGGCCACCAGGAGAGAGAGGAAGCGGCGCACCAGCGCGGGCTCGTGCTCGCGCTCCAGACGGTCGAGGTACGCCTGAATCAGCTCCGGCAACGTGGTCTCCATCTTGGGGGCTGTCCCCGACGTCCAGCGCCGGACCTGCGCGAATGCCAGTTGCAGGAAGAGAGGGCGACCGCCCGACGCCACGAATGCGTCGAGCACGAGCTCCCGCTGGCCCTCCTGCAAAACACGCCCCGCCCCGGCGCACCAGACATCGAGCAGGCGCCGGGCATCCTCCCGTCCTAGCGGACCCACATTGAGGCAACGCGCCGCCGGGTGTCGCGCGGCGAGGCGTTGCGCGTGCGCCCCGAACTCATTGCTGACCGACATCACGATCTGGACGTGCGGCGAGGAGAGCGTCGGCACCCAAGCGCAGGGATGAGGTTCCACTGATGCATCCATCTGATCCACAGCATCAATCACGATGACCAGCGGGCGCTGCACATCCGCCAAGCGGGCCAGCTCCAGCAGGCTCTCCACCAGACTCTCGTAGCTGTCGGAGCCTGGAGCGGGACGGCCGTAGCGTTCGGCGATCTCGTCGCATAGGGAGCGCAGAAGAGCCGCCGGGTTGCTCGTGGACGGGCTCAAACCTACGAAGCGCACGACCGTTGCGACATCGCGCCTTTCCGCCAGGCATCCTGCCGCGTAGCGCGCCAGTAGGGCGGTCTTGCCCGCGCCAGCATCGCCACCCACGATGAGCAACCCCGATCCCGGCTCCCCCATCTGCGCCAGCAGATCCGCCCGTCCCTCGCATGCTCCCGCAGCCGCGTAGGACCAGGCGACGCGCTGGTGCGCCGCGCGGTCCAGGTGCGAGGGATCGAAGGATTGCACGCGTTCGAATTCGCGCTGCATGGAGCCCAGCAACGCATCGCCCACCTCGCGGCTGAACCCCGGCAGATACGCCTCGTCCGGTGCGTTGCCGAACCAGTCCGTCTCGCTGCGGATCGTTTTGACCAGGCCTTGCTTTTGCAGACCGGCTTTGAGCCGCTCCAGCCGGGCTGCCGCGAACGCCGATGGCCTGCCATCCTCGTGGTCGACATAGCGCAGCGCCTGAACGGACGGCGGTCGCGCAGCCAGCGCGCCATCCAGACCGCGGATTTGCCGCAGGACGCCAACCATCTGCCCCTCGCCCTCCAATCCCCGGAGAGCAATGTCGATTTCCCACTGGGTGGCAGACTTGCAGAGATCGTCGAGAAGCTCCTCATCCCCCAGCACCTGCGCCGCCCTGTCGAGGAAGCGGCGCAACACCGCCTCTTCCTGCAACCGGATCGAGCGAGCGCCCCCTTCAGGGCCGGGAAGCGCGCGGGAACAAAGGACGAACGCCGTCTCCGGATCGGCCCCGTCCCGGGCGATCTGCCGGTTCCGGTCCTCTTCGTACCAACCCGCCTTCTCGTCGTGGAGCAGGTGCCGTTCCTCTTCGTCGGCATGGTCCAGCAGCGCGCGGAAGCGGGTGGCCGGAATCTCGCGCGGCAGCGGGCGCCACCCGTAGCGCTGGCCGAGCATGAACAGGAAGTGGGGCCGGGGCGTCATGCGCTGGCAGCGCATGACCTCCTCGATGCACACATGCAGCGTGAGGTTCTCCTCCGCGAGCGCCTGCGAAATACCCCAGCGCAGGTCGACCGCTTGAAAACGCGCGCCCCGCTCCCGACACCACTGGCTCAGGCGGGGGAAAACCTCCGCGTGCAGGATGTCCCGCTCGCGGCGAAAGTCATCGAATGTGGAACTGACGAAGATGCGGAAGGTCGGGTGTTCGTCGGGTAGGTCGCGGGGATTCCAAACGTCCATCCTATGTCCCTAGCGGCTTCGCGCGGCCACAACCGTGATGCCCACAGCACAAGCCAGCCCTAGAAGTAGCCATCCAATCAGGTTTAGCGGAATGCCCCAATACAGGACGTAGTGGATGGCGATGGCAGGCACCGCGCTGAACAGCAATACTCCGCGGGACACTGTCGATTCTCGCAAGACGCGGGCGAAGTTGAAACTCGAGTTGATGAGCCAGATGGCGAAGAGGGCCACGGCAAGCAGTCGGCCCCACCACACGCTGCGCGCGCGGCACAAGCCCGCCAGCCCCTTCTTCCAAAAGCCCAACCCCTCATCGGGGGGGCGGTTCCGCTCCCAGCTGGCCAACGCGGGCATGGCGGCCGCAGGGGACTCCATGACTGAAGGCGCATCGGCGCGGTCCAAGCGATCCACGGCTTCGCGCAGGAGGGTGTTGCGCGGTTCCAAATCGAGTGCCTTCCGGTAGTAGAGCAGAGCCAAGCTGGCTTCGCTGGTCTGTTCATACAGGCTCGCTAGGTCGCGGAACACCTGCACCTCCCCATGCGGGACGAGTTCCAGATAGCGGTGGAGCGCCTGTTTGGCCGACTCCCGGTTCTGAAGACGCATCTGCGTGCGACCGAGCCAGAAGTAGCCTTCCTTAGCGTCAGGATTCGAAGATGTGAACTGCTGGAGCAAGATCGCCGCATCTTCGTACTTCGCCGCTGCATACAGCTCCACCGCCCTGTCGAGCGTCATGGTGTTCTGGGCAAACACCCGCATCGGCGCGACAACAACCAACAACGCAATACCCAGTTCGCAACAGCACCGAACTTGCATCGACATCCTGCGGTTCGTCCAGTTCCGGGTTACTGATTGCCAAACATTCATATGTTGGATCGTACCGCAAACGTCTCTAGCGACCCATCGGAGAGACCAGTACAAGAACGTTGCGATGAATGCAATAAGGAAGGCTTCATCTGATGGCTTCACTTTTTGTTTTGGGGCGGCTCGTCGCATATACCCCTTCCCGACATTTTCCCCGCCATTTCATGCCTTCCATCACATCTCCCCATAATGAGCTCACGGATTACGTCGGCCGATAACACACTTTACGAGCGAATCCCGCTCCGTGGGCGTGTTGAGGAAGGTGAAATAAAAATCGGGCGGGCTTTCCAGACGATGGCTGTATTCATGCGGCTCCCGCCCTTCTCCGGGCCTGCTCCAGCATGAAGTCGCGCACCGATTCGGCGAGGGGAAATTCAGCGACGCGGGACCAAGGCACCCATTCCGCGGCGTCGTGTTCGTCGCTCAATCGCAATTCGCCTCCGGTGACGCGGGCATCGAAGCAGACCAGTACGATGTGGAGCTTGGGCACCTCGAACGAGGTGGCGCCGAGGAGGCCGGTCAGTTCGACATCCAGGCCCGATTCTTCCTTCGCCTCGCGCACCGCCGCCTCCGCGAAATCCTCGCCAGGGTCCACCTTGCCGCCGGGCCATTCCCACTGGCCGACAAAGCTGCGATTGTGCGGTGAACGTCGAATCAGCAGGCAGCGGCCCTGTTCGTCCGTCAACACCGCCTTCACCGCGAGACCGTATGGCTTGTCCGTCATGCCGCCCCCTTCGCTGAATATGCGCTTTGCGCCGTACCGCCGGCCAGCGTCGCAAGTTCGCACCGCCGGCACAACATCGGTTTCATGCGTCCGTCACCGCGCGATGAAATTCCGCCGCCCAGCGCGCGAGATAGCGATGAAACAGCGGATGGGTCAGCGTGCGATAGCGCTCGCGAAACGCCGCGGGAACGGTTCCGTTGACAGCAAAAGACTCCGCCGTCTCGGTGTACATGCACATCAACAACGCATCGGCTTCCCGATACTGTTCCCGGGTCCACTCGCAAAGATGCGGCGGCGGCCATTCCGCCATCGACGTGTCCCAGCGCTCGCCGTCCAGCGGGTCGGAGCCCAGTCGGAAGTTCTCATACCGCACCAACACCGTGCTGTGACTGGGCGTGACCGCCAGCGCATACGGACGAAATAAAATCGCGCGCGCGTTCATCCACTCGATGCCCAACCCGATGTGCAGCCAATACACGCGATCCCGCGTCTCCCGCACAAGCGCCGGATGGCACCAGTACCCCTCGCCGCCACAATAGAAATGACGTCCGAGCTGGCGCGCCTGGAAGTGCGGCCCGGGCTCGGGCCAGCGCAATCGCTGTCCAGCGTGGGTCATTGGCGCCCCCTTGTCCCGGGCGCCGATTGCGCGCCGAATCGATAACAGCGGTGGTGAAGCAGCAGGCCGAACGCGCGGCGGATGTCGCCCCGCGCCTGCGCGGCGGCGCGGCGCGCGTGCGCGCAGGCAGGATCACTCCGCTCCACGCGGAATCGATGCCGCAAGATCCGTTCGATCTGCGAGGCGCCCGGCTTTCGCAAGTCGACGATTCGCGGGCAAAGACCGGCTCCCGTCAGGCCGCGCCAGATTTCGGGCAACTCGCGCTCCAGCGAGGCGCACGCAAACGCGATGCGCGCGCCGCCCGACCGCGCAACGGCCAGTAATCGGACAAATCTCCTCTGCAGCGATTCACGCCCCGTCAGGAGGTTCAAATCGTCGGCCAGCAGGACGTCGGGGAAACGCAGAGAAAAAACATCCTCCAGCAACCACGGCCACAGCCGATCCCCCTGCAGAAGCCGGATACGGGCGGGACGCGGAACGGCGCGGGCTATCGCATGCAACAGATGGGTTTTCCCGAGCCCGACCCCGCCCTGCAGGACGAGCAGGGGATGCCCTGTGCCCGCGGCAAACGCCATCGCACGACGCCGGGCCACGATGCTGGCACGCACCGGCAGGAACGTTTCGAAGGTATAGGCGGGATTCAGCATGGCGTGTGCGCTCCACGCCGGACGACGAAAAGCCAGCCCACCGCCACCAGCGAGATCACCAGCATTGGGCCATCGTGACTGACCAGCGGCAACGCGATCCCGCGAAATGGAAGCGCCTGCGTGATGCCGACCAGATGCCAGACCGCGGGAATCACCAGCAACGAGGGCGCGGCGACGGCGGTCAGGCGATCCGCCGGATGTTGCGTTGAGCGATGAATCCGCCATGCCGCGCCGGCGATAACGCCATACGCCAGTCCCGCGATCAGCAGGGCGCCGCCCCCCCATTTTTCGACCATTCGCGCACCCGCAAACGCGCGGGTGCTGTCCTGGCGTGCGTAACGGAGAAGCAGGCTTTCCGACGGATCGCTTCCGGTCCACCCGCCGGCGCGCATGGCCTGGACGGTCAACGGCCGTGCGTGCGTCCCGCCGACATCGGTATGCACCGCAGGGGCCATGCGACGAAGGAAGACCGGATCCTGCATCCAAACGACGAGCAAGGCCGAGCTCATGAAGCACAGGCCCAGCAACAGCGCGCTCCGGCGCACGCCCGCGCAACGAAGCAAAATCAGACCCGTCAACCCGGTCGCGACCAGCGCCGCAATATTGCGCTGGATTCCCAGCGCGCCAACAGCGGCAACAAGCAGCGCGCCGTATGCCGCGCGCCCGAGCGGGACGGCGCGCGCGGAGAGCCAGAGGACACCGATCAGCGCGGACAAAGCCGGCAGCACCGCGGCATTCCATGGACGGATTAATGACGGATGAATAAAGCCATAGACCAAGCCAGCCGCCAGCGGCGCCGCCAGGAGCGTCAGCATGCCCGGACGCGCGTCAAAACCGCCCCGGGCCGCCAGCGCGGCGCCCACTCCGCCCGCAAGCAGCCAGCCCACATGCACGGGCAGGCGTTCCGGGGTCGAGCCGGCCACCAGAAAGAGCCCGAGCGCAATGAGACCGACCACGCCGATCCCCAGCGCGAGCCGTTCGGGTGATGCGAGCACATCCAACCCGATCCGCTCACTCCCATCCAAATTTTTCATCAAATAACTTTTCGATTTCATTCAACACCCGGTCCGCCTCCGGACCCTCCACCGTGACGATGATTTCGGACCCGCAATATCCCTCCAGCGTCAACAACCCCATGATGCTGCGCGCGCTGACCTGCTGGTTCTCTTTCTGCATGGTGACCTCATGGTCGGCTGCCCGCACCATGATCATCTTCACGATCAAGGCGGCCGGGCGCGCGCAGATGCCCCAAATGTTTCGGACCTTGATGCATCTCGTCAGGCGCATGCCGATTCCTCCTATAGACCCGGCTTATCGAACGGAAAGGGATGTTGCTCCTGATAGCGTCGCCACTGCGCGCACGACCACAGCTCCCCGTGGGTCATGCACCCCACGAACACGAGGTTCGTTTGGCCCTCAAACACATCGCAAAATGCAGGTGGAACGCGGAACCAACCCCGCGCGTCCAGCGCGGCGTCGCAGGTGTTATCGATGATGTGCCGCGCCATCGCCGAGGGGTCCCCCGGTACCCGCTCCAATGCCGCCCGCGCATCCGCCCGAAGGATAATCAGGTGCGTGTTCTCGCACCGCGCAAGCACGATCATTCGGCATCGTGGGTCTGCATACAGCGGAAGCCAGTCGCGGGGCAGGCGAATCTTGCCAACGCCGTCCAGACGGCGTTCATGCATCCCGACGGCGATCGCCCCGACTTGGTCGATATCCTTCATGCCAGCCCCCTCCGATCCGACGTACGCCAGTCCAGTGGACGCCGGAAGTCGTCCCGGTCTCAAGTCATTTTTCCCGCATAATTCGGAAGAATCGGTAAGCGCTTCCCAACGCTTGCGTTGCGACATTGACGGGCGCCCGCCCCGTGATGGGCGACGAGAGATTGGCGTAGGATCCCGTGATGGTTTCGGCGCCCTGCACCCGGTATTCGGCGTTGCTGACGCTCAACCAGCGGAGGTGCAATTCCTGCGCCTCCGTCGCATGGGTCACGTTGGTGAGTTGCGTGTCCAGGAACACGAATTCCGCGAACACGCCCGTGCTGTCCGCAGTGCCGGACGTGGCGTTGGTGACATTGGCATAGAGCCGGGAAACGGAGTCCCCGGTCGCGTTCGTCGCGTCGAACGAATAACCGGAAAAACTGTAGGAACCGGGCATGCGGATATCCAGCAGCAGATTGCCCTGCGACCGGTCGTAGTGGAAGGGCTGCTGGAAGAAGATGCTGAAGTAGAAGCGGCCCAATCCACTCGCGGTCATGAACTGCCAGTTGGTGCCGGAATAGACCAGCGTCTCGTCGGCGCCTGGGTTGTCCGCGAAGGTCGCGCTCAAACCATCAGGATTTCGACTCGTAGTGGACAGCCGGACATCCATGGGCGATCCCGCCAGGTACGAAGTGCCGGACACGGTGGCCAGCCGGAAACGCACGCCGCGTACAAGCTGGGGACGCTGCGCGCCGGCGAACTGCCCCGCATGAAAGACCTGCTGGTATCGCCGCCCGCTGGTGGAGAGGCACGGGATCGTGGTGGCCACGTTGCCATATGCCGAAGCCCCGTTGGTGGGCACGATATAATCCAGCGCCTCCGCCATGAGCGCGACACCGCCCAGCGCGGCCGTCAACATGCCGATTCGCAAATTTCGCCTTCTCATCGCCAATCCTCCTGGTTGATGGAACCAGCCTACCGGGCGGCCCGCCACGCACACGCGCGTACGGACGCGATTTCGCAACAAGCGCAACCACCACGCTGCCAGCGGGTTGCGCGAATGGACAATTGAGTCGGCCGGCTTGAGTTTGAGTTTTTGGCTCATTACGGACTTGAGTATTGGATTGAGTTTACCCATGCTGCTGAAACTCAAACACCCGATGCCCCCATCTCCCATCCAGGCGTTGCGCTATGAACCCGGCGGAGGCCTCACGCAGATCGCCGTCGTCGGAGAGACCTGGCTCACCGGCCCCTTCCCGCAACCGCATGTGCTGGTCGTGCCGCTCAACGACTGTTCCGCGCTGCTTAAGCGGCACGGCGCGCGCCTGCTCGACCGCGGCGCCAAGCACCACGCGCTGGCGCCGTATCCCCGTTTGCGGCGCCAGCCTTCCGCAGCGCTGTTGCGGGGGGCGAGTTATTCGGATGCATCGCAATGCCTGCGCAGCATCCGCACCCTGCTCGATCAGGCGGGCGCACAGGGCGACCGCAATTGCTTCGTGATCGGTGTGCCGGAACCAATCTTCCGCGCGCTCCGGCTTCGCGCCTCGACAGCCAAAGAAACGACGACGCGAACGCTGGCGGCCCGGCCCGAGCCCCTTGATCCCAGAATCGCGGTGGGCGTGGGCACATTTCTCGGCCGTTCGGCGGCGGCGGCGACGGTGCGGACGGCACTGCTGCGAACGGCCGGGCGGAGGCGGACGGTGTTGCTGGCCGGTGAACACGGAACGGGAAAGGATTTCGTCGCTCGGTTGATTCACGACCTGAACGCAGGCGCATCGTTCGTCCATCTTTCCTGTGCAACGGCGCGGGGCCACGATTTGCGGCACGCGCTGCAACGCGCCGGTTGGTTCGAGCGCGACCATTCGCGCAAACTGCCGGTGGTGAAGGAGCCCGACCGCTACACGCTCTATCTGGACGAGGTGAGCGATCTCGGACCGGCCGATCAGGTCGTACTCCGCCAGGCCCTGCGCGACGGAGATGGCGGCGTTGAGCCGAAACCGCGACGAGGCCGGCTCGTTGCCTCCACGAGCCGCGATCTCTGTGCGCTCGCCGCGGATGGGCGTTTCGATTGGGATTTGTACTACCGGCTGATTGAATTCGTCATCCACCTGCCCACCTTGCGCACGAGGACGGAGGATGTTCCGGAACTGGCGCAGGCCCTGTGGCGGCGCGTCGCCGGAGACGCCGCCCCACCCCTGCCCGCGCGACTGGTGGACGCGCTGCGCAGCCAGCGCTGGGCGGGGAATCTACGCGAGCTCAAATCCGTCCTCGCGCGACTGCACGCGACCTGGGGCGCGCGCCGCCTCTCGCCTGCCCATCTTGCGGTGGTGCTGGCCGACCACGGACGCGTGGGGGAATTGCCTGGCCGGACGCAGGAGGATGCGCTGCGGGCCGAGACCCTGCAATCCCTGCGGCGCGCATCCGAATTGCTGCGCGCCGCAGCGGAGACGCTCCAATCCCTGACCGCGCACCGGGCGGAACGCGATCCGCGAGACATCCGGGAACGGCTGTCCCGGCTGGGCGCGGAACTGGATGCGGTGTGCGCGCACCCCCTGTCTCTTGGCAGCCACAGCGTGTTCGTGCTGACGACGCATGCGCTGGCGTCCCTGCGTGATTTGGTCGCCCTACTGTCCGATCGCACGCCGCGTACCCATCGATTTCTTCGCGCACGCGCGTTACCGGCGGTGCGCGATGCGCAGGCCGCCCTGTTCGAGGAAATCCGGCGCAGGATGCGGATCTGACGGGAGGATCAGTTCACGCCGGTAAAAAATCGGCGCGTATACCAGCTGGCGGTTTCGCCGAGCAGCCGGAATTCCGTCTCCAGCGCCAATGCCGTGAACTCGCGCTCCGATGCCGCATCCCGCAAATAGCGCTCCTGTCGGCGCAGGAAGGCCATCATCTCCCGATAGGTGTGCATCCGCGCCTCCAGGTCAAACGACGCGGCGAGCGAGAGGGCGGCCACGGACAACACCGGCATCAGGATGGCCAGGGCGCCGAGCACGCCCGGCAACCATGCGGAGCCCTGCGTGTGCGTGCCCGCGTACAGGACCCACTTCCCCGCGGCGGCACACAGCGCGAGGAGTGATCCCGACAGGAACACCCGGCGCGCCAGTTTCAAGCGCCGGGCCGCGCGATCCGCGTGGAGGCCATAATACGCGAGCTGCCCGCTGTTTGAGTTGGTGATCCGGTCCTCCAGATAGGCGTCCCGGCGCGCACGCCAGTCGTCGCACCGCATACGGTACGTATCGCGCAGATGCAGCACACGCAGCGTGCGGGTCACCGGCCGTACGGATTCTGGAAACGGCAGCGTGAAGAGGTGCGACAGGTACGCGGCGACGCCATGCAACGCCCCCACGGAACGGCCGATTTCCGCCACCAGCCGCGCCATACTCCAGCGCCGCGTGGCCTGCGCGTGATGCACCCAATGATGAGCAGCCAAGCCCGCGGCAAGCAGTGCAATTTCCAGCCCCAGAATGGCGCCCTGAATTTCGCCGTGGAGCTTGAGGGCAAGCACTGCACACAGGGTCGCGGCGACATGCGCACCAATCACCACGAGGGCGGAACATCGAAAGAAGCGCTGTGTCGCCATCGCCTGCCGGTTGGCCGTCCCCAGTAGGTGCTGAGCAAGATCTCCGGCGGACGGACAACCCGGAGGCAGCCCGGGCAGGCCGTCGAGTTCGCCCGGTAGGGTTGGAACACTAAATTCATCCCGATCACACCAGTCCGCCCTCCATCGGGGTTCACCGCCCGGGGAGTGCTCGAGACGGATTTCCAGCCGCGGCTTGCGCCGGACACGCGCGCGGGCGATCACGGGGGACGGCGACGCGTCAGCCCGCTCCGCATCGACCAGCACGAGCAGCACGTCACAGACGCGCAGGATTTCCAGATCCACATCCTCGAGGCGATCGTCCACCTCGGCGCACTCGTTCAGCACACGCGCCTGGATGACGTGCGGCGCCGCCATCCAGGCCGAGTCCAGACCCGCATCCGTCGGAAGGAAAAACCGCTGGGGCCACCGCAGTTCAGCGCAGGCGCTGGTAAATACTTCGTCGGCGGCGCACCCAAGGGAGGAAATCCCTCCCGGGATGTGCGACGGCGCCAAGCCCAGTGCATCCGGCAACCGGCGCAACCGGTCCTGAATCTCGCGGGCCAGCGAAGGCATCGCGGAGGCATCAACGTCGACACCCGCCCGGATAAAACCCACCTGTACCACGAGGGGGATCGCTGGCCGCGCAACAGTGCAGGAGGGGGGCGACACGGAATTCCCTTCAGCGCATCGGCATGATCCATAAATTGCACGATCGCAGGATCGCAGGGATCGCGCGGATGGCAACGCGGTCAATTTCCCTGGCATCCTCGTCCAATGCCTCCCACGGTTGCAGATCGGGATGCTCCGGTTGACCCAGCATGCGCTCCCCCATCCAGCGCACATGCTCAAGTTGCGCGAGGCGCTCCACCTGCTCCGCCGAGAAGGCCTCGACCGGCGCGCCGTCGGAAGCCGCCGGTTCACCCAAACGGATTTCGAGCCCGATCACCGCCATTTTTTCCGGAATGTGGGCGGCCTGTTCGCGATTGGAATTCCGGTACAACTCCGAAAGTTCCTCCCAGGCCCGCAACGCCGGGCGGCTGTTGCGCGCCTTTCCACGGCCATAGGAAAACGCGAGGTAGGCTTCATGCAGACGCCGCGCGATGATCTCGAGCTGTTCCCCGATCGAATGGTCGCGCAGCAGGATGCGCTCGAACGCTGCGGCATCCACGTGCTGTTCAAGCTGCGGACGGGGTGGCAGGCAGGCCGGATGGAATTGGTCGCACCCGACCAGCCGGCTCATGTCCACAAGAGCCTCGATCGAGCGCGCGCCGTGCCGGTAGCCCGAAACGGTAAGAAAGGCACGCGCCACGTCGCGGTCGATACGCAACGTGCCGCCGACATCAAACAACCCCGGAAACTGCTTCATCAGGGCGACGCGGAGGACGACGGCACGCCGAACCATGTTGGTACCGATGGGCTGGTCAAACCCCAGCACATTCACATGCCCACGCAACCGGCTCAGGAAATCCGTCGCCTTCACATCCGCGGGAAGGGTGCGGCCCAACTCCGAGAAGGCATGGAATGAATGCGAGGTGCCGCCGGCAAAGACAAATATCGCGCGTCCGATCTGGTAGTCGAAATGACCATCCGAAAACACGCCGTCCTGCATCGGTGCGAGGAAGGACTTGAGCCAGCCGAGATTTGAGCCTTCGCGCGGGGAGTCGAATTCGTCGAAGAAGACCAGCGGCACCTTCCGGCGCAACACGATGTCCCGCACCCGGTGCAGCGCCTCGATCAGTTGATCCGCCGCGGCCCACTGGGTCAGATTGAATTCGATCGGTTCGATCACGACATCCCGAAGGGATTCCGCAACCGATTTAGCCACCTGCTTTACGCAGAACGACTTCCCCGATCCCGGCTGTCCGAAAACGGACAGGCAGAGCGGACGTTCCGGGTTCGGCAGCCGGATGTACTCCACCATAAGATTCTGAATTGATCGCAGGCCCTCGATTTCCGCGCGGTCGATCGTGATCAGTTTCGCGAACGTTCCGGTCGGCACATCGGAAAACGCTTTTTCAATTCCGTTGAGCAGCGTTTCCTCCGCCAGTTCCTGCATCGACCGGGTTCGCCGTACATTTAGGATCTGCCATGCGCGAGCCTCCTCGACCTTGTTCGGCGCCAGATCGGCGGAGAGAAGGGCCACCGGGCACTCCACCAGATCGAGGTCGCCGGGACGCAGCGGCGACTTCATGATCGCCTGGGCGGTCTCGCCTTCCGGATAGGCCGGCAGTCGCCGAATGGCGGGCCCGGATGCGTTTTTGATCTCCACCGGACCGAAGGCCTCTTCCAACAATCGGCGAGCGCAGCAAAGGCCGTGCCGGGCCGCCGCCGAAAGGGCATCCGACTCCACCCGACCGGCAACCGGCGCCGTCAGCATGTGGGCCGCCAGACCGGCGGCGAAGGCCGACCCAAACCCGGTCATCGTTCCTTCGCAAACTTTTTCGAGATCGCCTTCGATCAGGCGCGGTGCGTACCACAGCCGAGCCGTGTGCAGGCGGCCGCCGCGCGTGTCGACCGCCAGGGCGCCCTCCAATCCAAAGGTGATGACGATGCCGGCGCACGCGCGAAATTCGGCAAACGAAGGCCGGAACGCCAGCGACACCCACGCCTCGTACGCGGTTTTTTCCCAGGACAGCCCCTTGCCGATCAACGCCCCGGCGGCCCGCATTTCGCCCGCCGTCAACACCACGACCGTCCGTTCCGCGTGACGCGCACGCACGGTGTCCCACAGCGCGCCCCGCATCAACGGACGCCGTCCTTTGTACACGACGAGCGGCGTCGCGCCGGCAGCGGTCAAGAAGTCCTTCCACGATGCCGTCGCATCGCGATAGCCGTTCCCCGCGTCGTCCAGCAGGATGAGGTCGGGTTGTGAACAGGGGGCTTCCAAGCCGGGTTGCACGGGCGAAACGTTGTCCCGCCAGGGCCCCGCATACCCTTGGTACGACGCAACGCGCCAAACCTTCTCGCCGCTTTTGGGGCTTCGCGACACGGGGCGCAGCCGGATCAGCGAGTGGACGATTTCATCGGGCGGAACGCTGTCGAGCCGGTCGCGGGGCGTCGGCTTGACAACGCGGACGCCTTCCGGTGCCGCGGCTTCCAGCAGATCGGCGGTCAGCCAGGCGCCGCCGCGCACGGCGAACATATGCTCTCCGCCGCATAGGCGCCAGTTCGGCTCCTGCCCCCGGTCCACGGCCGGACTGACGGGAACGGAAAGCCAATCAATGCAAACATCACCGCCCACGGCTGCCGTGCGATTCGTCTTCATGTGCCTCCCGGGTTGGCTGCACGGGCTTCGTCCGCCGCATACCTCCCTGCGGCACGAAACTACGTGCGTCCAGACGTGGCTTCGTGCCCGACCGTACTATTTCCTTAACACCAACGAGAGCAAATTAACGATTTCTGGTCCACCGGTGGCCTGCCACTCCTGCACACCCAACTGAGACACCAACTGACTGACAAGCTCGTTCATTGTTTCGCCCCTTCCCTTTGTGCCTCTGTGCCTTGGTCCCTTTGTGCCTTCCTCAAGGCATCACCCATTCCGCGATCCGGCTGACCACTGACCCGCCGGAAACACCGTCCTGATTCGACAGATTGAGAACGCCCACCACGCTCAACACGATCAGGAGCGTGCGGAGCGCCCCGGCGATGGCGCCGCCCAACGCCGCGTGCGGGGCAAATCGCGCGGTGAGGAAAGCGGCAAACGACTTCTTTGCCAAGCCGAGCAGGTACCAGGCGCCGCCCAGCGTGAGCGCAAAACCCATCGGTCCCGAAATGTCTCCGCCCAGCGACAGCAGCTTCTTGAGCAGGCCGCTGACCAACCCGTAGAGCCCACACCCCGCGGCAAAGGCGACCGCCATGCGCAGGAGACGAAATCCTTCATCGGCCAACCCTCGCGCGCGCCCGCGCCAGGCGCCGAAAGCCACGTACAGGGCGGAGATCAAATCGATGGTATTCATGCCGGCTCCACCAACCCGTCCGCCGCCTTGCGCCACGGCGTCCAGCACAGGCCGACGGCGCCAATGGTGATATCCGATTTGCGCGGACGCACCTGCGTGGTGTCGATTGTCGCGCTATCCGGGTCCCACTGGCCCTGCAAGGCTTCGATCTCGGACTCGAACTGCTGCTCCAGTTCGGCCATTCGCTGTTTCGTCACCTCCAGCGATTCGCCCGCTCGCTCGACATCGGCGGCCTCCTTGCTGATGCGGCCGGCGGATTTCATCGTCGATGCGGCGCGCGACACATTGCCGGCGGTCATGACACGCCGCCCCATCAGCGCGCCCAAGATCGTCGCGCCCAATCCGAGCGCTGTCGAAAGTTTCTGCTGACCGGCCTGCGCCTTCTCGCGGGCAACTTTTTCCTCCGCGCGACGAATCCGATCCGTCAGCGTCTGCAGCCGCGTCGCGTATTTGGCCTTCAGTTTCCCGACCTCTTCATCGCGCTTCTCGCGCAGGGCCTGCCCTACGCGCGCGGTGAAATCCCCCGCGGGCTCATCCGGACGCGAGGTCATCTTGAGCGCCGGACAGACAAAGAGGTCGAGCGTGACATGCTGGTACAAATGCGCCTCCAGCGTCTTTTGCCAATGGTTCGCGCTTTGCTTGCGCGTCGCGGCAGCCGGCACGGCGCCAAACGAAGCACCGCTCATGGGCTGGCGATCCAGGACGCCCTTGAGGTCGCCTTCCACACGTGCGGCCTCCCAATCTGCAAATCCATCCTCGCCCACCGGGGCGATCAGCGAGCGTGTTACCCACGTATCCACGCCGGCCTTCGCATCCACGAAGTGCAGCTTGCTCACGCCGATCACGCTCGCGCGGTACACGAGGTCGCCCGTTGGGTTGGCGGGGCGCAAAAAGTATTCGGCGATTTCGGGGGGGAGGACGGGGCGGGCGGAGACGGAGGGTGTTGATGAAGGGACCACAGGCGATTCCGATACCGACTCCGAGACCGAGGCGGAGGCTGACGGGGAACGCGACATCGCCTGCTTGATTTGGGGCAGGGTCATGGGACCGCGCAGATAGCTCAGCGCCCAGCGACTTTGGAATACGACCGGTTCGTCGTCGTGCACATTGCGCATCAGGAAGACACGATTGCCCAAACCGGCGAGGATCTGCTCGATCTGTCCACGATCAAAACCCGCGCCCGCGGTGGCTGCAGCGCCTTCGAGCCCTTCCACAACGCGCATCTTGTCGCGCTCGGTTTGCAGGCGGCCAATCCACCAGGTACCCGCGTTCGCGAGGCCTTTGTAGTCGAGGTCCACCGGGTTCTGCGTAGACAGCACGACGCCGACACCAAACGCGCGCGCCTGTTTGAGCAGCGTCAGCATCGGGATCTTCGACGGTGGGTTCGCGGTGGGCGGGAAGTAGCCGAAGATTTCATCCATGTAGAGCAGCGCGCGCAGGCTGCTGGTGCCCGATTGCGCGCGGACCCACGAGAGCACCTCGTTCAGCAGGATCGTCACAAAGAACATGCGCTCCGCGTCGGACAGGTGCGCGATGGAGAGAATCGCGATGCGCGGCTTGCCCTCGGGCGTGTAGAGCAGGCGCTGGATGTCGAGCGGCTCCCCCTCCATCCACGCGGAAAAACCGGGCGACGCAATGAGGTTGTTGAGCGCCATGGCGAGGCCGAAGCGATCTTTCGCGGGATAGAAGGATTCAAGGTCGAAGACGCCTATTTTTTCGAACGGCGGCTTCTGGATTTCCCCGATAATCGCGGCGATGTCGAGGCCGCGGCCGTCGCGCCATGCGCGGTCAAAAATATTGGAGAGCAGGATGTGTTCCCGGCTCTGGATCGGGTCGGCGTTGATGCCCATCAAGCCCAGCAGGCCCGAAACCGCGGACATGATGCGCTCGCGCAGTGCGGATGCGTCCTGCAACGTCTCGGCGGACGGCGCCGCGAAGGAACGGAGGATTTGCAGGGGACGTCCCGCCGCATTGCCCGGCGTATAGATCGCGAGGTCCACGGCGTCTTTGAAGCGCCGGATGCGCGCGCCATCCTGGCCCCATTCGGCCAGCCCGTTCCGCCAGGTTTCCGCCGTCTTCGCGGCGAACGCGTCCGCGTCCATTCCTTTGCGCGTCGCTTCCGCGGGGTCGATCCAGGGGCGGAAATCCGAGGGCTGAAGGTCGGGAAACGCCAGCAGCAGGTTGCCGAGGTCACCCTTAGGGTCGATGGCGATGGTCGGTATGCCGTCGATCGCGGCCTCCTCCAGCAGCGACAAAGCCAACCCGGTTTTCCCGCTGCCGGTCATACCCACGATGACGCCATGCGTTGTCAGGTCCTTGGCGTCGTACAACAGCAGGTTGTCCGTGCGCCGTCCCGCACCGAGCTCGAATTCCTTGCCCAGATAGAACGCCCCAAGTTTCTCGAAGTCCTGCATGACGCCTCCTTCGGACGATAAAAGCGAACGGGCGGCCCCCGCGGGCCGCCCGTAAGACTACACGATGGCGGATTCTTTACAACTGGAAGGCCAGCGCGCCAATGAGCGTGGTGTCGCTCTTTTCCGCATCCGCGGCGGGGGTGCTGTCGTAGGCGTTCTTCACGACGAGGCGGATGGAGGCGCGGCTGTTGATGGCCGCTTCAATCCCGATTTCGGCGTTGAGCAGGTAGTCGTCGAAGTCATCCACCAGCGGAAGGTATTCGAGCGACTGCCAGGTCTTCGCGGTCGGGCTCAACTGGCGTTCGTAGCGTTGGCCGACGCGGAGTGCCCACTCCTCGCTTTCCACGCCGCCCACTTCCTCCGCGATGAACGCGGGACCGACTTCGACGCCCAACGAGGCCGCTTCGTCCTTCATCAGGAAGTAGCCGGGCCCCACGCCGACAATTACGCGGTAATCGACGTCCGCGATGCTGTCATACAGCGCGGAAAGGCTGCCGAGGATGTACGCGCGTTCGGACAACAACTTCCGATACTCGCCAACGCCCTTGACGTTTTCCGTCGTGGTCTCGTCCTTGTCCTCGCCATACGCGCCGTCCAACGCGAGGCGGAGCGAGTACCCGTCGCGCTTCCGGTTGTGCTCAAGACCCACGGTCGCCAGCAACGTGTCGCTGTTGCCGTCGGTCATGGTCACGCCGAGCGCGATCGAGTTTTCGGACGGCGCCTTCTCCTCCGCATGCGCGGACAACACGCCGGCCACCAACACAGCTGCGATCAGTTTTTTCATGATTCCATTCTCCAATTTGACATCAACCGTCACATCATACGATCAACACGCTCTGGACACGCGTTGGCCCTTGTAGCTCCGGCGCTCTGCCGCCGGAGGTTCTTGCCCTGGCTTTTCCGGCGACGGAGCGCCGGAACTACAGCCCTGCATTTCGTTCCAACGTTATGTTATCAGCCCCTCACCCCTGCCGGGAAGAGAGCGGGTGATTACTTCTTCAGCAGGTCGCGAATTTCGGTCAGGAGCACGACATCCGCGGGCGGCGCGGCGGGCGCGGCCGGGGCGGCTTCCTGCTTCCGCTTCAGGTTGTTCAACGCCTTGACCACGAGGAAGAGCGCGAACGCGACGATCACGAAGTCCACGACGACGTTGATGAACAAGCCGTAGGTAATGATCGGCGCGCCGGCGGCTTTCGCGGCTTCAACCGAGACGTAGGTCTCGCCATCAAGCGCCACGAACAAATTGGCAAAGTTGATCTTGCCCAGCACCAGCCCGAGCACCGGCATGAACACGTCGTTCACCAGCGAGGTCGTGATTTTTCCAAACGCGCCGCCGATGATCACGCCAATGGCGAGATCCATCACGTTGCCCTTCATCGCGAAATCGCGGAACTCTTTCAGCATACCCATGGTCGTACTCCCCTTTTTTGTTTCTGTAGCCGCCCTCGATGAGGGTGGGAATGTTCACGCCAGATAATCCTGTAGCGCGTTGACTTCCCAGCCGTGCTTCCGCACGTAGGCGATGGCGTTGACGGTGGCGTGCGCGCCGTCTTCCGTCGTGACAATCGGGATGCCTCGGCTGATCGCCTCGGCGCGAATCTTGATCTCGTCCGCGCGCGCCACGAGGCTGCTGGGCGTGTTGATCACCATCTGAATCTCGCTCTTTTTCATCAAATCCAACACGTTGGGATGCTCTCCATCCACCAGCTTGCGCACGAGTTCGGAATCCAAACCGGCCTGATGCAGCGCCTGCGCGGTACCCGCGGTGGCCACGAGCGAGAAGCCCATTGACACAAGGTCCTGGCCGATCTTCACCATCCACGGCTTGTCGCTGTCGCGCGCGCTCAGGAACACCTGGCCCTCGTTGGGCAGCTTCTGGCCCGCCGCGATCTGGCTCTTCCAGTAGGCGAGCTCGAAATTCTTGTCGATGCCCATCACCTCGCCGGTCGACTTCATTTCCGGCCCGAGGATCGGGTCGACGCCAGGGAACCGGTTGAACGGCAGCACCGCCTCCTTCACCGCGCACCACGGCATGTCCGCCGCCGGTTTCGTGAGGCCGAGTTCCCTCAGCGTCATGCCGAGCGCGACCTTCGCCGCGAGGCGCGCCAGCGGAACGCCGCTCGCCTTGCTGACATACGGCACCGTGCGCGAGGCGCGCGGGTTGATCTCGATCACGTAAATCTCGCCGTCCTTCACCGCCATCTGGACGTTGAGCAGGCCCTTGACCTCTAGCGCGAGGGCGATGCGCGCACAGGCCGCCTTGATTTCGTCGACAATGGCCTTCGGCAGTGTGTGCGGAGGGGTCGCGCAGGCGCTGTCGCCGGAATGGATGCCGGCCACCTCGACGTGCTGCATCACGCCGCCGATGTACACGTCCTTGGCGTCGCACAGCACGTCCACATCGACCTCCGTCGCGCGCTCCAAGTAGCGATCGATCAAGACGGGGAACCCGGGGCTCGCGAGGAACGCCGCTTCCACGAAAGGGCCAAGTTCATGGTCGCCATACGCCACCATCATCGCGCGTCCGCCGAGCACGTAGGACGGGCGGATCATCACGGGATAGCCGATTTTGCGCGCAACCGCGGCGGCCTCCTGCACGGAGGTGACCGTGTCGCTCGCCGGCTGACGCAGGCCGAGCCTATCCAACAGCTCGCGGCAGCGCTTGCGGTCCTCCGCGATGTCGATGCTGTCCGCCGACGTGCCGAGCACGTTGCAGCCCGCCTTCAGCAGCGGCACGGCGAGGTTCAGCGGCGTCTGGCCGCCCATCTGCACGATGACGCCATACGGCTTCTCGTTCTCGTAGATGTTCATCACGTCTTCAAACGTGAGCGGCTCGAAGTACAGCTTGTCCGACGTGTCGTAGTCGGTGGACACGGTCTCGGGGTTGCTGTTGACCATGATGGCTTCGAAGCCGAGTTCGCGCGCGGCCTTCACGGTGTGCACGCAGCAGTAGTCGAATTCGATCCCCTGCCCGATCCGGTTCGGCCCGCTGCTCAGGATGATGACCTTCTTCTTGTCCGTCACGCGCGACTGGTCGAGCGTCTGGTAGCTGGAATAGAAATACGGCGTGTAGGCCTCGAACTCGCCGGCGCAGGTGTCAACGAGGCGGTAGACCGGCTTGATCCCGGCGGCGAGCCGCTGGTCGCGGATGTCGGACTCCTTCACGTCCTGCCCGCGCAGCGCGGCAATTTGCTTGTCGGAGAAGCCGATCCGTTTTGCGGCCTTGAGCAATTCGTTCGGCAGCGGCTTGTCCGACGGCATCGCGACGAGTTTGCGCTCCATCTCGACGATCTCGGCGAAATTGTCCATGAACCACGGGTCGAAGCCGGTGAGTTCGCAGATGCGCGCGGGCGGGATGCCCATCTTGAGCGCGCGCTTGATGAGGAAGTGCCGGTCGGCGCGCGGCTTCTTAAGTTCCGATTCGACGTCCTGCACGCCAGCGACTTTCGCCTCAAGCTTCAGGTCGTAGCCGTCCACGCCGATTTCCAACCCGCGCAGCGCCTTCTGGTAGGCTTCCTTGAAGTTCGTGCCGATGGCCATCGTCTCGCCAACCGACTTCATGCTGACGCCGAGGTGCGCCTCCGCGCCGGGGAACTTCTCGAACGCAAAGCGGGGGAACTTCACCACCGTATAGTCCAGCGTCGGCTCAAAACAGGCCGGCGTCTCGCGCGTGATGTCGTTGGGAATCTCGTCGAGCGTATAGCCGCACGCGAGTTTCGCGGCGATTTTCGCAATGGGGAAACCGGTCGCCTTCGACGCGAGCGCGGAGCTGCGCGAGACGCGCGGGTTCATTTCGATGACGACCATGCGGCCGTTTTTCGGGTTGAGCGCGAACTGCACGTTCGAGCCGCCGGTCTCCACGCCGATCGCGCGCATCACGCGAATCGCCGCGTCGCGCATCAACTGGTACTCGCGGTCGGTCAGCGTCTGCACCGGCGCGACGGTGACGCTGTCGCCGGTGTGGATGCCCATCGGGTCCACGTTTTCAATCGAGCAGACGATGACGCAGTTATCCTTCCGGTCGCGCATCACTTCCAGCTCGTATTCCTTCCAGCCGATGATCGACTCCTCGATCAGGACCGTGTGGTTCAGGCTGGCCTTGAGCCCGCCGTACGCGATGCGCTCCAGCTCTTCGCGGTCGTGCGCGGTGCCGCCGCCGGTGCCGCCGAGCGTGAAGCTGGGGCGGATGATGACCGGGTAGCCGATCCAGTCCGCGGCCTCGACCGCCTCCTCGATCGTGTGCACGAGACGGCTCTTGAGGCATTCGACGCCGGCCGTCGCCATGCAGTCCTTGAATTCGATGCGGTCCTCCGCGCGGCGAATCACATCGGCGCGCGCGCCGATGAGTTCGACGCCGTATTTTTCCAGCGCGCCGGACTCCGCCACCGCGAGCGCGGTATTCAGGGCGGTCTGGCCGCCGAGCGTCGGCAGCAGCGCGTCGGGCCGCTCCTTCTCGATGATCTTGATGACCGCCTCGGGCGTGATCGGCTCAATGTAGGTCCGATCCGCCGTCTCCGGGTCCGTCATGATCGTCGCGGGGTTGCTGTTGATGAGGACGACCGAGTAGCCCTCCTCGCGCAACGCCTTGCACGCCTGCGTGCCGGAATAGTCGAATTCACAGGCCTGGCCGATCACAATCGGCCCCGACCCGATGATCATGATTTTGTGGAGATCAGTGCGTTTGGGCATAGGTGTTCACCGGCGTGTAAAATCCGGTCCTATGTACACGCCGGGGCGACAGGGAACAAGCAAGGATTGCCGCCGACCTACTCAATCGGCGCACGCACGGCGCCCTGGTCGGCGGAGGTGACGTGGTGGGCGTAGAGGCGCAGGGCGTTGGAGACCTTGCGGGGGCGCTCCGTCGCGGGGCGGTAGGCCTGCTTGCCGCGGGCCTGTTCCGCCGCCTCGCGCCGCGCCAGTTCCTCGTCGGAAACGGCCAGCCGGATCGAACGGTCGGGAATGCTGATTTCAATCGCGTCGCCGTCCCGCACCAGCGCAATGGCGCCGCCCGCCGCCGCTTCGGGCGACACGTGGCCGATGGACAGGCCGGAGGTGCCGCCGGAGAAACGACCGTCCGTGATCAGCGCGCAGGCTTTGCCGAGGCCAAGCGACTTGAGGTAGGAGGTGGGGTAAAGCATTTCCTGCATGCCCGGCCCGCCGCGCGGCCCCTCGTAGCGAATCACCACCGCGTCGCCGGCCTGGATGTCGCCATTGAGAATGCCGGAGCAGGCCGCCTCCTGGGATTCGAAGATCCGGGCCTTGCCGGTGAAGAGGAACAACGATTTGTCCACCCCGGCGGTTTTCACGATGCACCCCTTGCGGGCGATGTTGCCGTAGAGCACGGCGAGTCCGCCGTCCGGGTAGTACGCATGGGCCACATCGCGCACGCACCCCGCCACCCGGTCCGTGTCGAGCTGCTCGAACATCGTGGACTGCGAGGCGAACGTGAGGTTGCGGCCGCCGCCGGGCGCGCTGCGGTAGATCGCGAGCGCCTCCGCCGTCGGATCGGGCCGCGTGATGTCGTAGCGCGCGATGGCCTCCTTGAGCGTCAACCCGTCCGCGCGGCGTACGCTGGAATCCAGCAGGCCCGCCGTGTCGAGTTCGCCGAGAATACGCAGGATGCCGCCGGCGCGGTTCACGTCCTCAATGTGATAGTGCGAACTGGGCGCCACCTTGCAGATGCAGGGCACGCGGCGCGAAATCGCGTCGATATCCTTCATCGTAAAGTCCACCCCCGCCTCGTGGGCGATCGCGAGGATGTGCAGCACGGTGTTCGTCGAACCGCCCATCGCCACGTCCAGCGCCATCGCATTGCAGAAGGCGCTCTTGCTTCCGACATTTCGGGGCAGTACGGACGCGTCGCCGTCGCGGTACCACGCATGGGTCATCTCCACGATGCGGCGCGCGGCGCGGGCGAAGAGTTCGCGCCGGTTCGCGTGCGTCGCCACGATCGTGCCGTTGCCGGGCAGGGCCAGGCCCAGCGCCTCGTTCAGGCAGTTCATCGAATTGGCCGTGAACATGCCGGAGCAGGACCCGCAGGTGGGGCAGGCGGACTGTTCGACCTGCGCCAGCGTTTCTTCGGACACGTTCTTGTCGCCGCCCATGACCATGGCGTCCACCAGGTCGTACTTCTTGTCGCCGACCCGCCCCGCCTCCATCGGGCCGCCCGACACAAAGATCGTGGGAATGTTCAGGCGCATCGCGGCCATCAGCATGCCGGGCGTGATCTTGTCGCAGTTGCTGATGCAGACCATCGCGTCGGCCATGTGCGCGTTGACCATGTATTCCACGCTGTCGGCGATCACCTCGCGCGAAGGCAGCGAATAGAGCATGCCGTCGTGGCCCATCGCGATGCCGTCATCCACCGCGATGGTGTTGAACTCGGCGGCGAAGCAGCCCTGCGCCTCGATGAGGCCCTTGACGAATTGGCCCACCCCGTGCAGGTGCGCGTGGCCGGGCACGAACTGGGTGAAGGAATTGACCACGGCCACGATCGGCTTGCCGATCTGGTTTTCCTTCATCCCGTTGGCCCGCCAGAGGCTGCGCGCCCCCGCCATGAGCCGGCCCTGCGTGGTGGTGTGACTGCGTAGACGTGGCATTTGAATTACCTCATTTGAATATGTTGCGCGCGGCGACGATCTATTCCCACTCGATCGTCGCGGGGGGCTTGCTGCTGATATCATAGACGACGCGGTTGAGGCCGCGGACTTCGTTGATGATCCGGTTCGCGACGCGGCTCAGGAGTTCGTGCGGCAGGTGCGCCCAGTGGGCGGTCATAAAATCCGTGGTCTGCACGGCGCGCAATGCGACGACATATTCGTAGGTGCGCCCGTCGCCCATCACGCCCACGCTCCGCACGGGCAGGAAGACGGCGAACGCCTGCGCGGTGTCGTCATACCAACTGCGCCCGTCGGCGGACGGCGTGTTGCGCAGCTCCTCGATAAAAATCGCGTCCGCCCGGCGCAGCAGGTCGGCGTATTCTTTTTTCACTTCGCCAAGGATGCGCACGCCGAGGCCGGGGCCGGGAAACGGATGGCGGTACACCATGTCGCGCGGCAGGCCGAGTTCGAGGCCGAGCTGGCGCACCTCGTCCTTGAACAACTCGCGCAGCGGTTCGAGCAGCTTCAGGTGCAGCGTCTCCGGCAGGCCGCCGACGTTGTGGTGCGACTTGATGGTCGTCGCCTTCTTGCCTTTCACTCCGGCGGATTCGATGACGTCGGGATAAATCGTGCCCTGCGCGAGCCACTTTACGGCGCGGTCGGTTTGCTTGAGGGTTTCGGATTCCGCCTGGAAGACTTCGACAAATTCGCGGCCGATGATTTTGCGCTTCTGCTCCGGGTCCTCGACGCCCGCGAGCTTCGTCATGAAACGTTCCTCCGCGTTCACATGGATGACACGCACGCCGAGGTTCTTCGCGAACGTCTCCATCACCTGCTCCGCCTCGTTCAGGCGCAACAGGCCGTGGTCGACGAACACGCAGGTGAGTTGATCGCCAATCGCCTTGTGAATCAGCGCCGCCGCAACGGAGCTGTCCACGCCGCCGGACAACCCGAGCAGCACATGGTCCGCGCCGACCTGCGCGCGGATGCGGGCCGTCGCCTCTTCCACGTAGTCGCCCATCCGCCAGTCGCCCTTCGTGCCGCACAGGTCGCGCACGAAGCGGCGCAGGATCGCCGCGCCCTGGTGCGTATGCGTCACCTCGGGGTGGAACTGCACGCCATAAAAACGCCGCGCTTCGTCCGCCATGCCCGCGATGGGGCAGGCATCGGTGGAGGCCATCAGTTTGAAGCCTTCCGGCAACGCGGCCACCTTGTCGCCGTGGCTCATCCACACGTGAAGCAGCCCGTGGCCCTCCACGTTCGCGCGGTCCTGGATGCCGGCGAGCAGCTTCGTATGCCCGCGCGCGCGGACCTCCGCGTGGCCGAATTCGCGCGTGGACCCCGGCTCCACGCGGCCGCCCAGTTGACGGGCCATGAGCTGCATGCCGTAGCAGACGCCGAGCACCGGGACGCCAAGCTCGAAAATCGCCGGATCGCACGACGGCGCGCCGTCCTCGTAAACGCTGGCCGGGCCGCCGGACAGGATCACGCCAGCGGCCTTGCGCGCGGCGAGCTCCGCCGCCGCCGTGTCGCACGGCAGGATCTCGCAGTACACGTGCAGCTCGCGGATGCGCCGCGCAATGAGCTGCGTGTATTGCGAGCCGAAATCGAGAATGGCGATCCAGTCGTGCGTCATGGGAGGAAGCCGTCGTATGTACACACCCCCGCGCGGGTGGACAAGCGTGGATTGCGCCGCCCCTATTCATCCTCGTTCTCGTCCTCACTCCTCGTTCTCGAAATCGAAAGGTGAGGACGACGACGAGGACGGGCACAAACCGATCGCGGCGGGTCAATCGTCCCCGTGTTCCCCGCGCCCTCCGTGCCTCCGTGGTTAAAATTTGCTTCGCCGTTCGCGCCCGAACCCGCTACACCGTCTCCCCATGAGCAGCTTCACAACCCTCGGACTCTCCCCGGACCTGCAAAAAGGCGTGGCGGAACTCGGCTTTGAAACACCCACCCCGGTGCAGGAGAAGGTGATCCCGCTGCTGATCCAGGGCCAGCGCGACCTGGTCGCCCTCGCGCAGACCGGGACCGGCAAGACCGCGGCGTTCGGCCTGCCGTTGCTGCAGCTGACCGACCCGGCGCAGGCGCGCATCCAGGCGCTCGTACTCGCGCCGACCCGCGAGTTGTGCGTGCAGATCGCGAAGGACCTCGCCGACTTCGGACGCTTCGCCCCGCACCTGCGCGTGCTCGCGGTGTACGGCGGCGCGCCGATCCAGACCCAGATCCGCCAGTTGCAGCGCGGCGTGCACATCCTCGCCGCCACGCCCGGCCGCCTGAATGACCTGATGCGGCGCGGCTGCGTCAAACTCGACCACGTCCAGCGCGTCGTGCTCGACGAGGCGGACGAGATGCTCAACATGGGCTTCCAAGAGGAGCTGGAGTCGATCCTCAAGGACGTGCCCGACCAGGCGCGCACCCTGCTCTTCTCCGCGACGATGCCCAAACAGGTCGCCGCGATGGCCGCCAAGTACATGAACGACCCCGAGGAAATCATCCTCGGCACGCGCAACGCCGGCGCCGCGAACGTCACGCACGAGTGCTACACGGTTCACGCCCGCGACCGCTATGAGGCGCTCAAACGCATCATCGACGCGCGCCCCGGCCTCTACGGCATCGTGTTCTGCCGCACCCGGCAGGAGACGCAGGACGTGGCGGCGCGGCTCACCACCGACGGCTACAACGCGGACACGCTGCACGGCGACCTCTCGCAGGACCAGCGCGACCGCGTCATGCGCGCGTTCCGCCAGCGCACGGTGCAAATCCTCGTCGCCACCGACGTAGCCGCGCGCGGCCTCGACGTGGACGACCTCACGCACGTCATCAACTACGACCTGCCCGGCGACCCCGACGTCTACACGCACCGCAGCGGCCGCACCGGGCGCGCGGGCAAGGCCGGCATCTCCATCGTGCTCATTCACATGCGCGAGCACTACAAGATCCGCGCCATTGAGCGCATCATGAACAAGCGCTTTGAGAACAAGCAGGTCCCTGGCGGGCGTGAAATTTGCGAGGCGCAGTTGCTGGCCCAGTTGGAGCGGATCAAGGCCATGCCGCCCCCGTCCGGCGAACTGGACGCCTTCATGCCGCGGATCAACGAGGCGCTGGACGGCCTGTCGCGCGAGGAACTCATCCAGCGCTTCGCCCTGCGCGACCTGGCGCGGTTCCTCGACTACTACAAGAGCGCGCCGGACCTGAATGCCGCGCCGCCGCACGAGCACCGCGACAGGCCGGAACGCGGGCCGCGCCTCGAACGCACCGCGCCGGTCGGCGAACCGCTATCCGGCAACGTCGTACGCCTGCGCGTCAACATTGGCGGGCGCAACGGACTTACGCCGCCGCTGCTGATTTCCATCATCAACCGCGCCACGCCCGGCCCGAAACTGCGCCTCGGCCGGATCCGGATCATGGAGCAGGACAGCGTATTCGAGGTGTCATCCGAGGCCGCCGACCTGATTCTGCCCGGGCTGAACCGCGCGGAGTTCCATGGACGCCCAGTCCGCGCCGTCGTCGAAACCGACCCCACGCACGGCATGGGCCGCGGCCACGCCGCGGGCAAGCGGCCCGGCGGCTTCCACAAGCGCCCCCACGGCGCCCCACCCCACCACCGGCCCGCCAAACGCCCATCCGGCCCGCGCTGGGAATAAACCGGAATGCCCAAGTCCGAATGACAAAATGACCAATACGGATTTCATTTCAGGGGTCATTGGGCATTGAGCCATTTCGCCGCCTCCTGCAATAGAAGCACGATTCTGATATGCCGCAACTCATCCAGGACATCGGCATCTGCGTCATCACGGCATGGTTGCTGGGCCTGCTCGCGCACGCCGTTCGTCAGCCGCCGCTGCTTGCCTACCTGCTCGGTGGCTTCGTCGTCGGCCCCGCCTGCCTCAATTTGGTGAGCGACCCGCGCGCCATCGGTTTGATTTCCGAACTCGGTCTGCTCTTCCTGCTGTTCATGATCGGGCTCGAAATCGACCTGAAGAAAATCGCCTCCGCCGGGAAATCCATCACCGTCACCTCCAGCGTGCAGATTCTTGGCGGGCTGCTGCTCGGCATCGCGGTGTTCTGGGCCGTCGGCTTCCCGCTGGGCCGGGACGGCCGCTGGGCCGCCCTCTACCTGGCGGTCGCCACGGCGTGCAGTTGCACCGTCGTGATCGTCAAACTGCTCTATGACCGGCGCGAGCTCGACACGCTCGCGGGCCGCATCACGCTGGGCATCGTCGTCCTGCAGGACCTGTTCTCGATCCTGTTCCTCGCGGTGCAGCCGAACCTGAACGACCTGAAGGTCAGCGTGCTGCTGCTCTCGCTCCTGCGCGTGGTCGTGCTGGTGGCCACCGCGCTCGCGGTGGCGCGCTACATCCTCCCCGCCATTTTCCGCCGCGTGGCCCGCCTGCCGGAACTCATGCTGGTCGGCGCGCTGGCGTGGTGCTTCATGATCGGCGAACTGGCGGCGCAGCTCCAGCTCTCGCGCGCGATGGGCGCGCTGATCGCTGGCGTCGCGCTCTCCACCTTCCCTTACGCGCTCGACGTCGGCGCGAAGGTGACGAGCCTGCGCGATTTTTTCGTCACGCTGTTCTTCCTCGGCCTCGGCCTCGCGATCCCGCTGCCCACCTGGAGCGTCATCGGCCTCGCCGCGGGCGTGGCGGTGTTCACCGTCGCAAGCCGCCTCGTGACGACCTTTACGCCACTGTACCTGATGCGCACCGGCCTGCGCATCAGCCTGCTGCCCGGCATCAACCTTGCGCAAATCAGCGAATTCTCCCTCGTGATCCTCGCCCTCGGCGTGCAGGCGGGCCACATCGGGGCGGACACCAGCGCCGCCGTCTCGCTGGCCTTCGTCGTGCTCGCCGTCCTCTCCTCGCTCGCGATCTCCAACAGCGACCCGCTGGTGCGCCGGCTGATTCCCGTGCTGAAGCGCGCGGGCCTGAAGGATCTCGACGCCGGGGCGACCGCCGCGCCCGAGGCCACCGCCGGCGCGGGGTCGGCCGGCCGGATCCTGATCGTCGGCTTCTTCCGCGAGGCCAGCTCCCTCCTGGAGGAGCTGACGCAACACGCGCCGCACCTGCTGCCCCGCGTGTCCGTGGTGGACTTTAATCCCGTGGTCTTCGAGGAATTGAGGAAGCGCGGGGTGCACATCGTGTATGGCGACGTGAGCCAGCGCGACACCCTGCTCAAGGCTGGCGCCGCCGATGCGGCGCTCTTCATCTGCACCGTGCCGGAAAGCCTGCTCAAGGGCATCACGAACGAAAAACTCGTGCGCCAGCTCAGGGAAATCAACCCGAGCGCGCGGATCATCATCACGACCGAACTGCTGTCCGAGGTGAAACGCCTCCGCGCGGCCGGAGCGACCTACGTCTACCTGCCGCGCCTGGAGGAGGCGCGCGACCTCTCCGAAGCCGTGCGCGCCGCCCTCGAAGGCCTGCTCGACCAGAAACAGGCGGAGATCGACCGCCAGCTCGACGGCCGCCGCGAAGTCCTGCCCTGAACACGCCGGGGCTTTGCACTTGCGACACCTCAGCGCCGCCTGCGCCGCGCTCTCCTTCGTCTTCGTCTGGCGCTTCGTGCGGGAGACAAAGGACCGCGAGCTGGAATCGATGTCGCGCTTGAGCGCCCCGCCGACAAGCATCGCCCCATGGGTCGTGCAGACCTACTTCAGCAGCTCGACGAACGGGTGTCGGGCGGCACCGCGATCAAAGGTGATGACCTTGTCACAACCGGCGGCGCGCGCGGAATGTGCGATGAGCAGATCAGCCATGTCGGCCTTGCCAGCGTCTCCATCCGCAAGAAATCGCTCCACCACATCAACGGCCTCGAACTCGAACACGGTCATGTGCCGCATATCCCGCAGGGCATCAAGGATGGCGCTCCTCGCCATGTCGTACGCGCTTTCAAGCACCCAAACCGTCTCCAGCAACACAGGCAACGGGATGAACAGCCGCTCTCGATTTTGTTCGGCGTGCTGAAGACGGCGGCGAACCGCCTGGGCCTGCTTCTCATCATCGCGGACAAGGAACCGCACGAGCACGTTCGTATCAACCGCAATCATGAAAGACGGCTCCGCAGCTTTCTGGCGACGGCCGATTTCATCGCGTCGGGGGTGAGCGGCGCCCGCCCCGGGCGGTGCAGGCGTCCAAACACCTCATCCACGGATTTCGTCACCGGCTTCATCACCGCCTCGGAATCCCCCCGCAGCACAAACGCGACCCGGTCGCCCGTGCGCAGTCGGAGCGAATCCCTCACGGATTTGGGAATGGTAAGTTGCCCTTTGCTCGTTAATGCCGCGGTGACCATGGCCGACTCCTTACATATTTCATATCCTTACACGCTAGTAAGGAAAGTTCCGTCAGTCAAGCAGACGACTCGCCCCGGCAGGCAAAGCGCGGCACACATGCGAAACCCTACTCCGCCAGCAACGCGCGTTTGGCGGCTGCGAGATTGCGGCGCTGGGCGGCGCTGACTTCGGGATACGCCAGCTTCAGCGAGGAAAGCGCCTCGATCACGGCGGCGGCCACGACGATGCGCGTGTACCACTTGTTGTCGGCGGGCACGACGTACCACGGAGACTCCGGCGTGGCGGTGTGCCGGATCATGTCCTCGTAGGCCGCCATGTACGCCTTCCAATGCCCGCGCTCCCGGACGTCGGCGGCCGAGAATTTCCAGTTCTTCTCCGGCGTGTCGATGCGTTCCAGGAAGCGTTTCTTCTGCTCACCCTTCGAGACGTTCAGGAAAAACTTCCGGACGATGGTCCCGTTGCGGGCGAGATGGCGTTCGAACGAACGGATGTCCTGGAAGCGCTCCTTCCAGATGATCTTCCCCACCAGTTCCGGCGGCAACTTCTGGTGCGCGAGCAATTCCGGATGCACGCGGACGACGAGCGTCTCCTCGTAGTACGACCGGTTGAATATCCCGATGCGCCCGCGTTCCGGCAGCCGCTTCTGGCAGCGCCACAGGAAATCATGGTCGAGCTCCTCCGCGGACGGCGTCTTGAAGGAAAAGACCTGGCAGCCCTGCGGGTTGATGCCCGACATGACGTGCTTGATCGCACCATCCTTGCCCGCCGCGTCCATCGCCTGGAAAATCAGCAGCAGCGACCACTGGTCATTCGCGTACAGCCGGTCCTGCAGGTCGGCGAGATATTCGACCCCGCGCTCCAGCGCCTCCTTCGCGCGCGGCTTGTCCTCCTTGCTGAACTCCCCGGTGTCTGCCGGGTCGAAATCCTTCAGGCGGAATCGGTCGCCCTCCTCCACCCGATACGGCTTCGCGAAGTGATAGGCCAGTTTGCGGGCCTTGGCGTCGTTCATGATAGAGCCTCCCTCAGGGCGATTGATGGGCGACGAGTTTGCCGTAATACGGAAGCCACCGGTGAATGGCCGTGTCCAGCGAGCCATCCTGCTTCCAACGGCTCAACACGGCATCGATCTCCGACCGCAACGCCTCGTCGTCCCGGCGCAGGGCCCAGGCGATTTGTTCACGATGCAGGAGTTGCGGGACGAGCGCGGTATTCGCCGCGTTGCGGCTGTGCAGCCAGACAAGGGCCGGCAGGTCGTGCACGAACGCATCAATGGACCGGCGCTGCAAGAGGATGGGCGCGTCCTCCGCGCGGGCCACCGGCACGCGACGTCCCTTCCGAAACTCGCGCTGCACGAATGCGTCGCTCGTCGTGCCCGGCATGACGCCGAGCTGCCCGCCCCGCTCATGCAATGCGGCGACGTTGTTCAGGGTATCCAGATCGCCCGCCCGGATCATCGCCAGCAACCCGCTCTCCAGGACCGGGTGCGTAAAGGCCACCAGCGTGCGGCGTTCCTCGGTGATGGTGATGCCGCCCATGATCACATCGATCCGCCGCTCCTCCAGCGCACGAAGCAGACCCTTCCACGGCATGCTGGACACTTCGACCGGCCGACCCAGCGCCCGCGCCAAATCCCGCGCCAGCTCCAGCTCAAGGCCCGCCATGCGCCCGTCCTGCATAAACGCCAGCGGCGGCAGGTCGGGCGCAAGGCCCACGCGCAGCGGCGGCGTCCCGCGCAGCGAGGAGGGCAGCGCACACGAAACGGTGAAGGCCGCGGCCAGGGCGAGACCGAAGGCGAGCAGTGGAAACGCGAAACGCCTGGATACGTTCATGGAAGCACCTGTCCGATTTTTGGAGTTCAACCGCCGAGCGCGATCGCAAGATACACAAGCGCGAGGCTGGCGAGAAGGAAAACGAAGGCCGCTCGCCACGGGCGCAGGCCGGTTTCGCGGGCCCACGTGAAGCCGACGGCAAAAAGCAGGAGCGCGAGCAAATGGTTCGAGACGCGCAGCGCAAGGAACGGATCGTCGCGAAGGACGAGGAAGGGCAGGATCGCCGGGATTGTGGTGCCGGCCACCAGATAGAAGCAGTTCCACGCGCCCAGCCAGTCGGACCGCGTGAGGCGCAGCGGCGCTGCACGGGCATGACTCGCGATCCGGAGGATGGAACGGAAAAAGGCCTCGCGATCCGCCGGGGTGGCCGCTTCGCCCAAGTCATCGCCGAGTTCCGCCGCGACCACGCGCAGGCGCGCGGCCTCATCGGGCGCGGCCCGGATCGCCGCGGCAAACCGCCTGCGCCGACCCCGGTGCATCGCGGAACTCATCACGTACATCGCGGCATCGATGATGCCCCACGCCAGGTTGCAGCCTATCGCCGCGATCATTATCTCCCGCACGCCCTGCGCGCCCTCCGACGCCACGAAGCCTGCGGCGAGGGTGAACGTGAGGACCATGATCAGGCCGAAAAGTATTTCGGCCAGCGCATCGGCCGTGTCGAGGTGGCGGGCAAGTCTCATGCGCGCAGCGGGGACGTCATTCCGCGCCCGGCGTTTCGGCGGGCCAGCCGCCGCCGAGCGCCTTGTAGAGCGTGACCGTCTCGTTGAGCAGCCGGAAATGCAGGTCGAGCGCGATCTGTTCGCCCTGCAACAGGCTGCGTTCGGATTCAAGGACCTGCAACTGCGAAAGCAGGCCCTCCTCAAACTGGATCTGGTTGATGCCCTGCGCCGCGCGCAGGTCGGCCAGCGCCTCATCCGCGTTCTCCGCCTGCGCCCGGCGGCTGGCCAGCGTCAGCAGCGCGTTTTCGACCTCCTGCAACGCGCGCACCACGGCGGCGCGGTATTGGTCGGCGGCGATTTCCGCCTCGGCCTCGCGCACCGCCACCTGGCGCTTTTTCGCGGGGTCGAGCAGCGGGATGCGGATCGCCGGCCCGCCGCCCAGCAACCATTGCGAGAGCAGGCCGCCGAGGGAGTCGCTGGTGCTGCCCCCGGACCCGGTGAGCGCGATGGACGGGAGCCGTTCCAGCCGCGCCTGGCCGGTAAGGTTGTAGGCGGAGAGCACGCGATATTCCGCGGCGAGCACATCCGGGCGGCGCGACAGCAGGTCGGCGGGCAGCCCGGCGGGAACGGCCACGGCGCGCAGCGCGTCGCGCGTCGCGAGGGGCGCGATGCGCAATTCGCCCGCGGGCAGGCCGAGCAACGCCGCGAGCCCGTTTTCAATCGTACCCCGCTCGCGCTGCAATTCCTGCGCCTCGCGCTCCAGTCGCCGCTGCTCCGCGCGCTGCCGCAGCACAACATCGGCGGACACCAGTTGCTCCGCGGCACGCGCCTCGTACAGCCCGAGGATGCGCTCACCCGCCGCGATGAAGCGGGCGTAGAGCGCGGCCAGTTCGTCGATCTGGCGCAGGCGGAAATACTGGCCCGCCACCTGGCTCGCCACCACGAGATACGCTGCGCGCCAGTCGGCCCCGGAGGCGCGGACCTCGGCGTCGGCCGCGGCCTCGCCTTTCTTGAGCTTGCCCCAGAGATCGATTTCCCAATTCAGCCCCGCGCCCAGCTCGTAACTCTCCGTGCTCACGCTGGGCCCCGGCCCCACGTCCTGCCGCCCGAACGTCGCGCCCGCGTTCAGGCCAAAGGTCGGCAGGCGGCGGCTCGCGGCGACGCCCGCCAGCGCCTCGGCGCGCGTCACGCGGCCCGCGGCCACGCGCAGGTCGAAGTTGCCCGCCAGCGCCTGTTCGATCAGCCGCGTCAACTCCGCGTCGCCAAACGCAGTCCACCAATCCGTGCGCAGCGTGGCCACCTCGTCCGCCGCCGGCGCGGTCCACGCCTGGGGCACGGGCGCGGCGGGCCGCTCATACGCGGGTCCCGCGAGGCGGGCGCAACCGGCGGACGCAACCAGCAGCGCGAACGCCGCAAGAAGAGGGATGGAGTTCATCGCTTGGGCACCTTGAAGAAGGCGGCATACAACACCGGCACCACCACCAGGGTGAGGATCGCCGCGAAGGACAGGCCGAACATGATCACCACGGCCAGCCCCTTGAAGAAGACATCGCCGAGCAGCGGGAGGAGGCCGAGCACCGTCGTCACCGCGCCCAGCAGCACGGGGCGCGTGCGGTCGAGCGTGGAATCGAGGATCGCATCGAGCGGGCGCTTCCCGCTCTTCATCTCCAGGTCCATCTGGTCGATCAACACGATGGAGTTCTTGATCAACATGCCCGCCAGGCTCAGGAAGCCGAGCGTCGCCATGAAGTCGAACGCGACGCCGGTCGCGAGCAGGCCGGCGGCCACGCCAATGACGGCCAGCGGAACAGTAAGGAAGATGATGACCGGCTGGCGGATCGCATTAAACATCATCACGATCAGCACCACCATCACGACGAACGTGACCGGCATCGTGCTCGCAATGCCCGCGTTGGCATTCGTGGACTTCTCGTAGTCGCCGCCCCACGCCAATCGATAGCCTTCGGGCAGCGGAATCGCTTCGATGGCGGGACGCAGGGCCGCGTGCAGGTTGGCGCTCGGGCCTTCGGACGGATCGCACTGGGCGGTCATCGTGCGTTCACGGTCGCGTCGCAGGATGAGCGCGTTCTCCCAGCGGGTCTCCCAACCGCCGATGAGTTGGCCGACGGGCACGTTGCGACCCGTCACGCGGCTCGTGACCGTGATCTGGTCGAGCTGTTCAATGTCGTTGCGTTCCCCGGCGGGCAGGCGGGCGACGATGCCAAGCACGTCGTCGCCCTCGCGATATACGCCCACGCGGCGGCCCTCGGATGCGACCTCCAGCGCGGCGGCCACTTCGGGGCGGGTCACGCCGACTTGCGCGGTGACCTCGGACCGCAACACCGCCTGCACCACGGGCACGGGTTGGCGCCAGTCGTTCTTGATATTCACCGCGTTGGGATGCGCGTACATGATTTCCGACGCCCGCCGGACGAGCTCGCGCAGGACCGCGGTTTCGGGGCCGGCGAAGCGGGCCTCGATCGCGCTGCCGCCGCCGGGGCCGAGCACGAACTTCCACAGCTTGTACTGCGCGTCGAGGTAATGCGCGTCGAGCTCGGCGCGAATCCGCGCCATCACCGCGTCGATCTGCCGGTGATCGCGCACGGTGATCAGCAACTGCGCATAGGCGGAATTCGCGTCCTCCGGCGAATAGACGAGCATGAAGCGGACCGCGCCTCGGCCCACCCAGGTGGAGACCTTCTCAACGCCCTCCAGCTCCATCACGAAACGCTCGAGCCGGTCCGTATCGGCCAGCGTGCGCTGGATGTGCGTGCCCTGCGGCAGCCAGTAATCCAGCACGAACTCGGGGCGCGCGGACTGCGGGAAGAAGCCCGGCTTCACCTTGCCGAAGCCGAACATGCCCAGCGCGAGCAGCACGGTCATCACGATCAGCACCCAACCGCGGCGCGCGAGCACGGCGGCGAGCACGGCCCGGTAGCGCGCGGAGAAACGGCCCGGCGCCGCCGCGCCGGGGTTCTTCGGCGCCTTCAGGAAATCCACGCACATCAACGGCGTGGCCGTGATCGCGAAAAGCCAGCTCAACAGCAGCGAAATCGCGATGACCTGGAACAGCGACTTGCAGTATTCTCCCGTCGAGTCCGGCGAAAAGCCGATCGCCGCGAACGCCATGATCGCGACGAAGGTCGCGCCGAGCAGCGGCCAGAATGTCTGGCCAACCACCGCGCCCGCGGCCTTGATCCGGTCCTCCCCCTTCCCGATGCGCACGAGGATGCCGTCGGTCACCACGATCGCGTTGTCCACCAGCATGCCGAGCGCCACGATCAGCGCGCCCAGCGAAATGCGCTGGAGCTCGATCGCCATGAACTGCATCACAAGGAACGTGCCCGCGACGATCAGCAGCAGCGTCACGCCGATGATCACACCACTGCGCAGGCCCATGAACAGCATCAAAATGCCGACCACGATGCCGAGCGCCTGGAACACGCTGACCACAAACCCGCGCACCGCCTGGTCGACCGTCTCGCCCTGGTAGGAAAGGATGTGCAGGTCAAGCCCGGCGGGCCGCCGCGACTCCAGCTCGCGAAGTCGCGCGCCGACCGCGTCGCCCACGGCCACCACGTTGCCGCCCTCCACGGTGGAAATGCCGATCGCGAGGGCGCGCTGGCCGTTCACCTTGAGAATCGCGGTGGGGGGGTCCTGTACATCGCGCACCAGCGTCGCCACATCGCGCAAGCGCACCGTGCCGGCATCGCGCCCGACCAGGGCAAGGTCGCCGAGGGTCTCCCACGATTCCGCCGCGCCGGTAAGCTGGATGCGCATGCGGCGGTCACCCTCCGTGACCACGCCTGCGGGCACGACCTGGTTGTGCTGCTGGAGCGCTTGCAGTACCGCATCGAGCGAGACTCCAAACTGGCCGAGCCGCGCGCGCGAGATCTCGATGTAGATCATCTCCTGCTGCACGCCCCAAAACACGATGCGCGCGACGCCGGACACCTGGAGCAGCTCGGTGCGGAGGAAGTCGGCGAAATCCTCGATCTCCTTCAGCGTATAGCCGTCGCCCGTGAGCGCGAGCAGCATGCCGTATTCATCGCCAAAGTCGTCGTTGACGATGGACGGTTGCGCGCCCGGCGGCAGGTCCTTCTGCGCATCCGCCACCTTGCGCCGCACCTCGTCGAAAATCTGGGGCAGGTCGCTCTTGCGGAACGTCTCCGTGAACTCCGCCTTCACGATCGACAGCCCCGCCTGCGAAACCGAGGTGACCTGCTTCACCTGCCACATGCTTTGCAGCGCGGATTCGATCACCTCCGTGACCTCGTCCTCCACCTCGCGCGGCGAAGCGCCGGGATAGGCCGTGATGACCGGACAGATCTTGATCGCGATCGCGGGATCCTCGAAGCGGCCCAGCTTCGGATAGACCGACAGCCCGCCCAGCAGGATGAGGACGGAGAGCAGGTAGGAAATCGTGCGTTTCCGGATGCAGTATTCGGCGATCGTCATGGTCCGCTCACGAACGATCGGGCGCTTCATACGCCCGCACTTCATCGCCATCACGCAACGTATGCAAGCCCGACACGGCGACCCGGTCGCCCGCCGCGAGCCCGTCCGTCACCTGCGCGTAACCGCCGCGCCGCTGGCCGATCGCCACGGGCTGCGCCGCGACCCGGCTCGTCGCGGGATCCACCCGCCACACCAGCGTGCGTTGCGCATCATCGGAAAACAGCGCGCGCTCCGGAACCCAGCACGCGCCCGCCGGCCCGGCCTGCTGCAATTCGATGCCGATGGAAACGGACATGCCGGGCAGCAACACGGAACCCTCCGGCGCCTGCATCGTGAACACCGCGTTGTAGGTCAGCGTCTCCGGGCTCGCCTCGGTCGTAAAATCCTTGAGCTTTACCGGCAGCACGAGGCCCGGCAACTGGTCGAAACGCGCCGTCACCTGCGAGCCGGTCGACTGGCCGACCTGGAGGATGAACGTCTCCGGCACCTGGATTTCCACCTCATAGCGCGAGAGGTCCTGCACCACCACGATCGGCTGGCGCGCCTGGACGAGTTGGAACCGGTCCGCCATCGTCGCGGCGACGCGGCCCGTGAACGGCGCGCGCAACACGGAGGTTTCCAGGTCTTTGCGCACCTGGAGCAGGCTCGCCTCGGCGTTCTCGAAGGAAGCCTGCGCCCGGTCGAGGTCCGCGCGCGCCACCGCCTGCCGTTCGAAGAGGCGCTGCAGCCGGTCGCGATTCGTGCGCGCCTCATCGAACGCAGCGAGCCGTGCCTTTTCCGCAAGCTCGAGGTTGCGCGTGTCGAGGCGCGCAAGCACGTCGCCCGCCTGCACCGGCTGCCCCTGGATCACCGGCAACTCGGCGAGCACGTCCGCGCGGTCGAACGAAAGTTCCGCGCGCTGCGCGGCCTTGATCCGTCCGGAGGCGGTGAAGGTCCGACCCGGCGCGCGCGTCTCCGCGACCGCCAGCTTCACCGGACGCGCCGACGGCGGCGGCGGTTCCACCGCCCCGCGTCCACACCCCCACAACAACCCCGCCGCGCAAACCCACGCGGCGCAACACCAGCCACGAACGTTCATACATCGACTCCGGGATAAAGCGACGCCCCATGCCGCCGGGCGCGCAGGATCAAAACTTGTAGAGCAAACCTACACTGGCGACCGTCGCCTCCGCATCATAAAACCCGATGTCGGAATCGCGTTCCGCCACGAGCAGGCTGGCCATGCCGGAGAGGTTGGGCTGGTCGAACAGGTTGCCGTAAATCCCCGTCACGGACAGGACCCACTCCTCCTCGTCCTGCTTCAACCCGAACACCGGGTTCACCTCGTCGAATTCGGCCTGGCGAAAGGCCGCGTTCGAAATCAGGCGCAAGCGACCCTGCTGGTAGACATGCGTCAACTGCACCGTCGCCCCCTCGCGGGCCACCGCGTCGCCATCGGCGTCATACACGCCAAAGTCCACCGCGGGAATCAGGATATGGCGCGGATTGATGACCCAGGTGTAGAGCAACTCGATTCGCGCCGCGTCGCCATCCCGGCGCAACAGCGCGCGTTCGGCGTCCGTCAGCGGCAGCGAGGCGCCGCTGCGCTCCTCGTCGATCTCCACCTTGCGGACCGTGAGCGACGCGTCGAACCGGCTGCCGCCGATCCCGGCAACCCCGAACCGCGCGCCCGTCGACGTCCGGTCCGTTGCCTCGCGATCCGCGCCCGTGAGGAAGGGATCCGCCCAGACCTCGGTTGGGGCCAGCGAAAACAGTGCGCTTGCCTCGAGGATCCCCACCCGCCCCGCATCGAGCCGCGCACCGAGCGCACTGCTGTTGTCGAGGCGCAGGAAATCCTCCAGCCGGTTGCCGACAAACACATACACCCCGGGATCGGTGAACATGTAGCCCACCTCGCCGGAGAGGGAGAAGGAACCGGCCGACTCCTTTTCCGGACGCGCGTCCAGCGACTCAATCCGCTCGTTCCCGAGCTCCAGCGAGCCCAGGCCCACCACCGTGTTGTCGCGGAACTCCATGCCCACGACGCTCGGGCTCACATACCCGTGCCACCCCTGCTCCACCGGCAACGGCTCAATCGCCCCCGCCGCCACCGCCATCAACAACCCCGCGCTCAAACCGGCATACACCAGCTTCATGATAAGTCCTCCTGGGCGCAACAATACACGCGGGTCGCGGAGCGGATCAAATGGCGAACTTGAGGCGGAGTACCCATTCTGGGTAGTCTGCCGGTTGCCGCCCCATCCGCGGCGATGGAGCATATAAACATGAAAAAGGTCCGCCACCCCCGTGCCCGCAAGGCCGCGCCCGCCGCCGGCACGCCGCTCGCCGCCCGCTCGGCGGATGACCTGTACGATCGGAGCCCGCACGAACTCTCCATCCTCATGGGCTGGTTCTTCCTCCGGCACCTCAACAACCTCTATCACAAGTTCCAGGGCGACATCCTCTCCGCGCTCGTGCTCGGCGAGATCGCGCATCACAACATCTGCCACTACTTCTCCTCCGGCCGGGCGAAGCAGGCCATCCAGTCCGTCGATTGGGCCTCCGAACAAACGCGGGCGAAACTGCAGCCCTGCAATCCGTTTTCGCTCAGCGCAGCCACCGGCATCCCCCGCGAGACCTGCCGCCGGAAGGTCCGCGCACTGGAAAAGCGAGGGTTGGTCTGCCGGCATCCCGAGGGCGGCTACGTCATCCCCACTGGCATCGGCAAAGGGTTCGACGATACGAACCGGAAAACGCTCTCCGACCTGCTCGAACTGATCCGCGAACTGGACCACATCGCGTCCGCCACCCCGCCAGCCCGGCCCGGCGCCCGCCGCAAATCATGAACCCACGCCCCTTCCTTCTTCTCCTCGCCCTGTTCGCCTGCGTCCTCCCCGGCGCAGGCTGCGTCGGCTTGCGTCAATACAACCGGACCCCGGAGGACTACATCCGCGTCGTGCGCGACCCGGAGACCGGGGCGACCGCGGATCTCTGCATCATCGAATTCGACGACGAAGGCGAATTCTGGGACGTGCGTCAACTGCGCGACACCGTCGCGCTCATCCAGCAGCGCAACCGCGAACACCCCGACGGCATCGTCGTGCCCGTGTTCATCCACGGCTGGAAGAACAACGCCGACTGGTCGCGCGAGCGCGGCGACCTCCAGCGCATCGCCCGCGAAATCGCCGGGTCCGCCGGACGCTTCCACGCCAGCACCGACCCCGGCCATCCCGGTCGCGTCGTCGGCGTCTACATCGGCTGGCGCGGGGATATTTCCAAGGAACCGTTCAGCCGCGAGGTCTCCTTCTGGAACCGCCTGCTCGCCGCGGATCGCGTCGCCTCCCTCAACCTCAAGGAAGCGCTCTACGCCGTGATGCACACGACGAAGATGGAGCCCGACTCGAAGGTCATCATGTACGGGCACTCCATGGGCGGCCGCATTCTCTTCAACGCCATGGCCGAGGAATTGATCAAGGGCAGCACCGGGGCCGGGATCGCCCGGGCGGCGCTCCCGGTGGACCTCGTCGTGCTCGCGAACCCGGCGAACCGCGCGGTCGATGTCGCGCGCTTCATCGACGTGTTGAAACGCTACCAGGTCCGGCTCGTGGTGGACGGCGCGGACGGGCGCGAGCAACCCGTCGCCGGCCCGCTCATCGCCTCCATCACCTCGGAAGGCGACACCGCCACCAAGCGGGCCTTCCCCTTCGGCCAGTGGTTCGTGCGGATCTTTCGCAGCTACCGCAAGGACGCGCCACCCGGCGAGCCGTCGCAAGGCTGGCTCGCCTCGCACACCGACGGCCATACGGATTTCCTGCTGAGCCACCGCGCGGCGATCGAGGACGGCCGCGTCCTGTTGCGCGAGGTGGAAGGCCGCTACAACGACACGCCCTACTGGGTCATCCGGGTCACCCCCGACATCTGCGCCAACCACGGCGACATCGCCAACCCGCGCCTCAACGAGCTGGTCCAACAGTTGCTCGACTTGCGCGAAACCTACACCGCCGGTTTCCACCCCCGCCTCGCGAGCACGCCGCCCTCCCTGCCCGCGGAATAATCCCGCCGCAACGCGGAAAAAAGATTTTACAGACGTTGTAAGCCGCGAAAAAAGGTTTTACAGACGTTGTAAATTTTCACGCGAGGCCGAGGCGCTCCCTGGTCTCGTTTTCCAGCTTCCGCAACCTGCCTTTGAGCGCGAACCGCTTCGCGGCGGACATGCGGTCGATGAAGAGTACGCCGTTGAGGTGGTCGACTTCGTGCTGGATGACGCGCGCGAGAAAATCCGTAAACGCCCGCGCGCGCGGCTGCCCGTCGAGCCCGAGATAACGGACGGTGATGTCGATGGGGCGCTCGATGTTGCCGCGCAGGCCGGGGAAACTGAGGCAGCCCTCCTCATGCACGTCGGTCTTGCGCCCGATGGAGACGATCTCCGGATTGATGAGGACCAGCGGCATTTCAACGTCCGGGTTAAGGCGGCGTCCGTCCTCGGTGGTGTCGTAGTCGACCGGCAGCTCGACGACGCACAGCGCGACGGAGCGGCCGATTTGCGGGGCGGCGAGGCCGACGCCATTTTCCGTGTGCATCGCCTCAATCATCGCCGCGGCGAGTTGGCGCAATTCGTCCGTGACGGCCTCGACGCGGGCGGCCGGCGCGCGGAGCACCGGGTCGCCGTAATAATGCATATCCAGTTTCATGCGAACGGGTAAGTATAGGGGGCGGGCGGGCGCGGTTCAACATCGGCGGCGCTTGCCCGCGGGGGCGTCACTTCATAGACTGCGGCTGAATGAACGACTACCTGGTCATCATCCCGACGTACAACGAGATCGACAACGTGCGGGAAATGGCGCTCGCGGTGCACCAGCACGCGCCGTGGGCCGACGTCCTTTTCGTCGACGACAATTCGCCCGACGGCACCGGACGGCTGCTCGACCGGATGGCGGAGGCGGAGCCGCGCGTGCATGTCCTGCACCGCGAGAAGAAGCAGGGCCTCGGCCGCGCCTACATCGCGGGCTTCAAGTGGGCGCTGGCGCGGCGGTACGAGTTCATCGGCGAGATGGACTGCGATTTTTCGCACAACCCGGCGGACCTCGTGAAATTCCGCGATGCGGCGCGGGACGCGGACCTCGTGCTGGGCACGCGCTATAAGGGCGGCATCCGCGTGATCAACTGGCCGCTGGGCCGCCTGATTTTGAGCAAGGGCGCGGCGGTCTACGTGAAGCTGATTTCCGGGATGCCGTTCACCGACCCGACGGGCGGGTTTAAATGTTTCCGGCGCGCGGTGCTGGAGACCATCCCGCTGGATGAGATCAAATCCAACGGCTACTCGTTCCAGATCGAGATGACGCACCACGCGTGGATGAGCGGTTTCCGCGTGGAGGAAGTGCCGATCACGTTTGAGGAGCGCCGCTCGGGGGCGTCGAAGATGAGCGGCGCGATCGTCAAGGAGGCGCTGTGGATGGTGTGGAAGCTGTTCTTCCAGGGCGGCCTGCGCCGCTCGCCGCCCGCCACCCCGCACGAACGCAGCATCGCGGCGCGGCGCGGCACCGCATGAGCAAAACCACCGTCAGCCTGCTCCGCGCGATCCGGCCCAAGCAATGGACGAAGAACGCGATCGTGCTCGCGCCGCTGCTCTTCGCCCTCGGCGACCCCGCGCAACACGTCGCCTCCGGCGCCGTGCTGCAGGCGCTGACCGCGGCGGTGATTTTCTGCCTGCTGTCGAGCGGCATCTATGTGTTGAACGACCTGCGCGACGTGGAGCTGGACCGCGCGCACCCGGTGAAGCGCCTGCGTCCCTTCGCCGCGGGCGAGTTGTCGGCCGGCACGGGGCGGGCGCTGATGGCGGTCCTGCTGACCGGCGGGCTGGGCTGGGCGGCGGTGTTCGATCGCGGCTTCGCGCTGGTCTGCCTCGGTTACGTGGTCCTGCAACTGTTCTACACGTTCGGCCTCAAACGCGTGGCGCTGGTGGACATCCTCATCATCGCGACCGGCTTCGTCCTGCGCGCGCTCGCGGGCGCGGTGGCGATCCACGTCGCGATTTCGCCGTGGCTGCTGCTGTGCACGCTGCTGCTCGCGCTGTTCCTCGCGTTGTGCAAACGGCGGCACGAACTGGTGACGTTGCAGGGCGGTGAAGGGCAGACGCGCCCCAGCCTGCGGGCGTACGACCAGCGTCTCCTGGACATCCTGATCCCGATGATCGCCGCGGCGACGCTGATCGCCTACTGCCTCTACACGCTCTGGCCCGACACGGTCGCGAAGTTCGGCTCGCACAAGCTCGGCTTCACCATTCCGTTCGTGGTGTTCGGCCTGTTCCGCTACCTCGACCTCGTCTATCGCCACGAACAGGGCGGGCGTCCGGAGCAGTTGCTGCTGACGGATATTCCGCTCCTGCTGAACATCGCGCTCTACGGCGGGACCGTGCTCGGCCTGCTGCTCTGGCGCTGACGCCGCGTTACGCGCCGTCGAGCAGGCGGCGGATTTCAGAGGCGAGCGCCTCAATCGTGAACGGCTTGAGAATCAGGGACGCGGCGTTGTTGACGTGCGCGCCCTCGAGCTGCATGTCCTCCGTGAACCCGGACATGTAAAGCACATGGATGCCGGGTTTCTGCGCGCGCAACTGGAGCACCAGTTCAGGTCCCCCCATGATCGGCATGACGACATCGGTCAGCACCAAATCGACGCGGCCCTGCTCCTGTTGGAATACGCGCAACGCCTCGTCGCCCTGGCTTGCCTCAAGGACGCGGTAGCCGAGGTCCCGGAGCCCGCGGATGGCGAGGCGGCGCACACCGCTCTCGTCCTCGACCACGAGGATGGTTTCGGTCCCGCCCCGCGGCGGCGTGACCGGCTGCGGGGCGACATCGGAGGGCTTTTCGTTCACGGCCGGCAGGAATACGCGGAACTCGGCGCCCTCACCCGGCGTGCTGTCGACCTCGATAAAACCGCGGCAGCGCTTCACGATGCCGTACACGGTGGACAGGCCCAACCCCTGCCCCTTGCCCTTCGCCTTGGTGGTGAAGAACGGTTCGAACACCTGCAGCCGGACCTCCTCGGTCATGCCGACGCCGGTGTCGCGCACGGTCAGGCAGGCGTAACGACCGGGGGCGAGATGGAGCGCGTCGGCGCGGGCTTCGGAAATCTCCAGGCTCCCGGTGGACATCGTCAGCTTGCCGCCGGCGGGCATGGCGTCGCGCGCGTTGACGGCGAGGTTCATGATGACCTGCTCGATCATGCCGGGGTCGGCCTCGACGCTGGGCAGACCCGGGTCGGTCTGCGTCACGAGTTCGATGTCCGCGCCCAGCGTCCGACGCAACAACGGGTCGACCTGGCCCAGCACGTCATTGAGATTCAGCGGCTGGATTTGGATGACCTGCTTGTGCCCGAAGGAGAGCAACTGGCGCGTAAGGCGCGCGGCCCGTTCGCCGGATCGGATGATTTCCTCGACGTCGGCGCGACACGCGTGATCGGGTTCCAGCGTCTCCTTGATGAGGCGCGCGAACCCGAGAATGCTCGTGAGCAGGTTGTTGAAATCGTGCGCGACGCCGCCCGCGAGGCGCCCGATGCTCTCCATCTTCTGCGACTGCCGGAGGGCCTGTTCCATCTCGAGGGCGCGCGTGACGTCCTGCGAAACGGCGAGATAGCCGGTCGTGTCGCCCGAGGGGGATTTGATCGGCGAAATAATCTGTTCCGCCTCATACAGGCGCCCGTCCTTCCGCCGGTTCGTGACATGACCGGTCCACACGTCGCCGCGATGCAACGTCTTCCACATCGTCTCGTAATGCCGCGCTTCCATGCGGCCGCTTTTGAGTATGCGCGGGTTGCGGCCAAGCGCCTCGACCCGCGTATAGCCGGTGATCCGCTCGAAGGCGGGGTTCACATAGGTGATGGTGCCGTGGATGTCCGTGATCACCACAGCCTCGGCCGACTGCTCAAGCGCGGTGGCGAGCAGGGACCGCTCCGACTCGGCGGTTTTGCGTTCGATGATGTTGGCGAGCAGCGACCCGTATACCGCGACGATCTCCTGCTTCACCGTGTCGAACGGCGCCTTGGAGATCGCGGAGTCGTTGCAGAACACGCCGACGGCCTTGCGCGCCGTCTGGATCGGCGTGACCGCCACCCAACCCTGGCCGCGGGGGCTCATCCTGCCGTCGCGCCAGTCCTGCAGCGGTTCCAGCGACAAACTCCAGCGCGGTTCGTTCTGCGAGCGCAGGCGGAAGCGTTCGCGCCACTGGTCATCCATCGGGATGACGTGCGATCGTTCGTCCGTCAGCTGCCCGTTCATGTCCGTGCCGAACGTGCCGCGGACCCGCATTCCTTCATTCAGGAAAATGGCGGCCCGTTCGAGGCCCAGCCGTTCGCGGCCCAACTGCACGGCGGACCGGTAGACCTCGTCCACATCCGCGCACGCGATGAGTTCGTCCGCGATTTCGACGATGGCGCGGAGGCCCTGCGTGGTGGCGCTCTGGCGCTCCTCCAGGCGCGGGCGGTCGGTGATGTCGCGTACGGTGAGCACGAGCGCGGGCCGGCCGTCATAGTCCAGGCGGCTCGCCCGGATTTCCACCGGGATGATGCGGCCCTCGGACGTGTAGCTGTAGCCCTCGTACTTGTTGAGCTGGCCGGAGAACCATTTGGGGAAATCGCGGGCGACCACTTCGCGCTGGCCCGGCGGGACCAGGTCGGCGACGTGGCGGCCGATCAGCGTGGCGCGCGGGACGCCGTGCAGGCGGCCGGCCGCTTCGTTCGCGTCCAGGACCATGCCCTCGGCGCTTTCCACGAACATCGCATCAGGCGAATGCTCGAACAGCACGCGGAATCGCGTTTCGCTCGCCCGCAGCTCGACCGTGCGCGCCGAAAGTTCCCGGCTCAACTCCTCCTGGTGCCGCTGGAAACGCAGCTCGTAGTCCCGGATGCGCAGCAGGACGCGGACCTGGGCCACCAGCTCATCCAGTTCAAATGGTTTGCAGAGGAAGGCTTCCGCCCCGCTTTCGAGCCCGCGCGCGCGGGCGGGCGAGTCCCGATGCAACCCGGACATCATCATGACGGGAATAAACGCCGTCGCCGGATCAGCCTTTAACTCGCGGCACACCGACCAGCCATCGCGCACCGGCATGCACGCATCCAGCAACACGACGTCCGGATGCAACGACCGGACGGCCTCCAGCCCCGCGCCGCCATCGGGCGCGGCTGAAAACCGGGCGGACGGGAAATGCACCTCAAGCTGGTGCCGGATCAAGGTGATCGCGTCCGGATCGTCGTCAACTATAAGGATATGGGGATGAGTATCCATACAAACGGTTGAGCATGATACACGACTCCGCCCCTGAAAGCGACTCAAACCGGGTCGTTCCCCGGTTTCCGAGCCGCCGCCGCCGGCTTCGCGCCGGAATCGAGAATCAGCGGGCCGAACCGATCCTTGAGCCATTCCGCATATCGCTTCTCGAAGTGAAGCCGCTCGTCGTACGCAAATGAATTATTGCCGGTCAGCAGGGCGCCGAGCAGCGACCCGGTTGCAAACAGTTTCACCGATGTTTTCCGGGGGATGATGTGAACCCGGATATCCCAACGCGGACTGAGAATCAGGCGTCCCGCAATCCCCCTTCGCACCTTCGTTTCCGGCTCATCCAGCCGAAGCCGGTGCTGGATATATTCCGCGCCGATCGTCGCCACCGTCTTCATGTATTGCGGCATCTACCGGACTTTCCTCCCCAGCCGAGACGTGGGGATTACTCCTGCGGACGATAGAGGATTTCGCCCGCTTTGGGAACGTGGAGGACGCCCTCCGCTTCCCGGCCGGCGAAGTCCTCGACGCGGATCGTGGCGGGGTTGCGGTAGCCAAGGTTGATGGCGCGGCACGCGTCCTCCGGAATCCCGGTCGCGAGCACAACGTTCACGTTTGGGCGCTCAACGCCGTCGCTGTACGTGCCGTCGCCCTTCACGTGCGTCGAATGCGCGAGCACGCCCCAGGGGTGGTGCTTGAAGCGGTCCCACTGCGCGAGGAAATAGTCGCGGACGTGATAGCCGATCTCGCGCATGACCCGACCGTGCACGACGGACACCTCGCGGATGTGCGGCGCGTATATGATGAGCGTGCCGCCCGGCGCGACGACCGGCTCCAGCTTGTACATGCATTTCCCGCCGACCCACAGCTCGTCGTACATCGCCGGCGCGCACGAAAGCACGGTGTGATAGAGTCGCGGCTCGCGCCGCACGTGGAGCCGCGATGACAGCGTCGCCGCCTCGCACCACGCCGACTCCGGCGCGCCGTGGAACAAGCCGGCCAGCCCGCCCTTCTCCACCACCATGCACAGGGCGTAGCGTTGGATCGGGACCAGCGCCGCCGCACGGTCGAGCACCGCGCGCACCGGCGTGTCCATCACGCCGATGATCGCGCGATTCGTGATGACCGCGCCAAGCCAGTGGAAAAAGTTCAGGAGGTCCGGCCCGCTGATGCCGGGGAAGATGTATTTGTTGCCGCCGGAGAACCCCACGACCTCGTGCGGGAACACCGGGCCGAGGATCAGCAGCAGGTCGTGCTCCCCAACCGCGCGGTTGACCTGCACGTCGAGCGCCAGGTTGAAGCGACCGTCCGTCGCCGCGGAAATCGCCGTCTCGTCGAGACGCCCGATCGTGGTCAGCTGCGCCGGGTCGTCCCACGCATGGTTGCGCAATTCGATGTCGCGAAACGCGCCCGCCATGTCGGCCTCCGTCAGGCCGAGCCGGTGCAACATCGCCTCGCGCGACATCGGCGGATGCGTGCCCAGCGCGATCAAGACCGTGATCTGCTTCGCCCGCCCCGTCAGCCGCGCATGCAGCGCGCGGAATACCACATCCAGCGGACACGACCGCGTCGCGTCCGGCACGAGCACCAACACCCGCCGCCCGTCCGGCCGCATCCCCTCCACCGCCGCGTCCAACCGCGCCGTCAATTCCGATGCATCAATCATGTTCGTTCCCTCCCCGCGCGGTCGCTTCGTTCGGATTATGTACCGCGAATTTCGCTAATTTTCGCGAATTATTAACCGTCTCGTTTTTGTAACGACATTTTTTGGTGGTCCGGGCGCGCCGCGCACGGATAACGCCGCGACGGAGCGCGGCGTTATCCTGGTGGATGTTTAGAGGCGATCAGACGTTTAATATGTTCGCGTACATGCGCGCAATTCCCGGTTCCATTCATTTGGCTTCTTTGGCGGGAAATTACTTGGATATTCATATCTCAATCGTGTGAGATTGACAAGCGGAATGAAGTGCGGCATGGTTCCGGCCATGAACGACTCCTTGTTTGACGTGCGCGGAAAGACGGCGCTGGTGACCGGGGCGGGCGGGGTGTTGATGAGCGGGATGGCACGGGCGCTGGGCGCGCGCGGCGCGAACGTCGCGGCGCTGGGGCGTACGCGCGCCAAACTCGAACCCGTGGTGGACGCGATCACAGCGGCGGGCGGCGAGGCAATCGTTGTGGAGGCGGACGTGCTTGACGCCACATCGATGCAGCGCGCGGTGGAAACCGTGGAACAGCGCTGGGGGCGCATCGACATCCTGGTCAACGGCGCCGGCGGCAACCAGCCGGGCGCGACCACGGCGCCGGATCGGACGTTTTTCAACCTGCCCGCGGAGGCGCTGCGGGGCGTGGTTGATCTCAACCTGATGGGCTCGGTGCTGCCCTGCCAGCTCGTGGGCCGCCGGATGGCGGAGGCGGGCGACGGGGTCATCCTGAACATCTCCTCCATGAGCGCGCTGCGTCCGCTGACCCGCGTCGTCGGCTACGGCATGGCGAAGGCGGCGCTCGACAATTTTACAAAGTGGCTCGCCGTGCATCTCGCCCAGGAATATTCGCCGCGCCTCCGCGTCAACGCGCTCGCGCCCGGTTTCTTCCTCACGGAGCAAAACCGATTCCTGCTCACCAACCCCGCCGATGGATCGCTGACCGAGCGCGGCGGCAAGATCATGGCGCATACGCCGATGGGCCGGTTTGGCGCGCCGGAGGACCTCATCGGCGCGATGCTCTGGCTCGTGTCGCCTGCGTCGGCGTTCGTGACCGGGACGGTGGTCGCGGTGGACGGCGGCTTCTCCGCGTATAGCGGGGTGTAAAGGACCACCGCTGAGACGCAGGCAATTCAGGAGTTAATGACGTGGAAGAAAATCCTTCACCACTCGCTTCGCTTCCACCTTCGCCAAGGCTCCGGAGGACAGGGGAGCACACGAAGCTCACGGAGAAGACGTGTTTTCGGGGGAAGGCCACACCCCCTCCGTGCCTCCGTGCGCTCCGTGGTGAAATCCGCTCTTTTACGAAACGCCTCGCGCTGAGATGCGTCTTGTTTGCGGCTTCGCCGCGCGGGGTATTCGTGGGGGCATAGCCGTTGATGCGCATCACGCAAAAGGACATCGCGCGGAAACTCGGCGTTTCGACGTCGCTGGTTTCGCGCGTCCTCGCGGGAAACGCCGGCGCCATCGGCGCGAACGCGGCCACGGTGCGGCGCATCCAGCGCCAGGCCGAGGCGATGGGCTACGTGCCCAATGCGGTCGCCCGCCAGTTGCGCGGCGCCGGAACCCCGGTGCTCGGCCTCGTCGCGGCCGACCTGGAGGACCCCTATTTCGGTCCCGCGGCAGCGGAGGTCGCGCGCCAATGCCACGCGGCCGGGTTCGCGCTCACGCTCGCGGGCTTTTCGCGCCGCACGCCGAGCGAAGCCGATCTGCGTGCGCTGCTTGAGCTCGACCTGCGTGCGTTGCTGGTGTTGGGCGGCGGCTCGCTGGATTGGGTGAAACCGTTCCAGAAACGCCGGCTGCCGATCATCCGGATCGGCGTGGGCGACCCCGAACCGGGCATCGCCGAAATCCGTGTGGACGAAACGCGTGGCTTCAACCTCGTCGTCAAACATCTGCTCAGCCTCGGCCACCGCTCCTTCGCCTTTATCGGCGCGAACCAGGAGGTGCACGCGCGCCGCCGCCAACTCGTACGACGCCTGCTCGCGCGGCGCGGCATCAAGCTGACCCCGGCGCACGCGCTCCTCCCGCACCCCGACGTCTACGAGGCCGGCCTGCTGGGCGGCGAGGCGCTGGCTCGCGCGGAAACCACCGCGTGGCCGACGGCGGTCATCTGTTCCAGCGACGCGGTCGCGCTCGGCGCGCTGCGCGGCGTCGCCACCGGCGGCTGGCGCGTGCCGCACCACGTATCCGTGACCGGTTTCGACGACCTCCCGATCGCCCGCCTCGCCAACCCGCCGCTGACCACCGTACGCCAGCCGCTCCCGGCCATGGTCGGCGAGGCGCTGCGCATCGTGCGCGAGGGCGCGCCGTCAACCCCATCCGCGCCGCACGCGCCCGCGCTCATCGCCCGGGCATCCACCGACCATCCCTGGAAGGCCTGACATGAAGAAGAAAACCGTGCCCCACTTCATCACCCGCGACTTCCTGCTCGAATCGCCGCTCGCGCGGAAACTCTACCACGACGTCGCCGCCGACCTGCCGATCATCGATTACCACAACCACCTGCCCCCCCGCGAAATCGCGGAGGACCGCCGTTTCGAGAACCTCGCGCAGATCTGGCTCGCAGGCGACCACTACAAGTGGCGCGCGATGCGGACGCTCGGCGTGCCCGAACGCTTCATCACCGGCGACGCGTCCGACCGGGAGAAATTCGAGCGCTGGGCCGCGTGCGTCCCTCAAACCGCGCGCAACCCGCTCTATCATTGGACGCACATGGAGCTGCTGGAGCCTTTCGGCATCCGCGACCTGCTCAACGCCGACACCGCCGCGCGCGCCTGGAAAACCGCGAACGCGAAACTCGCATCGCCCGCCTTCTCCGTGCGCGGCCTGCTCAAGCGCGCCCGCGTCGAGGTCGTCTGCACCACCGACGACCCGACGGACGACCTCCGCTGGCACCGCGCATTCGCGAAGGAGAAATCGACCTTCCGGATGTTTCCCGCCTTCCGCCCCGACGCCGCGCTGTGGATCGACCAGCCGGAGGCGTGGAACGCGTGGATCGACAAACTCGCCGCGGCGGCCGGGATTCCGGTCACCGGCTGGGCCACCCTGCTCGATGCGCTGCGCCGTCGCCGCGATTTCTTCCACGCGAACGGCTGCCGCCTCGCGGACCACGGGCTGGAACAGATGTACGCGGACGATTGCCCGCCCGAGCGCGCCGACACGCTGTTCCGCCGCGCGCGCAACGGAGAACGGCTCGGCGCCCCCGACACCCGCGCGTTCCGCTCCGCGCTGCTGTTTGAGCTGGGCTTGATGTACGCGGAGCGCGACTGGACGCAGCAGTTCCACCTCGGCGCGTTGCGCAACGTCAACACGCGCATGCAGCGCGCGCTCGGACGCGACGCCGGCTACGACGTCATCGGCGACTTCGAGCAGGCCATCCCGCTCGCCCGCGCGCTGGATCGCTGGGACCGCGAGAACAAACTCGCGCGCACGATCCTCTACAACCTCAACCCGCGCGACAACGAGGTGCTGGCCGCGATGTGCGGCGCGTTCCAGGACGGCGTCACGCCGGGGAAAATCCAATTCGGCAGCGGCTGGTGGTTCCTCGACCAGCTCGACGGCATGGAAAAACAACTGGAGGCGCTGTCGAACCTCGGCCTGCTGGGCCAGTTTGTCGGCATGCTGACCGATTCCCGCTCGTTTTTGTCCTTCAGCCGCCACGCGTACTTTCGCAGGCTGCTCTGCAACCTGCTCGCGGCGGACGTCGTGCGCGGCCGGCTCCCGCGCGACCTCGACCTGCTGGGCGGACTCGTACGCGGCATCTGTCACGACAACGCGGCGCGCTATTTTGGTTTCGATAAAATCCAGAAAAAGGAAAAAGCATGAGCAACACCCTGGCCATTCCCGCATCCGGCGGCGCGCTCGACTTCCTGTCGCTCGGCGCGCTGGTGCACCGGCTCGACCCCGGCATCATCCCGTTCCGCAAGGCGACGCAGTGCGCGATCCACGTGAGCGGCGGCGAATTCAACGTCGCCGCGAACCTCGCGGACTGCTTCCGCCTCAACGCGGGCGTCGCGAGCGCGATGGTGGACTATCCCATCGGCGACCTGATCGCGGAGCGCGTCCGCGCGATGGGCGTGCGTCCGTACTACAAGCGCTTCAAACACAACGGCGTCACCGGCCCGAACATGGCGACGGTCTACAGCGACCAGGGCCACGGCGTGCGCGCGCCGGTCGTTTTTTACAACCGCAGCAACGAGGCCGCCGCGCAGCTCAAGCGGGGCGACTTCGATTGGGCCGCGATTTTCGGCGCGGGCGTGCGCTGGTTCCACAGCGGCGGCATCTTCGCGTCCCTCTCCGAAACAACCGGCGAACTCATCATCGAGGCGATGAAAGCCGCGAAGGCCGCCGGCGCGGTCACGTCGTTCGACCTCAACTACCGCCAGAAACTCTGGGACCTCTGGGGCGGCCAGTCGAAGGCCGTCGGCGTGCTCGCGCGCATCGTCGAGCACGTGGACGTACTCGTCGGCAACGAGGAGGATTTGCAGAAGGGCCTCGGCATTGAGGGGCAGGACGTCGAATCCAAATCGAAACTCGACCCGTCCGCGTTCTTCGCGGTCATCGAGCAGGCCACGAAGAAATTCCCGAACGTGAAGGCGGTCGCCACGACGTTGCGCGAGGTGCATTCGACCAACCGCCACTCGTGGAGCGCCGTCGCCTGGGTCGGCGGCCAGACCTACCAGGCCCCGACCTGCGAACTCGACGTGGTGGACCGCGTCGGCGGCGGCGACGGCTACGCGGCGGGCTTCTTCCACGGCCTGCTGTCGGGCGCCGACCCGGCGCAAGCCGTAAAACTCGGCTGGGCGCACGGTGCGCTCTTGACCACGTTCCCCGGCGACACCACGATGGCCACCCTTGAACAAGTCAACGCCTTCGCCGCCGGCGGCTCGGCGCGAATTCAGCGATAAAAGGGGACAAACCACGGAATTCGCGGAAAACGCGGAAAGGCCGCAATCGAATCAAGCGCCCCCGGGGTGAATCCATTTGGAAATTCGCAATTGGAAATTGGCAATCGTTACTCGTGGAGAAAAAATGAACACACATAACGCAGACATCGCGGTCATCGGGCTCGCCGTCATGGGCGAGAATTTGATTTTGAACATGGCGAACCACGGGTTCACCGTGGCGGCTTTCAACCGGACCACCTCGAAGGTGGATGAATTCCTCGCCGGTCGCGCGCAGGGCAAGTCGATCGTCGGCGCGCACTCGCTTCAGGAACTCGTCGCGAAGCTCAAGCGCCCGCGCCGCGTGATGATGATGGTGAAGGCCGGGGCCGCGGTGGACGCGCTGATCGAACAGCTCGTGCCCCTGCTCGAACCGGGCGACATCCTGATCGACGGCGGCAACTCGCACTACCCCGACACCGAGCGCCGCGTAAAGGCGGCCGAGGCGCGCGGCCTGCTCTACATCGGCACCGGCGTCAGCGGCGGCGAGGAGGGCGCGCTGCTCGGCCCCAGCATCATGCCCGGCGGCTCGAAGGCCGCGTGGCCGCACGTCAAACCGATCTTCCAGGCCATCGCCGCGAAGACCGACAAGGGCGAACCGTGCTGCGACTGGGTCGGCGACGGCGGCGCGGGCCACTTCGTGAAAATGGTCCACAACGGCATCGAATACGGCGACATGCAGATGATCTGCGAGATCTACCACCTCATGAAAGCCGGTCTCGGCCTGACGAATCCCGAAATGCACGAGGTCTTCGCCGAATGGAACCGCGGCGAACTCGATTCGTATCTCATCGAAATCACGCGCGACATCCTCGCGCACCAGGCGGACGACGGCGCGTTCACGGTCGACACGATCCTCGATGCCGCCGGCCAGAAGGGCACCGGCAAGTGGACCGTCACCGCCGCGCTCGACGCGGGCCAGCCGCTCACGCTCATCGGCGAGGCCGTGTTCGCGCGCTGCCTCTCTTCGCTCAAGGACGAGCGCACCGCGGCCGCGGCCATCCTGCCCGGCCCCGCGCCCGCGCCGCTCAAGGGCGACCGCGCGGCGTGGATCAAGGCGCTGCAACGCGCGCTCTACGCGTCGAAAATCGTCTCCTACGCGCAGGGCTACCAGCTCATGCGCGCCGTCTCGAAGGAATTCAACTGGAACCTCAACTACGGCGGCATCGCGCTGATGTGGCGCGGCGGGTGCATCATTCGCTCCGCCTTCCTCGGCGACATCAAGAAGGCGTTCAAACGCAACCCGGAGCTGGTGAACCTGCTGCTCGATCCGTTCTTCACCCGCGCCGCGCGCCGCGCCCAGACCGGCTGGCGCAAGGTCGTCGCCGCCGCCGTGAAAATCGGCGTCCCGATGCCCGCGATTTCCAGCGCCCTCGCGTATTACGACGGCTACCGCTGCGAGCGGCTCCCGGCAAATCTGCTGCAGGCGCAGCGCGACTACTTCGGCGCGCACACCTACGAGCGGGTCGACAAGCCGCGCGGCGAATTCTTCCACACCAACTGGACCGGCCGCGGCGGCAACACCGCCTCGACCGCCTACGTGGTGTAGAGCAGTTCCCGGAAGTTTTGTCCTGATCACCGCCGCCCTGAATCGAGCCCTCACCCCAACCCTCTCCCCCGGGGAGAGGGAGAAAACCAACACCCTCTCCCACCGGGAGAGGGCGGGGGTGAGGGGTAAAGCGGGCCGGAATTTTCGAAACCCACCCTGGAAATCGTTTTTACAGACGTTGTAAGCCGCGAAAAAAGTTTTTACAGACGTTGTAAATTTTGCTTGATGCACCCGTATTTATACGTATAAAACCCCGTTCATTGATTTGGCGGCAGCGCGTGAGTCTGGTGATCCCGAGGATGTGGTCCCCCATTCCCTTCTTCGGTCCCACCCACCGGTCCGCGCCTGCCGCCATTCTTTTTCAACACGGGGTGTGACATGCCGGATCTGCGCGAATTGGTAATACGGGATTTTCGGGCTCGCTTCGGGTCCGCGCCGCAGTGGGTCGTTCGCGCGCCGGGCCGCGTGAATCTGATCGGCGAGCACACGGACTACAACGACGGCTTCGTCATGCCGCTCGCGATCGAGCGCGCGACGTGGATCGCGTTGCGCGGGCGTTCGGACGCCGAGGTGCGGATGCACGCGCTGGATCACCAGGAAACGCTCCGCTTCAACGCGCGCGCCCCGGAACACGGCGGGCCGTCGTGGACGGAGTATCCGAAGGGCGTCGCCCACGCGCTAACCGAAGCCGGCCTGTCCCTGACCGGGTGGGAAGGCGTAACGGCGTGCGATGTGCCGATGGGCGCGGGCCTGTCCTCGTCCGCCTCGTATGAGCTGGCGATCGCCCGCGCGTTCCAGGTCGTCTCGGGTTGGGCGTGGGACCCGGTGCGAATGGCGCTCGTCGGGCAGCGCGCGGAAAACAAATGGGTGGGCGTGAACTGCGGGATCATGGACCAGTTGATTTCCGCGATCGGGCGCGCGGGGCACGCGCTGTTGATTGACTGCCGTGACCTGACCCACACCGCGGTGCCGCTGCCGAAGGGGTATGCCGTGGTCATCATGGACACGATGACGCGGCGCGGACTGGTGGATTCCCTCTACAACGAGCGCCGCCAGCAGTGCCAGCAGGTGGCCGCGCAATTCGGCGTCGAAAAACTGCGCGACGTGTCGCTGGAACAATTCGAGGCGCGGTCGTCCGAACTCGACGCCACGGCGCTGCGCCGAGCCCGCCACGTGATCACGGAAAACGCGCGCACGCAGGAGGCGGCCGCCGCGATGAAAGCCGGCGACGCCGCGCGACTCGGCGATTTGATGAACGCCAGCCACGACAGCCTGCGCGACGACTTCGAGGTCACGAACCAGGCGCTGAACGAAATCGTCGCGCTGGCCCGGCTTCACCCGGCGTGCCAGGGCGCGCGCATGACCGGCGCCGGTTTCGGCGGCTGTGCCGTGGCGCTGCTGGAAGCATCCGCCGTCGACGATTTCTCCGCGCGGATCGTGCGCGAGTACAAGGGGCTCACCGGCAAGGCGCCGATGCTTTACGTGACCCTCGGCACCGAGGGCGCGTCCTCCGAGCAGCTTCCCGCCTGATTGGAGCAGTTCCCGAAAGGGTCTGTCCTGAACGACCCCTCACCCCCGCCCTCTCCCCAAGGGAGAGGGTGTTGGCTTCTCCATCTCCCCGCCCGTCTTCGCTCCGCCTCGCCGAGGAATGCGGGAGGTTGGGGTGAAGGCTGAACGTCTGGAAATGCCCTACCCGCGGCGCAGGGACGAGGCGCGGACCAGCAACTCGGGTTGCAGCCGGTGCTGGCGGGGCGGCTCCTGCAGGCCGTCCATTCGCTCCACGAGGAAGCGCCAGGCGTGGCGGCACATTTCCTCGTAGGGCAGGCGGATGGTCGTGATCGGACAATCGAGGTACTCGGTGTCCTCAATGCCGTCGCAACCGACCACGGCGACCTCCCGCGGTACGTGGAGCTTCCGTTCGCGTAGCGCGCGCAGCGCGCCCAGCGCGAAATCGTCGTTGTGACAGAACACCCCGTCGGGCGGGCCGTGCCGGCGCAGGTGGCGCAGCATCGCCTCGTGCGCCGCGGCGCGCGTCGGTTCACGCATCTCGATGACCTCGGGCGTGTCCACGATCCGCGCGTACGCGCGCCATCGCGCCTCGTGCTCGCCCAACGGGTGGCCGGGAAACAAATAGGCGATGCGCCGGCAGCCCTGCGAGCGCAGGTGGCGCAGGGCGCGCAGGGCGCCGAGGTACAAATCAACCGTGACGCCGTCCACGGCGGGATGCGCGGTGACACCGAGGCCCACGCAGGGGCGGGAGGCGGCGGCCGCCTGCAGCAGCGGATCGATCTGCCACACGGCGTCCACCACGATGAAGCCATCGACCCAGCCCATGTGGCGCAAATGGTCGCCGGTGCTTTGGCCCAGCGGCCCGAGGTCGCGGATCAGCAGGTCCGCGCCGGCCGCCTGCGCCAGCTTCTCGAAATTGAAGATGATGTTCGCGGCGTAGCTGCCGTAGGGCCGGGGAATCCACAGGCCCACAAGCCCGGTGCGGCCGGACAGCAGGGCGCGGGCCGTCGCGTTCGGACGGTACCCCAGCCGGTCGGCCTCCGCGCGAACACGCGCACGCGTCGCCACCGCCACCGCGGGGTCATCCTTCAGCGCACGCGCCACGAGCGCTTGGGAAACCCCGAGTCGGCGCGCCAGCGCAGCCTGGGTCACACGAGACATGCGCCGAGAATAGACTCACCCCCACAGGAAACGCAATCCACCCCTCGCCGCATCACGAATCCGAAAATTTCACCACATCCCCCGCGCCTCCCGGGGTCGTCTTCTTCTCTTCGTTCACGTTCTCGTTCACGTACCCGTTCGCGAGTTTTCACCGGACCGAGTACGTGAACGTGTACGTGTATGTGTACGGGGAGAGGTTGCAGTGCCTCTGCGGTGATGCAATATGCATGCTAATCCCGCACCCCGTATCCCGCATCCCTGTGCTATCGTACCCCCCATGACCCTGCGCCTGCGCAAAATCGACGCCGAGGGGCCCGTGCCGCCGGGTCGCGAACTCATCCTGTTGTCGTGTTGCGAGCAGTGCCTGTTCTGGGAGCGCACGCAGTATCAGGTCACCGGCAATTGCCGCCGCTATCCCTATCCGAAGATGTACGCGTGGCAGAAGTGCGCCCACTGGACCAACCGCCACGGCCGCCCCTCGCCCCTCGAATCCTTCATCGGCGCGCGGCGCTAGCGCGGATTCCGCCGCCGCCTGCCAGCTTCGTCAGCTGGAAAGTTTCAACCCTACGATGCCGGCCAGGATCAACGCCACGCTGAGCAGGCGCGGCCAGTGGGCGGGCTCGTTAAACAGCGCGATCCCAAGAATCACCGTGCCGAGCGCGCCCACGCCGACCCACACGCTGTACGCCGTGCCGACCGGCAGCGTTTTCAGCGCCAGCCCCAGCAGCCACAAACTCACCAGCATGGATCCCGCGGTCCACACCGTCGGCCACAGCCGTGTGAACCCGTTCGTATACTTCAGGCCCACCGCCCACCCCACCTCGAACAGCCCAGCCAGAACCAGAATCAGCCACGCCATGGAATATCGCTCCTCGCCACACCAGCCGCCCTGCGCACCAGGTCCCCGCCCCATCCTTTGCGCGTTTTGCAGATCGCCGGCGATTATTTAATATCGCCGAATAGCGAGCGGCCGAAGTGGACGAGGAAGAACATTTTCTCGCCGGTCCACCAACCGTCCTTCGGCGTGCCGAGCAGGGGGCGCATGAAGGTGGTCATCTGCCAGGTCACGAGCATGTAGACGACGAGCCACCAGTTGATGCCGGTCAGGCGGGTGAGGTGTTTGCTCTGCTTGAGGCGGCCGAGGAACCCGCGTGCGAAGCCCGACGCGATCAGCCACACGATCAACGTCAGCAACACGACGAACCCGAGGTTGTTGGTCGACACGGCGAACAGCCACGCGACGGGCGCGAGCGCGAGCAGCAGCAGGCCCGTCACGGCCAGCACCGCGCCGGCGAGCGCCGCCGCCTGCGGCAGCGAGAGCGGCATGCCGCCAACACAGGCGAAAACGTACATGCTGGGGAAGCACAGCAGCAGCGAACACACCGCGATGAGCGGCACCTTCGCGGTCGCCATCCACGCCACGGACCACCCGCCGAACAGGCCGAGCGCCAGACCAAAGATGGCGTGGAACACCAGGCCCCAGAACCCCATGCGCAAGGCGCGGTCGAGCAGCGCGCGGTCGCCGTCGATCTGCATGACGAGCCAGGACGGCGCTTTCAGCAGCGCGCCCAGTTCATTGCGCTGGTAACGCGCGTCGTTGACGGGCTCCTCGTGCGGCGGCGGGGGTGTGGACGGGGCGGCGGTCGGCATCGGCGGCGGGATTGCGGCATCACTCATGTCAGCGTCCTCCGAACAGGATGTAGGGCATTACTTCTCCGAATACAAACTCGTAAAAATTGCGGTCCAGCGCGTCGGGGCGCATGAAGGCGACGGGATAGAACGGGCTGCCGACGAACGGGCGCAACATCCACGACAACTGGCACCCCACGCCGGCGAACGCGATGACCCAGCCCGTATAGATCGGCGTGAGCGAGCAACGCGGCGGAACGAGCCGGCGCAGCCCCCGAATCAGCGCCATGTTGCCGGCCGCCCCCGCGAGCGCGATCAAGCTGATGTGCGTGACGAGCAGGCAGTTGTGCGTGAACTGCAACTCAGCGTCCGTGCCCTGCATGGCGGCGGAGGTCAGCGTAAAGAACAGCGCCACCGGCGCGAGCGACAGCAGCAGGAAGGACGCGACCGCCATCGCGCTCCATGTCAGCGCCACCACCTGCACAAGCGAGAGCGCGGCGCCAAAGAGACCCGCGATCATCCAGTTGAGCATCATCACCAGCGTTGTTGTGCCGAGCAGCAGCACCGGCATCTTCAACGCGACATAAAACGCCAGCTTGGGCGAGCGCCAGCCCGCCATCACCGCGCCATAGAGCATGCTCGCAGCGACGATAAACAAAACGAGCCGGATCAACAGCGGCCCCAGCGCCCGCTGCGCCTCCACGCGTCCCCAGAAGTCCGACTCCGGGTCCAACACCTGTTGTACGGTTCCCCGCATAACTCCCCAGCATGCGCGCCGCCGGCCCACTGTGCGATGCGAAAAACAGCGACCGCAGGTCCCCGTTCCGCCTACTCGTCGCCGTGGCGCGGGATTTCGACGGGGGGGGCGTCGAGGCGCGCGAGCAGGGTGTCGATGACGGTGTGGGCAGAGCGCGGACGGCCGAGGCGCCGGGCCGCCTGACCCATGTCAGCCAGGCGGTTCGGATCGCCCAGCAACTGGTCCACCTTGAAGGCGAGGGTCGTGGCGTGGTTGCATTTGATGGCCGCGCCCGCCTCGAGCAACTGGTCGCTGTTGCGCTCCTCCTGGCCGGGGATCGGCTGATAGATCACCATCGGCAGGCCGCACGCCATCGATTCGGACAACGTGAGGCCGCCGGGCTTGCCGACCAGCAGGGTCGCGATGCGGATCCACTCGTCCATCTCCGTCGTATAGCCCAACACGCGGAAACGCACCTGCGGGGCGCTGATCCGGCGGATGTCCGCCTCGAGGCGTTCCTTCAGCTCTTCGTGCGGCCCGCACACCAGGACCACCTGGACGCGCGTGCGCAGGAAGGCGAGGGCCTGCACCAACTCCGCCGCGACGACTTTGCCCATCGCGCCGAGTGAAATCAGCAGCACGGGTTCATCCGGATCAATGCCGTGTTTCCGGCAGAGTGCCGGGCAGTCCTTCGGTTCGGCGAATACGGGGTCGATGGGAATGCCGGTGACGCTGATGCGATCCGCGGGCAGGCCGGTCATCTGGAGGTGCACGCGCGCCTCCTCGTTTGCGACGAAGTATTGGTGGAAGTGCCGGGACAGCCACATCGCGTGCACGTCGAGATCGGTCACGACGATCGCGTGCCGCGTCTCGATTTTCTCTTCCGCGATGAGATGGGAAATGATTTCCGCCGGCAGGAAATGCGTGCAAATCGTCAGGTCGGGTCGCATCCGCCGGATCATGCGCACGAGCGGGCGCGTGTGGAGCCGGTTCAGCATCAGGCTCATCCGCTCCGTCCTCCACGGCTCGTCGAGGTTCTCGTAGAACCAGCCCAGCAGCGTTGGCGCCTTGCGGATCAACTGGAGGTAGAAGCGGGAGTAGAACTGGCGGAACAGCTTGTTCGTGTAGGTCAGGGCATCGACGTTCACCACCTCGCGGACGGCGGGCGAGGCGCGACACGCCTTCTCCAGCGCCGCCGCCGCGCGCAGATGCCCGCTCCCCGCGCTCGCCGACAAGATCAGGACCCGTAGCGAACCATTCATGCCCCCATCATGCCGCGGGCGCGGGGGAAAACAAGCGGTCACTGGGGACAATTGAGCAACGGCTCCATTTCCGGGGACACCGCTCAGGGCTCGGTCACTCGCGATGTACCGCGAGTATACTCGATGATATTGCGAGCCAAATCACGGATTCCATTTTGGGATATCTCGTCGAACACCCGCTCCGCCGCGTCGATCTGAGCAGTGCGACAGTAAGCGTTAACAAGGATTAAGCGTAATGCGTCACGCACATCCGTTGATGACTGTTTTTTTGTAATCAGCTTATACAGTTCACTTCGTTCGTTTTCCAGACGACTGTAGTCTACTTCATTAATAGCTGTCTTCGCCGCTACTATTTGATTTGAATAATCAGCCAAGTGGCCGTGCGCAATTGTAATATATATGTATGCCCAATCTGCATGCCACGTATTTTTACTATTATCCAATAGCTCGCGTGCAATCGTGAGTCCGCGAACAACATCGTTCGTGTCGGACGTGTTCATAAGGTCAGAAGCGAACACCACATCAACATCTTGTCTATCCATTGGCATAGATGCCACAAGTCGCAGGCGGTCAATCATGGAGCGCCGATTGTGACGGTCACCTGACGACCCCTCCACAACATTTGATGCAATCGCCAAGAGTTGATCGCGGCCATAATTGTCAGACAGCGCTTTGTCGCCGGCATCAGCGTTGGCGGCGAGAAGCAGTCCAATGATCAAGACACGATATTGCATTTATTCTCCTACCATGACGATTTGGGAATGATCTTCCAAGTCCATATCGAAAAGCCCAATATCTCCGTTCTATGAAAATAGCCATAGATCAACCCCGCCTGAATAGCACACGCATTGTAGCCGTTAATATTATCATTGACCCCTCGCCACGCATCAAAGTCACCGAGTGCTGCCCGGTTGATAAGCGGTGGCCCCGGAAACGAAGCCAGCGGGAGCGAGTTCTCCCGAGGGCCGGCCCACGCCGGGCCGAGGTAAACAGCGTCAACGATCAGCAGAACCAGAAGTCGGAACTATAGGCGAACCGCCCAACACCGGACACTCTATTCGTGTGTAGAGATCGTGGAGCGAATGGTTTTGTCATCCCGTCTGCGAAGGATATCATCAAGCAGAATAAACGATTCTGATTTATTCCAGACGACACCCCCACCCCTCTCTTGAACAAGGAAATAATAATCTTTGGACGGAAGAGGTGGTACGGTTTCCTCGTTTTTGCCAACCATATTTGGCGGAGAACAGGCGCGGAGAAATACAATGTACTCGGCACCCGCCTCAAGAGACGCCTGCCCCAACCCCCGAACAGCACCACGCTGAAACACATAAAGCGTATCCGGTGGTTTCTCAAGTTTACTCGTGTAAACATGTATGGAGCGAAGAGATATTAGTCTTCCATGACTTGATACATCATAACCAACCTGACCGTCCTCATTTTTTGCAGGCTTCAAAACGAATTCGACGGATTCAACCTTTACTCGAGCAACAAGATCGCTCTGCTTAACGAGAATATTAACACGATCGACAGCGCCCGAACGCGCTGCTTCGGCGGCAGAATCGACCGCTATACACGCAACCCAAAATGCGACACCCCACGCCAAGACCCCTATCTTCATGTCAACACCTCCGATCATGGACATGTATACTGCCCGCAGTTATGATGCCAATATTGAGGTGATATCGGATCGCTTTGTTGATAAGCACGAACCTCCAGACACCCCCTCAAACTATCAATTTCCGCTGCTTCGTCTGTGTAATATGATGCGGCCTCAGCTGATACTTTTGCCGCCAATCCGGTCAACGTCGAATCGGTAAATCCTTGGATGCGTGAATAGAATTCCGCCACAGTCACGAAGTAGTGCCCATTGTACCCATTATCAAAGTCTTGCTTGTGCTGATTTTCGTGCGCAAGTACTTTTGTGTAGAATTGACTCGCAGCGGGAAGCGTCGAACTCACTTGCGCCGGAATTCGCGCAAGTGAACCTGTCCCGCTGATATAGTAATGATTGAGGGAAGAGTCATAGGAGTGTGTCGGGGAGCCTTGCAGCAACGGTGGCGTGGTGTATCCCTCAACTACCGTCACATTAAGGTTTGCGGAACTCGATCCAACCGACTGACCAGAGTGGATTATCACGCAGGTTAGTTTGTACGTAGATACAACGTTTGCGGAACACGTATCGTTGGGCAGTGCATACCAATGAGACTGCTGAACATAGGTCTCGGGGTCGTTGGGGGCGCTGAAAGAAACCGATGGATTGTTGCCGGCACCCGAGTCGGCGGACCATGTCCACGCGTACGAAATACCCGGCAGGTGTGCGGGTGTTATTGATGCTGTAAACATCTCCGAATCATCGCCGTCGTTCACGATATCAAATCCTGGACTTATTGACAGAGATGGTACGCTGACATCGACGCACCCATCAGAGGGCGGCGGGTTGATGTAGAAGTCGCTGGACGATCCGTTGTGTCTGGCGGCCCAGAGGCCGTCGCCTACATACGCTGCTCCGCCGGTTCCGGCAAAATACACCGTCTTCGCCTCTGCCTGAACCGCCAGGTTCGTATCTTCCGGCGTGAACACGCGCACCCACGAAAAGCGATAAGCCACCCCGTTCGAAGTCGACGGGATATGGAACCGAATCTTCATCTTGCTCAAAACGAATGTCGCTTCGTTTTCCGACAGATCGCGGCATGCGGACCCGCTTCCCTGCCAATTCGTTGACCAATCTAATGCGGCGAACTGGTTCTGAACCCGTCCGACCAGTTCACCCGTGGTATATTCGTCCGTTAACGTTTGCGTGTAGAGTCCATTCCAGCTTTCCGAACAATTTTCCGAATATTCCTCGTAATTCGTCCACGCAATGGATTGCTGGGTCGGCCCGGTATTCGTGCACGACGCGCACAGTCCATGCGCATCCACATTGTACCAGTTTGTTCCGCCGGGCAGCGATGTCCAACAGTTCGATGGACTTTGACTAACAACCCACCAAATACGAGCGGCTGAAATTTGGTTCGACCAAGTCATCATGCTGGCCATTTCACATTCACACCCGATAGTGTTGCGGATCGTGGATTCATTCTTGCTGCCCACATAGAAATTTGATTCGCACAATTCGGAATACCAGTGAGTTGCGTTCAAGGTCGTTGTATCTAGATATTCAGAGCCATCGCAGAAGAACTCACGCGAAGACTGCGAATTCACGGCCAAGCTACGGAATTTCCGATCACCGGTTTCGAAATCCGGGTATCCACATTTACTCAGACTCGCTCCGCTCACCGCGCGCTCAATTACGATGCTGCTTGCCTGCAAGGGAACCATGGAATTTGCAGATTGCGGGTTCAGTCCCAGTTGCGCTTCAAGCGCATTACTCAACCCGTCCCCATCCGGGTCCCCATCCGCACCGTCGTCTCCTACCGAGGAAAGAGGATTCAGACCGTTTTCAATCTCCCAGTCATCCGGCAGCCCATCCCCATCCGTATCGGCGTTGAAGGGATCCGTCTTGGTCACGAATAGCTCGTATCCGTCATTCAACCCGTCGCCATCGCTGTCCGTGTTCGCGCCGAAGCCGTAGAACCGGTGCGTCGGGTTCGTCTGCGCGTCGAGACCCATCGGACGGGTGTCCAGCCAGACAGTTGACGTGGTTCCCGTCAGAACAACGTTACTGGCGACGAGCTGCCACACCGGCTCCAGCCCCATGAAGTTGTTCGTCGTCTCGAACTCGCAGACGTGGGCCGTGCAGTTGGTGCATTCCTCCGGTATGTCGTTGGTCGGCAATCCCGGGCTTCCTCCGCTGCCCGTTGCGTTCGTCACCGGGCAGAACTGCACGTCGTAGCTATAGGCGCTCCAGACCATACCGGAGAAGCTCTCCGGGTACGTCAGCTCCAATCGCAAACCGTTGGTCGTCCGCGTCATGGCGCTGATGTACAGTTCATCTTCGCTTTCCATCATCATTTGCATAGGCGGCTCTTCGTCCACGAAGAGTTCGGCGGCTTCTTCAAGTTGCGATTTGGCGAAGAGGTAGTGTTCAACAGAGTCATGCGGCAGCAGGGTCACACGTGCGTTCAGGCGATAGCGGGCGAGTTCAGGGTGGTAGAGCAGCGGGTTCTGGCTGTAGCGGAAGAGGGCGTCGTAGGGCGCGACGTAGTCGGTGGGGGTCGGATCGACGTAGAACAGGTTCCCGGCGTTATCGCGGAGGTGAATGCTGCCGTCGTGTTGTTCCTGGAGGAACACGTCAATGGTGGGGACGCTGTTGCGGTAGGTGGGGGTGCTAGAGAGAAGGGCCTTACGCAATGCGTCGGGCAGGTCGTTGGAGCCCAGGTCAATGACGAGCAGTTCCGGGGTCCCGGGCTGGTTCAGGGCGTCCAGACCGGGCGGAATCAATCGGTCGAATTGGTCCTGCTGGTCGCAGAACCAGTTGCGCAGGTGGCTCAGGTGCGTTACGCGAGCGCCCATCAGGGCGTCGTATTCGGCGCGGTCGATGGGGTCGTTCTTTTCGGTCTTCGTGGCGGCCAAAGTCAGCAGCACGCTGGCGGCTAGCACTACCAAGGCGATCAGTGCGCCAAGCCGAACCATGCCGGCGTTTCGACAAAAACGGATAAGGTAGCTCATGCCATGGTCTCGTTGGGCTGCATTTTCCCTGAACGCACAAACTTCAACAATCGGGGAATCCACGAATTATCGACTTCGTCAAAAAAATACAGCCGATCCGCTGTGTAGCGCAAGGAGTATGTTTGGTTGACTTTGGGGGTGTTGATCTCGCGCTCCAAACACAAAAAATCGCTCGATTTGAGAGCGGTGGGCCGCACACTTCGCGACTACCGCAAAGAGGCGGGATTGAGCCAAGAAGCGCTGGCTGAACTTGCGGACACGCATGACCGGACCATCAGCAGGATCGAACGCGGCGAGTTGAATTTTTCTGTCACGCTGCTTTACCGAATCTGCAATGCCCTCCACGCCTCCGCCGACCGCGTTTTGTTTACAACAGAACAACCGTAAAACAAGCGCAGCCCCGGTTTCGTTCGGTGCATTAAGACGGCGGGTTAGGCTTCACATCGGGGCCGTTTCCACTATCTTTTGCGCCCGACATGCTGATCGTGCTTTCCATCCTGGTGCTCGCCGGATTCGCGACGCCGTGGCTGTTCCGCCGCTGGGGCGACCGCGCGGCGGGACCGCTGGCGCTGCTGCCGGCCGGCGCATTCGCGTATTTCCTCGCTCACCTGCCCGCCGTCAAGGGCGGGACGCCCGCGGCCGCCTCGCTGCCGTGGCTGCCGGGGATGGGCTTCGAATTCGCCCTGCGCCTTGATGGCCTCGCCCTGCTCTTCGCGCTGCTCATCAGCGGCATCGGCGCGTTTGTCGTCTGGTACGCGGGCGCGTATCTGAAAGACGACCCGGAACGGCACCGGTTCATCGCCGCGCTGTTCCTCTTCATGGCGTCGATGCTCGGCGTGGTGCTCGCGGACGACGTGCTGGCGCTGTTCGTGTTCTGGGAGCTGACGAGTTTCACGTCCTACCTGCTGATCGGGCACCATCACGAAGACGAAAAATCGCGCAAGGCCGCGCTGCAAGCGCTGCTCGTCACCGGCCTCGGCGGACTCTTCCTGCTCGCCGGCCTGCTCGTGCTCGGCCACGCGGGCGGTTCCTATTCGCTCTCCACGCTGATCGCCTCCCCGGAACTGACCGCGCACCCGCTGTTCACGCCCGCGCTCGGCCTGCTGCTCGTCGGCGCGTTCACGAAGTCCGCGCAGTTCCCGTTCCACTTCTGGCTGCCCAATGCAATGGCGGCCCCCACTCCGGCCAGCGCCTACCTGCACTCGTCGACGATGGTTAAAGCCGGCGTCTACCTGCTCGCGCGCCTGCACCCGCTCGCGTCGGGCGCTGAACTCTGGACCACCGTCGTACCGCTAATCGGCGGCGCGACACTGCTGATCGGCGCGACGATGGCGTTCGGCCAGACGATCCTCAAGCGCCTGCTCGCCTACACCACCGTCGCCGCGCTCGGCGCGATGACGATGCTGCTCGGGCTCGGCACCGTCGCGGCGGCGAAGGCGGCGGCGACCTTCCTGCTCGCGCACGCCCTCTATAAGGCCGCGCTCTTCCTCATCGCCGGCATCATCGACCACGAAACCGGCGAGAAGGACGTCGCGAAACTCGGTGGCCTGCGCAAGCACCTGCCGTATACCGCGTGGGCCGCCGCGCTCGCGGGGCTTTCCATGATGGGCCTGCCGCCGTTTTTCGGCTTCCTCGGCAAGGAACTGCTCTACGGCGCGGACCCCGGTCACGCCCTGCTCGCGGTTTCCGTGCTCGCAGGCGCATTCTTCTTCGTCGTCGCCTATCTCGTCGGCTTCAAGCCCTTCCTCGGCGCAACACGCGAAACACCGCACCACCCGCACGAGGCGCCCGCCGCGATGTGGTCGGGTCCGCTCACGCTCGGCGTGCTGGGCCTCGCCTGTGGATTGGCCGCACCGTGGGTCGGGAAAAACCTCGTCGCGCCCGCCGCATCCTCCATCGTCGGCGCACCGCAGGCGATCAAGCTGGTGCTCTGGCATGGTTTCAACACGGAGCTGCTGTTGAGCGGCGTCACCCTGCTCGCCGGACTCCTGGCCGTCTGCCTGTGGCCGGTCGTCCGCGCGCTCGCCCATTGGTTCGCCCCCATCGCCAAACTGGGCCCCGACAACGGTTACGCATTGGGCCTGCGCCTGCTCAACGCCTCCGCCAAGGGACAGACGCGCCTCCTGCAAAGCGGCTCGCTGCGCAGTTATCTGCTCACCATCATGATATTCCTGCTCGGCGCGATGGGCTGGTTCATCCTGCGCGCCAACCTGCGCCTCGAATGGACCACGCTCACGCCGATCGACCGGAACGACATCGTCGTCGTCGCGCTGGTCCTGCTCGCGACGACGGGCACCCTCTTTTCGCGCTCCCGCATGGCCGCCATCGCCTCGATCGGCGTCGTCGGCTATGCCATCGCGATTTTCTTCGTCTTCTACGGCGCGCCGGACCTCGCGATGACGCAACTCGTGATCGAGACGCTGACCGTCATCCTCTTCGTGCTCTCCTTCCACCATCTGCCCGCCTTCACCGGGCGCTCGTCTCGCCGCGCACGGATATTCGACTTCCTCGTCGCGGCGCTGGTCGGCCTGTTCATGGCCGCGCTCACGCTCGCCGCGAACCAGACCTCGCTCGCGCCCTCGATCTCGCGCTATTTCTCCGAACACAGCTGGACCAGCGCGTACGGCAAGAACATCGTCAACGTGATCCTCGTCGACTTCCGCGCGCTCGATACGCTGGGTGAAATCACCGTGCTCGTCGTCGCCGGCATTGGCGTCGTCTCCCTCCTGAAATTGCGCCTGCGCGGAAAGGACGGCGCCTCATGAGTTCGCTCATCCTGCGCACCGCCACGCGCTACGTGGTGCCGCTGCTGTTGCTCTTCTCGATCTACCTGTTGCTCGCGGGCCACAACTATCCGGGCGGCGGCTTCGTCGGCGGCCTCGCCGCGGCGTCCGGCCTCGCGCTCTTCGCGCTCGCGTTCGACGTCTCGTCCGCGCGCAAGCTGCTCCGGCTCCCGCCCCTGCAGGTCGCGGCGATCGGCCTGTTCTGCTCGCTGCTCTCCGGGCTGGGCGGCGCGTTGGGCGGCGCACCCTATCTCACCTCGCGCTGGACCAGTTTCAGCGCGCCCGGCTTCGACGTCATCAAGGTCGGCACCCCGGTGCTCTTTGACATCGGCGTCTACCTCGTTGTGCTCGGCGTGACCACCGCGATTATTTTCGCCCTCGCGGAGGAGGAGGGCTGACCATGGAAATTCTCATGGCCATCCTGGTCGGCGTCCTCTACGCGGCGGGCATTTACCTGATGCAACGCCGCAACATGGTGAAGTTCCTCCTCGGCCTCGCCCTGCTTTCGCACGGCGCGAACCTGCTCATCTTCACGGCGGGCGGCCTGACCCGGGGCAACCCGCCGCTGATCGCCGAAGACGCGGACGTACCCGCCGCGCTGCACGCCGACCCGCTGCCGCAGGCGCTCATTCTCACCGCCATCGTCATCAGCTTCGCCGTGCTTGCGTTCGCGTTGATCCTCTTCCTGCGCGCGTACCAGACCACGGGCACCGACGACCTGCACGACTTGCGGAGCACGGACACATGAACACCCTGCTCGTCGCGCCCATCCTCCTGCCCCTGTTCCTGGCGATCCTCGCGCTGTTCGCCGCCCGGTCGCCGCGCGCCCAGCGCGTCATCGCCGTCGGCGGCACCGCCCTGCTCACCGTCCTCTCCGTGCTGCTGCTGCTGCGCGTGCGCGCGGAGGGCATCCACGCGATCCAGGCGGGCAACTGGCCGGCCCCGTTCGGCATCTCGCTCGTCGCCGACCTGCTCGGCGCGATCATGGTGGTGCTCGCCTCGGTGACGGGTTTCGCGGTGACGGTCTATTCCGTCGGCGCCGCCGAGACCGCGCGCGAGCGGCACGGCTACTATCCGCTGCTGCTCGTATTGCTGATGGGCGTGAACGGCGCCTTCCTCACCGGCGACATCTTCAACCTCTACGTCTGGTTCGAGGTCATGCTGATGGCGTCGTTCGTCCTGCTCGCGCTGGGCGGCGAAAAGCCGCAGATCGAGGGCGCGGTGAAATATGTCGCGCTGAACTTCCTCTCCTCCGCGCTGTTTCTCGCCGCCGCGGGCCTGCTCTACGGCGCGGTCGGCACGCTCAACATGGCGGACCTCGCGGTGAAAATCGGCGCGGAAAAAGAACACGGGCTCACCACCGTGATGGCCATCCTCTTTCTCACCGCCTTCGGCATCAAGGCCGGCATCTTCCCGCTCTTCTTCTGGCTGCCCGCGTCCTACCACACCCCGCCACCCGCCGTCTCCGCGCTCTTCGCGGGCCTGCTCACAAAGGTCGGCGTCTACGCGATGATCCGTGTGTTCACGCTGATCTTCCCGCTGGAGGAGGACTTCACGCAGCCGATGATGATCTGGCTCGCCGCGTTCACGATGGTCACCGGCGTGCTCGGCGCCGCCGCGCAGCATGAGTTCCGGCGCATCCTCTCGTTCCACATCGTCAGCCAGATCGGCTACATGATCATGGGGCTCGCGCTGTTCACGCCGCTCGCCATCGCCGGCGCGATCTTCTACATCATGCACCACATCCTCGTGAAGACGAACCTGTTCCTCGTCGCGGGCGTGGTGCACTACCTGCGCGGGACCGGTGAACTCAAGGACCTCGGCGGCTTCTACACCGCGCGCCCCTGGCTCGCGATCCTCTTCCTCGTCCCCGCCTTCTCCCTCGCGGGCATTCCGCCGCTCTCGGGTTTCTTCGCGAAGCTCACATTGATCGTCGCGGGCATCGAGGCCGGCGCGTATCCGCTCGTCGCCACCGCGCTCGGTGTCAGCCTGCTCACGCTGTTTTCCATGACCAAGATTTGGGGCGAGGTGTTCTGGAAAGCCGCGCCCGCGGGCGCGGTGGACGCGCCGGACGTCACCGGTGCGCGGTGGAACCGCCTTGTCGCGCCCATCGCGCTGCTCGCCGCCTGCACCGTCGTGATCGGCCTTTCCGCCGGACCGCTGTTTGACCTCGCGACGGAGGCGGCGCACCAGGTGCTTGATCCCGCCGCCTATATCCGGGCCGTCCTCGGGGAGGGCGCCGCGCCATGATGATGCTCTTCTCCAATTTCATGCTCGCGATCATCTGGGCCGCGATGACCGGCACGTTCTCCCTCGCCAACCTCGTCGTCGGCTTCCTCTTCGGCTACATCAGCCTGCTGCTGCTCAAGCCGCTCATGGGCGACAGCGCGTACTATTCCAAATTTCCGCGCACCATTGGCTTTATCGTTTATTTCCTGAAGGAAATGATCGTCTCCAGCGCGCGCGTCGCGTGGGACGTCATCACGCCCACGCATTACAATCGCCCCGGCATCCTCGCCATCCCGCTCTCCGCGAAAACGGATTTGGAAATCACGCTCGTCGCGAACCTCATCACCCTCACGCCCGGCACCCTCAGCCTCGACGTCTCGCCGGACCGGAGCACGCTCTACATCCACGCCATGTTCGCCGAGGATCCCGAGGCCATCCGCCGCGACATCAAGGACGGCCTGGAGCGCCGCCTGCTGGAGTTGATCCGATGACCGCCATTTCGCCCGCTTCGATGCCTGGAGGGCGCTGCGCCGTCAGCGCCGCGGGCCTTCATCCGGCGGCGACGGCGCGCCGCCCTCCACCGGGGGGGTCTGCATGAAGGAGATGATTCCCGACGTGGCGCTCGTGATGATGGCGGTGCTCTCCCTCGCCATGCTGCTCGCGCTCTATCGCGTATTGCGCGGGCCGACCCTGCCCGACCGCGTGATCGCCATCGACCTGCTCACCACGCTCGCCGTCGGCATCATCGCCCTCTACGCCATCGTCACCGGGCAGGCGGTTTTCCTGTCCGCCGGCATCGCCCTCGCGCTGCTCGCGTTTCTCGGCACCGTCGCCCTCGCCCTGTACATTCGCCGCGGAGGTCCGCCATGAAGGACGCGTTGATCCTGTTCGCCATGGTCGGCGGCAGCCTGTTCATGCTGCTCGCCGCGGTCGGCGTGATCCGCATGCCCGATCTCTACACCCGGATGCACGCCGCCACGAAGGTCGGCACCGTGGGCGTGATCGGCGTCATGGTGGCCGTCGCGCTGTATTTCGGCGAGCTGGGCATCGTCACGCGCTCCATCCTCATCATGGTGTTCTTCCTCATCACCGCCCCCGTCGCGGCCCACATGATCGGCCGCTCCGCCTACCTCTCCAAGACGCCGCTCTGGAAAGGCACCGTGGTCAACGAATGGCCCGGCCCCAAGCCCGAACAAGCCGAAGGCCCCGACCCCGACGGCGAAGCGCCGAAGATTTAGGGTGGAATAATCTGAATCGCTCCCGCTTTCCTCCGCCCCACCGGTGCGCTACGCTCTGCGCATGAACGCGGGCACGCGCATACGCTGGTGGGCGGCGCTGTTGGTGTTCGGCGTCGCCATGGGCGCGCTGGAGGGGATCGTCGTGATCTATCTCCGCGCGCTGTACTATCCGGACGGTTTCACGTTTCCCCTCGCGCCGATGCCGCGCGCAATCTACCTCGCGGAGCTGGCGCGCGAGGCGTGCACGCTGCTGATGCTCGGCGGACTCGCGGCCCTGGCCGCGCGCGGTTTCCTCCGACAATTCGCGCTCTTCCTGTGGAGCTTCGCCATTTGGGATATTGCCTACTACGCCGCGCTCAAGGTCGCGCTCGACTGGCCGGCCTCGTGGCTGGAGTGGGACATTCTCTTTCTCATCCCGCTGCCCTGGGTCGGGCCCGTGCTCGCCCCCGTGTTGTATTGCACCGCGATGTGCGCAGTCGGCGCGGCAAGCTGGCGCCTCGCCGATTCGGGCCTGCGGATGCGGCGCGCCGATGTCCTGTGGATCGCCGCGAGCGCCGCGCTGGTCCTGTGGACCTTCATGGAGGAGCCGCTTCAGTTGGTCGCCCGCGTCGTCGCCGCGGAACCCGACCGCGCCCTACACACCGAAGCCGCCACCCGCGCCTTCCACACCTACGTCCCCCTGCGCTTCAACTGGCCGATCTTTCTCGGCGGCCTCGTCGCCGGCCACCTCGCCGCCCTCCGCATGCTCCGGCAATCGCGAGGTGCGATTCGGCGACCCGAAGGCATTTCCGCGCCGTCCACGCAGGCCCCCTCCTGAAGAGCTGGAGTGGTTCGAAAACGTTCAGGCCTGTTGGTTGTAGCGACGGGATTGTATCCCGTCGGTCTGAATCAGACGGCATGCAATGCCGTCGCTACAGAGATTCAGGACAGAACGATCGAGAACGGGGCCACCCCCCCTGTAGCCGGCCACGTTGGGGCCGGACGACATCACCGGGGGACTGCGGACGGCGCCACCAGTTCCCGCGCGCGGTCCAGCGCGCGGTCGATATGGTCGTGCACGTTCAGCGGGCCGAGGCGACGATAGAGTCCGCTGCTTTCCAACTGCTCCCACGGCTGGGCCTGCACGCCGGACAGGAGGAGCGCGGTGCCTTGCTTCCGGCACTTCTTGAACAGATCCTCCAACGCCTGCATGCCGGTCGCGTCGATCGTCGGCACATGCCGCATGCGCAAGATCAACACCTTCGGTGGCTTCTCGATGCGCCGCATCTCGTCCTTGAAGCGGTCCGCCGCGCCAAAGAAAAACGGGCCGTAAATCTCAAACACCTCGACGCCCGCCGGCACCGTGCGCCGCTGGATCGCGTTCGGGTCGCCCGACTCCTCATCCTCGCTCAGCGTATCCGTCACGAATCCGACCTGCGTGGACTCGGCCATCCGGTACATGAACAGGAACGCCGCGAGCACGACGCCGGATTGGATCGCGATCGCAAGGTCGACGAAGATCGTCAGCAGGAACGTCGACACCATCACCAGCACGTCGCCCCGCTGCGCGCGCAGCAACCGCCACAGCAGGTGCCACTCGCCCATGTCGAACGCGACCTTCAGCAGGATCGCCGCGAGAATCGGCATCGGGATCAACACAGCCCAGCGCCCGAACGCCATCATGATCGCCAGCAGCGTCACCGCGTGGATCATGCCGGCGATGGGCGTCTGCCCGCCGTTCCGGATGTTCGTCGCCGTGCGCGCGATCGCGCCCGTCGCGGGGATGCCGCCGAACAGCGGCGACGCGATGTTCGCGACGCCCTGCGCGACCAGCTCCGTATTCGAGCGATGCCGCCGCCCCGTCATGCCGTCCGCCACCACCGCCGACAACAGCGATTCAATCCCGCCGAGCAACGCAATCGCCAGCGCCGGCTGGAAGAGTTTCGGAAGCTGCGCCCAGTCGATGTCCGGCAGCGCGGGCGCGGGCAGCATCGTCGGTACGCTGCCAAACCGGCTGCCAATCGTCTCCACCGGCCACTGGAGCCACGCGGCCAGCGGCGTCAGCACGAGGATCGCCACGAGCGAGCCCGGCACGCGCCGCGTCACGCGCGGCCACAGCAGGATGATTGCGAAGGCCAGCGCCGCCAGCCCGCAGGCGTGCGGGTTGATGCTGCCGAGGTGCTCGGCATAAGCGACGAGCTTCTCGATGAACTCCGCGGGCGGCGCGGGCATCTCCAATCCCAGCAGATCGCGCACCTGCGTCACCGCGATGAGGATCGCGATTCCGCACGTGAACCCCACCGTCAGCGGATACGGGATGAACTTGATCACCGCGCCGAAGCGCATGAGCCCCATCACCAGCAGCAGCACGCCCGCCAGCATCGTCGCCACCGCGAGCCCGCCGTAGCCGAACTGGTGCATCGTGTTGTACACCAGAACAATGAACGCGCCGGTCGGCCCGCCGATCTGCACGCGGCTCCCGCTCAGCGCGGAAATCAGGAACCCCGCGATCACCGCCGTGAACAACCCCTGCTCCGGCTTCACCCCGGACGCGATCGCCAGCGCGATCGACAGCGGCAGCGCGACGATGCCGACCAGGATCCCCGCCACCAGGTCGCGACTGAAGAGCGACCACGAATAACCTTCGCGGAGGACGGTTGCCAATTTCGGTTCGATGCGGGTTTCTTTCACGGACGGCGGGCGCAGTCAGGGCTGCTTCCCAGCCCGCGAATAGACGCCTGCGAACCCCCCGGCGCAAGAACGAATTTGGCGGATTTGCACGCGGCGGTTCTATTCCAACCGCAGACGCTGGAACACCGCGGACACTCCGTTGCTTCCCTCCAAAGTCCATTCGACGGTGCTCACCGAGGCGGTAAATCCGGCCGCGGGCGTCCAGACGCCCGCCGGATCGTCGGTCCACTCCACCCGGTACCGATCGCCTTCGCGAAGCTCGCTCCAGACCACCAGCGGGTACTCCGCGCCCGCGCCGACGAACTCCGCCCGATGCAGGCGGGAGAGGAATATGTTGTCGAGCAGATAGTCCAGCGCCGAGGAGGTGTCCGACACCACGGCAAATTCCACGCGGGTCACGTTCGAAAGCACTTCGGAAAATTGATGGTAGGCGCCAACGACATTGGTCCAGCCGCCGGACGCGGGATCCAGCAGCGGCACGCGAAAGCGGTACCACACGCCGGTGCTCGCAAGGCCGCCCACCCAGAGGCGTTCGAAACAGTTGCTGCCACTGTAGAGGCGCACGCGAACCGGCTGCGCGACCGGTGCGCCGCCCGAAGCCTGGAGTCGCATATCGAAACCAAGCAATTCGGCGCCCGCGGCGATATAGTCGCCCGTAAAAGCCGCGCTGGCGAGGGCGCCGGTCGCGACGAAGGCATCCTGGAGCGGTAAGAAACTGGCCGCGAACCCACCGCGCAGGGCCGCGCCGGGATTGCCCATTCCCGCCGCGTTCGTGACGGTCATGAAATGGTCACGGGCGCGCCAGCCCGCCAACCCGCCTTCAAACGTCTCCGTGTGGGGCGACGCCGCCCAGACCGGCGCAAGCGGGAGAAGCAGGGCGACTGCGATCCGCGGATTCATCGATCCGTCTCACCCCAAGGCATGGGCTCCCGGCACATACATGCGCCGAAGCGCGTAAACCACCATCACGCCGAACATCAACAGTCCGGTGCCGGGTTCTGGAACAGCGGAGCCGACCGGCGGCGGCGCATCGCTGCCGAACAGGGTGAAATCGTCAAAAAGAAATTGCTGCGCGCCGGTGCCGCTGCGGCTCCAGGTAAGATCGATGTACGTCATGCCAGCCAGCGGATTCGGAATGGAGGACCCCGAACCCAGCCAGCCCGAGCTGAAGTCGATGAAGACATCGTTCCACGCGCCGGCCGAGGTAATTTGGGGCGCGACGTTGTATACGTATGTGAAATTGTCGTTGCCGATGATCATCATCATGTCCGCGGGCAGCACGCTGGCATAGAAGGCAAAGCCAAGAAAATAGGTTGAGTAGCCGGAATACGCGCTGGCGTAATCGGTGAGGAAGCCGGGATCCGTGATCCGCAGCGTGCCCGTCTCCGGACTTGGTACCCCCTGCGCGGCAAAACTGCCTTCAAACGATCCGGCGCCGCTGGGCGAACCGCCCCCGGTGGCGCCAACCAAGGCGCTCAAATCCACGACCGTATTGCCCACCCCGCCCGCAAAGCCGTCCAATCCACTGAATGCGCTGCCGGCCAGCACCGCGTACGTGCCGCCTGGGTCCGCGTCGAACAACTCCTGATGAAGCACGACCGTCGCCCCGGACGCCGCGCCGGACGACAGTGACAATGCGGCCAGCGCCAGCGCCAGCACCCGCGCCGCCCCCTGATGTATGGTCATTTCCGCATTCACGATCACCCCTAGAAATCGATGCTCAACGGACCGTCCCCGTACCGGAAATAATACACGGCGGCGCCGGGCGTGAGCGTCCACGCCGGCGACGCGCCCGGATTGCTCGCCAGCCGCCATGTGCCGTCACCCGCGCGGAAGGCGCGCTGGAAGACGCCGCCGCCGATATCAATCGCGATCATATCCGCGAAGTTCTGGTTCCAGTTTGCGGTCGGCGTTCCCGTGAAATTACCCGTGGCAAAAATCTGGGCAAAGCCGCGGTTCCGGCCCTGTTGCAGGCCGATGATGTTCCAGCGTCCGGCGGTCGGGCTCGCCGCCGGGTTGATATCCAGCGTTGCGCCGCCGGAGTTCCCGACCGGTCCCGCGAAGCGCGGCGCATAGGGCGCGCCGGCGTTGACGACGAAGAAGCCCTGCCCCTCGGCCACCGTGTAGGGCTGGTCCCAATTGCCGCCCGCGAGCGTAATGATGGTCCAGTTGCCGCCCGGCTCGAGGAAAAGCAGTTGCGATCCATTCGCCAGCCCGTCTTTGAGCGCGTCGCCGAATGCGCCCTGAACCGTCAGGTCGTCCAGGTCAAGCGGCGCGCTGTACATCGAGTATCCGCCCGGCAGCGTCGGTTTGATCACGCCCCAAATGCCGTTGCCGTCCGGCGTTTCCCCGGCGGGCACGACGGAGAAATAGCGGCGGTCGTCCTCGGGCATCGCGTGGAACATCTCGCTGTCCGTCGCCAGCACCCGCGCATGGAACACCCACGTCATGGCGCCCGATGGATCGCTGTCGCTGTAGTAGAGGTCGTAGGGTATGCCTTCGGTCGCACTCCACTCCACCACGCCATTCCCACCGCCATCCGCGAGCGATGCGATCTCCACGGCCCAGTTGGTCTGCGAATGCGGAACGCCCGCGCTGTTGGTCGGCTCGCCCGTGTTGCCGACGTAGATGCGAATGAGCCGCGACGTCGTGTTGCCCTCGTCGTCCGCGGCGATGAAGCGGACGAGATGCGTGCCCACGTCGCCGCCGCCAGGCGTCCAACTGAAGGCGCCCAGGCGGTTCGTCGACGACACGGACGGCGTGAAGGAGGCCGCGGACGGCTTGCCTGTAATGGTTAGCAGCGGCGCAACGCACGAGGGGTCATGCGCCGTCACGGTGAACGACAGCGTATCGCCAAGCAGGACCGTCTGGTTCCCAACGGGATTGATGCGCGGCGCCAGGCCGGGCACGCAACCGTCCGGCGTGGCGAAGGCATAGGTGCGGGACTGCGCCTCGGTGTGATAGGCCCACGTCGCCACGGTGACGGAACCGCCTTCCGTCAGGAACGTCAGTCGCACCTCCGTGCCGCCGCCCAGCGCGGATCGCGGAATCGCCCACTCAATCACGTCCCCGTTGTAGGCGTAGCCGATCGTGTCCGTGAAGGCCCAGGACCACTCCGCCTGCCCGCTGCCCGTGAAGGTATAGATGCTGTAGGTCCCGCCGCCGCCGCCGTATTGCACGAGGCGGTCGTACCCGCCGCTCATCCACCCCGCGTTGAAGCCGGTGGCGGGGTTCAGGTCGGTGTCGATATACAGGCTGTGCATCCAGTTTGAGAGGATCGAACTGGGCGCCTTGAGTTGCAGGCCCACATACAAGTACTGGGAATCGTTGGCGACGTAGACCGCGGAATACGTCGAGTTTAATGGCTCACCATCGATGATATCCGCGTCGCTGTAAAACTCGTCGCCCGCCTGCCAGTCGCCGAGGGATCCGTCGAGGGTGATGGATGTGAAACGTCCCACATCGCGGTGGAACGAGGCGGTAATGCTGCGGGTACGATCAAGCGTCAAGGAGAGTGGGTTGTCCGATACCTGGCCGGCCGGCACCGCGCCATTCCATTGATGGAAAGTATAGCCCGCTTCCGGCGTCGCGGTCAGGTTGACGGTCGAACCGATCGGATAATAACCGGACCCATCGCCGCTCACCCCGCCGCCGAGTCCGGCGGCGCGCGTGAATTGCACGTTTGTCTGCCAGAGCCATGCCAACGCCGCGCTGTTCGTCACCGTCATCGTGAAGTTCGTCCCGCCGCCCGACGACGGC